>JBLNEW010000026.1:0-13060 GCA_050263095.1 Deltaproteobacteria bacterium | reverse complement strand
GGAAGCGCGGGGCGTCCGTCTCGCCGCCCTCTTCGGCCCGGAACACGGCGTCCGCGGCGACCTTCAATATATGGCGGCCGTGGGGGACGAGCGCGACCGTCGGACCGGGGTGCCGGTCCACTCGCTGTATGGAAACAGCCCTGACTCGCTTCGGCCGGACGCCCGGAAATTGAGCGGCCTGGACGCGCTGGTCTTCGACATTCAGGACATCGGGGCGCGCTATTACACGTATCAGGCGACCATGCTCTTCTGCATGGAGGCGGCGGCCCGGGAGAAGCTCGCCTTCTTCGTCCTGGACCGGCCGAACCCGATCGGTGGGCGCGAAGTGGAAGGACCGGCGCTCCGCCCCGGCTTCGAGAGCTTCTGCGGCGTTCACGACGTTGCGGTCCGCCACGGCCTCACCGTCGGGGAGCTCGCCTGCATGTACCGTGAGGAGCGGGGCCTGGACCTTGCGCTCACCGTGATCCCCTGCCGCGGCTGGAGGCGGGGCATGCACCAGCGCGACACCGGTCTTCCATGGGTCTTCCCGTCGCCAAACATGCCGACGCCGGAGACGGCGCTCGTCTATCCGGGAATGTGCCTTCTCGAGGGGACGAACCTCAGCGAGGGGCGGGGCACGACGCGGCCGTTCGAGCTGTTCGGGGCGCCGTGGCTTAATGCCGGCCGGCTTGCGGAGGCGCTTGCGTCCGAGCGGCTTCCCGGGGTCCGGTTCCGTCAGGCCAGCTTCGTGCCGACCTGGGACAAGCACGCCGGGACGCGTTGCCACGGCGTCGAGGTCGTCGTCGACGACCGGGAGGCCTTTCGTCCCTTCCGCACCGGCGTGGCCTGCGTCGCAGCGGCACGATCCCAGGACCCCGCGCGTTTCCGATGGCGGACCGAACCCTACGAGTTCGTCGAGGACGTCCCCGCTTTCGACCTGCTGTGCGGCTCCGCTCGTGAACGTGAAGCGCTCGAGCGTGGACAGGGGTGGCGGGAGCTCGCGGCGGCATGGAGGCGCGAGGAGCGGGCGTTCGCGAAGCGGCGCGCCCGGTTCCTCAGGTACGGACCGGTCGCCTGAACATGAAATTTTCCCTGACGCCGTTCCGGGGAGAGGGGAAAGGACCCGATCTGGAAATCGGCGGATCGGTCGAGAGGCATGTGGACAGGCTGTCCGTACGCTGCGCTATTACGGGCGACCTGGCCGAACTGGCGATCCCCGAACCGGAAACATTCCCGGCGAGGAAGGACCGCCTCTGGGAAGGAACCTGCCTGGAAGTCTTTCTCGGTGTGAAGGGTTCCAAGCGCTATTGGGAATTCAACTTTTCGCCGGCCGGCCATTGGAATGTCTATCGATTTGAGTCCTACAGGGAGGGGATGCGGGAGGAGCCGGCTCTCTCCTCGCTACCGTTCGAGGTCCGAAGGAAACCGGCGGCGATCTATTTTTTCCTGGAACTGGAAATCGGGAAGCTTATACCTGCGAATTCGCCCGTGGAAATTGCCGTTGCAGCCGTCATCAGGACGGCAATGGGCGATACCGGCCACTGGGCATTGGTCCATGCCGGCACCCGGCCGGACTTTCATAGAAGGGACTGCTTCAACCTGGAATTCGCCGCAGAATGAGGACGTTTCCGAGTGTCTGATTGCTTTATTGCACGGCGTTTCTTCTTAATGTAGGGTATTTATAGCGTCTGCCTAAAAAAACCCCAGAGAGGAGAAGCGACAATGGACCACAAGTGGACGTATCGTCTCTCCGCTATCGGCCTCCTGTTTATTTTCGCCTTATTTGCGGGGTGCGCCTCGATGGAATTCGCCCCGAAAAAGCAGATCTGGTACTACCACAAGGAGTTGCCGGCCGCGGACAGGGCCGTGGCAGCCGCAAAGGCCGCCGGCAAAGACAAGGAATGCCCTGCGGATTTCGCCGCCGCCGAGAAGATGAAAAACGACGCCTACGAGATCTACTGGTCGTGCCGTACCGAAGAGGCCAGAGCCAAAGCCAATGAGGCCGCCGCTCGCGCGAACGCCCTCTGCCCGAAGAAAGCCGAAGCGCCGAAACCGATGCCTGCCGCGGCTCCGCCTCCTCCGATGCCTGCCGCGCCGACCGTCTCGCTTTCCGCGAATCCGGCCGCGGTCGAACAGGGAAAGTGCACGAAGCTGGCCTGGTCGTCCACAAACGCCACAAGCGCCTCGATCGATCAGGGCATCGGCGCCGTGGACCCCGGCGGCTCCCGGGAAGTGTGTCCCGCGGCCACGACGCAATACACGATAACCGCGAAAGGCGAGGGCGGCACCAAGACCGCGACTACCACGGTCAACGTGACCCCGCCTCCTCCCCCCCCTGCGCCCAAGGTGGTCGACCGCCTGGCCATACATGTAAACTTCGATACCGCCAAGGCGGATATCCGGAAATCCGACCTCGCCGAGCTCCAGAAGGCGGTCGACTTCGTTAAGAAGTATCCGGGGTACGCGATTTCCGTGGAAGGCCACACCGACAACAGGGGGAAAGCGAAGTACAACCAAACCCTTTCCGAGAAAAGGGCCGCCGCCGTCAAGAAATATCTTGTGGACAAAGGCGTGCAGAACGGCAACCGGATAAAGACGGCCGGGTACGGGCTGACCAAGCCCATCGCCGACAACAAGACGGAGAAGGGGCGGTTCGAGAACCGGAGGGTAGAGATAGTTATCCTCACCCAATAATAAAGTCGTAATCGACAGGAACCGAACTGGCCCTTCATCCCCTCGCCTGGAGGGGGTGAGGGGCCGTTGACACCCGAATGAGCGCCGGTCGCGTGCAGGATTTCACCAACCACGCCATCCCGAGGGATATTCGCACGACAAGGAGGCAAAGATGGCAACCGAAAAGAACCTGAAAGACGCATTTGCGGGCGAGAGCCAGGCCAACAGGATGTACCTGGCATTCGCGAAGAAGGCGGAGTCGGACGGATTTCCCCAGATAGCGAAGCTGTTCCGCGCGGCGGCGGCGGCGGAAACCGTGCACGCTCACGCCCATTTCCGCGTGATGGGGGGCGTAAAGGGCACGGCGGAAAATATCCAGACGGCCATAAACGGGGAAGGGTACGAATTCAGGGAGATGTACCCGGCCTTCCTTAAAGAGGCCGAAGCGGAAAAAAACACCGGCGCGGCGATATCATTCCGGAACGCCCTTGCCGTCGAGAAGATCCACCACGACCTCTACTCGGCGGCGTTGGCCAGCCTGAAGAGCGGAAAGGACCTCGCCAACCAGGACATATTCATCTGCGAAGTCTGCGGCAACACGGTATACGGCAGCGCGCCGGAGAAGTGCCCGATCTGCGGCGCCGCCAAGACCAAGTTCACGAAGGTACAGTAGGCTCGCGGCGGATGGGAAACAGAGCCGAGCCGCTCCCGATCGCAAGGGGGAAAAAGGCCGATATCTGCCTCCTTCCGGAAATGGCGAACCGCCATGGCCTGGTCGCGGGGGCGACGGGAACCGGAAAGACCGTCACGCTGCGGGTGATAGCCGAGCGGCTCAGCGGCATCGGGGTTCCCGTGTTCCTCGCGGACGTAAAGGGCGACCTCTCCGGGATTCCCCATCCCGGAGGGGACCACCCCAAGGTGGCGGAGCGCGTCAAGTCGTTCGGACTTCCCGGATTCGGATACGAAGGCCGTCCGGTCGCTTTCTGGGACCTTTACGGGGAGCAGGGACATCCCGTCCGGGCCACGATATCCGAGATGGGTCCCCTCCTCCTCGGGCGGATCCTGAACCTCAACGAGATCCAGTCGGGCGTCCTCTCCATTGTGTTCAAGATCGCCGACGACAACGGGCTTCTGCTGCTGGATATAAAGGACCTCCGTTCCATGCTCCAGTTCACCGGGGAGAACGCGGAGCGGTTCCGGACCGGGTACGGGAACATCTCGGCGGCGAGCATCGGCGCGATCCAGCGGAATCTCCTGGCCCTGGAACAGCAGGGCGCGGACCGGTTCTTCGGCGAACCGGCGATCGAACTCAAGGATTTCCTGCAGACGGACGCTTCCGGCAGGGGAGTGATCAACATCCTCGCCGCGGACAAGCTGATGCAGTCGCCGAAACTGTACGCCACCTTCCTGCTCTTCCTGCTGTCGGAACTCTTCGAGAATCTCCCCGAGGTGGGCGATCCCGGGAAACCGACGCTCGTGTTCTTCTTCGACGAGGCCCACCTGCTCTTCGAGGACGCGCCGAAGGCTTTAACGGACAAGATCGAGCAGGTGGTAAGGCTCATCCGGTCCAAGGGGGTGGGGGTTTACTTCGTGACACAGAACCCGCTCGACCTTCCGGAAACGATCCTGGGACAACTGGGCAACCGTGTCCAGCACGCCCTCCGTGCGTTCACCCCGAAGGACCAGCGCGCAGTGAAGGTGGCGGCGGAGACCTTCCGGCAGAATCCAAAGCTTGATGCGGTCAAAGCGATCACGGAGTTGTCCGTCGGGGAAGCGCTCGTCTCCGTCCTCGACGAGAAGGGGACCCCCACGGTCGTGGAGCGAGCTTTGGTGTACCCCCCGGTTAGCCGGCTTGCGCCCCTCACCGGCGAGGAGCGCGCCCGGGTCATCAAGGATTCCGTGCTCGCCGGGCACTACGAGCGCGCGGTCGACCGGGAATCCGCTTACGAAACGCTCAAGGCCAAGGCCGGGCGGGAGGCCCCGGAAGGAGAATCTCCATCGACGCCGGCAGGCCGGCGCGCGGCCCCCCGCTCCCAGACCACGGACCTGTTCACGGCGGCGGCGAAGAGCGCCGCACACGCCATCGGCAGCCAGATAGGGCGCCAGATCATCCGGGGGGTCCTGGGCTCCATCCTCGGCGGAAGGAGATAGTCCAGGCCCGGGTCCCGCGTTATTTCTTGGCCGCCCCCTTCTTTTTCTCCTCCTTTGCCTCTATGCTTGTCGCCTTCATCTTGTACATGATCGTTACCTTGGATCCGACCTTGAGGTCCCCGGTGACTTTCGTGTCCTTGTCACGGGCGATCTCCCACTTGTCCTTCCCCTTCTGGACGACTATGACGTCGTCCTTGACCTCGAGCACCGGCCCCGTCACCTGGTAGTCCTTCGGGCCGGCGGCGAACGCGATGGCAGCGGTGAACATGAGGATGCCGAGCACAACGAGGAATCGCTTCATCTTCGACCTCCACGGGAAGTATTGGATTGCCGGATAATGAACATTATTCCAGAAAAATCATTCCACGAGAATCCTCCGGCTCGACGATGTCTCCCATATATATGACTCGACCGGCCCGCATCGCCGCCGGCGCAGGTTTCCTGGGCGCCTGGTTGCTGTTAACGGCATTCTTCTTATGCGCGGTTTCGCGTTCCGCGACGGCAGGAACGCCGGAACCTCAATCGGCAGCCGCGATTGCGCTTGAATCGAAAACGCACAAACTCGTCAATGAACATCGAAGGGCCATGGGGCTTGCTCCCCTTGCCTACGACGCCCGGATCGCCGCGGTCGCCCGCCGCCACAGCAGGGACATGGCGGACGGCCGGATCGCGCCCGGCCACGACGGCTTCGAATCGAGGCGGCGCAAAATTTCGAAATCGGTCCCGTTGAAGGGAATCGCCGAGAACGTCGGCTTCAACGACTACCCGCGCTCCGAAACCGTGCGCGCCGCCGTGTCAGGGTGGCTGGGAAGCCATGGCCACAAGGAAAACATCGAGGGCGGCTACGACCTGACCGGCGTGGGAATCGCCCGCGATGCCCGGGGCGGCTGGTACTTCACGCAGATCTTCGTCAGGAGGAAATAAAGGACTTCACTTTCCCCATCAAGGCATCGAACGCGGGATCGCCGTCGAGGGAGGCCGCGACAAGCTCCATCTCCTGCCGGTTTGCCGATCCAAGCCCGAGTTCCACTGCCCTTTTCACCTGCCCCATCTCCCACGGGGACGAGGAAAGTAGACGTTTCCACCTGCCGTAGGCCTTGATTATCGCAAGTCCTGCGACATCGCAGGCGACCCGGTCGCCGCTGGCAATAATAAGTCCCGCCTCCTCCGCACTGCCCTCCCATGGGCCGCCCTCCACCATCACCTTCGTTCCGTCCGCGATGTTCAGGTCGGGACGGTAGGCGAGATTGAGTTCCGCCACGACCTCTTCCCAGTGGAGCGGATTCACGAGATAAGGCCTCTGGCTGAGGTGCGTGGCGCCGACGAAGTTCTTCAGGCAGATCGAATAGCCGGCGTACTCGTGCGTCTTGATCACCGGAAGGTTCACAACCTTGTCCACCTTGTATATCCATTCGGTGACCGATACCTCCTTCATGTATTTCCCGTCTATCTTGACCTTCACCCACTTGTGGTCCTCGAAGAAAACCGGCTCCGCCCCGGCGTCGCGGGCTGCCGCGAGCATCCCAGTCCGCTCCATGTTCCTTTTCGTCGAACCCCGGACGAGGGCGGACATGTCGCCCACGAAAACCTTACCGGCCCCTTCCTCGTAGAGCGCCTTGACCACCTCCGAAACGACCGCCGGGTTCGTGGTCGTCGGATGCCTGTTGGCGCCGACGACGTTCGGCTTCACGAGAACGCTCTTCCCCTTGAGCGCGAGCGGCCCGAATCCGCCGATCAAGGAAACCCCCTTCCTCACCATCGACGGCAGATCTTTCCCCCCCACCGCCGCGACGAGGGATTTCCCGCCGCGCACGTACGGGTCTGCCGTCTTTCCGGGCTCCAGCTTCTTCATGGAATCCTTCCGGGAAACGTCCGCACCGTACGCGCCCCGGAACGGTCCGAGGGCGGCGGCCGCAACCGAAAGGATCTGCAGAAATATTCTTCTTCCGAACTCCATCGCCTTAAATCCCCTCCGTATGATCCCGGTATGCTTCGCACCGTTTCGCCTCGCCGGAGGATGAGCTCCTGAAAGGGAAACCCTGAGGAGCGGCATTGAACCTAATAATTCAGAGAGAAGCTGGGGGTCGATATGCGATCGGGAGCGCTAATCGTTACATTGTGCCTCGCAATCCCGCTGCTCCTTTGCAGCGGAGGCAACGCCTGGGCGGAGGCGAAGTGCGAGCCGACGCCGCCCGACAGCGAGGGCCCTTTCTATAAGCCCGGCGCCCCGGAGCGTACGTCCACGGGAGAGGGACTTGTCGTTTCGGGCCGGCTGCTCGGCGCGCCCGATTGCCGGCCTATTTCCGGCGGCCGCATCGAGTGGTGGCATGCCGATTCGTCCGGAAGGTACGACGACGCCCATCGGGGAAGCCAGACGGTAAAAGCGGATGGGACCTACAGCTACACCACGGATTTCCCCGGCAAATACCCGTGGCGCCGCCTGCACATCCACTTCAAGGCGTTGGCACCCGGATACAGGCCGATTACGACCCAGCTCTACTTCCGAAGCGGTGAGAAGAAGATAGAGTTCGACATCGTATTGGCGCCGCTTAAGTAGCGCCAGCCTCGCATCCGCGACAGGTAGCCAAACCTGCCATCACCGAATCGATTGCTGAATAGCGCAGGCGCTATTTCTGCGCAGGCGGGCGGCGCCGGCCGGCAAGCGAGGGGGGTTCTTTCCCTTCCATGTCGTCTATCCTCAGCAGCACGAGATCCCCGAGTTTTTCGGTGGAGATAAGGAACCGGATTTTCCTGGGTCCGTACGGCGTTTCGCAATCCGCATACGCGAGCACCATGTAATGGCTGGTCGAAGTCAGATACGTGTCAGTCACCGTTCTACGGATCGTGCAGGCCTTGCAGTGAACGGTTTTCCCGCACCCGCCCGGAAGGCGGGAGTTTATGCACTCGATCGCCTCGCCGCCGCGACGGCCTTCGATGTGCCGCGGGTCTATGCCAAGACTTTCACATGCCGTGATGTTGGCGGTTACGATGCCGACGTCGTCATTCATCAACAGGACCGGATACTTAAGCCTGTTCAGGTAATCCTGGAGGGAGTAGGCGTCCAGCCTGGAAAACATCTCTTCCCTGCATCCCCGGCAAAAGCAGTGGGTGATGATCTCATCCGCTGATTTTTCATCAGGGGATAAAGGATTTCCGCATCGCGCGCAAGGTCCGTTCACGCCCTGGCAATCCCTTATGTATTCTTATTGTTCAATATAGCGCGTTTACCACTTCCTCCCCATCGTTTTCTTCACGACCGGAATTTTCACGACCGCCCGAAAAACTTCTGCAACCTCTCCGCCACCTCCCGAAAATCGCCGAAGCTCGAATACCCGTTGACGGATTCCAGCCTCAATGCATCATCCAGCGGACGACCAATGACTTCGAGGATCGTTTCCTTGGCGGACCGGACCGCCTTCTGGCCGTTGGCGAGTATCATCCGCGCCCAGCTTTCGGCAGTCGGCAGCAGCTCCTCATGCGGCACGATCTTGTTAACCAAACCCAGCCGGAACGCTTCATCCGCGGAAACCTCGCGCCCCGTAAGGGTAAGATCGAGAGCGGTTCCGACACCCGCAATGGCCACGAGGCGGACGATTCCCCCATCGCCCTGGTGCAATCCCTGCCTCACCTCGAAAACGCCGAACTTGGCCTTTTCCGATGCGATGCGGATGTCGCAGGCGAGAGCCAATTCGAAGCCGCCCCCGATCGCATATCCGTTGATCGCTGCGATGATCGGCTTGGCGATCCTGTGCTGCCCTCTCGTGATTCCGCCCCCGATTCCCCTTGCCGCATTCTTCCGTGCGTCGAGCATGTTCGCGTGCTCCCACTTCGGGATGAACGATTTGAGGTCGGCCCCGGAACAGAAGGCCTTGCCGGCCCCGGTCACAATCGCGACATCGACCGAATCATCCGCGTTGAAGTCCGCCCACGCCTCCCACAAGGCATCGTTCAAGTCATCGTCCAGGGCATTGAGCGCTTCCGGCCTGTTCAAGGTTACGTACCCGATACGATCCCGCTTTTCGTAGACGATCTTTGCCATCCCTCTCCTCCCCCCGCTTCTCAGGAGTTGATCAACCAACGCCACGATCCCATTCCGGCAACCGGATCCCGGAAATCATAATACCGCCAAAACAAGCATTCACAGCCCGTATCCTGCGTGGATCGCCCAGGCGCCGATGCAGCGTTCGCGCGTGCGAAGCTGCTTGGACGACATATCCCCCGGGCAGACCGGAATTGCATCCGGCTGAACGCCGCATTCTGGTCGGAACAGGCCGAGCAGGCGCTGGAAACGCTTGGCGGGATGGCGAATCGTTCGCGTTGATTCAGGATTGCCGGGAAGATACGCTCTTTAAGGGCCTACCGGGAAACCGGTGTCCAGCATGACGGTGCAGTTCCTGCCCCGGTTCTTCGCCTCGTACATGGCGGCATCGGCGAGCCTTATTACATCGTCAAGACTGCGGCCTGCGACCAATTCTGAGATGCCGATCGAGACCGTAACTCTCACCGGCCCGTTGCTGCCCGCGGGAAGGAACGGGATCGAGGCGAATTGAGCGCGGAGCCTCTCGGCCGGCAGCAGCGAATGCTCGGAAGCGGTGTCGGGGAGCAGGACGGCGAATTCCTCGCCTCCGAGCCGGAAACCGGTGTCCGCAGCCCTGAAGGATTTCGTTATAAGGCTCGCCAGGGTCTTGAGGACGATATCGCCCTCCGCGTGGCCGTAAGCGTCGTTGTACCTCTTGAAGTGATCCACATCGATTATGAGCAGTGAGGAGTGACCCTTGCTCCGGCAGATCCTCTCCATCTCCTTTATCGCCAGCGACTGGAAGTGGCGCCGGTTGTAAAGTCCCGTGAGGCCGTCGGTGATGGAGAGCGTGCGCAGGCTATCCTCCATCGCCTTGCGTTCCTTGATATCCGTGAAAAATCCTATAAACCCCGAGGCCTCGCCGTTCTCCTTGATGACGGTGCAGCAAAGACGGATGGGGACCTTTATCCCGTTCCTGTCCACGATGCACGTCTCGAAATCCACCAGGCGGCCGCGCCCTCCGTAACTTTCGGAGTAGGCCATGTCTCTCACTTCGCGAGCCCCGCCCGGCGGATACAGGTCTCTCGCCTTTATCTTCCCTATCGCCTCGGCCCGCGTGTATCCGAAGATCCGCTCGGCTCCCTCGTTGAACAGGAAGATGTTCCCCTTCATGTCGTTGCCGATTATGCCCTCGGGACAGGCTTGCAGGAGATTTTCCAGAAACCCGGTCTTTCGCTTCAGGTCTTCGTGAAGCCTTCCCTTCTCGTCGTTTCGACGGATGATTTCCAGCACATGGGTGATCTTCCCGGCGCCATCGCGCATGGGGCGGGAGGAGACGTCAACAAGGACTTCTTCACCGTTTTTTCCTGAATGAAGGTGGACAGCAGAAGCGGGAGCTCCGGTTTCCTTTGAGATTCTCACCGGGCACCTGTGGCCGTCGCTGTCGCACGGGTGGTCCAGGTGGTGGCTCACCGAATGGCAGCAAAGCCCCTTCGCTTCCTCCAACCCCATGCCGACCGCGGCGAGATAGTCCCGGTTCGCGTGGACGATCCTCATGTCGGGGACGGAGACGAGAACCGCCTGCTCGCCCATTTCGTCGATTGCCGCGAAAAGGGACTCCATTGAAATAACAGCCATGTGGTTTTTATCGCGGAATACCGCTGAATCTTTAATGGTAATTGTTTTAATACGCAAAACCGGCAATGGTCCCGATCGGTTGCGGTGGCGTCCGAAATCATTGATTGCCGGGGGTATTTTTCGTAATATCCCTCCCAGCGGCGGCAACCGAAGACGCCGCGGCGAGGGGGCCATTAACCGTTGAGCCACCCATCAGCATCGTTATCGGCCCGGCACTCTTGCCTGCCCTGCTTCCCGCAAATATTCATATCCCTCATATCGTCGTTCGAACGGGTCTTCCCGGGATACTCCGAATCTCCAAGAGGATTCATGCGCCATCGTGCGAATGGGCCGGTCGCCGCGGTAGTAGAGCACTTATGAGGAGGATTTCGTCGGCGGCAATATTCGTCGCGACACTCCTGTTTATCTTCCTGTCTTTGGTGGTTCCTTCTGCATCGCTTGCCGTCGACTGTAATAGACCGCCTACCGGTTCCGGTGGAAGCTGGGCAAGGAAATACAAAAGCTGGTGCGAATCATGTGGCGGGACATACAACCCCTCCAACCAGTCCTGTTCACCCGGGCCGAACTGGGGTGGGGGTTCGACGTATCAATCTCCTTCATACGATTACGAGGCTGAACGTCGAAGGCAGGATGAAGAGCGCCTGCGACTGGAGGAGGACGAACGGCAGAGACAGCGGGAGATCGAGGAGGAGAGGAAACGCGTGGAGGAAGAGGCGAGGAGGAGGCAGGAAGAGTTCGATATGCGCAAGCAGGAAGCCCTTAAAAGCATGAAGGGAATAACGGAAGGCGAACTCGGACTAAAAGGCGCCGATGCGGGCGGGTCTGGCCTGAAAGAAATGGGCGATTCGGGGGCGGGAGGTTTGGGACTTAAGGGGATCGCGGAATCGACGCCCGGTCTGTTACTTAAGGATCCTTCGGTGAAAAATTTACGTGACGCGGGCTCGGTGAAAGGGGCGGGAATGAATGCCGTCGTGACCGAACCGCCGGAACGGAAGATGAAGCAGGATATCGATGCCGCCAGCAAGCGAATCCCGGAGCTTCGAAAGGATATCAAGGGGCTGCAGGCACTCCTCAAGCAGTTCGGCGCGAGCCAGCGGGGCAATGTATCAGAGTTCGGGAACTGGCAGGAAACGTTCCAGGATGCCGCCGAGAATTCCCGGAAAAACGCCGTGGAGTACGGCTTGTCGATGTTCCTGCAGTACAACCTGTTGGGAAGCCTGGAGGCAAGCGTCAAAAAAGACGTCTATGGGAAGCTCGACGGATTGATCAACTCCTCCGATCCGGCGATGCGCCGCTGGCTCGGGGAGCAGATGAAGAAACGTAAAATCGAGCTCGCAGGGCTTAAATTTATCGTCAACGCGGGCACTCTCGCAGGAGACTTCGAGGCGCTTCGGTCGGGGGATCCGAAGGATGAAGGAAGGGAGCTTGACACCCTCCTCTTCGTCAACGATCTTCTCGAGGCCTTTAAGATTGTGTCATGGAGCGGATCCCAATACTTCCAGCAGGCCAAGATGATCGGCGAAACGTATACCGACCTCGCGGCTTTCGGCTATAGCGCCGTCAATGTCCGAAAGGTGGAAAAAGCGACCGACGCGTACAACCGGGAGATCCGGCGGCTGTCCTGGAAACTGGAGAGCGCCGTCAAGGAGATGAACTGCCTCGAAAGTTGCCTGAATTCATATACCGACCGCTGCCTGGACAGATGCACCGGGAAAACCCGGTTCGGTTCGCCGCCTCCAACACCTTAAGGGGGAAAAACATGAATTGCAGATGCCTGGCCGCCTTTCTTGCCGCCGCGCTCATCGCGATTTTTGCCGCCGGATTGCATGCGCAAAACGCAAGTCCCGAAGACACTCTGAGGCAGTACATCGCCGACCTGCAGAAAAATCCGAACGACGACGCCCTGCGGGAGAAGATCATCAGGCACGCGCGTACGATGAGTCCGGCGCCGAAAATCCCTGCGGAAGTCGACGAACTCGTGGGCCAGGCGAAGTATGTCTTCAAGCACGCAAAGCAGCAGAGAGATTATCTGGACGCGATCGAAGCGTACAAGAAAGTTACAAACCTCGCGCCATGGGCAGGAGATTATTATTACAACCTCGGCGTGGCGCAGGAGCAGGCTGGCCAGGCACAGGAAGCGATAAGGAGCTTCAATCTGTACCTCATGGCATCGCCCGACGCCAAAGACGCAAGAGAAGCGCGCGAGCGCATCGGCGGGTTGAAGTACGCCAGCGAGAAAACAAGAAAAGAGCGACAGGCCGCCGAGGCTCAGGCAAGAGCCGAGAAGGAACAACGGGATGCCCCAAAGGTATTTCTTAATCAGTTGAAATCTCTCTACGAGGGAAAAACATTCAGGGATAACCAATGCAGCCATACTGCGACGCATAAGGTCTGCTTTGATGAGGTAGGGGCGTGGCCTTGTGGATGCAACGAAGCGGAGATGCGTGGCTCTAACTGGTATAAAGCCGGGAACGCCAGGATTGGCGTGTCATTCCCGGACGAGAGCACGATACTCTTTACGGCTGTCGGTTTCGGTCCGAGATTGAGAGGAAAGTTAACGGGATCCAACGTTGAAAACATTACGTGGGAAATGCCGGAGCC
>JBLNEW010000025.1:0-14829 GCA_050263095.1 Deltaproteobacteria bacterium | reverse complement strand
CATACGACTTCCTGCGGAAACCCGTGCCCCGGGACATCCTGCTGCACTCCGTCGCCCGGTCGATCGAGAAACTCAACTTGAGCCTCGAGACCGACAGGCTCGAGAAGGAAACGAACGAGCGGCTCGCCCGCCTTCAGCAAGAGATCAAGGATTCGTCTGTCCAGAGCGCCTATGCGGGATTCCTGATCTCGATGGCAGGGCACGACTTCAAGTCGATCCTGACGGTATTGGACGGGTATTTCCAGATACTCAAGGAAAAGTGCGCGGACTGCAGGAAAACCGAGCCAATCGAGCTCATGGAGCAGACCGTACACACGATAGTGCGGCTCAGGACGATGGCCAGCACGCTTCTGGATTACGAGGCGGCACGCAGAGGGCAGCTTCAGATCCAGGCGAAACCGTTCGATCTGAACTCGCTATTGCAGGAGTGCGCGGTGTTCTACCGCCCCTACGCCGAGCAGAAAAGGGTAAGGATCTCGGTTGAGGATGGCATGCCGCGGCTCGAGGCGAAGGGGGACTCGGACAGGGTCTTGCAGATCCTGGACAACCTGCTGTACAACGCCATCAAGTTCACCCCGCCCGACGGGGAGATACGGCTCGGGGCAAGGGCGATTGACAATAAATCGGTTACCGCATGGATCCAGGACTCCGGCGCGGGGATGCCGAAGTCGCAGCTCGAAAACATCTTCACTGAGAGCAGTGGCGTCGCCTCCAGGGATGCCGGCGCAAGGATCGGGCTTGGACTTAATATCTGCAAAAAGCTGCTGGAGGTCCAGAACGGCAAGATCTGGCTGGAAAGCGAGCCCGGCAAGGGGACAAAAGTATTATTTTCCCTCCCGCTGTAACTCTTTATCCAAATTAGGAAATTTTCTACCCACATTTCCCCAAAACTAGGCTATTCTTGTGTACATCCGGTGTGTAGTCCGGATGGTCAATGGTAAATTACTGCCCAATTTAACCCTTTGAATAGGGGCGGATATGAAAATGAGTGGATAAATAACAGCGTTCGCACACCGCCGGGCATGCGGTTTGCGATAACCCGTCAGGGTCGGGAGGGAAACCATGTCTGCATCGCTCATACTCGTGGTAGATGACGATCCCGTCTTTACGCAATTCACGCAGAATCTCCTGACGGAGAACGGGATGAAGGTGGTGACCGCCTTCAACAAGGCGGACGCGCTGGACCTCCTGGACAAGCACGTATTCTCCTGTGTAATCTTCGACATCTTCCTGCCGGACGGCAGCGGCGTCGATCTCATCAAGCCTCTCCGCTCCAACGGCAACGCCACCCCCATCATCATGGTTTCCGGGCAAGGCGACGTGGAAGAGGTGGTCCGCGCCATGAAGGACGGCGCGAACGACTACATAAAGAAGCCCTTCCGCGGGGAGGAGCTGCTCTTAAAGATCCAGATGGTCCTCGAGACCACCCAGGCCAAGTGGGAGCTCGAGGAGCTGAAAAGCAAATCCAGGGCCGAGGACGAGTACAAGCTCCTGTTCTCCCTGAGCGACCGGATGAGCAAGGTCCAGTCTATCCTCGACCAGGTCGCAAATACCGACATAACGGTCCTTATCACGGGGGAGAGCGGCACCGGGAAAGAGCTGGTGGCCAAGGCGCTGCACAAGGCTTCAGACAGGGCGGCGGAGCCGTTCATAAAGGTCAACTGCGCGGCCCTGCCAAGGGAGCTGCTCGAGAGCGAGCTCTTCGGCTTCGAGCGCGGAGCGTTCACCGGAGCCCATCGCAGGAAATACGGCCGGTTCGAGATGGCGCAGAACGGCACGATCTTCCTCGACGAAATCAGCGAGATGCACCAGGACCTTCAATCGAAGCTGCTCCACGTTCTCCAGGAGAAGCAGTTCTTCAGGATAGGAGGCGAAAGGGAGGTCAAGGTAAACTGCCGGATACTCACCGCCACCAACAAGAACCTGGAGCGCATGGTGGAGGAGAACCGCTTCCGCCGCGACCTGTTCTACCGGATCAACGTCGTCAACATAGTTCTCCCCCCCTTGCGGGACCGCAAGGAAGACGTGCCGCTTCTCGTCGATTACTTCCTCACGCGCTATTCGGAAATGTACAACCGCGAGCGGGTGAAGATCTCGCCGCGCCTGACGGAAATGTTCCTCAACTACTCGTGGCCGGGCAACGTGCGCGAGCTCGAAAACAACATCAAGAGATTCGTGATACTCGGCAACGAAGGCCAGCTTATCTCCGAGTTCATGCGCAAGAAGGAAAACGGCTCGTACGCCTCCTTCACCGACGAAAACGACGATGTCCCGAGGTACCCGGCGGCGAGAGCGGCGGCCGGCGCCCAAAGGGGACAGGACGGAGACGATTGGGAACCGGAAGAGGCGGAAGTCCAGCTTCCGGAGAAGGGAACGTTGAAGGAAGTCGCCAAGATCGCGCAGCGCAAGGCTGAGCGGGTGATGATAGAACGCGTGCTGCGCCAGACGCGCTGGAACCGACGCAAGGCCGCCCAACTGCTCGACATCAGCTACAAGGCGCTCCTCTACAAGATCAAGGAATGCGGTCTGAACCGGGAATAAGCGGGTCGGGAAGGGCAATAAACTGGTTTCGCACCACAATAGCGTTCAAGGAGGAAGAAAGGTGAAGACCTTATGGGCGGTAGCCTGCGCGGCGTTGGCGGCGGCCATCATAACGGCATCGCCGGTTCTTGCGGCGGAATCGGGAGAGAGCGAAACCGCAAAGGCCGCACCGGCCCCCTTATCGACGAAGCAACCGGCTCCGCTTCCCCCGTCCCAGGCCGGGCCGGAATACCGGCTCGGGCCGGAGGATCTCCTGCACGTCTCGGTGTGGGAGAACAAGGAGCTGACGCGCGACGTGATGGTGCGGCCCGACGGGAAGATATCCCTCCCGCTCGTACAGGACGTGCAGGCCGAAGGGCTGACCGCGTCCGAGCTGTCCAACATCATCCACCAGAAGCTTAAAGACTTTATCGTAGAGCCCCAGGTTTCCGTCATCGTGACCCAAGTGAACGCCCCCAAGGTATTCGTCATCGGCAACGTGGTCAAGCCGGGGCCCTTCCCGCTGCGGAGCGACATGTCCCTGCTCCAGGCCCTGTCGCTGGCCGGCGGATTCACGCAGTTCGCTTCCCCGCGCAGCATCCGCCTCATACGCGGCACGGGGGCTAAGCAGGAATCGCGGAAGGTCAACTACTACAACATGCTGGACGACGGCGGCGGGGGAAACTACCTCCTGAAGCCGGGCGACACGATCGTGGTGCCGTGACATGATGCGACCGGTTTCCATCATATGCTCGCTCGGTGCGATCGTCGCCCTGGCGTTTTTCCTGTCCTGCCCATCCAGGGTCGAGGCCGAAAGCCTGAGGGCCACCCCATCGCTGCTCCTCGAGGAGCGTTGGGATTCGAACGTATTCAACGCAAGCGACAACGAGGTATCGGATTTCGTTACGAGGGCGACCCCCAGGCTCGCGCTCTCGTATGCCGTTTTGGGGGATAACGTCGTCCTCAGGGGGGCGATCGAGCTGGAGAAACACGCGGACCGCACCGAGCTTGACACCAATACCGCTACCAAGAGCCTGGAACTGACCACGGGAGGCCCGATCCGGTTAACGGAAAGGTTTTCCCTGACCCCGTACGCCCGGTTCCTGGAGACCCGCGACACTTTCCGCCGCAACGAGCTGACGCAGCTCCCCGATGCGGGCGGGATCCCTCCGGAATCCCTGGTCAACGTCCGCCAGAAGGTGCGCGAGTATTCCGGAAACCTTCAGACCGTTTACCTGCTTACGCCCAAACTCCAGCTTGGCGTCGGAGCAGGAGGAAACAGGAGGGAGTTTCCCGATGAGACGACGAATCTTCAGGGGTCTCGAAGCATCACCGGAAACGCCTCGTTGAATCACAGGTTCACGCCGGTATTTTCGTCCGGACTGTACACGGAAACCACATACACCTCCTTCGACAGCGCGCCGAACTCCCGTATATACGCGGGAGGGCTTACCGCCGCGTACGACGTTACGGAAAACTACAAAGTCGAAGCCCGCGCCGGGGCCGGCTACCTGCGCCAGTCGACGGGCGTGGGCGACGATACGGACACCGATTTTTCCCCGAACGGGCGCCTGTCGATAACCTATTCGAAGCTCGATTTCCGGGCGAGGCTTTTCGGGAATTACGAATTTTCGGGAGCGGGCAGTTTCGGAAAGCCCACGAAGCGGGGCAACGTCACGGCATCGTTTACCGACCAGTTCGCTCCGAGATGGTTTTGGGACCTGGCAGGCTATTACCAGACCAACCGCTCCACGGACGAGCAGGTGACCGAAGACCTCGTTACGGCGAGCGGGACGGCGGGAATCCGCTACCAGGCGGCGACATGGGCGATCGTCAATCTTTCCGGAAACGTAAACCGCCAGTGGTCCCACGGGGTGACAGGGACCAGCCTCAAGCGCGAATACATCATGATCGGCCTTGAACTGAGCACGACCTATCCCGTCTTTTAGAGGCCCCGATGCCACTGCGACCTGGTATGGAGTTTCGGGAATACGCGGCGCTGTTTCTTCGCCGGAAATGGTTCATCGCCTTCACCATCCTCATCATACTGCTTGGCGCCAGCGTTTATTGCGTCGTGACGCCGGAACAGTTCAAGTCGAGCACGACGATTCTCATCATTCCGCAAAGCGTTCCGACCGATTACGTCAAGTCCACGATAAGCATGAAAGTGGAGGAGCAGCTGGCGACGATCCGGCAGCTCGTAATGAGCCGGACGACGCTGCTGAAGGTCATGGACGAGCTCGCCCTCTTTCCAAAGGAAAAGAAAAAGCTTTCTTCCGAGGAAATGCTGGAGCTGATGAGGAAGCGGATAGAGATCGACATCGTACAGGGGAAGAGAAGGGACAGCAGCGAGGCGTTCACGCTGTCGTTCAACTACGAGAACCGGCAGGGAGCCATGCTGACGGCGTCGAGGCTCGCCTCCATCTTCATCGACCAGAATCTGAGGACCCGCGAGCAGCAGGCCGTGGGCACGTCCGATTTCCTCGAATCGCAGCTTAAAGAGACCAAGTCCCGCCTGGAGGCACAGGAGGCGAGGGTCAAGGAATACAAGATGCGATTCATGGGGGAGCTGCCCCAGCAGATGGAAGCGAACTTAAGGATGATGACCGTCCTGCAGGACCGCCTGAGAGCCAACGGGGATACGATCCGCGCGACCGAGGACCGCAAGGTGTTTCTCGAGGCGCAGTTGAACCTACTGGAGAAATCGATACAGACCGCCGTCGCGGAGCCCGGGAAGGGCGAAACGACCGTCCTCATGGAGACCCCGCAGTCGCTTCGGGCGGAACTTGCGATCCGCCGGGCAAAGCTTGCGGATTTGAAAACAAAATATACCGAGAGATATCCGGAAATACTTCGCGCTAAACAGGGCGTGGAGGACATCGAGAAAAGGCTTGCCGAGTTGCAGAAGTCTTCCCTCGAAGGGAAGAGCGAGGCCGTTGCCAAGCCCGGCGTCGCCTATTCCGCCTCGATCGACGCCGAGATCCGCCGAATGCGCGCCCAGGTGGAAGCATCCGCGTTCGAGATCGAGTCGCACAAGAAGGAGAGGGAAGGCATACAGAAAAGCATCGAGTCCGTCCAGCAGAAGATCGATCGCTCCCCGCGCCGCGAGCAGGAGATGATATCCATCGTGCGCGATTACGAAAACCTGAAGAAATCGTACGACGACCTGCTCAAGAAAAAGCTCGAAGCCGATATCTCCCAGAACCTCGAGAAGCGACAGAAGGGGACGCAATTCCAGATCCTCGACCCGGCGAACCTCCCCGAGGATCCGTTCAAGCCGGACCGCCTCAAGGTCATGGCCTTGGCGGTCCTCTCCGCGCTCGTCATCGGGTTCGGGGGGGTCATCCTTCTCGAGATGCACGACCCGACCATCCGGGGCGTGACGGACTTCAGGCATTTCTTCAAGCTTCCCGTCCTGGCATGCATCCCGGTGATCCGTGACCATCGCTACGCCAGGAAGCAGGCGCTGCGCCGTGCAGGCATGCTGGGCGGCCTCGTGCTGTTCACGGGCGCGCTTTCCGTCTTCCTCCACGTTTACAGCGACAAGATCCGAAACATCCTCAACTTCTGATGGAGACCCCGATGAAGATCCCGTTTTTCCTGCGCAGGGAGGGAAGCGACGGAAAGAATCCCAATCCGATGATGAACGAGGCCGGCGATGATCCCATATTCAACGAGCAGTTCAAGGCGCTTCGGGCCAAGTTCGAATACAGGGCCGAAATGCTCAACTGCAAGGTCGTGGCGGTCACCAGCTCCATCACCGGGGAAGGCAAGACCGTCTCGGTCGCCAACCTCGCGCTGAACCTTGCCCTCGCCGGGAGGAAGAAGGTGCTCCTGATCGACGTGGACTTGAGGAAATCCGACCTTGCGGAGCGCCTCGGCATCTCCCCTCTGCCCGGCCTCTCGGAGTATCTCGCCGGATCGGTCGCCCTGAAGGACATCCTGAGGAAAACACGCACGCCCGGGCTTTACGTGATCCCGGCGGGAACGAGGATAACGGCATCGGCCGACATGGTGGCAGGCGAAAAGTTCCGCTCGTTCATCAAGGAGATTCGCCCGCAGTTCGACATGATCCTGCTGGATACTCCGCCGATCATTCCCGTTGCCGATACCCTGGCGCTGCGAGACCAGGTTGACGGATTCGTCTTCATTTTCCGTACGGGTTTCACGCCGCACAACATGTTCCGCCAGGCGGTCGAGGAAATCGGGGAGAAAAACATTCTTGGAGTCGTGCTGAACGGGGTGGAGCCGCAGACGGAGAAATACTACCACCGGTATTACGGCAAATATTACCGGCATGCGGACGCGCAGTGAACCTGTGACTGGCAATTCATACCAAGGAGACCGGGCATGAAGAAGAAAATCAGCGTTGCGGTGGTCGGCTGCGGATACTGGGGCCCGAATCTCATCCGTAATTTCAATTCGCTACAGGACTGCCGCGTGAAGCTTGTCTGCGACCGCGATTCCAAACGCCTGGCCCACATG
Source organism: Deltaproteobacteria bacterium (assembly GCA_050263095.1). Classification (GTDB taxonomy): domain Bacteria; phylum Desulfobacterota; class Deferrimicrobia; order Deferrimicrobiales; family Deferrimicrobiaceae; genus FEB-35. The sequence goes on along the minus strand of JBLNEW010000025.1, from coordinate 7,824 downwards.
AAGCAGCTCTATTCTTCGGTGGAGACCTCGCAGGATTTCGAGTCGCTGCTTGATGACAAGGAGCTTGACGCGGTCGTCGTCGCCACGCCCGTTCACCTGCATTACGAAATGGCGAGGAAAAGCCTGGAGGCCGGAAAGCACACGATGATCGAGAAGCCGATGGCTCCCTCTTCGGCGGAATGCAGCGAACTTGTGGAAACGGCTGCGAAGCGGAACCTGGTCCTCATGGTCGGGCACACCTTCATATATTCGACCCCGGTGCGCAGGATCAAGGAAATAATCGACTCGGGCGACATAGGCGAGGTGCAGTACATAAGCTCCCGCCGCCTCAACCTGGGCCTTTTCCAGAAGGACATAAACGTGACGTGGGACCTTGCTCCACACGATATCGCCATCATCCTTTACCTTCTCGGAAAAACGCCCGTCTCGGTGAACTGCCAGGGAAAGGCCCACATAAACAAGGACATCGAGGACGTTACCAACCTTTCGCTCAATTTCCCCAACGGCGGATTCGCTACGATACACAGCAGCTGGCTCGACCCGAACAAGGTGAGGGAGATGATCATCGTGGGGAGCAAGCGGATGATCGTCTACAACGACAACGAGCCCCTCGAGAAGATCAAGATCTACGACAAGCGGGTCGAGGTCCCGCCGCATTACGACACGTTCGCCGAGTTCCAGTATTCCTATCATTACGGAGACGCCTTCATTCCGTACCTCAAGCAGGTCGAGCCGCTGAAGGTCGAGTGCCAGCACTTTTTGGACAGCATCGAGAAGGGATCCAGGCCGGAGACTTCGGGGATCGAAGGACTGCGGGTAGTTCAGATCCTGGAGGCGGCCAGCAGGTCGCTCAAGAACGACGGGAACAAGGTCGACATCGACAGGGACCTGGGAGTCAAGCCAGCAATGGCATAGAAAACGACATGGCGATCAATCCGCAGCCGGCGATATGGAGAAAGGAACCGGGATGAAGGCCGATGCCCCTGCAATGAGGAAGATCGCGCCGGACGTCAAGCTCGGCGAGGGCGTCAAGATATACGATTTCGTGAACCTGTACGGGTGCGAGATCGGTGACAACTCCAAGATAGGGACGTTCGTCGAGATACAGAAGGGCGCGAAGATCGGGAGAAACTGCAAGATCTCGAGCCACACCTTCATATGCGAGGGGGTGACGATAGAAGACGACGTTTTCGTCGGGCACAACGTAACGTTCATCAACGATCCTTACCCGCGTTCCACTAACGAGGGCGGGAAACTCCAGACGGAGAAGGACTGGGTGTGCATCCCCACCCTGGTCAAAAGGGGAGCGTCGATCGGCTCCAGCGCCACCTTGATGTGCGGCGTCACGGTCGGGGAGAGGGCGATCGTCGGCGCAGGAAGCGTTGTGACGAAGGACGTCCCACCCGATACCATAGTCGCCGGGAACCCGGCCCGCATCATGCGGAAAACAACCGAGGAGAAGAAAAAATGAAGGTCCCCTTCCTGGATCTGAAAGCCCAGTACGACACCATCCGTGACGACATTGCAGCGGCGATCCAGCAGGTGCTCGACAAGACCGCTTTCGCGGGTGGACCGTTCGTGGCGCAGTTCGAAAAGGAGTTCGCCGCCTTCTGCGGCACCGGTCATTGCATAGGCGTGGGCAGCGGAACGGACGCGCTTTGGCTTACGCTTCTCGGGCTTGGAGTCGGCCCCGGGGACGAGGTCATAACAGTCCCCAATACGTTCATCGCGACGACTGAAGCCATCAGCTACTGCGGCGCCAGGCCGGTATTCGTGGACGTCACCGAAAAGACATGCACGATGGATCCGGCGCTGGTCGAGGCCGCCGTCACGGGCAGGACGAAGGCGATCATACCCGTGCACCTGTTCGGGCAGACGGCGGACATGGATCCGATCATGAAGATAGCGAGGGATCGAAAGCTGTTCGTGATCGAGGACGCCTGCCAGGCGCACGGCGCCGAGTACAAAGGCAGGAAGGCGGGCTCGATCGGCGATGCCGGGTGCTTCAGCTTCTATCCCGGGAAAAACCTGGGAGCCTACGGGGAAGCGGGCGCGGTGACGACGAACGACGCGGAGCTGGACCGGAAGATCCGCATGCTCAGGGACCACGGTCAGGGGAAGAAGTATTATCACGACCTGATCGGCTGGAACGCCAGGATGGACGGGCTGCAAGGAGCGGTCTTAAGCGTGAAGCTCAAGCACCTCGCGAAATGGAACGAAGCGCGCCGCGGGAACGCGCAGGCGTACGGAAGGCATCTGGGCGGCGCTGCCGGGATCGTGCTGCCGGTCGAGGCCGGTTACGCAAGGCATGTCTACCACCTGTACGTCATCCGGGCAGGCAGGAGAGACGCCCTTATAAGCGCCCTGGCGGAAAAAGAGATATTCTGCGGCATTCACTATCCCGTGCCGTTGCACCTCCAGGAGGCGTATCGGTCGCTCGGAAAGGGGAAGGGAAGCTTCCCGGTGGCCGAGAAAACGTGCTCCGAGTTCGTGTCCCTTCCGATGTTCGCGGAGCTGACCGCTGAACAGATCGAGGCGGTCGCGCGCGAAGTCAAGAGTTTCATCGCGAAAAAAGAGCCGGTTTGAAAGCTCCTTCCGCCGGTGGAAATTGCCGGCGCGAATCCGACTTGCCGGGCGGATACCGAAATGTTTGTCAGCAGCATTTACTATCTATTAAAGCCCCTCATCCCGAGGAGCGTCCAGCTCCGGCTGCGAAGGGATCTTGTCCGGCACAAGCGGGAGAAGTTCGCCGATGTGTGGCCGATCGACGAGCGGGCGGGGAAAACTCCGGACGGATGGAAAGGGTGGCCGGGGCAAAAGCGGTTTGCGCTCGTCCTGACGCACGACGTCGATACGGTGCGCGGCGCCCGGCGATGCAATGAACTGGCGGAGCTGGAGGAAAGGCTGGGATTCAGGTCTTCGTTCAATTTCGTGCCGAAGAGATACCGGGTGCCGGCGGAATTGCTGGAAACGCTAAAGGACAGGGGATTCGAAGTCGGCGTGCACGGATTGCTACACGATGGCAAATACCAGTTTTCCAGGAAGTTATTCAGGGAAAGGGCAAGGAAGATCAACGAGTACCTGAAGGAATGGGGGGCAGTGGGCTTTCGCGCCCCGTCCATGTTCCACAACCTGGAATGGTTCCTCGACCTGGACATCGAGTACGACGCTTCCACTTTCGATACGGATCCATTCGAGCCCCAGCCTGACGGCGTCGGGACGATCTACCCGTTCTGGGTCGAGGGGAGCGGAGCAAGGCGCGGATACGTCGAGCTTCCGTACACGCTGGCGCAGGACTTCACGCTCTTCATACTCATGCAGGAAAAGGACGATTCCGTCTGGAGGCGGAAACTGGACTGGCTCGCCGAAAAGGGAGGGATGGTGCTGCTGAACACCCATCCCGATTACATGAATTTCGGGGATGCCAAAACAGGGGCGGAGGAATATCCCGCTGCTCGATACGAGGAATTTCTCATCCATCTCAAGCAGCTGGGGGAAGACAATTACTGGCACGCGCTGCCCAGGGACCTCGCACGGTGGTGGGTGTCGGGTCACCGGCAAGCGGCAGGTCGAACCGACGGAAGGAGACCGTGATTCATGGCGACAGAGTCATGCCGGGCGGAAATAAGGAATTTCCTCAAGACGAACCTCGCGAAACGGCCGGAGCACCTTGAAATAAGCGACCGTGACGACATCATCTCGAACGGACTCATCGACTCGCTGGGAATCATAAAGCTGATCGGTTTCCTGGAGGAAAGGTTCGGCACGACGCTCAAGGACGAGGACATCGTGCCCGAAAACTTCGAAAGCGTAGATTCCATATCGGCCTTCCTGGACCGCACCGCAAATCGTCAGCAAGAAAGGAACGATAAGGCATGAACGCGAAGACGAGCGTCCCCATGGTGGCCGGCAGGAAATCCTCGCTGCCGTTGATTTACGGCGACACCCCGTCGTTTCTCGGGGTCGAGGTCCTGCGGCGGAACAGGCTGGAAAAGGGATTCGACGTCATATTCTCGGGGGTCCCGTGGGAAGGGACCATCACGTGGGGCTCGTTCACCGGGTGCGAGCTCGCGACCCGCACCATCCGGCACGCCTCCGCCCGGTACGGGGGGTTCCTGCCCGAGTACGAGCTGGACCTGTTCGATTACCTGAAAATAGGCGACGCGGGGGACGTGGTAGTGAATCCCAACGACCCGGCGGAAACGATGAACAACGTGTTCAAGGCGATGTGCGCCATATATGAGAACGAAAGCATCCCGTTCGTGCTGGGCGGAGACCATTCGTTCACGCCTGAAATCGTCAAGGCCCTGGCGCAGACTTCCGAAGGGGATATCGGGATAGTCCATTTCGATTCGCACTTCGACAATTCGCAGGTCTTCGGGGATGACGAATTCCCGAGGTGCGGACCCATACACAGGATCGCCCAGATCGATAAAGTGCGTAAAAAAAGCATCGTCCACGTCGGAATAAGGGGGCCGCGCAACTCTCCGGCCCAGTTCGAATACGCCAGGAGCATGGGCGCGAAGGTCTTCAACATCCGCGATATACGAAAACGGGGGATCGACGCAGTGATCGACGACGCGATCTCCATTGCGTGGGAGAAAACAAGGCACGTTTTCGTGACGGTCTGCAGCGACTGCATCGATGCGGCGTACAACCCGGGAGGCCCGGCGGATTTCAACGGCCTTTTCGCGCACGAGCTCTTCTCGGCGCTCTACCGCCTGGGCGAATCGGGAGTCGCAGGGCTCGATTACGTGGAAATCTACCCGAATCAGGACCCCAAATCGTTCTCTTCACACCTGGCCTCGTGGGGGATAATCCACGTCCTGGCAGGGTTGGCGGCCAGGAAGAGGGACAACGCGCCTCAACCAGGGTGAGGCTTCCAGGAGAAGGGGAAAGGAAAACACATGGAATTCGGCGCGAGCGAAGACCAGGCGAAATTCAAGGAGCTCGTGATCGACTTTGCCCGCCGGGAATTGAACGACGGGGCCAAAGACAGGGAAAAGAAGAGGGAGTTCAATTGGGAAGGGTGGAAAAAGTGCGCTGAGTTCGGTATCCACGGCATGGCTATGCCCGAGAATTACGGCGGCATGGGGATGGACCTGCTGACGTGCGTAGCCGCCATGGAGGGATTGGGATACGGATGCACGGACAGCGGCCTGCTGTTTTCCATCAATTCGCAGATATGGACGTGCGAATACCCGATATTGAAATTCGGGACCGACGAGCAGAAGGAAAAATATCTCCGGGGATTGATAGACGGTTCGTTGGTCGGCGGGCACGCGATGACCGAGCCCGATTCAGGTTCCGACGCCTTCAGCATACGGTGCAAGGCGCAAAAAAGCGGGGGCAAGTACATCCTGCGGGGGACGAAGATATTCATTACGAACGCCCCGATTGCGGACATCCTCCTCGTTTTCGCGGTTACGGATCCCAAGAAGGGTTTCGCCGGGATCTCCGGATTTATCGTGGAGAAGGGATTCCCGGGGTTCTCGATCGGGCAGCCGATGGAGCTCATGGGGCTTAAGACCTGCCCGATAGGGGAAGTCATTCTCGACGACTGCGAAGTCCCGGAGCGGAACAGGCTCGGCGCCGAGGGGGCGGGGACTGCGATCTTCAATTCGGAGATGGAGCTCGAGCGAGGATGCCTGTTCGCGACGCACCTCGGGGCGATGGAAAGGGAACTGGAGGACACCATCAGGTACGCCAAGGAACGGAAGCAGTTCGGAAGCCCGATAGGCAAGTACCAATCCGTCGCCAACAAGATAGCGGACATGCGGGTGCGCAACGAGCTGGCGCGACTGATCCTGTACAAGGTCGCATGGATGAAATCCGAAGGGAAAAGGGCTCCGATCGAATCCGCAATCGCCAAGCTGTTCATTTCCGAAAGCTGCGTGCAAAACAGCCTGGACGCCCTTCAGATCCACGGCGCCTACGGCTATTCCACGGAATTCCAATGCGAGCAGAACTTGAGGGATTCGCTCGCGGGAAAAATATATTCGGGCACCTCCGAGATCCAGCGAAACATCATCGCAACATTCCTGGGGTTATAGACAGGCGATGAACCCGTTCCTCTTGCATCAGCTTCTGAGCGACAGCGCCGCGAAGCATCCCGAGCGCGATGCGGTCATGTTCCAGGGCCGCTCGATGACCTACGCCGAGCTTGACCGCCGGAGCGACTCGCTGTCACGGGCCTTGAGAGGGATGGGCGTGCGGGCCGGCGACCGGGTCGGCATCTTCATGAACAAGTCGATCGAATCGATCGTCTTCCTGTTCGGAATCCTTAAGGCAGGCGCGGCATACGTTCCGATCGACTACCTGGCGCCGGCAGCCAGGCTGGAATACATCGTCGATAATTGCGGCATCCGGATCATGTTCGCAACCGCCGAGGGGGCCGGGAAAATCGTCCCGTCGCTCGGTGCGGACTCATCGCTGGATACTATCGTCGTTGCCGGCAAGGTCCCGGCATCGGCGACGATCGCGAAGGCAGGCCTCGAGATCATGGCCGCGGAAGACTTGACCTCCGGGAGCGGGGCCAAGGATGAATGTTCCCGCATATCCGATACCGGACCGGCATACATCCTTCATACCTCGGGCTCCACGGGAATGCCGAAGGGAGTCGGGCTTTCCCACCTGAATTCCCTGACTTTCGTCAACTCTGCGGCGGATTATTTCCGGGTCGAAAAGGAAGACAGGCTCGCCTGCCATGCGCCGCTCCAGTTCGACCTGACGGTGTTCGACATTTTCGTGGCGGTGAGCAGGGGCGCGACGATCGTGCTCGTGCCGGAAGGCCTATCGATATTCCCGATGAAACTTGCGCAGTTCATCGACGAAGCGGGCGTCACGGTATGGAATTCCGTGGCCTCGGTCCTGTCCATGCTGGCCGAACGCGGGAAGATGGAGCGTTTCAGGTTCGATTCCATGCGAGCAGTCATATTTTCCGGAGATGTCCTGCCGGTCAAATACCTGCGCAAGCTTTCGGAAAGCATGCCGCGCGCGAGTTTCTTCAACGTGTACGGGCAGACCGAGGCCAATTCCTCCACCTGCTACAGGGTGAGCGCGATACCTGACGATGAAGGGTGGAAGATTCCGATAGGAAAGGCCCTCCCTAACTTCGAAGTATTCGCGCTGGGAGAGGACGGACGTACGGTCGCCCTGCCAGGTGAGACCGGGGAGCTCCATGTAAGGAGTTCGTCTGTCGCGGCGGGCTACTGGCGCGAAGAGGAGAAAACATCGGAAGCGTTCGTTACCGACCCGGGATCCAGGTTGAGCAACCGGAAGGTGTATCGCACGGGGGACCTGGTCACCCTGGACGCGGACGGGAATTACCTGTTCCTGGGCAGGAAAGACCAGCAGGTGAAGAGCAGGGGATACCGCATACAGTTGAGCGAGATCGAAACGGTGCTGAACAATCACCCCTTTGTGAAAGAGGCAGTCGCAGTCGCCGTCCCGGACGAACTTCTCGGAAACAGGATAATCTCGCACGTATCGGCGGTCGACGGGGCGACGCCGTGCGAAAGGGATCTGCTCGGCTACTGCGGCAAGATCCTGCCCATGTACATGCTGCCGGAAAAAATCGTATTCCACGAAAAGCTTCCAAGGACCCCGACCGGCAAGATCGACAGAAATTTTTTAAGGAATACGGCCGATCTTTGATGCTCGCCGCCATATTCCAGATAGCCGCGTTCTTTTTCCCCTGGCCGGTGAACGTTTTCCTGTTGAGGCTTTCCGGGGGGAAGATCGGCAGGCGCGCATACATAGACCCCGGCGTGCTGATCCTGGCCAGGAACATCGAGATAGGGGACCAGGCGCGAATAAAATTCG
>JBLNEW010000024.1:0-53907 GCA_050263095.1 Deltaproteobacteria bacterium | reverse complement strand
GTCGTGTTCGCGCTTGTGTTTGTCGCTCTTGTATCAGGTGACTGGCTTGTGCGACCAACTTTGATGCCTGCGCTGCTCTACGGTATTGGCACCGTCGTGTTCCCATTCTTCATCATGCAGCCTTCGTTTGGTCTCGGTATTGCTGCATCAAGAACATCCAATCCAACGCAGGCAAGGCTGAAAAGCGTCGCGACGCATACTGTATTCGGAGTCGGGATGTATGTATGTGCACTCGGTGTGAGCTACGTGTTGCGATTTAATGTCTGAAAAGGGAATGCAGCCGACGCCGCAACGAGGCGGCTGATGCGGGCCTCAGGCGGACCAGAAAAAGAAATGTGAAAAATCTTCTGGCCCAGGAAGGGAAGACAGGCAGAGGACTCAGACCAAGGCAACATGAGGCTGCCTAACTACCGGTTGGAGCTGACGGCTCCTTCGCGGTCACGCTTTTCATTTGCTCGCGGGTAAAAAGCGCGCCCGCTCGGCCCGCAGCTCAACCGGAGCGTTGGGCGGACGGAGACAATTAGAAACAGTGCGCCTATGGACATTGCATCCGAAGTATCTAGACTCAAAAGGTCTCGTGGCTCTTTGGCGTGAAGCTCTATTGGCTCAAGCTGTTCTCAGAGGGCAGACGAAGGCATACGAACGACACCCGCAACTCATACGATTCCGGCAATCTCGGACACCGATAAAAGGTATCGCGGCTTACTTACGTATAGTGCATTCGGAAGGGATCCGCCGCGGGTTTAAATTCGACGTCGGTAAGATTGCTCGGGGTGGACGTGTGGAGTGTATGCCTGTGACGCGTGGACAGATCAAATACGAATGGGATCACTTCATGTCGAAATTACTGAAGCGAGATCCTCAAAAATTTAATGAATTAAAATCGGTTCGAAAGATAGACCCACATCCTTTGTTTAAGATCATCCAAGGCGGCGTGGAGAACTGGGAAAAAATGTAAGACGCCGCCCAACTACCGCTTGCAGCTGACGGCTCCCCTGCCCTTCGCCCATTGGGCCCGCAACTGAAGCGGAGCGTTAGGTGATCGCCGAGAGTTGATGATGATGGAGAATGGCCATGGATCATAAAGATAATATAAGCGGGAAATGGGAGGCAAAAATTATTGGAATTGGCGGCAGGCATGTCGTGCCGGGGTCCAAATGGACTGCCTTTATTACTGCCAATCAGCTTGGCTCAAATATATCCGGAAGTTTTCTGACGGTGGAAGGATTGTCTGGGAAAATAGATGGAAGTATTATTGGGGATGAGGTAACAATGACGATTCAGCAAGGCCCCATCCGACCGGAAACTTTTACTTGTGTCGCTAAGCTAAATCATTTAGATAAACAAATGAATGGCACTTATTCAAGTGCTGATGGTGGGAAAAACTTACAGGCGTCTTTTGTTGCCTACAAGAAACGAAATTCAATAATAACTATAAAATTGTTTTGGTGGCGTTATTTCTTTCCAGCAATTACAAGTATTGTAATGTTTGGCTTGGCGATTATGAGTTTGGCTGCTTTACCGTCGTCCGCTGCAGCCGCGATCAAGTTCTATAGACAAGACAACTTTTTGTTATGCGGAATCTCCGGATTGAGCATTATTGCCTCATTCATATCCTTTGGTATGTGGTTTTTTTGGACATGGGGTGTGGGATCCACCCAAATGTTGTATGAAGACCTACCTTTTGATGACCTGCCATTATGGGGCATGATTCTGACAAAAGAAGTGTTAATTTTCACATCAATAAATGTTCTTGCTATTTTTCTATTTCTCAGGGCCTACGGCATAATGTAACCATTATTTTTACCACCTAACCACCGGCTGGAGCTGACGGCTCGCCCGTGTTGAGGCATAAGCGCCCGCAGCTCAAACGGAGCGTTAGATGGGCAAATAACCGGGAAAGGAAGATAACGATTGGACTCGCCTGAACCTGACGAAATGCTTGTCAACGGAAGGCAGAAATTCCTTGATATTGGTTTTTCAGCCATCGGGGCGACGATTGGAATCGCTCTTGCCCTATGGTTTGTCGCCGATCAACGGTCGCCTTTTCTCCTCGCTTCGCTCGGAGGTTCGACCGTGTTCCTTTTTGCTCTGCCCGAAACCGAAGCGGCCCAACCGCGAGCGTTGTTCGGCGGGCACATCGGGGGAGCACTCATCGGAATCTTCAGCTTCCAGATGTTCGGCGACGCTCTTTGGGTTTCTGTTGTCGCTGTCGTACTGACGATGGTGTTCATGATCTTGACCAGAACGATTCATCCTCCCGCTGGGGCAAACCCATTATTCATGGTTCACAACCATGCTGGTCTCACTGTTTTGCTCAAACCGGTTGGAGCCGGGGTTCTCGCGCTTTTTCTTGTGGCGCTGGTGTGGAGCCGGATTCGACCTGGAAGGGAATACCCGATCAAATGGTGGTGAGGAAAACCAATTCGTATTTTTCGAAAAATGGAGTGCCATCTAACTACCGGTTGGAGCTGACGGCTCCTTCGCGGTCACGCTTTTCATTTGCTCGCGGGTAAAAAGCGCGCCCGCTCGGCCCGCAGCTCAACCGGAGCGTTAGGCGGACACTTATGGAGGTATTGACAAGCGTCACGTGACAGTTTACGATTGAGATCATGATAAAAACCTTTGCCGACCGGCATACGAAGGAGTTGTACGAGAACGGCAGATCGAAACGCTTCCCTCCGGATATTTGGAAAAGGGCAATGATGAAGTTGGAATACTTTGATTTAGCTACTGGTTTGGACGACCTGAAAGTTCCTCCCAGCAACCGCCTGCATGAGCTCGAGAGAGACCGAAAGGGACAATTATCTATTTCCGTTAGTGGGGCATGGCGCATTTGCTCTCGATTCATCAAAGGCGATGCATACGACGTTGAGTTAACGGATTATCACTGAAGCGAGGTGTGAGATGAGCATTCCAAACACAAGAATCAGAAAGGTTCGTCCTACTCATCCCGGGGAAATGTTGCGCGAGGATTTTTTGCCCGATTACGGGCTCACCGTATCGAGCTTTGCCAGGGCCATCGGTGTGTCTCGCCAGACCATCAACGAGTTACTCAGAGAGCGGCGGGCAGTGAGCCCGGAGATGGCATTGCGTTTGTCGCGCTTATTTGGGAATACCCCGGAGTTTTGGTTGAATGCACAGCGTGCCGTGGACTTATGGGAGGCTTCAAAGGCGGCGAAAAAGAAGCTCGATCGCATTAATCCGTTAAATGCCGCCTAACTACCGCTTGGAGCTGACGGCTCGCATCCTTCTCGCTGAGCGCCCGCAGCTGAAGCGGAGCGTTAGGCCTATTTCACTATTGACACGGAGGAATGCGTGATTACAATGTAATTATAATGATGGAGTTTGGAGGGAGTGCTCAATGAAGGCAAGCATTGTTCGCATCGGGAATTCTCAAGGCATACGAATCCCCAAAGTGGTGTTGGAGCAAACGCATCTGAGCGGTGAGGTCGAGCTCGAGGTTCGTGATCGCCAGATCGTCATCCGCTCCGTGATGAAGCCGCGGCAGGGTTGGGCCCAAAGGTTCCGGGCTATGGCGGAGAAAGGCGATGACAAGTTGTTGGATGCAGAGGCCGTTGGCCAGACTTCATGGGACAAGGAAGAATGGCAGTGGAAGTGAAGCGGTTTGAAGTGTATTTGGTGAACCTGGACCCCGCTGTCGGAAGCGAGATACAGAAGAGTCGTCCCTGTCTCGTCATCTCTCCAGACGAAATGAACCGATTCATCGCGACGGTTATTGTCGCCCCAATGACTACGAAGGGGCGTGACTATCCCTCGCGAATTTCTTGTGTTTTCCAAGGCAAGCAGGGCCAGATTATTCTTGACCAGATTCGGACTGTCGACAAAATGAGATTGGTGAAACGGATTGGAAAAATTGGACAAAAATCACAAATGGAGGTCTTATCCACTCTTGGTGAAATGTTTTCACCGTGAAAAGGCCTAACTACCGCTTGCAGCTGACGGCTCGCGTCTTTCTCGCTGAGCGCCCGCAGCTGAAGCGGAGCGTTGGGCTGACCGAACCATGATTATTGACCCTTAATGACTTGACACATGGTATGATAAATATCATACTCATAGTATGAAAACTGCTGTATCCATACCGGACAAAGTTTTCCGTTCTGCGGATTCCCTTGCCAAACGTCTCGGCGTATCACGAAGCAAGTTGTATGCGACCGCTCTTGCCGATTTCCTGTCCAGGCACCAAGGCCGACAGGTAAAGGAACGTCTCGACGCGGTATATGGTAAAGAGGAATCCACACTCGATCCAGGGATAGTCAAGCTCCAGGTGAAGTCATTGCCACCTGAGGAGTGGTGATGGAGCGAGGCGCGGTATGGTGGGCAGAGCTCCCCGATCCCGTCGCCTCGGAACCTGGTTTTCGGCGTCCTGTTGTGATTGTTTCTTCCGATGTGTTCAACCAAAGTCGTATACGAACTGTTGTCGCCGTTGTGCTCACCTCGAATCTCCGGCTTGCTGAAGCTCCCGGAAATGTCCTTATTGCCGCAACCGACTCGGGTTTTCCCAAGGACTCCGTGGCGAACGTGTCGCAGGTTATCACGATAGATAAGAGCTTTCTCACAAAACGGTGCGGTCGATTGTCGTCACTGGCTTTGAAGACCCTTGATAATGGGCTGCGGCTGGTTCTATCGCTATAAATTTATAGCAGCCCAACAACCGGTTGAAGCTGACGGCTCCTTCGCGTTCACGCTTTTTCTGTTGCTCGCGGGTAAAAAGCGTGCCCGCTCGGCCCGCAGCTCGGCCGGAGCGTTAGACACAGCTTGCAAGGTCCCAATTCATTATGTATCATCATTGTAGATACATACTGGAGGTGAGATCGTGCAGGCAAGAATTCAAAAATGGGGCAACAGCTTGGCCGTACGGATTCCGAAAGCATTGGCTGCGGAGGCGCATTTGGGACATGAGGAAGTGGTGGATCTTGCCGTAGAGAAAGGCAAATTGATAATTGCACCCATAAAAAGGCGAAAATATAGTTTGAAACAGCTGGTGTCCAGAATCACGAACGAAAACCTCCATAAAGAAGATATTTGGGGTCCGGCCGTCGGGAGAGAGGTGTGGTGAGCCGCCGCGGGTATGTCCCGGAGCGCGGAGATGTTGTTTGGATGATGTTTGGCCCTCCGGACGGCCACGAGCAAAGCGGGAGGCGACCTGCCGTTGTGATGTCTCCATCGATATATAACGGGAAAACCGGCATGGCATTGTGTTGTCCAATTACAAGTCATGTTAAGGGATATCCATTCGAGGTGTTAGTTCCTGATGGATTGAAAATATCGGGAGCAATATTGGCTGACCACGTACGAAATATTGATTGGAAAACGAGACGCGCAGAATATTCGTGTAAATTACCAGTAAGGGCGATGGAGGAAGTGGCAGAAAAAATATTATCACTATTGGTAAAATAGCAATCGTGTCTAACTACCGGTTGAAGCTGACGGCTCCTTAGCGTTCACGCTTTTTCTTTTGCTCGAGGGTAATAAGCGTGCCCGCTCGGCCCGCAGCATAGCGCGAGCGTCAGACTTGCGATCCCGATTGGAGGACCGGATGAGCCTTCGTGACAAAGCCTGGGGCACGGTGAAATGGAAAATGATGAAGAGTCATCTTGGTTACACAGATGAAGAGATGAAGATTTTTCAAGAGAGCAAAAGAAACGATGATGTGCTGTCAAAAGCACCTGCCCTGCTGAAAAAGGCTATTGTGCTGGAAGTCGTAGAATCTCATGGGTGCAACAGCCAGCACAAGGTTGGCGACAAGCTCTATTTCGATGGGGCGGGAAACCTCCTGACAAAGCATTGTCCCGAGAAGGTCTGCGTCTATGCGATGAATGCGGTGACCCCCTTGATTTATGCGGCCAATGAACTTTTCTATGCTGGTGTCGATCCGAACGAAATGAGATTCAAGCGAAGTGCATGTATCGACGTTGGGGTTCAGTGCGGCGGATGGGGGCGAGTAGTTTTTGAACTTAATGTGCAAGATCGTTGATGATCGAAGTCTAACTACCGGCTGGAGATGACGGCTGCCCATGGAAGATCCCGAGGCCCCGCAGCTCAAGCGCAGCGTTGGGATGACTTTGTTCACCTGAATTTGAGATGGCGTCTTGAGGGAGGCGCTAAAAATCCGGCATGAAAGGAGGCTGGACGATGCCCACATACATTACCTTGATGCGATTCACGCAACAGGGAGCACAGAATATCAAGGAGAGTCCTGCCCGGCTTGACGCTGCGAAGAAAGCATTCAAAGCAATGGGAGGAGAGCTGAAGCAATTCTACCTTACGTTCGGCCGATACGATGGTGTCATAATCGCTGACCACCCAAATGACGAAACGGCAGCAAGGTTGGCTCTGGCGACCGGTTCGCAGGGCAACGTCCATACGGAGACGTTTCGTGCGTTTACCGAGGATGAATATCGGAAGTTGATTAAATCCTTGCCCTGAATTGATGCGGCCGCTTATTCCGCTAGAAGATAATGGCGCCTCCCTCGAACCAAAGTCGTTGATGTTTTTTTGCGCCGGATTTTACATGTACAAAGCTGACAGACCGCGCGTTTCTCGCTGTGCGCAGCCGGCTTGGCCGGAGCGTTAAGCAGACAAATCGCTTATCCCCTGTGCGCTGACCCGCGCATACGATAAGATCGGCATAAGGGTGTTCTGTGGGTCCGTAACTTGAGGACGGGAATGCATGACTCAAAACCACGGCGCACACGGGATTGCGCGTATTTCCACGAACCGCTTGGCGTTCACCGCTACGGCACACTGCCTCGCAGGCTGTTCAATCGGCGAGATTCTCGGAATGGCATTGGGCGCAGGGTTCGGCTGGCGTACAGGCGTCACGATCACCGTGTCGGTGGCACTGGCATTTATCTTCGGTTACGCGTTTACGGTGGTTCCGCTGCTCAGGTCTGGCTTGGCCCTCGTCACCACCCTTCGGGTCGCAACGGCGTCGGACACGTTTTCTATCGTCGTCATGGAGATCGTGGACAACGGTATCATGGTTTTAGTCCCTGGCGCGATGGACGCCGGGCTCACGGATCCATTGTTTTGGGCAAGCCTGGCGGGTGCGCTGTTGCTTGCAGGCTTGGGGGCTTTTCCGGTGAATCGCTGGCTGATTGCCAGGGGTCGTGGTCATGCTCTCGTCCACGCGCAACACGGACTGTCGGCGGGTCCACACGTTGGAAACAGATCAAAGGACGATTCGTCGGGCCATCACAAACCAATTGATCATGATGGTCGCCATCGATAAGAAATCGCTGCCTGACAACAGGCTGAAGCTGGCGGCTGCCCTGCCGAAATACTTGATGCGCTGCAGCCTGTCCGGAGCGTCAGGCCGCACAGGCCAGCGACCGCCAAGGGAGGACGAAGTCCATGAGACACGCGCGCGTCATCGTCACTCACTACGGCGGGCCCGATGCACTTCGGGTGGTTGAAGAAGAGCGTCCCGAGCCAAAGGAAGGTGAAGTGCGGGTGAGAGTGCATGCCGCAGGCGTCTCCTTGCCCGACATAATGGCGCGCGAGGGCGTCCATCCCGAAACACCCCCGGTACCCTACACGCCTGGGTGGGACCTGGTTGGCGAAGTAGATCGGCTCGGCAACGGTGTCTCCGGAATCGAATCGGGCCAGATCGTTGCCGCCATGCCCATCCACGGCGCGTACGCGGAGTTCGTCTGCCTGCCGCAGCGCGAGCTGGTTCCGGTGCCGTCAGGCTTGGACGCCGCTGAGGCCGTCAGCCTCATTCTGAACTACATCACGGCGTATCAGATGCTGCATCGCTCCGCCAAGGTCAAACCTGGCCAGCGCGTATTGTTTCACGGCGCGTCAGGCGGGGTCGGCACGGCACTGCTGCAGCTGGGGCGCCTTGCCGAACTGGAGATGTACGGCACCTGTTCATCGCGAGGGGCGCCGGCAGTTTCCGAGCTGGGCGGTGTCGCGATCGATTACAGGAATCAGGATTACGTGGAGGAGATTCACCGCTTCACGAGCGAGGGCGTTGATGCGGTCTTCGACCCCATCGGTGGCGCCCATCTCTGGCATTCGCGCGAGGCTCTCCGTCCGGGCGGGAAGGTGGTGGGTTACGGCAATACAACCTCGCTACGTGGGGACGGATTAGGTTCGGCCCGCACGGGCCGTCGTAATCGCCTTCATGGACTCCCCATATACGCGTTGTACATCGCCGGCGGCTGGCTTCTTCCGGGACGGAAACGGGTGGTCCCCTACAGCATCCAGACGCTCAAACGGCTGAGACCGGCGTTGTTTCGACAGGATCTGATCGTCCTGCTCGATCTCCTTCGGCAAGGAAAAATCAGGCCGCTCATCGCGCAGCGATTTCCTCTTGCCGAGGCAAGACAGGCGCAGGAGTTGCTCGAGAAGGGAGGCGTGATAGGCAAGATCGTGCTCGTATGCAGCGGGTCGTCGCTTGGGCCAGGGGCGGCGTAAGAATGACAAACAGAAAAGGAGGGGTGTCATGCACATCTGCCGGATGAAACAGACGGTTTTCGGCTTTTGGGCAACGATTATCGTGATGGCGCTTTTCATGATGGTTGTTTTCGTCTCGGCAACCGCAGCGGCAGATGAAAAAGTCACAGGCAAAGTCACGGCGCATTTCACGAAGATGGAAACCATGGAAGTCGGCGATGTCCCAGGACATATCCTGGGAATCGCCCAGCAAGCCGGATTGATGTTCTACTCAACAGGTCAGGTCGCCAAAAAAACCGCCACATTTCAATACGATTTCATGAAAGGGAAAGGATCCTTTGTCGATTACAGCCAGTACACCGATCCGGACGGGTCAATTCGATTAATAAAGGCGATTGGTTCGGCCGGCCCGTCAGCGGACGGGAAAAAGTTTGTTATCGAAGGAACGTTCGAATGCATCGGCGGCACGGGAAGATATGCGGATGATAAAGGAACAGGCACATTCCGAGGGGAACGCGTCGGCGACATGAAGACAGGCGGTGACGCGTATTACGATTTCTCGATGAATTGCATGAAGCCGTGAGTTGGAGCCGCAAAACTATCGCTATAGAAACTGACGCGAGTTTCCACTTTCCGCTTGACGGTGTGCGATGGCTGGGCTTTAATATACGCTTTGATTTTAAGGGGAAAGGTTTGCGCCGATGAACAAGACGGAATATTTCACCAGAAAGCCTGCCGACCAGGTCTGGCACGTTGTGGACGCCAAGGACATGGTTTTGGGGCGCCTCGCAACCAGGGTGGCCGAGGTCCTGCGCGGGAAGCACAAGCCGACGTTCACCCCCAACGCCGACATAGGCGATTTCGTCATAGTCGTCAATGCCGGCAAGGTGAAACTGACCGGGAAAAAGGCGACGGACAAGACCTATTATCGGCACACGGGGTACATGGGGGGGCTCAAGTCCACCACGCCGGAGAAGGTGCTCGTGTCGGCTCACCCGGAGCGCCTGGTGGAATGGGCCGTCAGGGGAATGCTGCCCAAGACCCGGCTGGGCGACAGGCTCTTCACCAAGCTCAAGGTTTACGCAGGCCCGGATCATCCCCACAAGGCACAGCAGCCCAAGGCGCTGGCCGTCAACGAATAGGAGACCAGGAAGCGACATGGCACAGGCGGCGAAAGTTTACGCGACGGGAAAACGCAAGACGGCGATAGCCCGGGTATACATGAAGTCGGGCAGCGGCAGGATCAACATAAACGGGCGCGAGTTCGAGAACTACTTCCCGGTCCTGGCGCTGCGGGCGGTCGCGGTCCAGCCGCTGGTTCTCACCGGCAGGCGGCAGGCGGTGGACGTCGAGGTCAACGTCCGCGGCGGCGGTCCTGCGGCACAGGCCGAGTCGGTGAAATACGGCCTGGCCAAGGCGCTTCAGGCGGAAAATCCCGAGCTGCGCACGGTGCTGAAGCGCGCGGGCTTCCTGACGCGCGACGCGCGGATCAAGGAGCGCAAGAAATACGGGCGTCCGGGGGCGAGGAAACGGTTCCAGTTCTCCAAGCGGTAAAGCAGGAGGGCGAGGCAAAGCCCCGCCGAACGATTCCCCGAGGGGGAAGGCAGCTACCGCCGCCTTCCCCTTCTTTTTTTGCCGTTATCGCCGCCCGCTCGCCGGGCGAAATCGGTTTTGAGCGGTCCGGAAGCGGAGCCTGTCGGCGCTCCGCGGAATGTATAATCGCACGAGGTGGGTGACGCGATGAAGAAAGTGGCAATATTCGGCGCGACCGGATACACGGGGTTCGAGCTCATTCGGCTCCTTCTGTCCCATCCCCGGGTGAAGGTCTCGGCGCTGACCTCGGAGCAGTATTCCGAACAGCCGCTCGACCAGGCCTTCCCCCCGTTCCGCGGGAGGCTCGCAGGCGCGGCCTTCGGAAAGATGGAGAAGATGATGTCGGCTGGCTTCGACGCCGCGTTCCTGGCGCTTCCGCATACGGTCTCGGCGCCGGTTGCCGATGCGATTCTGGCGAGGGGGATACCGGTCGTCGACCTCTCGGCCGATTTCCGTTTCCGCAGCATACCGTTATACGAGTCGGTCTACGGCGTCAGGCACAAGAGTCCCGCATTGAGCTCCAAGGCCGTCTACGGCCTTCCGGAGGTTTACAGGGACGCGCTGCGGAAGACGCGACTCGCGGCCGTCCCCGGGTGCTTCCCCACCTCGGTTATCCTGGGTTTGTATCCGCTCATGGCGGAGGGGCTCATAGAGAGGAAGGGGATAGTGGCCGACTGCAAGACCGGCGTTTCGGGCGGAGGCAGAAGTCCCTCGCTCGGGTTCCACTATCCCGAGGTCGAGGAGGGGGTGAGGCCCTACGGGCTGCCCGGTCACAGGCACAACCCCGAGATGGACCAGGAACTCTCGCTCGCCGCCGGAGAGAAGGTCTCCATCACATTCGTCCCCCACCTGATACCGATGGTCCGAGGGATCCTTGCGACCTGCTACGCGGCGCTGCGGGCGAAGGTGACGCAGGAGGCGGTGGAGGAGGCATATCGAAAGCATTACGGCAAGGAGCCCTTCGTGCGGATGTGCCTGCCGGGCGTTCTTCCGTCCACCAAGGACGTGTCGGGGAGCAATTTCTGCGACATCGCCTTCAGGGCGGATGCGAAGAACCGGAGGGTGATCGTCGTTTCCGCCATCGACAACCTCGTCAAGGGGGCGTCGGGCGCGGCCGTCCAGTGCTTCAACCTCATGATGGGCTTCCCGGAGGAGGAGGGACTCCGCGCGGCCCCTGTCTTTCCGTGAGCGGTCCCCCTAAAGGCGTGGCTGTGGTGATCCCCGCCCGGTACGCGTCTACGAGGCTGCCGGGAAAGCCGCTGGCCCAAATAGACGGTCGCCCGATGATATGGTATGTTTGGGAAAAAGCAAGGAAATCCCGGCTTGCCTCCAGGGTTGTCGTGGCCACCGACGACGCCCGCATCGTCGCGGCGGTCACCGGGTTCGGGGGGGAGGCGGTCATGACTTCGCCCGAATGCGCCTCGGGAACGGACCGGGTGGCGGAGACGGCCAGGGGCCTTGCCGAGGAGATCATAGTCAACCTGCAGGGCGACGAGCCGATGATGCACCCTTCCGTAATAGATGCGGTGGCGGCTCCCCTGCTGGGCGACCCGGCGGTTTCCATGACGACGGCGGCCCTTCGCCGGGAGGACCCGGGGGAGTTCCTGAATCCGTCCGTGGTGAAGGTGGTCGTCGACGACCGCGGAGACGCGCTCTACTTTTCCCGGTCCCCGATCCCGCATTACCGGGGCGGCGGGTCCGGAAGGTTCCGCAAGCACCTCGGCATCTACGGGTACCGGAAGGATTTCCTTTTCACGGTGGCGGCTCTCCCCCCGGCTTCCCTGGAATCCGCGGAGATGCTGGAGCAGCTGCGCGTGCTGCAGTGCGGTTACAGGATCCGCGTCGTTGACGTTGAGCACGACTCGGTGGGCGTGGACACCCCCGAGGACTTGAGCGCCGTCGAGGAGAGGATATGCGGCCGGAAAGAACGGTAAAACCGAAGTTCATCTTCGTGACGGGGGGGGTCGTGTCCTCCCTCGGGAAGGGGCTGGCCGCCGCATCGATCGGCGCGCTGCTGGAAGCCAGGGGCCTGCGGATCACCATGCTCAAGCTCGACCCGTACATCAACGTCGATCCCGGCACAATGAACCCGTTCCAGCACGGCGAGGTGTTCGTGACCGACGACGGCGCCGAGACCGACCTCGACCTTGGCCACTACGAGCGGTACATATCCTCGAGAATGGGGAAGAAGAACAACTGCACGACCGGCAAGATCTACCACTCGGTGATTACGAAGGAGCGGCGCGGCGACTACCTGGGCGGGACGGTCCAGGTCATCCCCCACATTACCGACGAGATCAAGCGGGTCGTCTACGCCGCGGCGCAGGGCTACGACCTGGCGATCGTCGAGGTCGGCGGCACCGTGGGCGACATCGAGAGCCTGCCGTTCCTGGAGGCGATCCGCCAGGTCCGGACGGACCGGGGGAAGGAGAACGTCCTGTACGTCCACGTAACGCTCGTCCCCTACATAGGCACCGCTGGGGAGCTAAAGACGAAGCCGACCCAGCACAGCGTGAAGGAGCTTCGCTCCATCGGCATCCAGCCCGACGTCCTCCTGTGCCGGTGCGACAGGCCGCTGCCCAAGGACATCAAGGCGAAGATCGCGCTGTTCTGCAACGTGACCGAGGACGCGGTCATCACCGCCAGGGACGTGGAACAGATATACGAGCTGCCGCTGGTGTTCCACCAGGAGGGGCTGGACGGCAAGATCATGGAGTGCCTGAATATCTGGGCGGGCGAGCCCCGGCTCGACTCCTGGGCGGAGATAGTGGAAAAATGGAAGAACCCCGTGGGCGAGGTGACGATAGCCATCGTCGGGAAGTACGTGAACCTGCGGGAATCGTACAAGAGCCTGAACGAGGCGCTGACCCACGGCGGGATCGCGCACTCGGTCAGGGTCCTCCACCGGTACGTGGACTCGGAGGAGGTCGAGCGGCAGGGGGCAGAGGCGCTCCTTAAAGGGGCTGACGGGATACTTGTCCCGGGCGGATTCGGGTCGCGCGGCGTGGAAGGGAAAATCGCGGCGGTCAAGTACGCCCGCGAGAACCGCATCCCCTACTTCGGTATCTGCCTCGGCATGCAGGTGGCCGTCGTCGAGTTCGCGAGGAACGTGTGCGGCCTGTCCGCGGCGACGAGCAGGGAGCTGGATGCCGAGAGCGAGTGCGCGGTCATCGACCTGATGCCGGACCAGCGGGGAGTGGTGGAGAAGGGGGCGACCATGCGTCTCGGCGCGTATCCCTGCTCGCTCTCCGAAAAATCCCTGGCCCGCAAGGCGTACGCCGCCGCGGCGGTATCGGAGCGCCACCGGCACCGTTACGAGTTCAACAACGAATTCCGCGATACGCTCTCGGCCAAGGGGCTGTGCATCACGGGACTGTCGCCGGACGGGCGCCTGGTCGAGATAGTCGAGATGCAGGACCACCCGTGGTTCCTGGGCTGTCAGTTCCACCCCGAGTTCCAGTCCCGTCCGATGGCGCCCCATCCGCTGTTCCGCGATTTCATCGGCGCCGCCTATGCGGTTTCCCGGCGACAGGTTCCCGCGTGATACGCCAGGTGGAGATAGCGGGCCGGTTCCGGATAGGGGCCGGGAACCCGCCGGCCTTCATCGCCGGGCCGTGCGTCCTCGAATCGGAGAGCCTCGCGATGACGGTGGCGGGGTTCCTCTCCGGCATTTCCTCCAGGCTGGGGCTCCGACTCATATTCAAGGGATCCTTCGACAAGGCCAACCGGTCCTCCGGAGCGTCATACCGGGGTCCCGGGCAAAAGGAGGGGCTGCGCATCCTGGCGGAGGTGAAGAGGAGATTCGGAGTTCCGGTGACCACCGACGTGCACGAGCCGCGCCAGGCCGCGGCTGCGGCCGAGGTTGTCGACCTCATCCAGGTCCCGGCGCTGCTGTGCCGCCAGACCGACCTGCTTTTGGCGGTAGGCGAGACGGGCCTTCCCGTGAACATCAAGAAGGGGCAGTTCATGGCTCCATGGGACATCGGAAACGCCGTGGAGAAGGTCACCTCGACCGGAAATTCCGCCGTGATGGTAACCGAGCGAGGAACGACGTTCGGATACAACAACCTGGTGGTCGATTTCCGCTCTCTGCCCGCAATAAGGGAAGGCATCTGCCCCGTGATATTCGACGCCACGCACAGCGTCCAGCTGCCGGGCGGAGCGGGAAAGTCATCCTCCGGAGAGCGCCGTTTCGTCGCGCCCCTCGCCCGGGCGGCGATCGCCGCCGGAGCGGACGGGGTATTCCTCGAGGTGCATCCGGATCCCGACCGGGCGCTCTCCGACGGCCCGAACAGCCTGCCGCTGGACGACGTGGAGCCGCTCCTGCGCGCGCTCATGGCGATCCGCGCGGCGGCGGAGCCTGCGAACGCCAGGGAAGGAGGGGGGACATGATCCGCGACCTCACGGCGCGCGCCGCGCGCGTGCTCTCCATCGAGGCGGAAGGGCTGCTCTCGCTGCGCGGGAAACTCGACCGCAATTTCACCCGGGCGATCGAGATGCTCCTTCGCGCTCCCGGCAAGGTGATAGTGACCGGTATGGGCAAGTCGGGGCTCATCGGCAGGAAGATCGCCGCGACGCTGGCGTCCACCGGGACCCCGGCATTCTTCCTCCACCCGGCCGAAGGGCTGCACGGCGATATCGGCATGGTCCTCAAGGGCGACATCGTCATAGCGCTCTCCAACTCGGGCGAGACCCAGGAAGTGGTGCGGCTTCTCCCGGTCTTCAAGCGGCTGGGGCTGGAGCTGATCGCGCTGACCGGGAACCCGCAGTCCACGCTCGCCCGGCACGCTGACGCGGCGATCGACGTCGGCGTGCGCGAGGAGGCATGCCCGATGGGCCTGGCGCCGACCGCATCCACCACCGCGGCGCTGGCCATGGGGGACGCGCTCGCGGTCGTGCTGTTCGAGGAGAAGGGGTTCTCCGAACAGGACTTCGCGATGCTGCACCCCGGCGGGATGCTGGGAAGAAAGCTCATCACGGTCGAGGAGCTGATGCACACGGGCGAGGAGATCCCGCTGGTTTCCTGCGAGACGCCGCTGAAGGACGCCCTGTTCACGATAAGCGCGAAGCGGCTCGGAATCACGGGGGTGCTCGACGGCTCCGGCGCCCTTGTCGGGGTGATAACGGACGGGGACGTGCGCCGCGCAATGGCGAAGGGGGTCGACCTTCTTGCCGCGCGCGCGGAAGAGGTCATGTCGACCCGCCCCAAGCGCATCTCGTCATCGGATCTGGCCGCCTCCGCACTGCGAAAGATGGAGGAGCATTCGATCACGAGCCTGTTCGTCTTCGAGGCCGGGGAGGAACAGCGGCTGGCGGGCATAGTCCACATACACGACCTCCTGAAGGCCGGCGTCGGATGAGCGCCCCGTTCATACGGCCCGACGCCGCCGAGAAGGCGAAAAATATCCGCCTGTTCCTGGTCGACGTGGACGGCGTGCTGACCGACGGCGGCATCGTTTACGACGTGGACGGCAGGGAGATCAAGCGATTCCACGTCCGGGACGGGCACGGAATAAAGATGCTTCAGCGGGCCGGCGTCGAAGTGGGGATCATCACGGGACGGAAGTCGGAGGTGGTCGAGGTCCGTGCGAAGGAACTGGGCATTTCGATAGTCTTTCAGGGCGCTACGGACAAGGTGGTCGCCTGGAAGGAGATCATCTCGGGCAAGGGCCTTTCTCCCCTGGAAACCGCCTACGTCGGTGACGACATCGTGGATGTGCCCCTGATGAAGAGGGTCGGTTTCGCCGCATCCGTGGCCGACGCGGAAGGTTACGTGCGGGAGGCGGCGGATTTCGTCTCCGCACGGTCCGGAGGCCAGGGGGCCGTCCGGGAGATCATCGAGTTCGTCATGCGTTCCAGCGGGGCATGGGAGAAGGTCGCCTCCAGATATTTCGCGACCGGACCTTAGATGGCGCGCCCCTGGGCGATTCCCCTCGCCGTGTCGATGGCCGTCGCGGGAGCGGTCGGCGTTCTGGTCGCGACTTACGGGCTCAGCCCCGGACCAAAAGGGATCGGGGAGCGGCCGGGTTCCCGGGCCGAGCCGGAGGTAATCCTGCGGGATGTGGTCATGCGGGAAATACGGAAGGAAGGAGCTCAGTACCGGCTCGTCTCCGATCAGGCCGCCTACCTTCTCCAGACCGGCAGGATCTCCGCCAGCGGAGTGACGCTCGAGATGTCCGGCGCCGCGGGGAATCCCGTGGTGCGCGCCCCGGAAGCCTCATGGGACATGCAGACCGGGCAGATAATCCTGCCGGAAGGCGGCTCCGCCAGGACCGGCGAAGGGTGGTCTGCCAGCGTGCCCGCCGCGATTCTTTCGCTCCCCGAACAGGTCCTTACCGCCAGGGGCAAGGCCGTGCTTTCGGGACCGGATCTCTCCATCGCCGGGGACAACCTGGTCTGGCGCTGGCGTGAAGGCAAGATGGCGCTCGAGGCGCCGAAGACCCGGCTGGTGCCCAGCCGTACGTTTCGAAGAGGAGGGTGAGCCGATGCGGATTCGGGCGGCGATCCCGGTATTCCTGATCCTTGCGGCCGTCGTTTCCGCGGCGGCTGCGCAGGAACGCAGGATTCCAGGAGCCGAGGAAGCGGCGAACCGGCCCATCGAGATCGCCGCGGACCGGCTGTCGGCCGACAGCCTCAGGAATTCGGTGGCGTTCGAAGGAAACGTGGTCGCCACGCAGGGGGACGTTACGCTGTCCGCCGAGCGCCTGTTCGCGGAATATTCCCGCGGCTCGGGGGTCATCGAGAAGATCGTCGCGGAAGGGAACGTTTTGGTGAGACAGGATGACAAGGAAGCCCGCGCGGCGCGCGCCGTTTTCTACAACATCGAGCAGCGGATAGTCCTTTCGGGGGGCGCCGACCTCACCCAGGCCGGCAACACGGTGAAGGGGGAGGCGGTTACCATTTATCTTCGCGAGAACCGGTCCACGGTCACGGGGGGTGAGGGAGGACGCGTCAGGGCGGTCATACACCCGAAAGGCGGCCCCGAGAGGAAGGAGAAAGAGGGAAAGTGAAGTCGCTCGCCGTACATGACCTGTCGAAGCAATACCGCCGCCGGGAAGTGGTGAGGGGGGTTTCGCTCGGCATAGGGCCCGGAGAGGTAGTGGGTCTCCTGGGCCCCAACGGAGCGGGGAAAACGACCATTTTCTACATGATTGTCGGACTCATATCGCCGGACAGGGGAGAGGTCACGCTCGACGGGCAGGAGATCACCCGGCTTCCGATGCACAGGCGCGCCCGCATGGGGCTCGGTTACCTTCCCCAGGAACCGTCCGTATTCCGGAAGCTGACCGTCCGGGATAACATTCTGGCGTTTCTCGAGGAGACGCCGTTGTCCCCTGGGGAGCGGGAGGAGCGGCTTACGCTGCTTATGCGGGAAATGCGGATTTCCCATGTTGCGGAAACGGCGGGACTTTCCCTTTCGGGGGGGGAGAGGCGCCGCGTGGAGATAGCCCGCGCGCTGGTCATGTCACCCTCGTTCCTGCTCCTGGACGAGCCCTTCGCAGGAATCGATCCGATCTCGGTTTCCGACCTTCAGCAGATTATACTTGGCTTAAAAGCGAAGGGGATAGGGGTTATAATAACGGATCATAACGTGCGCGACACGCTCAAAGTGTGTGATCGCGCGTACATCATCTCGGAGGGGGAGATCCTGTTATCGGGCAACCCGGAGGAGATAGCGGCATCCGCGCGTGTTCGGGAAATATATCTGGGAGACGGATTTACGCTTTGACCGTCTGAGGGGCGAATGGCGCTGGAGTTACGACAGTCCCTGAAATTGAGCCAGCAGCTGGTGATGACGCCACAGCTGCAGCAGGCGATCAAGCTACTGCAACTTTCGCGCCTGGAGCTGCAGCAGGCGATCCGCGAAGAACTCGAAACCAATCCCATCCTCGAAGAAGCGCACGAAGGCTCGTCCGAAGGAGAGGACACTCCCGAGGAAAGCGCCGGATCCGAGGAGGCGGCCACCACATCGGAGAACATGTCCCCTCCCGGGGAGGAACCCCGCCTGCGGAACGAAACCGGGCTGATCGACCGCATCGACTGGAACTATTACTTCGAGGACGGCGCGCCGTCGGAAGGCCGGGGCGAGCGCGAGCGGGACGAGGACGACGGTCGCCCCTACTACGAGAACCTGCTCACCCGGAAGCCCACCCTGGCCGAGTACCTGGAGTGGCAGTTCAATCTTTCCAACGCCGACGACGACCAGCGGCGGATCGCCTCGTACCTGATAGGAAACATCGACGAGAACGGGTATCTGAAGGTCACCGCCGAGGAGGCCGCGGGAACTCTTTCCGAACCGCTGGAGGCGGTGGAGGGAGCGATAGCGAAGATCCAGGCGCTCGATCCGACGGGAGTGGGCGCCCGGGACTTGAGGGAATGCCTGATGATCCAGGCGCGGGAAAAGGGGGAGGAGTTCTCCCTCCCGCTCAAGATCCTGGCCGACTGCTTCGACCTATTCTCCCGCGGCGACCTGGCGGGGATGGCAAGGCGCCTGCGGATCTCGAAAGAGGCGGTCCGGGAGGCGTACCAGAAGCTCGTTACCCTCTCGCCCAAGCCGGGCAGGGAGTTTTCGGGCGACGACGTGCACTACATCACCCCGGACGTCTACGTCGTCAAGGTCGACAACCAGTGGGTGATCACCCTTAACGAGGACGGACAGCCGCGGCTGCGGCTCAGCTCCTATTACCGGCGTCTCCTTTCGGACGGGGAATCGCTGCCCAAGGAGGACCGCGAGTTCCTGAAGCAGAAGGTGAACTCCGCGCTGTGGTTCATCAAGAGCATCCAGCAGCGGCAGCGGACCATCTATAAGGTCGTGGAAAGCATCATGAAGCTGCAGAGCGATTTCCTGGACCGGGGGCCGAAGCACCTGAAGCCGTTGACCCTGCGGGACGTCGCCGAGGACATATCGATGCACGAGTCGACCGTCTCCAGGGTGACGAGCGGCAAGTACGTCTACACGCCGCACGGCATTTTCGAGCTGAAGTACTTCTTCAACTCCGGGCTGAATCGCGAGGGGGGGGAGGAGGACATCGCTTCCAAGTCGGTGAAGGAGAAGATCAGGGAGATCATCTCCTCAGAGGGAGGGGAAAAACCGCTATCCGACCAGGAACTGATGCGCCTTCTCCGCAACCAGGGGATCCGGATCGCGCGCCGGACGGTGACGAAGTACCGCGCCCAGCTCGGGATGCTCCCCTCGTCCAAGCGAAAGAAGCTGTTCTAGCCGTTGCCGCAAGAGACCGTTTCCGCAAAGGAGGGATAAGGAGTGGGGAACATAACAGTCACTTTCCGTCATGTCGACCCAAGCAAGCCTTTGAAGGATTACGTGATCGAGAAGCTGGGAAAGGTGCAGAAAGTGGTGGACAAGCCATTCGAGGGGCATGTGACCCTCTCGGTCGAAAAATACAGGCACATAGCCGAAGTGTTCGCGAAGGGCAAGGGGATCACGATCAAGGCGTTCGAGTCCACCGACGACCTTTATTCGGCGATCGACCTCGTGTGCGACAAGGTAGAACGGCAGCTGAAGAAATACAGGGAGAAGCGGAAAGAGAAGGGGCAGGGCGCCTTCCCGGCCCCCGTCGTATCGGGGTCCTCCCTGACAATCAGCGAGAACGAAGGCGGCACCAGGATCGTCCGCTCGGACAACTTCCTTCCCAAGCCGATGAGCGTGGAGGAGGCGGTCCGGCACCTGGACCTTCTCCAGGTGGACGTCGTGATGTTCGTCAACCAGGAAACCAACCAGCCCAGCGTGGTCTTCCGGCAGCAGGACGGGAACATCGGGTTCACGGAGCCTTCCGCCCGATGAAGCTTCTGGATATCGTCTCCCCCGGCGGCGTTGTGGACGACCTCCGGGCGGAGACGAAAGAGGGGGTACTGCGCGAAATGTCCGAAGTCGTGGCGGCGGACGTGCCGTTCCTGTCGGCGCAGGCGCTTACGTCGATCCTGCTTGACCGGGAAAGCCTGGGAAGCACGGGGATCGGGGACGGCGTCGCGATCCCTCACGGAAAGGTCCCGGGGCTTAACCGCCTGTCGGCCGTCGTCGCGCGAAGCCGCGCGGGGGTGCAGTTCCATTCCCTGGACGGCAAGCCCGCCCACCTGTTCTTCCTTGTCGTGGCCCCGGAGCAGTCGGCGGGAATGCACCTCAAGGCGCTGGCGCGCATTTCCCGCCTGCTCAAGGACGCCCGGTTCCGCCGCTCGCTCCTGGACGCGCGGGACGCGGACGACCTTCGGAGGATCCTCAAGGAGGAGGACGACAAGGCTTAAAGAGGAGCATCGAAGGAGGAGCAGGAACTTGCCCATCACGGTCGACCGTTTTCTGCAGGCATGCGCCGTCCCGCTGGGCATGCGGCTCCAGGCGGGCGCCGCCGGCCTGGCGCGCGAGATTACGGACCAGCGGGTGCAGAAGACGGGGCTGGCCATGACGGGCGAGGTGAGATCGACCCACGAAGGGCGGATCCAGGTCCTCGGCGATACCGAGATCACTTATTTCGAGGGCCAGCCGGGGGTGCGGCAGGAGGGGATCGCCGACGTGTTCTTCTCGGGCCCGATGGCGTGCGCCGTGATCTGCGGTTCGCTGCCGGCGCCCGCCGCATTCCTTGCTGCCGCCGACCGCCACGCGGTGCCGCTGCTGTCGTCTCCCCTTCCGACCACGGAACTGATCGAAGAGACGCTCCGGCACCTTGGGAAGCTTTTCGCGGAGACCTCCACCGTCCACGGCGTGCTGATGGACGTGCTGGGGACCGGGGTCGTCCTCGTCGGCCACAGCGGGATCGGGAAGAGCGAGTGCGCTCTCGACCTGATCCTCCGCGGGCACCGGATCGTCGCGGACGACATCATCCACCTGGAGAAACGGGGGCCGAACACGGTCCTGGGCAGCGGAAGCGACCTCACCCGCCACCACATGGAGATCCGCGGCCTCGGCATCATCAGCATCCGCGACCTGTTCGGACTCTCCGCGATCACCGACGTGAAAAAGGTGGAAGTGGTCATCCAGATCGAGGAGTGGGACCCCGAGAAGGAATACGACCGCCTCGGCCTCGAGGACCGCCGCACGGTCCTGCTCGGCGTGTCCGTCCCGACGCTTCTGATCCCGATCTCCCCGGGGCGCAACCTGGCTACGATAGTGGAGGTGGCGATCCGGAACCACATCCTGAAGACGCAGGGAGTCCACTCCGCGCGCGAATTGGCCGACCAGCACAGGCGGCGGACCGAGGGGAACACCCCCCGATGACATCTTCGAAGAACGCGAGGCGGCGCTCCCGCGTCGTCATACTGACCGGCCTTTCGGGTTCGGGGAAGAGCACGGCGACGAAGGTCTTCGAGGACATCGGCTACTTCTGCGTGGACAACCTCCCCGCGGTCCTTTTGCCCAAGATAA
Organism: Deltaproteobacteria bacterium; assembly: GCA_050263095.1. Classification (GTDB taxonomy): domain Bacteria; phylum Desulfobacterota; class Deferrimicrobia; order Deferrimicrobiales; family Deferrimicrobiaceae; genus FEB-35. The sequence goes on along the minus strand of JBLNEW010000024.1, from coordinate 32,516 downwards.
TCGACATCCTGTCGGAGGCCAGGGGCGAGGCGGCCCAGATTGCCCTGGTCGCCGACGTGCGGGGGCGCGAGTTCCTGAAGGACTTCACGCGGGTGATCGAGGACCTGCGCGGCCGGGGCCACGACGTCCAGGTCCTGTTCCTCGACGCCGACGACGACGTTCTCCTGCGCCGGTACAGCGAAACCAGGCGCAAGCACCCGCTGGCCGGGCCCGGAGGCGCCAAGGAGGCGATCCGCCGGGAGCGCAAGGTGCTGTCTCCGCTGCGGGAATCGGCCGACACGGTCCTCAATACGTCCGAGTTCACCGTCCACCAGCTGCGCGACACGCTCCTGCGCCGGTTCCGGGCATCGGGCGCAGGCGGGCTTCGCGTCAGCATCGTCTCCTTCGGCTACCGGTACGGGATCCCGATGGAGGCGGACATGGTGATCGACGTCCGGTTCCTCCCGAACCCGAACTTCGTCCCCGCGCTCAAGTCCCGGACCGGCCTGGACCGGGGAGTCCGGGAGTACGTGCTTTCGGCGCAGACGACGCGCCGGTTCCTCCGCCTCCTGACCTCGATATTGCATTTCCTCCTTCCCCTCTATACAAAGGAAGGGAAAGCGTATTTCACCCTGGGGATAGGGTGCACCGGCGGGAGGCACCGTTCGGTGGCCGTCGCCGAGGCGCTGTCGTCGGCCCTCGCGCGGCAGGCGTCTCCGACGGTCGTCCACCGCGACCTGCACCGCTCCTCCCTCCCCCGCAGGAGCTCGCCATGATCGGAATCGTAGTGATCTCGCACGGAAGGCTTGCCACGGAATTCCTGCGCGCCGCCGAGATCATCGTGGGAAAAGTCGAGAACGCGGTCTCCGTGGACATCGATCCGAAAATGGGTATGGACGAGATCCGCAAGGCGATAGAGGGGGCCATACGCACGGTGGACAGGGGGAAAGGGGCGCTCCTGCTGACCGATATGTTCGGCGGCACCCCCTCGAACATAGGCCTTTCGTTCCTGGGCACGCACCAGGTCGAGGTGGTCACGGGCGTCAATCTTCCCATGATGATCAAGCTGCCGATGGCCCGTGCGACGATGTCGCTGTCCGACCTGGCGCGCCACCTGCAGGAATACGGCCAGCGCAACATCACGATACCCGGAGACATGTTGAAGAAACGGGTGGAGAAGAAGTAGCCATGTCGCTGGCGCTGGTGCGGGTAGACTGCCGGCTGATCCACGGGCAGGTCGTGGAGACCTGGCTGCCGCACACCGGCGCCAACTGCCTGCTGGTGGCCAACGACGACCTCGCATCCAACGGTTTCCTGCGGTCCGTCATGGAACTGGCGGTGCCGCCGTCGATCCACGTCGTTTTCTGCGCGCTGGACGAAGTCAACGACAGGCTGGCGGAAATAGACCGCCACGGGGAGAAGGCGATCCTGCTGTGCTCGACCTTCAGCGATGCCATCCGTATCTACCGCTCGGGCGTCCGGTTCCCCTCGATCAACATCGGCAACCTGCACTACTCCACCGGCAAGGTGGAAATCTCCCCGTCGGTCTTCTTCTCCCCCGAGGATTTCGACGCGGTCCACCTGTTGTGCCACGACGGGGTCGTCGTCAACGTCCGCGCCACTCCGTTCGAGCCGGGGACGTCCTACGAGCCCGAGCGGGGATAGGAATGGGCTGGCGTTTCCTACTTGCTGCGGTCCTGGGGTCGATCGCCTACCTTGACCGGACGGCAACCTTCCAGCTGATGCTCCACCGCCCTCTCGTGGTCGCCACCGCGATGGGGGCCGTTTTCGGAAACGTCTCGGCCGGCGCGCAGGTCGGGGCGGTGCTGGAGCTGATCTACCTGGCGCGGCTGCCGGTGGGGGCATCGATACCGCCGGACGACACGGGAGCGGCCCTGTTCGCGGGAGCGGCCGGGGCGGTCGCTTCCTCGTCCGTGGGCCTGGACGCGGGAAGCTTCACCGCCCTGCTGCTGCTGTCGGTTCCGTGCGCGGAGCTGGGCAAGTCCGCGGACCGCCTGGTGCGCCGCGTAAACGGGAGAATCGCCGCCCTGACCGTCGAATCGGTGGAGCGCGGCGACTCCAGGGCGGTGGAGCACGGGCTCCTTGCGGGCGTGACGCTCTTCGCCCTTGCGGGGGCCGCCCTGACGCTCGTCTTCACCGGAGCCGGGGTGGTCGTCGGAACGCATCTCCTGCCCCGCTTCGGCCCGGAGAGCAGGATGGACTTCGCCGCCCTCCTGCCGATAATTCCGCTGCTCGGGGCGGCGTCGATCTTCTCGTGCAGCCGCACGGAGAGGACGGCGCCGGCGTTCTACATGACGATGATGGCGGTGTTCGCGGCGACGCTGTTTTTCAGATGGGTGGGCTGACGATGGGGGGGGAAGTGTCGGGGGAGGTTCGGAGGAGCGTATTCAGGCGCCAGTTCCTGATTCAGGGATGCTGGAACTACGAGGGGATGCAGAACGTCGGTTTCGCATACAGCATCCTGCCGGCGCTCCGCCGCATCTACAGCGAGCGGCCGGAGGAGCTGACCAAGGCCCTCAAGCGGCACATGGAGTACTTCAATACCCAGCCGTCGATGGCGGGAGTGATCCTGGGGGCCTCGGTGCGGATCGAGGAGCGGATCGCCGCCGGGGAAGCGGATCCCCGGGGGATCGGGACGTTCAAGGTCGGGCTCATGGGATCGCTGGGCGCAATAGGCGACGCCTATTTCTGGGGAGCGCTGAAGCCGATGGCCTCCGTCGCCGGGGCCATCCTTTCCCTCGTGCATCCGCTCCTGGGCATCGCGGCTCTGCTGATCCTGTACAACATGTCGCACCTCCCGATCCGGGTCCGCGGATTCGCCGCCGGCCTGGAGGGGGAGGAGGGCGCCGTGCATTACCTGAAAGGCGCCGGGTTCGCCACCCGGACCGAGAACCGCAAGATCATCGCCGCGATCCTGGGAGGGGCCTGGGCGGGGGCGGTGGGAAGCAGGACCGCCTTCCTGTTCGGGGAGGGCGTCGCTTCGGCGGGATTTTTCCTTGTCGCGGCGCTGACGGTCCACCTTCTTACGGTGCTGTTCCGGAAAGCTGTGTCGCCGTCGGAAATACTCATGCTGCTGCTGATCGTCGGCACGCTGGTTCTCCTGCATTGAAATTTCGGTAGGAAAGGTTCGGAAGGGAATATGGAAAACGGGCCGCCGCTGGAGCGGGAATTCGAAATCCAGAACCGCCTGGGCCTGCACGCCCGCGCCGCGGCGCAGTTCGTCCACCTCGCCAACCGGTTCGCATCGGACATACGGATAATCAAGGACGGCATGGAAGTCAACGGGAAGAGCATAATGGGCGTGCTCATGCTGGCCGCGCCCAAGGATTCGCGCATCGTCGTAAGGGCGGTCGGGCCCGACGCCGAGGCCGCGCTTTCCGCGATCGGCGAGCTGATCGGGCGGAAATTCGGAGAGGAGTAGGGTCCCTTGACGGACGGCGGACGCCAGAAGATGAAGGTGCTGCGCGGAATCCCCGCGTCGGGCGGCGTCGCGATGGGAAAGGGATACTTCCTTTCCCGGGCGCTGCCGTCCTCCGTGCAGTCCGGCATACCGCGCGACAAGGTGGAGGAAGAGGCCGCGGCGTTCCTGCGCGCGGTGGGGAGGTCCAAGGACCAGATACGCGCCATACGCGAAGGGGTGAAGGACCACTCCTCGGAGCATTACCAGATCCTCTCGGTGCACCTGGCTCTGCTGGAAGACTCGATGCTGGTCGACCAGACCGTCCGCCTGATCCGGGAAAACCAGTACAAGGCCGATTGGGCGTTCAACAAGGTATTGCAGAACCTCCTGGAAACGTTCCACCGCATCGAGGACCAGTACCTGAGGGAACGCGGGCACGACCTGCGCCAGATCGGCCACCGGGTCCTCGAGAACCTGGCGGGCCGCCCCGTAGACTCGATCGCCTCCATCCGCGAGCCGGTCGTCGTCGTGGCCCACGACCTGTCCCCCGCGGACACCGCCCAGATACTGAAGAGCCCGGTGCTGGGATTCGCGACCGACGTCGGGAGCAAGACTTCCCATACCGCGATCACCGCCCGATCCCTGGGCATTCCGGCCGTCGTGGGCGTGGAGCGGGTAACCGACGAGTACGGGGAGTCCGACGACGTCATCCTCGACGGCGAGGAGGGGATCGTCATTCTCCGCCCCACGCCCGAGGTCGTCCGCGAATACGCGGAAAAGCGCAAGGCATACCTGCTGCGCATACGCGAGCTGGCGAGGTTCGCAAGGCTACCGACCGTCACCCGCGACGGCAGGACGCTTCGGCTGCACGCCAACATCGAGTTCCCCGAGGAGGCCGATGCGGCCCAGCGCAGCGGCGCGGAAGGCATCGGGCTCTACCGGACCGAGTTCCTGTTTTTAAACAGGAAGGACCTGCCATCGGAGGAGGAGCACTACCAGACCTACCGCCGCGTGGCCGAGAAGTTCGCCCGCCATCCGGTCACCATACGGACCATGGACCTGGGAGGGGACAAGTTCGCGTCCCAGATCGAGCTGGCCGATGAAATGAATCCCGCAATGGGCCTGCGGGCGATAAGGTTCTGCCTCAAGGAGAAGGAGATATTCAAGCAGCAGATCCGCGCCGTTCTGCGGGCGTCCGCGCACGGAACGGTCCGCATTATGTTCCCGATGATCTCCGGGGTGGGAGAGCTTCGGCTGGCGCTGGCCGTCGTCGAGGAGGCGAAGGCCGAGCTCCGGAAAAAGCGGATCGCCTTCAACAAGGAGATTCCCGTAGGCATCATGGTGGAAATTCCCTCCGCGGCGATGGTCGCCGACCTGCTGGCCAGGGAGGTCGATTTCTTCAGCATCGGCACAAACGACCTGATCCAGTACGCGCTCGCCATCGACCGCGTGAACGAGCACGTATCCTATCTTTACGAGCCCCTCCACCCGGCCATCCTCCGGCTGATACGGCGGATCGTGGACGGCGCACACGACGCGAGGATCCCCGTGTCCATGTGCGGGGAGATGGCCGGCGAGCCGTTCTTCGCCTACGTTCTCCTGGGGCTCGGGCTGGACGAGCTCAGCATGAACGCGACGTCGATCCCCCGGGTGAAGCGGATCCTTCGCAAGTCGGTCGCCTACGAGGCCAAGGAGTTCACGGGCGGGCTGCTGCTGCACACCACGGCCGCCGAGATCGCGAAGATCCTCCGCAAGAAACTCGAAGACATCTTTCCCGAAGAGCGGTTTTGACGTATAATCCGCAGGCTTGAACAAACTTCCCTGACAGGAGCCAGAAGGCATGAACGATTTTTCCTTCACCTCGGAGTCGGTGACGGGCGGTCATCCCGACAAGGTGGCGGACCAGATCTCCGACGCGGTCCTGGACGAAATCATCAGGCAGGACCCGCGCGGCCGCGTGGCCTGCGAGACGATGGTCACCACCGGCCTGGTCATCGTCGCGGGCGAAATAACGACGAAGGCGCTGCTGGACCTCCCCGGGCTGATCCGCAAGACGATCACGGACATCGGCTACACGGGGGACTCAAAGGGATTCGACGCCCACAACTGCGCCGTGGTCACGGCTATAGACAGGCAGTCCGTCGACATCGCCAGGGGCGTCGACCGGGGGACAAGCGAAAAGCAGGGCGCCGGCGACCAGGGAATGATGTTCGGGTTCGCGTGCGACGAGACCAGGGAGCGCATGCCGATGCCCATCTCGTTCGCGCACAAGATCTGCGCAAGGCTCACCGAGGCGCGGGAAAGGAAAATCCTGCCGTGGCTGCGGCCCGACGGAAAGAGCCAGGTGACCGTGCGCTACGCGGACGGCGTCCCGCGCGAGGTGACCGCGGTGGTCTGCTCCGCGCAGCACTCCGAAGACGTCTCCCGCAAGACGCTGACCGAAGGCATAGTCGAGGAGGTGGTCCGGAAGGCCGTTCCGAAGGGGCTGCTGTCGAAGAAGGCCCGGTTCTACATCAATCCCACGGGCCGCTTCGTCGTGGGCGGCCCCCACGGGGACACGGGGCTCACCGGGAGGAAGATCATCGTCGACACCTACGGCGGCTACAGCCGCCACGGAGGCGGGGCGTTCTCGGGGAAGGATCCCTCCAAGGTCGACCGAAGCGCGGCGTACATGGCCCGCTACGTGGCGAAGAACGTCGTCGCGGCCGGGCTTGCGAGGAAGTGCGAGGTGGAGCTTGCCTATGCGATCGGGGTTGCGGAGCCGGTGTCGGTGATGGTGGAGACGTTCGGCACGGCGCGCATACCGGAGGAGAGGATTTCGCGGGCGATCCGCGAGACGTTCGACCTGCGCCCTGCGATGATCACCAAGGCACTGGACCTGCTGCGCCCGATTTACCGCATGACGGCGGCGCTGGGCCACTTCGGCCGGGAGCTGCCGGAATTCACCTGGGAGCGGACGGACAAGGTGGGCGCGTTGCTGAAGAACTCCGGGTGAACGGCCCGGCAAGGAGGAGACGGCGACATGGGCCGCGGAAACAGCCACGACGTTAAGGACATCCGCCTGGCGAAGGCGGGGCGGGACCGCATCGAGTGGGCGAAGAAGGACATGCCGGTTCTGCGTTCGATCGGCGTGCGGTTCGCCAGGGAGAAGCCGCTTTCGGGCATCCGCGTCGCCGCCTGCCTGCACGTGACCACGGAGACGGCGGCCCTGATGCAGGTACTCGCGGCCGCCGGCGCGAAGGTGTCCCTTTGCGCCTCCAACCCGCTTTCCACGCAGGACGAAGCGGCGGCATCGCTCGTCCGCCACGACGGCATCAGGGTGTATGCGATCAAGGGGGAAAACCGCAAGACCTATTACTCCCACATCCTGCAGGCGCTGTCGGCGGCGCCTCACATGACGATGGACGACGGAGCCGACCTCGTCTCGGTGATCCACACGGAGAAGAAGGAATACCTGAAGAGCGTGATCGGCGGGACGGAGGAAACGACGACCGGAGTCATCCGGCTGCGCGCGATGGCGGAGAAGGGGGTCCTGCGCTACCCGATCGTGGCCGTGAACGAGGCGCGGACCAAGCACTTCTTCGACAACCGCTACGGCACGGGGCAGTCCACGATCGACGGGATAATGCGCGCCACCAACCGCCTGCTCGCCGGATCGTGCTTCGTCGTCGCGGGCTACGGCTGGTGCGGCCGGGGGCTGGCGATGCGCGCGAAGGGCATGGGCGCGCGCGTCCTGGTGACCGAGGTCGACCCGCTGCCGGCGCTCGAGGCGCTGATGGACGGGTTCGACGTGGTCACGATGTCCGAGGCGGCGAGGGTCGGAGACATCTTCTGCACGCTGACCGGGAACCTTCACGTCCTGCGGCGCGAGCATTTCGCGAAGATGAAGGACGGCGCGATCGTATGCAACTCCGGGCACTTCAACGTCGAGATCGACATCCCCGCGCTGGCCAGGATGGCCAAGTCGGTTCGCACCGTGCGGCCGTTCGTCGAGGAGTACAAGATGCGCGACGGGCGTGCGATACACGTCCTTGCGGAAGGACGGCTCGTCAACCTGGCCGCCGCGGAGGGGCATCCCTCCAACGTGATGGACATGAGCTTCGCCAACCAGGCGCTGTCGGCGGAATACCTGGTCCGGCGGAAGGAAGCGCTGGAGCGGCGCGTATACGCCGTCCCCGAGCCGATCGACCGGGAGATCGCCCGCCTCAAGCTCCGGGCGACCGGGGTGAGAATCGACCTTCTGACGCCGGAGCAGAAGAAGTACCTGGCCTCCTGGGAGATGGGGACTTAAGGACCAGGCGCGCCTGCGGGCTCCCGGCGATCATCTAACGGATGCCGGGAGATAGAAGGAAATCCCCTCCTTGAAAGGACCCGGGGCTCATGGCCCCAGGCCGCTCTCCCGGCTTTTCCATTTGTTATTCCTGAAGAAGTTCCCTACCCGGGGCTGTGCCGGAAAAGCATGACGCCGCCCGCGGCGAAAAGCAGGTCCGGCAGCCATGCCGCGGCGAGCGGGGGGAGCATTCCCATTCTCCCGAGGGAGAGGGACGCCGACAGGGCCATCCAGCAGAAAAATCCGATCAGCAGGCCCGCCCCGATGCTCCTCCACACCCCTCCCGAGCGGGGAGTGCGCAGGGCGATAGGGATCGCGATCAGTCCGACGATCACGTTCAGGAGCGGGTAAGAAAATTTCGCATGCAGGTCCACCTCGTGGCGGCGCACGTCGTACCCCCTCGCCTTGGAGTCGGCGATGTACCCCGAGAGCTGGCCGTACGTCATCTCCCCGGGCGGCGTTTCCCCGTCCATGAAGCCCTGGATGCTCTCGACGAAGGCGAACTCCCTTTTCGCGAAGGGGAAGGCCGTCAGGTCCCCGGCCGTGAAACGCTCCCTGCCGTCCCGGAGCAGCCACTTTCCCGCCTCGGTGTACTCCGCCACCCTGGCGTCGATGCGCCGGACGAGGCGGAAGTCCCTGTCGATCTCGAGGTATTGGAATCCGTGCAGCGTCTTCCCCGCCGCGTCGATGACCTGGGCCGAAAGCACTGCGTTATCCCCCCGGATCCAGTAGCGGTTCAGGGAGAACTGGGCTGCAATACGCCCGGGGCGGACGCGGAGCCTGGCGATTTCCCTGGCCTTGGCGTTTGCCCCGGGAGCGATGATTTCGGAAGATCCGAGGGACAGCGCCGAAACGAGGGCGCACCCCGCGATCAGGGGGGCGAACGCTCGCGTCGGGCCGATGCCCACGGAGAACATCGCGGTGAACTCGTTGTTCCTCGCCAGGATGGAGACCGTGATCAGGACGGCCACCAGGACCGCGACCGGCGAGATCATGAAAAAGATGCCGGGGACCTTCAGCATGTAGTACCGGAAGATCTCCCCGGCGGCCGCGCGGTGGGCCAGGAATTCATCCGCGGACTCCACGAAATCGATGACCAGAAAGAGGACCAGGAATCCCAATATGCAGGCGGCGGCCATGAGGAAGAATTCACGGTAGAGATGGCGGCCCAGGATGGTCATTTCTTCCTCTGGATCCACCCGAATAGCGAGGGGAGGGATATCATGCGCGATTCCGATTTCCAGAGGATCCACAATGCGGCGCCGAGCACGATGGCGTTCGGCGCCCAGATGAGGAGTACCATGGCGCCCGGGGCCCGTTCCTCCATGGCGCCCCCCGCCGCCAGGAACAGGTAATAGAAGACGATGAGGGCCACTGTTATCGCGAATGCAGGCGATTTTCCCCGTGCCCGCCGGAACATGCCCAGAGGCATGGCGAATAGGCCGAAGGCGATGCAGGATGACGCCAGGGACAGGCGCCGGTGGAAATGGTACCGGTAGGAGGCGCCTTTCGCCGTGTTCCCGGATGCGGCGCTCATCCTCGAGAGCTCGGGGAGGGTCATGCGCTTTGGGTCCTCGCTGTCACCCGCTCCGGCCAGCCCCAGGGGAAGGATGAAATGCATCTCATGGAAGGAGGCCGTCCGGTAAACGCCCGCGGACGAGTCCTCGTGGTGGATCGTTCCGTCCGAAAGATTGAGCCTGACGGCGCGGACGCCGCCGTCTTGGGAGAACTCACCGTCCTTCGCGAAAACCAGGATCGGCTCCTTCCCCTCCACGCTGCGGGAGAGAAGGACTCCCGTCATTCTCGCCCCGTCGGCGGAGACGCGGTCCGGGAATACGAGCACTCCCGGCGCTATTTCCTGGAAAACGTGCTCGGACGCGCCCGCGCCGGCCCGCAAGGATACGATGGCGGAAAGGATTTCATGCATCTGCCGGGTTCCCCAGGGTACGCCGCTCCAGCCGATGAAAAGGCTGGCGATGAAGGTACCGCCGCTCAGCAGGAGGACCGGCAGGGCGACTCCCCGCATCCCGACGCCGGCGGACTGCAGGGCGGCGGTCTCCGAGTCCGCGGCGAGCCTTCCCAGGGCGAGCAGCACCGCCAGAAGCAGCGCGGCGGGCAGGGTGATCTCCAGGAATGCGGGGAACATGGACAACAGCAGCTTTCCCGCGTAAGACAAGGGTACGCCCTTGGCGATGACAAGGTCGGCAATCCGGGCGAAACGATGGAGAAGGACGACGAGCGTGAAAGTGAACAGGCCGATCAGAAAAGGGGCGGCTGACTCGGCCAGTACGTATTTATGAATGATTTTCATGCAAGTATTCGGCGTCCCATCCCGATCCCCGTAAAATTTCGACGACGTCGGATAATTGCGGCGAAACGCCGGAATCCGGGTATAGTATCATAACTTTAAAGGCAAGGAATTCCAGCTCGCGTAAAGGATATGCAGCGGATGAACGTCGTAAACGGCTCCTCCGCTTTCGGCCGGGAGGGCGCCGTGTCGCTGACCGTCGGGAACTTCGACGGTGTCCACCTCGGGCACCAGGAGCTGTTGCGGCGCACCGTCGCCCGGGCGAAGGCGGCCGGGACGACGTCCGTCGCCCTCACGTTTTCCCCGCACCCGATACGGTTTTTCTCCCCCAGCGCCCGGTTCTACGAGATAACCTCGCTCGACGAGAAGGTCGCGCTGATCGCATGGTTCGGGATCGAGACCATCGTCGTGGAGTCCTTCACCGGAGAAGTAGGCCTGATGTGGCCCGAGGAATTCGCGCGGGAAATCGTTTCGCGCAGACTGGGCGCGCGGCACGTGACGGTCGGCTACGATTTCACGTTCGGCAGGAACCGCACCGGCTCCCCGTCGATGCTCTGCGAGTTGGGAAGGGAGTCGGGATTCGAGGTCGAAATCGTGCCTCCCCTGGTCCGGGGCGGGCTGATAGTAAGCTCCACGCGGATCCGGGAGCTCCTGCTCGCCGGCAGGGTGCGGGAGGCGGAAGAGCTGATGTGCCGGCCGTACAGGATAACCGGCCCGGTGATACAGGGCGCCGGCAGGGGGAAAAAGCTCGGGTACCCCACCGCCAACGTACAGTTCTCCCAGGAGCTCATCCCGCTTCCGGGCGTGTACATCGTCGAGGTCGAGGTCTCCGGCGTCCGGATCCGCGGCGTGGCGAGCGTCGGATTCAACCCCACGTTCGGGGAGAATTCGCTCAGCGTCGAGGTCCACCTGATCGATTACCGCGGCGATCTCTACGGGCAGGAGGTCTCCGTTTATTTCCGCGACCGCATCCGCGACGAGCGAAAGTTCAGGAGCGCCGAGGAGCTGGTCCGCCAGATAGACAAGGACGTGCAGTACGCGCGGGGCGTGAAGCTGCCCCCGAGGAAGGAGGCCGGCGGGCGGGAGCCCGATCCCGCGGCCGCCGGAGGGACCGCCGGATGAAGGCGCTATCCCTGGCCGCCCTTGCGTGCCTCGCGGCCATTTCGATCGGATGCTCGCGCGGAAGCGGCCCGGCCCAGGGGCCGGCGGACGCGGCTGCCCTTCAGCAGGCGTTCGTAAAGGCGGTCGAGCGCGCCGTCCCGGCGGTTGTCAACATACGCACGGTCACGGCGTTTCCCCGCGGGAGGGGATCGTCCCGGCGGTCGGACCGCCAGCGGATACAGGACTACCCCGCCGACAGGATGGACGAGAACGGCGGCAGGGACAACTCCCTTGGATCGGGAGTGATCGTTGCCGAGGACGGCCTGATCGTCACCAACGAGCACGTCATCCGCGATGCCGACGAGATCATAGTGCGGCTCTGGAACAGGGCCGAGTATCCGGCGCGCGTCGTCGGCGCAGACGCCCGCACCGACGTAGCGCTCCTACGGATCAAGCCTGCAGGCAAGCTCGCCGTTGCGGTGCTCGGCGACTCCGGGCGCCTGAAGGTAGGGGAATGGGCGATCGCCGTGGGGAATCCGTTCGGGCTGGAGAGCACGGTGACGCTTGGCGTCATAAGCGCGACGGGGAGGACCGACCTGGGAGTGGAGTCGACGGAGGATTTCATACAGACGGACGCCTCGATCAATCCCGGCAACTCGGGGGGGCCGCTGCTCAACACCAGCGGGGAGGTCGTCGGGATCAATACGGCCATGGTGACCGCGGGGCAGGGCATAGGCTTCGCCATACCCATCAACACGGTCATGGCCGTGGAGCAGGAGCTGGCGCGGAACGGATCGATCCGCCGCGGCTGGCTCGGGGTCGGGATCCAGGCGCTCACTCCGGAGCTGGCGGAATCGTTCGGCGCCAAAGGCGAGAAGGGAATACTGGTGAACCATGTCGTCCCTCGAAGCCCTGCCGAGAAGGGGGGGCTGAGGGGAGGGGACATAATCACCTCCTTCCTGGGAAAGCCGGTGCACGGCGTGAAGGATTTCCAGAAGCAGGTGGCCTCCGCCGCGCCGGGGAGCAGCGCGGCCGTCGATATTCTCAGGGGTGGGAAAAGGGCGAGGGTGGAGGTCCTGGTCGCCGAGATGGAAGGGCAGGAGGCCCGCCCGCAAGCACGGAAAGCCCCGCAGGACGCCTGGGGGCTGGCGGTCGAGGGTCTTCACGCCCGGGTCATGCGCGAGCTTGGGATCGAGGGGGGAGTGGAGGTCGTCTTCGTCGACGCGGCGGGAGCCGCCTGGGAGGGCGGAATCCGCGAGGGAGACATCCTCATGAGCATCAACCGCGTGCCTGTGCCGGGAATCGACGCATACCTGAAGGCGGTTGCGGGCCTCCCGAAAGGACAGATGGTCTCCGTCCTTCTCTGGCGCGACGGGGCACAGATTTACGCGGCATTCCGCGCCCGGTAGGGCGAATCAAGCGGCCGTTGCGGCCAGGAGGGAAATGATGGGGATCGTAAAGGATCCTGACGTGGCCCGGCGCATCGCCCGGGCGGTGGTCTCGGACATCGCCCTTTACAACGCGAAGAAGGTGGAGGAGGGGATCGCTAGGGACACCCTGTTCGACCTCCTGAAGGAGGAGATAGAGGAGGGGAAGAACTATTACCAGAGCAGGGTCGACCCGGAAATCGCCCGCAGCACGAACCATTTCAACGAGGCGCTGGTAGACGTACTTATCCGGCCGATGGGGCGGATCCCCTCGAAAGCCTGGTAGGCGATGCCGGGGCCCGGTACTTGCCGCCGGTGACGCATCGCTTGACCGTTCCCCGCGGGCAGGCCGGGGAGCGGCTGGACCGTTACCTTTCCGGGGCCATCCCCGGACTATCCCGCACCCGCATCCAACGGCTCATAGACGAGGGGATGGTGCGCGTGGGCGCCGTCCGGGGGCGCGCCTCCGCCAGGCTCAAGGGAGACGAGGTGGTCACCGTTTCCGTTCCGCCGCCCCGCCTGCTCGATCTTGTCCCGGAGGATCGCCCCTTGCGCGTCCTGTTCGAGGATGAGCACCTGATGGTTGTGGAGAAGCCGTCGGGAATGGTGGTTCACCCTGCGCCGGGGCATCCGGGCGGGACGCTGGTGAACGTCCTTTTGTCCCGCGCCGACCGGCTCTCCGGAATCGGCGGCGTCGCGCGGCCGGGGATCGTCCACCGCCTCGACCGGGACACATCCGGCATCCTCGTGGCGGCCAAGACCGACGCGGCGCACTCGGCCCTTTCGGCACAGTTCGCTTCGCACCGGACGGTGGATCGCCGCTACCATGGAATCGTCCGCGGAAGGCCGCCGCAGGCGGCCGGAACGGTCGTCACGCAGATAGGGAGGCACGCCGTCCACAGGAAGAAGATGGCTGTGCTGGAGAAGGGCGGGCGCAGGGCCGTGACCCATTACAGGTGCATGGAGTCGTTCGGTCCCTTTTCAATCGTGGAGTTCCGGCTGGAGACGGGGCGGACCCACCAGGTGCGCGTCCACAGCGCGTCCATTTCGTGCCCGATCGTCGGGGACGACGTCTACGGCCGTTCGCGCAAGGTGCAGCTGGGGAGCGCCCCGTCCACAGGCACGATGACGCTGGACCGGTTCCTCCTCCACGCGTTCCACCTCGGGTTCGTTCACCCCGCAACCGGAGAGAGGATGGAGTTCACCATAGCCGACCCGCCCGAGTTCGCCGCATTCCGCGCCGCCGTCCTCGAGGCCGGCCGATGAGCCACCCGATATCCGGCTGCGCCGCCTCGGAGGGGGGACTCCGTTCGTGGCTCGCCGTGCGTTGGACCCGCACGGCTGCGCTTTACCTCACTTCGCCCCCCCTCCTGCGGCGGCTCCGCCGGTTACCGGGCACCGTCAGCGGGGGAATCCGGCGATGATTCCGTACTTCGTGCAATCGCCGCTGCTGCGGGCGGTGCCGGGCTTCTACCACGCGTTCGTCGGGGTCGATCCGGTCCCTGGCAGGTCGCTGCGGGACCAGCTCAGGGAAGTCTTCGCCGTCCCGCCCTCCAGGGTGGGCACGCTGCGACAGGTGCACTCCGCGGTCGCCCTGGAGATGGAGGAGTCCGATGCGGAAGGCCCGGGCAGGAAATGGCGCGAAGGGGACGCGCTGTGGACTGCGGATCCCGGGTCGGGGGTCGGCGTCAGGACAGCGGACTGCGTTCCGGTCCTGCTGGCCCACCCGGGGCTGCGGATATGCGCCGCCGTCCACGCTGGCTGGAGGGGTATGGCGGCGGGCGTCATAGAGGAAACGGTCCGCTGCATCGCCGCAAGGGCGGGTTCCGGCGCGGCGGGCGGTTTCGTGGCGGCGGCGGGGCCTTCCGCCAGGGGATGCTGCTACGAGGTGGGGGAGGAAGTGGCGGAATCGCTCCTGGCGCGTCCGGGCGGACCCGGGCACCTGGCGAGGGGGAATGCGGCGGGCAAGTGGCGCGCCGATCTTCAGTCGCTCGCGATAGAGGCGCTTCTGGGCGCTGGCCTGTCGCGCGGCCGCGTGGAAGCGGCAGGACCTTGCACGGTGTGCTCTCCGAGGTTCCACTCCTACCGGCGCGAAAAGTCCTTGACCGGCAGGCAGCTTAGTTTTATCTATAAGTGGGATTTCCCCGATGCCTTTACATCTCCTTCAGGACTGGAAGACCCATGAGCCACCCAGAGACCCGCATACGCATCGAGAACGAGATGTTCGGCCGGCAGGAAAAGCGGTACTCGGAAGAGGAGCAGGCGAACCACCTCATGAACCTCCTGATCGAGAACTACCCGCTGCTCTCGGTGTCGGTCGTGGCCTTCGAGGCTGACGGAAAGGGATTCTCCGTTTTCGCGCACCGGGGCCTCTCCGGCCACTTCATCAAGGATATGTACGCCCGCAAAATCCTCCCGCTGATCGCCGCGGCGAGCAAGGAAGAGGTGGCGGTTTCCCGCGGCGACGCGCGCGCGAAGGATCCCGGGTTCCGTCTCGAGCATGAATACAACGCCCTCTATGCCGTCCCGTGCCGCATCCAGGGGGAGACGCTGGGGGTTTTCGTCGCGGACTCGAAGAATCCCGACCTTCTCGGACCGGAGACGCGGCAGGACCTTCTTGCATTCTCCCGGCTGGCGGCGCTGCTCCTCGCGCTGCGGAACCTGCGCGGCAAGATATCCAGGGTGCCGGCCGTGGACCAGGTGACCGGCCTTTTCACGTTCAGGTATTTCCACGAGGTGCTTCACAGGGAGCTTACGCGCGGCAAGAAATTCGGCCACGCCGTGAGCCTCATGTTCATCAAGGTCCGCAATCTCCGCGAGATGAACGAGATCTACGGGCACGTCTCGGCGGACGACTCGCTGTCGGAGGCGGCCGCGAGAATCCGCGCCATCCTTCGCGACGTGGATTACGTAGCCCGCTCCGGCGGAAACATCTACGTCGTCATGCCCGAAATGACCAAGGCGGAATCCCGTGTTACGGCGGAGACGATAGCCGAGTCGATGAACGCCTCCCCCATCGGGAAGGGCGACGTCTTTCTGAAGATGGCGATCGGCATCGCGGCGTTCCCCAAGGACGGCGACACGGAAAGGATTCTCATCCCCCACGTGGAGTCGATGGTCCACGAATCCATGCGGAAGGGCGGCAATGCCGTGTCGGTCTACAAGGACTAGCGCGGCGCGATGCCCGATTTCGCTTGACATATTGAAACCGTCCGGCGGAAAATGAATCGTACCTTCAACGGGAGTACCTCCCCGGAGCTTTTCAAACCGATAATCGCCTCGGTTTTTTCCATATCGACGGGAACCCCCATTCATCCGGGAGAACGTGCATGAACCTGAAAGAATTGAAAGGAATGCGGATCGGCGAACTGACCGATATCGCGAAGAGCCTCAACGTCGACGGGGCGGCCGGGCTCAAGAAACAGGAACTGATATTCGCCATCCTGCAGGCCCAGACCGACCAGGAGGTGATTGTCTCAGGGGAAGGGACGCTGGAAGTGCTTCCCGACGGCTACGGCTTTCTGCGTTCCCCCGATTCGAACTACCTCCCCGGCCCGGACGACATCTACGTCTCCCCATCACAGATCCGGCGGTTCGGGCTGCGCACAGGCGACACCATAAGCGGCCAGATCCGCGCGCCCAAGGGCGAGGAGCGTTACTTCGCGCTCCTCAAGGTCGAGAAGATCAACACCGAGGACCCGGAGACCAGCAAGGACAAGATCATATTCGACAACCTGACGCCGCTGTATCCGCAGGAGAAGTTCAGGATGGAGTATGTCCACGACAACTTCTCGACACGGATCATCGACCTTGTCGCACTGATCGGCAAGGGGCAGCGGGCGCTCATCACGTCGCCTCCCCGCGCCGGCAAGACCATCATCCTTCAGAACATCGCCAACGGCCTTACGAAGAACCACCCCGAGGTCGTCCTGATCGTCCTGCTGATCGACGAGCGGCCCGAGGAAGTGACCGACATGCAGCGCAGCGTCAAGGGCGAGGTCATCTCCTCCACCTTCGACGAGCCCGCGCAGCGCCACGTGCAGGTGGCCGAAATGGTGCTCGAGAAGGCCAAGCGGCTCGTGGAGCACAAGAAGGACGTGGTGATACTGCTTGACAGCATCACCCGCCTGGCCCGGGCGTACAACGCGGTCGTCCCGCCCTCCGGCAAGGTCCTCTCCGGCGGCGTCGACGCGAACGCGCTCCAGAAGCCGAAGCGCTTCTTCGGGGCCGCGCGCAACATCGAGGAAGGCGGGTCGCTCACCATCATCGCGACGGCGCTCATCGAGACCGGCAGCCGGATGGACGAGGTCATATTCGAGGAGTTCAAGGGGACGGGCAACATGGAGCTCGTGCTCGACCGGAAGATATCCGAGAAGCGGATCTTCCCGGCCATCGACATAAACAAGTCCGGCACCCGGAAGGAGGAGCTCCTGCTGGAGAAGCAGGTCCTCCAGCGAGTGTGGATCCTGCGGAAATTCCTCTCCCCGCTGTCGCCCGCCGAGAGCATGGAATTCCTGCTGGACAAGATCTCGAAGACAAAGACCAACAAGGATTTCCTCGAGTCGATGAACTCGTGACCCGTTGAGAGGAGAAGGGCAGACATGAGGGAGAACCTCCATCCGAAATACGTGGCGTCCACGGTCAAGTGCGCCTGCGGAAATACCTTCGAGACGATGTCCACCGCCGCGGAGATAAAGGTGGCCATCTGCTCTAACTGCCACCCGTTCTTCACCGGGAAGCAGAAGCTCATAGACACCGCGGGCCGCATAGAGAAGTTCCAGAAGAAATACGACCGTAAGAAATAAGCGAGACCGCCGAAGGAGCTTCCCGTCCCCCCCTCCGTGAACGTCGTCCTACTGCAGAGCACGCCGGAGCCAGAGCGGCTTGTCGCTCTCGCGGCGCGCCTGTGCTACTCCCCCGCAGGCATAGCGGACCTACAGGAGGACGTTTCCCGGAAGGACGTCCGCAAGCTCGTAAGGAGGGTGCTCTCGATGGGGCACGCCTCCGTCCTCGAGCACGTTGTTTTCACGTACGGGGTGGAGGGCATATCGCGCGCGACATCCCATCAGCTGGTGCGACACCGGATAGCCTCCTACTCCCAGCAGAGCCAGCGGTACGTATCCGCGGATTTCGGCTACGTTACGCCGAAGACCATCGGGGAAGGCAGGACCGGCGGGGGCTTGCCGGCGGAGCAGGCCGGGTCCGCCCGGAAGAAGCAGCTGTCGGAGAAATTCGAGAGGCACATGAAGAGCTGCGCGACGTTGTACGAGGAGCTTGTCAAGTCCGGCATCCCGGCCGAGGACGCGCGGTTCGTGCTTCCCAACGCCACCGAGACGAAGATCCTCGTCACCATGAACGCCCGCGAGCTGCACCACTTCTTCGCCCTGCGCCTGTGCCGCCGCGCGCAGTGGGAGATCCGGGAAATGGCAAAGCGCATGCTGGTCCTGGCCGCCAATGCGGCGCCCCTGCTGTTCGATACGGCGGGCCCGGGATGCGTTCGAGGCGTCTGCCCCGAGGGAAAGATGACCTGCGGGGACCCGGCGGGAGTGAGGCGGGAGTTCGCGGAGCTTCGGGGAGCGGGGAGATGACTTCCATGGAGCCCGGAGAACTGGTCCTCGGCGGCCAGGCGGTGATCGAGGGCGTGATGATGAAGGGGAGGGACCGCTTCGCGGTGGCCGTGCGCAAGGCGAGCGGCGAGATCCGGGTAAAGGATTTTCCGATCGCCGAGGGGCGGGCGAGAAAGAGGATGTCGAAGCTGCCCGTCCTGCGCGGCGTGGCGACGATGGCCGCGATGCTTGTCATCGGGTACAGGGCCCTCCAGTACTCGGCGGACGAGGCGATCGAGGACGCGGAGGCGGCCGAGGGCAAGGACAAGGCGGCGACGGCGGAAAAGGAGTCAAAGGGCGGAGGCGAGCTGGCGATGGCGGGAGCCCTGGCGCTCGCCCTGCTGCTGGGCGTCGGCCTTTTCTTCTGGCTCCCGCTGCTGGCCGCCCGCGGCGTCGGGGCCCTCCTGCCGGGGCTTTCCGGGCCTCTGGCGTTCAACCTCGTCGACGGCGCGATCCGCATCCTGGTGTTCGTAGGCTACGTCCTGGGGATATCGGCCATGAAGGACATCAGGCGGATATTCCAGTACCACGGCGCGGAGCACAAGGTGGTCAACGCCTACGAGCGGAACGCGGACCTGTCACCGGCTTCGGTCATGGCGCACTCCAGCCTGCACCCGCGCTGCGGGACCAGCTTCCTCCTGTTCGTGATGGCGATCAGCATCGCGGTGTTTTCCCTTATTCCCCACGACAGCTCGCTGCTGACGAAGGCGCTGATGCGCCTCCTCCTCCTGCCCGCGATCGCGGGGATCTCCTACGAAACGCTCAGGCTCACGGCCAGGAAGGCGCGATCCCCCTTCTTCAGGGCGCTCGTCGCGCCGGGAATGCTGCTGCAGCGGCTGACCACGCGCGAGCCCGACCTGGCGCAGATCGAGGTGGCCGTCGCCTCGTTCAGGCGCGTGATGCCTGCCGGCGAAACGGAGGCGGGCCTTGTGGGGTAAGCTGGAAAGGGTCAGCGGTCGGGTCGCGGAGCTGGAGCGCCTGATGACGGACCCTTCCGTGGTCGGCAACTCGAGGGAGATGCAGAGGATCGGCCGCGAGCTTTCGGAGCTTCGGCCGCTTGCCGAGGCCTACGCGCGGTACCGGAAGATCGCGCAGGAGATCGAGGAGAACAGCCAGCTGATCGAGGGCGAGAAGGACCCGGAGATGCGGTCGATGGCGCGGGAGGAAGTCGCGCGCCTCTCCGGCGAGCAGGAGAAGCTGACCGCGGAGATCCGCCTGCTGCTCCTTCCCAGGGACCCGAACGACGAGAAGAACATCCTTGTCGAGATCCGTGCCGGCGCGGGAGGGGAAGAGGCGGCCCTGTTCGCCACCGAGCTTTTCCGCGCCTACTCCATGTACGCCGCCCTCAAGGGGTGGAAGTCCGAAATCCTTTCCCGCAGCGAAACCGGCCTGGGCGGCACCAAGGAAGTGATCGCCGTCATAGAGGGGAAGGGAGCGTACAGCCGCCTGAAGTTCGAGAGCGGCGTCCACCGGGTCCAGCGGGTCCCCGCCACCGAGTCGGGGGGACGCATCCACACCTCCACGGTCACGGTTGCGGTCATGCCGGAGGCCGAGGAAGTCGACGTGCAGGTCAGCCCGGACGACCTGCGGATAGACGTGTTCCGTTCCTCGGGCCCGGGGGGGCAGAGCGTGAACACGACCGATTCGGCGGTCCGCATCACCCACGTCCCGACGGGGCTTGTCGTCCAGTGCCAGGACGAGAAGTCGCAGCTGAAGAACAAGTCCAAGGCGCTGAAAATCCTGCGGTCGCGCCTCTACGACCTGGAGATGGAGAAGCAGCGCGCCGGGCGTGCGGACATGCGCCGTTTGCAGGTGGGAACGGGCGACCGCAGCGAGCGGATCCGGACCTACAATTTCCCCCAGAACCGGGTGACCGATCACCGCATCGGGCTCACCGTCCACCAGCTCTCGCAGGTGCTCGACGGCGGGTTCGATCCCTTCATCGACGCTCTTGTCTCGAACGCCCAGGTCGAGGCGCTCAAAAGCGCCGGTTAAGGCGCAGGTCCCGCAACGATGGGCGTCCGGTATCCACCGCCCTGGCCCCCTGATTCGTCGCAATCGCGGCAAGCAGCTCCCTTCCATTGCAGTGAGTACCGGCTGCGCTGCCTCGGAGGGGGGGCTCCGTTCGTGGCTCGCCGTGCGATACACACGCACGGCTGCGCTTTACCTCACTTCGCCCCCCCTCCTGCGGCCGCTCCGCCGTATTCCCTGATGCGGGAAGGAAGCCGCAATCGGCAAATTCTCCGCCACGAATGGGCGCCTGAACGGAAGGCGCGAGACGCCGATGGCAGGTCCGGCGCAGCGGGTCGCCGAGGCGGAACCGTCCGTTTTGGATATCCCGGTCTTGGAACAAACCGGCTTGGCGGACCATACAGGGTGAACGAAGAGCGGGGAAGCGTCGCTTGGCACGTAATACCCTATGCAGGGGAGCCGAAGGCGGGAGCGAGCACGGAGCTGCCGGAGGCGCAGCGCCTTCCGTCGGGCGCGCAACCAGGTGTCGCATGAAAATTTCCGAGCTGCTGGAGATGTGCCGCGGGGAGATGGCGGCCGCCGGGCATTCGGCGCGGCACGAGGCCGAGATCCTGGTCGCCGCGCTTGCGGGCGTCCCCCGCTCCCGCCTGTTCGCGGAAAAGGGCCGGGAGGTGGGCGACCTTTCCGGCGCGATGCGGGCGTGGATCGCACGGCGCGCCGCGGGCGAGCCGATCCAGTACATCCTCGGGGCGTGGGACTTTCACGGGCGCGAGTTCCTTCTGACCCGGGACACCCTCATACCCAGGCCCGAAACGGAAGGGCTGGTCGATCGCGTGATCGACGCGTGGAGGCTGACAGGACGCGACAAGGGGACCTTTCTCGACGTCGGGACCGGCAGCGGCGCGATCGCCGTGACGCTCGCGGCCGAGCTCCCCCGCGTCGAGGTCATCGCGACGGACGTCTCCCCCGGGGCGCTCAGGACCGCCGGCGGGAACGCCCGCCGGCACGGTGTTGCCGGCCGCGTCTTCCTCGTTTGCTCGGACGCAACTTCCGCCTTGAAATGCGGGGAACGTTTTGATGTAGTGGTCTCGAATCCACCGTACGTCTCCGAACGGGAGTGGAGCTCCCTTCCCGTGGAAGTGAGAAACTACGAGCCTCCCGGGGCGCTGCTGGCCGGGGCGGACGGGCTGGCCGTCCTGCGACGCATAGTGGCCGCGGCGGGGGAGGTGCTCGTCCCCCGCGGCGCGCTCTGGTGCGAGATCGGGGAGTCCCAGGGCGAAACCGTGCGGCGGCTTCCGTCCGGTTCCCTCGAATTCGTCGGCGTGTACAGGGACCTGGCGGGACGCGACCGCGTGGCGCGCTGGGAAAAGCGATGAGGCGGGCAGCATCCGGGGGAGGACGAATTGGACATCTTCGTCATACAGGGGGGCACCCGCCTTACGGGAACCGTCCGGGTTTCGGGGGCGAAAAACGCCGCCCTGCCGCTCATGGCGGCATCTCTTCTCGCCGACGGCCCCGTTGAGATCGCCGGAGCGCCGCGTCTCAGGGATATATCGACCCTGGGAAAGGTGCTCGGCCACATGGGGGCCGGGGTCGAACGGATCGAGGCCGGGGACGACGGCCTGGAGTCCGTGAGGATAGACCCGCGGACCGTCGAGCGGGCCGAAGCTCCCTACGAACTCGTCAAGACGATGCGGGCCTCGGTGCTTGTGCTGGGCCCGCTCGCCGCGCGGCACGGCAGGGCGAGGATCTCCATGCCCGGCGGATGCGCAATCGGTGCCCGCCCTATCGACCAGCACCTGAAGGGCCTGGAGCTCATGGGGGCAAGGACCACCCTCAAGGAGGGCTACGTCGAGGTCGACGCCGGGCGGCTCTCGGGCGCCACCGTATATTTCGACATGAAGACGGTGACGGGGACCGAGAACCTGATGATGGCGGCGACCCTTGCCCGGGGCACGACGGTCCTGAAGAACGCCGCCCGCGAGCCCGAAGTGTGCGCCCTGGCAAAGGCGCTGCGCGCGATGGGGGCCGACATAGAGGGCGACGGCTCTGACGAGATCGAGGTGCGGGGGGTCCGATCGCTGCGCGGCGTGCGGCACGAGGTGATGCCCGACCGGATCGAGGCGTCCACGCTGCTCCTGGCCGGGGCGATCTCCGGGGGCGACGTGACCGTGGACGGCGCCGACCCTTTAGCGATGGACGCCGTCCTGACGAAACTGTCGGAGAGCGGGGCGGACGTCTTTGCGGAGCCCGGGCGCGTCCGCATCCGGCGTGAAGGTCCGATCCGGTCGGTTAACGTGGAGACGTCCCCGTATCCGGGATTCCCCACGGACGTACAGGCGCAGTTCATGGCCTACATGTGCCTCGGGGACGGGTTCAGCATCGTGCGGGAAACGATCTTCGAGAACCGGTTCATGCACGTGGCGGAGCTGCGGCGGATGGGGGCAAGGATAGACGTTTCCGGCAGCACCGCAGCGGTGAAGGGCGTTCCGTCCCTGTCCGGCGCGCCGCTGATGGCGACCGACCTGCGGGCGTCGGCGTCGCTGGTGCTGGCGGGGCTGGCGGCGAACGGCACCACCGAGGTGCTCCGCATATACCATCTCGATCGCGGCTACGAAGCGCTGGAGAACAAGCTGGCCTCCCTGGGGGCACGGATCTCCAGGGTAAAGGAATAGGAGGATCGCGGCTGTGTTATGGGTGAAATCGGGAACGGCTGCGTACCGGAAGGCGCTGGAGGCGGCCCGTTCGCGGGGCCGCACGGATTCCGCCAAGGTCTCGGCGGTGGTCTCCGAGGTGCTCTCGCGCGTGCGCACGGAGGGAGACGCGGCGGTCGCTGAGTACACGCGCCGGTTCGACGGGTTCGACCCTGGAAGGAAGGGATTCGCCGTCTCCCGCGGGGAGATCGAGGCCGCGTGGAAGCGCGTGTCCAAGGCGTTGAAAAGTTCGCTCTCCCTTGCCTCCTCCCGGATCGAGACGTTCCACCGTCTACAGATCGAGGAAGGATACTCCGCCGAGATCCCCGGCGCCCTCATGGGGCAGCGCGTCATCCCGGTGTCGAGGGCGGGGATCTACGTCCCCGGGGGGAAGGCGGCATATCCGTCGACGCTGCTCATGAACGCCGTCCCGGCGCGCGTGGCGGGAGTCCGCGAGGTTATCGCCGCATGCTCGGCTCCCGGAGGAAAGGTGCCCGACATTGTCCTCGCCGCGGCGCGGATCGCCGGCGTCGCCCGGGTCTTTCGCATCGGGGGCGCGCAGGCGGTGGGGGCCATGGCCTTCGGAACCGAATCGGTGCCGCAGGTCGACGTGATAGCCGGCCCGGGAAACGCCTACGTGACCGAGGCGAAGCGGCAGGTCTTCGGCATCGCGGGGATCGACATGCTGGCCGGCCCGAGCGAACTTGCGGTGCTCGCCGACGATTCGGCCAGGGCTTCGTACGTGGCCGCCGACCTCCTGTCGCAGGCCGAGCACGACGAGGACGCTTTCGTCGCGCTGGTGACCGACTCGCCGTACCTGTCGCGGGAAGTCGAGGCCGAGATTCTCCGGCAGGTGAAAAAACTCCCCCGCCGCGAGATCCTCTCGGTGTCCCTTTCGCGCGGGCGCGGTTTCCTCGTCCGCGACCTCAAGGAGGGGATCGAGGTCGTGAACGCCATCGCGCCGGAGCACCTGAGCGTCATGGTGGAGAATCCGTGGGGCGCACTGGAAGGGATCCGCAACGCGGGAACGGCTTTTCTGGGCCCGCACAGCCCAGTGGCAGTCGGAGATTATATTGCCGGGATCAACCATACTCTGCCGACGGGAGGGGCGGCGCGATTCTCCTCCCCCCTTGGAGTGGCGAATTTCCTCAAGAAAATGAATGTGGTATCATATCAAATTCGGGCGCTTTCCACCGATGCGCCTCATGTCGTGAGACTGGCTGTGAAAGAGGGCCTGGTCGCTCATGCGCAGGCCGTTCTGGCGCGGATCAAAGGGGAGGCGTAGAGGGGATGCCCAGGGAAGCCAAAATCGTCCGCAAGACGAAAGAGACCGACATATCCCTGGCGTTGCGCCTGGAAGGCGAGGGAAGCGGAAAAATCTCCACTTCGATCCCGTTCCTCGACCACATGCTCGCCCTTTTCTCGCGGCACGGCGGGTTCGATCTTTCGGTCGCGGCGAAAGGGGACACGCAGGTCGACTTCCACCACCTCGTGGAGGACGTCGGCATCTGTCTCGGGGATGCGTTCCGGAAGAGTCTTGGAGACATGTCGGGGATAGCGCGTTACGCGTTCGCCAGCGTTCCGATGATCGAATCGCTGGCGAACGTCAGCGTCGACGTATCGGCCCGGCCCCACCTTGTCTTCCACTGCTCCCTCAAGAACGAGAAGGTGGGCGGCTTCGACGTGGAGCTCGTGGAGGAGTTCCTGAGGGCTTTTTCGCAGTCCTCCGGGGTGTGCGTCCACGTGAATGTCCCTTACGGGTCAAACGCCCACCATACAATCGAGGCGGTCTTCAAGGCCATGGGACGGGCGATGTCCGACGCGGTCCGGATCGATCCGCGGGTAAAGGGAGTCCCCTCCACGAAAGGCGTCCTGGGATGAGCCGCGCCGATGCCATCGGCATCGTAGACTACGGAATGGGGAACCTGCGCAGCGTCAGCAAGGCGCTCGAAACGCTGGGATTTCCTACGCTGGTAAGCGGGAGCCCGAAGGAGCTGTCCCGGTGCCGGGGGATAGTCCTGCCCGGCGTGGGCGCGTTCCGCGACTGCATGGACAACCTGGCGCGGCAGGACCTGCTTCCCTTCGTGAAAGACGTCCTCCGGGAAGGCACGCCGTTCCTGGGCATCTGCCTGGGGCTACAGGTGCTATTTGCCGAGAGCGAGGAGTTCGGCAGGCACGAGGGGATCGGGTTCTTCCCGGGGAAGGTGATCCGATTCCCCTCGGGCATGACCGCGGCGGACGGCCCGGCGCTCAAGGTCCCCCACATAGGGTGGAACCGCGTCGAGTTCACCGCGGACCACCCTGTGCTGCGCGGCGTGCCGTCGGGGTCCTATTTCTATTTCGTCCATTCCTACTTCGTCCTGCCGGACGATCCGTCCGTCGTTGCCTGCAGGACGTCCTACGGCGTGGATTTCGCGGCTGGCGTACGGAAAGGAAATCTGCTCGCGGTCCAGTTCCATCCGGAGAAGAGCCAGGTGGCGGGGCTGGCGCTGCTCTCCAACTTCGGGCGGCTGTGCCGCGAGGCGGCGTGAAGAGGTCAGCATGGCTTTCCAGGTGATCCCGGCGATCGACATCCAGGGCGGGAAGGCGGTCCGGCTGCGCCAGGGAAAGGCGGAGGACTCCACCGTTTTCGCCGATTCGCCCCTCGAGGCGGCAAGGCGTTTCGCTTCCGCGGGCGCGTCGCAGCTGCACGTGGTGGACCTCGACGGCGCGTTCCTGGGCAAGCCCGTCAACTTCGACATCATTCGCCGGATCGTCGCGGCCGTGGACATCCCGGTCCAGGTGGGCGGAGGAGTTCGGAACTTCGATATCGCCTCCCGGTACCTCGGCGCGGGCGTGTCCAGGATCATCCTCGGCACGACCGTCGTCCGCAACCCCGAGGAAGTCCTGCGCATCACCAAGGCATACCCGGGGAAGGTCGCCGCGTCGGTCGACGCAAGGGACGGAAAGGTGGCGATACGGGGCTGGGTGGAGGTCACGGGAGTGGTCGCGGTGGACCTGGCGCGCCAGATGGAAAAAAGCGGGATTTCCCGGTTCATCTATACCGACATATCCCGCGACGGGATGATGGCCGGCCCCAACTTCCGAAGCATCAGCGAGTTCGCGAAGGGGCTTTCCACTCCTGTGATCGCCTCCGGCGGCGTGAGCACGATGGCGGACGTGGAAATGCTCCGTTCCATGGAGAACGAGGGGGTCTGCGGCGTCATCATCGGCCGGGCGATGTACGACGGCTCCATCTCGCTTGCCGACGCGCTCCGCCTGGAAACGGAGTGAGCCGGCAAGGCGCGATGCTCGCGAAGCGGATCATTCCGTGCCTGGACGTCAAGGACGGGCGCGTAGTCAAAGGGGTCAACTTCGTGAACCTGCGCGACGCGGGCGACCCGGTGGAGATCGCCCGCAGGTACGACGAGGAGGAAGCGGACGAACTTGTCTTCCTCGACATCACGGCCTCGCACGAGAGGCGGGACATACTGATGGACGTCGTGCGCCGGACGGCGGAACAGGTCTTCATGCCGCTGACGGTCGGAGGCGGGGTGAGGACGCTCGCGGACATCCGGGCACTGCTGACGGCGGGGGCGGACAAGGTGTCGATAAACACGGCGGCGGTGGCGGACCCCGATTTCGTCCGGCAGTCGGCCGAGCGGTTCGGCAGCCAGTGCACGGTGGTGGCTATAGACGCCCGCGCGGTGCCGGGGAAGCCGGCCGCGTGGGAGGTATACACCCACGGAGGGCGCCGTCCCACGGGAATCGACGCGGTCGAATGGGCCGCAAGGATGGAAGATCTGGGGGCCGGGGAGATCCTGCTGACCAGCATGGACCGGGACGGGACCCGGGACGGGTACGATATCCCCCTCACCAGGACGGTCGCGGACCGCGTGGGAATCCCCGTGATCGCCTCGGGCGGAGTGGGGAATCTCGACCACCTGGCGGAAGGCCTGACGGCAGGCGGGGCCGACGCCGTGCTGGCGGCTTCGATCTTCCACTACGGCGAGCACACGGTCGCGGAGGCGAAGGAACACCTGAGACTGCGGGGGATCCCGGTTCGTCCGGGCGCCAGGGGGACCGTCGGCGCGGCTCCCGAGACGCCGGGACGCGAGAGATCGCGATCCAATACGGGAGAAGGAAGATGACGGCGGACGAGCTTATCGCGATGGTGAAATTCGACGACCGCGGGCTGGTCCCGGTGGTGGCCCAGGACGTATTTGACGGAGCGGTGCTGATGGTCGCATGGGCCAACGCCGCAGCCTTGAAGAGCACATTCGAGACCGGAAAGGCCAGCTACTGGAGCCGGTCGCGCAACTCGTTGTGGGTCAAGGGGGAAACATCCGGGCACTACCAGGAAGTGGACGAGGTGCGGTACGATTGCGACGTGGACACCCTCCTGTATCGCGTGCGCCAGGAAGGCCCCGCGTGCCATACGGGAGAGAGGACCTGCTTCTATCGGAGCGCCTGGCGGCGCGGAGGGAAATGAAGATGGCCGACGATTGCATCTTCTGCAGAATCGTCCGGAAGGAGGCGCCGTCCCGGCCTATATACGAGGACCACGACCTGGTTGCGTTCCCGGACGTAAACCCGGTCGCGCCCGTCCACGTCCTGATCGTCCCGAAAGAGCACATGGTCAACCTGAACGACGTGGGGAAGAACGACGCGGGCCTGCTCGGGAAAATGCTGCGCCTATCCGCGAAGATCGCCAACGACAAGGGGATCGCCGACTCGGGCTACCGGATCGTGATCAACAACGGCGACGACGGCGGGCAGGTAGTGCCCCACCTTCACCTCCACCTGATCGGCGGCAAGCCGCTCGATCCCAAGATGGGCTGAGACATCGGCGGAAGCGGGGATGCGGGCTGCAAATGCGGCATAATCGCTACTTCGAGGACAGGGTACAGAGCCTGGGATTCACCGACCCGGACGGAGACGCCACGATCGGCGTGATCGAGCGGGGCGAGTACGCATTCGGAACGTCGACCCTTGAGCAAATGACCGTGATCGCGGGCACGCTGTGGTACCGCGTACCCGGAAAACCGTGGATGTCGGCGGGCGCAGGGGAGGGGTTCGACGTCCCCGCCGGCGTGACGTTCGAGGTCAAGGCGGAAAGCCCAGTCGCGTACCTTTGCCGGTATAGATAGCCGGCGATATCCATCTCAATCGATTTCTTGACTTGGGGTCGAAATAACTTATAATATTGTGATTTTCAGCACCAGGTCGGCATGGGAAGGGGTGATCCATATATGCCGGGCGTCCGCGTGAAGGAAGAGGAGCCCTTTGAAAGCGTACTGAAAAGGTTCAAAAAGCAATGTGAAAAAGCCGGTATCCTCTCGGAGATCCGCAAGCGCGAACATTACGAGAAGCCCAGCGTCAAACGCAAGAAGAAGGCGCTGGCGGCCAGGAAGCGCGCATTGAAGAAAATGAAGAAAATGAGCCGGTAGCGGATGGGACTGAAAGACCGGTTGCAGAAGGACATGCAGAAAGCGGCCAAGGAGAGGAATCCCTTGGCCCTTTCTGCTTTGCGGATGGCGCTCGCGGACATCAAGAACCGGGAGATCGAGGCCAGGGGGGAGCTCGCCGACGACGCGATCCTGAAGGCACTGGCGTCGATGGTAAAGAAGCGAAGGGAGTCCATCGAATTGTTCCTTAAGGGAAACCGGCCCGAACTGGCGGAGAAGGAGCAGGCCGAGATAGTGGTCCTCGAATCCTACCTGCCGAAAGGTCTTTCCGAAGCCGAGGTGGAGGCGCTGGCGCGGGAGGCGATCGCCGCCGCGGGCGCAGGCGCCCCTTCCGACATGGGGCGCGTGATGAAGGAGCTGATGCCGAAGGTGGCAGGCCGCGCCGACGGCAAACTGGTGAGCGAGGTCGTCCGGCGCCTGCTGTCCGGCTCTTGACGGGGCGGGAAGTGGGAGGCCGCATCTCCGAAGGCACCATCCGGGAAATACGGGAAAAGGCGGACATCGTGGCGGTCGTGTCCGAGACCGTTTCCCTTGCGCGCAGCGGCGGGAGCTTCAAGGGGCTGTGCCCGTTCCACAGGGAGAAGACACCGTCGTTCTTCGTCCACCCTTCCCGGCAGGCCTTCAAGTGCTTCGGATGCGGGGAGGGCGGTTCGGTCTTTCACTTCCTGATGAAGGCGCGCAACCTTTCGTTCGCGGAGGCGGTCGAGGAGCTCGGGGAGAGGTACGGCGTCGAGGTCCAGTACGAGAAAGGCCCTCCTTCAAAAAGGCCCGGGGAAGACCTGTACCGCATCCTCAGGCTGGCCGCCGATACGTACCGGGAGCTTCTGCGGTCATCCCCCTCGGGGAAACCCGCGCGGGATCTCCTGGGAAGGCGGGGGGTGACGAAGGAGGCCGAGCAGGAGTTTTTCCTCGGGTACGGCGGCCAGGGGAAGGACCTTCTGTCGGCGCTCGAGAAGGAGGGCGTCGAGCCTGGCCGCGCGGCGCAGGCGGGACTGCTGTTCCCGCAGGAGGGAGGAGGGTTCCGGGAGCGGTTCCGGGGGCGTCTGATCTTCCCCATAACGGACGCGCGGGGGCGCGTATGCGGCTTCGGCGCGAGGGCGATCGGGGACGCGACCCCGAAATACCTCAATTCCCCGGAGTCCGAGCTCTACCGCAAAAGCTCCCTGCTCTACGGGCTCTTCCAGGCGCTGCCGGCGGTCCGGAACGAGAAGAAGGTGATCGTGGTCGAAGGATACATGGACCTCATCGGCCTGTGGCAGAGAGGAATTCGAAATGTCGTGGCGACGTGCGGGACATCGCTTACCGAGAGCCACGCAAGGACGCTGAAGCGACTGTCGGATACGGTCATCCTACTCTTTGACGGCGACGTCGCAGGCAAGAGGTCCGCCGTCCGCGCGGGGGAGCCGCTCTACGCGGCGGGGGTGAGTCCGTTGGCGCTATTCCCGCCCAAGGGGATGGACCCGGACGACTGGGCGAAGGAGACGGTCGGCCAGGAGCTTTTGGACAGGATCGGCCGGGCGGTTCCGCTGATGGAGACGATCGAGCGGGCGGCGGCCAGGAAATTCGATCTCTCGCAGATCACCGGGAAGCTGTCCTATCTCCGGCTTATGGGGAAGTACCTCCCGTGGATCGTCGAGCCCGCCGAGCAGCGGCTATACGTCCAGCGGGTGGCGAAGTCCGCCGGACTCCCCGAGGAAACGGTGCTCGAGCAGGTGCGCGGGAAAGGCCATGCGTCGCCCCAGGCGGCGCCCGGCATCCCGGGAAGGGCCGCGGCCGGCCGGCCGGAGGAGGGGCTGCTTCTGTGCCTTCTCTCGCGCGATCCCTCGCTGATAGGGGATGTGCGCCGGGACGGCGTATTCGAGTTGCTGGAGGGGGAAGAGGTTCGCGAGGCGGTCGGCCTGCTTCGCGGACGTGCCGAAGCGGGGGACGCCGCCGATCTCAACGGGATCCTGGACGGCGAGATATCCGAAGCGGCCCGGAGGCTGGTTTCGGGGGAAATCGTGCGGGCGGAGATGTCCGCGGCCGAGGCGCGGCGGATCTATCCGGACGTGGTGCTGGGTCTCAGGCGTCGGAAGCTGGACCGTGAGATCGCGCGGCTGGGGGAAGCCCACAAGGCGGCCGTCGCCGCGGGAGACCAGCGGCTGGCGCACGAAATGCTGACGGCCCAGATCTGCGCGAAGAACGAGAAGGAACGGCTGGAGCGGGAACGAAACGCGAGCGTGAGGTGAGGCGGAATGGCCAGGCGGAAACATTTCGACGGCATCGACGGACTGGTGGAAAAGGGGCGCGCGCAGGGGTTCGTCACGTACGACGAGCTGAACAGCGTGCTGCCCCCGGACGTCCTGACCGGCGACCAGATCGATGACGTGATGGAGATTTTCGGCGAGAACGCGATAGAGGTGGTCGACGCCTTCCAGAAGGTGCCCGTCGCCGGCAGAAACCTCCTGATCGGGGAAGAGGAGGCGGCGGAGGAGGAGGAGGCGGCGGTCGAGGAAGAGGCGGCGGTCGAGGAGGAGGAGGAAATCGACTACGCCGGCGGGATCAAGGGGAACGACCCGGTGCGCCTTTACCTCAAGGAGATGGGGTCGATCCCCCTGCTGAACCGCGAGGGAGAGGTCAGCCTCGCGAAGCGCATCGAGGACGGCGAGCGGGACATCGTCTCGGCGGTGAAGAATTGCCGCATCGCGCTCGACGAGCTGGGCGACATGGGCGTGAAGCTCAAGTCCGGCGAGCTCCAGATACAGGACGTGATCAAGGACCTGGACGAGGATTCCACCGAGGAGGACGAGCAGCAGGCGAAGGAGAAGGTCCTCGGCATCATCGCCCGGATCAGGAAGACCCGCCAGGCGGTCAAGGAATGCGCGGACCGCCTGAAGAAGCCCAGGTTGTCCGAGAAGGAGCGGAAGGCGCTCAAGAAAAGGGAGGCCGAGCTGGGCGCGCGCGTGGCCGACCTCATCCAGGAGATACATCTCAAGGAGCGCCAGATCGAGGTGATCAGCGGCAAGATCCGGGCTTTCGCGGACGGCATCGAGGATGCCGAAGGGCGGATACGGGCGTGCTGCGACAGGACGAAGATGGCGGAGAAGGATCTCCTGAAGCTCATCCGCAGCGTCAAGGGGAGGAAGGCGAAGGTCGCGAAGGCCGCGATGCGGCTGCACGTCGGCAAGGAACGGCTCCTCGACATGGAGGGGATCATCCGCGATGCGAGGGCGCAGATCCGGAAGGTGGAGAAGGAGGCCGGGCTCGGCGCGGCCGTGCTCAAGGAGACGCTTCGGGCCATAGAGGAGGGGGAGCGCAAGGTCCGGGAGGCCAAGCGCGAGCTGGTGGAGGCGAACCTGAGGCTGGTCGTATCCATCGCGAAGAAGTACACGAATCGCGGGCTGCAGTTCCTCGACCTCATCCAGGAGGGGAACATCGGCCTGATGAAGGCGGTCGACAAGTTCGAGTACCGGCGCGGGTACAAGTTTTCGACGTACGCCACCTGGTGGATCCGGCAGGCGATCACGCGGGCGATCGCGGACCAGGCGCGCACGATCCGGATCCCGGTGCACATGATCGAGACGATCAACAAGCTGATCCGCACTTCCCGCTACCTCGTCCAGGAGCTGGGGCGCGAGCCGACCCCCGAGGAGATCGCGGAGCGGATGGACATCCCGCTGGAAAAGGTCCGCAAGGTACTGAAGATCGCAAAGGAGCCGATCTCCCTGGAGACGCCCATAGGCGAGGAGGAGGACAGCCACCTGGGTGACTTCATCGAGGACAAGAACACCGCGTCCCCGGTGGAGTCCGTGATCAACATCGACCTTGCGGAGCAGGTGAACAAGGTGCTCGGGTCGCTCACTCCCAGGGAGGAGCGGGTCTTGAGGATGCGGTTCGGGATCGGAGAGAAGTCCGACCACACGCTCGAGGAGGTGGGCCAGGATTTCGAAGTGACGCGCGAGAGGATCCGGCAGATCGAGGCGAAGGCCCTGCGGAAACTGCGTCATCCCAGCCGATCGAAGCGGCTGCGGACGTTCCTGGAATAGGGAATGGATTCGCCGCATGCCCGACCGGAATTGACATTGCCGCCGCTTGGCGGGAATAATGGAAAAATACGCGAGAGAGAGGCGTTTGGGGGCCCATAGCTCAGTTGGTCAGAGCCACCGGCTCATAACCGGTCGGTCCCTGGTTCGAGGCCAGGTGGGCCCACCATCACAGCTATCGTCATGCTGCAGGAACGTGAAGACCCGAAAG
>JBLNEW010000023.1:0-31947 GCA_050263095.1 Deltaproteobacteria bacterium | reverse complement strand
TACTGGGAGATGTTCCGCGATCCACAACCGTGTCCGGCCGTAACGCTGGAACATTACAGGAACGCCATCCGATCAGCGATCGAAGCCGCGCAGCAGCGCCACCGGAAGGCATACGAAAAAGCGACGATGAAGGAAGCCGGCGATTACGAGGAAATCCTTTGGGCGGCCGCCAATCATTCGGATCTCTTCCAAAACAACGACGTGATCTATGCATCCTACCAGAAGATCATGGAGATGCGCGGGAAACAACCCGTCGAAAGGGCGAAGTTCACCCCGAAGCTAAGCAGTCTAAAATCCCCTTCGTGCGGGAGAATCCTGACAAGTCCTAGGCGGAACTGGACCGAGTTTCAAGAAAACATGATACGCGGTTACGTGCGGCTTCGGGCTGAAGACCAAGGCATCGAATTGGCCCAAGAATGTGTTCCAAGCAAAGAGACGAGTGAGGTCTGGATGAGTAAAATGGAGTCAAAGACCCCAAGATCAACGTTCGGAAGCAGAATCCCACCTGGGGTATTTATACGAAGAAAAAGATAACGGATTTAACTATTCACAAAATAACGCAGACAATTTGAGGGGTACGTGACACCGCTTGTGTTTGCAGAAGCCGAAATCGAAAAGGCCGCCTTGGAATGGTTCCGGGAAATCGGCTATTCCGTCCTCTTTGGACCGGACATTTCCCTCGGGGGTCCCGCGGAAGAACGCGCGAGCTACGCCGACGTCGTGCTAACCGAGCGGTTGCGCTCCGCAGTAGCGAAGATCAACCCGCACATTCCGGCCGAGGCCAGGGAAGAGGCCGTCCGGAGGGTTCTCCGATCGGAAGCACCCTCTCTGCTTGAGAACAATCGCATCTTCCACCGGCACCTGGTGAACGGTGTTCCGGTCGAGTACCGAAAAGGTGACCGCGTCGTACACGACCAGGTCTGGCTCCTGGACTTCGCCAACCCGGAGGAGAACGACTGGCTCGCGGTCAATCAGTATTCCGTGATCGAGCAAAAGGCCAACCGGCGCGCGGACGTCGTCGTGATCGTAAACGGCCTCCCCCTTTCCGTCATTGAACTCAAGAACCCCGCGGATGAGAAAGCGACCACGAAGAACGCCTTCAGGCAGCTCCAGACCTACAAGGCGGAGCTTTTCAACCTCTTCTCATACAACGCCTTCATGGTCGCCTCGGACGGCGTCCATGCGAAGGCCGGCACGATCTCCTCTGGATGGGAACGGTTCGCCCCCTGGCGGACGATCGACGGCGCCGATCTCGCGGCCGCAGCCGCCCAAAACCTGGAAGTCCTGTTGAAGGGGATGTACGAGAAGCGCCGATTCCTTGATCTGATCCGGGACTTCATCGTGTTCGAGGCAACGAGAAGCGGCATTGTCAAGAAAATAGCCGGCTACCACCAATTCCACGTCGTCTTAAAGGCCTTGAACAGCACGATCAGAGCTGTGCGGGGAGACCGTCGCATCGGCATCGTCTGGCACACCCAAGGCGCGGGGAAGAGCCTATCGATGGTCTTCTACACCGGCAAGGTTATGACGCATCCCAAGATGGAGAACCCAACCGTCGTTGTCATCACCGACCGGAACGACCTGGACGACCAGCTCTTTGGTACCTTCTCGTCTTGCCAGGAGATTATCCGCCAGAAGCCCGTCCAGGCGGAAAGCCGGCCACACCTCCGGGATCTGTTGCAAGTGGCGTCCGGAGGCGTGGTCTTCACGACGATCCAGAAGTTCCTGCCCGAGAAGAAGGGGAACAAGTTCCCCGAATTGTCACCTCGGCGGAACATTGTGGTCATCGCCGACGAGGCGCACCGCAGTCAGTACGACTTCGTCGAAGGGTTCGCGAAGAACATGCGGCTGGCGCTGCCCAACGCGTCCTTCGCCGGGTTCACGGCCACGCCCATCGAGAAAGCCGATCGCAATACCGTCGCGGTCTTCGGCGACTACATCGACATCTACGACGTATACCAATCGATCGAGGACAACGCGACCGTTCCCATCTACTACGAACCGCGGCTCGCCAAGCTAGACCTTGAGAAGAAGGAGCGGCCCAAGATCGACCCCGATTTCGAGGAGGTCACCGAAGGGGAAGAGGAGGACGTCCGGAAGCGGTTGCGGTCGAAGTGGTCAAAATTGGAGGCGCTCGTCGGTGCCGAGAAGCGCGTTCGTCTCGTCGCCAAAGACATCGTGGATCACTTCGAGAAGCGGCTCGACGTGATGGACGGCAAGGGCCTCATTGTCTGTATGAGCCGCCGCATCTGCGTGCTCCTCTACGACGAAATCTTCAAACTCCGCCCTTCTTGGTGCGATCCCGACGACGAGAAGGGTTTCCTCAAGGTAGTCATGACGGGTTCGGCCGCGGATCCGGTCGACTGGCAGCAGCACATACGCGACAAAGCCCGCCGGAAGCATCTGGGCGACAAATTCCGCAACGACAAGGACCCCCTCAAGCTCGTGATCGTCCGCGACATGTGGCTCACCGGATTCGACGTCCCGTCCCTGCACACGATGTATGTCGACAAGCCGATGCGCGGCCACGGGCTGATGCAGGCAATCACACGGGTGAACCGGGTGTTCAAGGACAAACCCGGCGGGCTCGTTGTCGACTACCTGGGCATCGCCCACGAGTTAAGAGAGGCGCTCGCCCAATACTCGGAGCGCGACCGTAACACCGCCGGCATCAACCAGGAAGACGCCGTCGCGGTCGTAATGGAGAAGATTGAGGTCCTCCGGGGCATGTTCCACGGGTTCCCCTACTCGGGGTTCTTCGGTGGGAAGCCGACAGTTCGGACGCAACTCATTTCCGCCGGCACCGACTTCGTCCTCGGCTTGGAGGACGGCAAGAATCGGTACCTGACCGCGGTCGCTGAGCTCTCCAAGGCATTCGCCCTGGCAGTCCCCCACGACGCCGCCCTTGCAGTCCAGGACGAGGTCGGGTATTTCCAGGCCGTTCGGGCCGTCATCAACAAGAACACGACCGGGCCCGGACAGGACCCGGAGGACCTCGACGCGGCCATCCGACAGATCGTCTCCAGAGCAGTGTCGTCCGACCAGGTGATCGACGTCTTCGCCGCAGCGAAGATGAAGAAGCCGGACATCTCGATTCTCTCGGACGAGTTCCTCCGGGAAGTCCGGGGGATGACCCACAAGAACCTCGCGTTGGAGGCCCTCGCGAAGCTGCTTTCCGACGCTATCAAGGTGAAGGCTCGCCGGCAGCTCGTCCAGTCACGGTCGTTCGCCGAGATGCTGGAGAGGACCATCAACAAGTACCATAACCGGACCATCGAGGCGGCGCAGGTTCTCGATGACTTGATCACCCTCGCAAAGAAGATGCGGGAGTCCGACAAGCGGGGAGAGAAACTAGGATTCTCCGAGGACGAACTTGCCTTCTACGATGCTCTGGAGGTCAACGACAGCGCGGTCAAGATCCTCGGGGACAAGGTCTTGCGTGCCATCGCTCGGGAGTTAATCGACACGGTCCGCAAGAACGTCTCCATCGACTGGACGCTCCGGGAGAACGTCCGGGCGAAAATGCGGGCAATGGTGAAACGGGTCCTCAAGAAACATAACTACCCGCCGGACAAGCAGGAGAAGGCCACGCAAACTGTGTTGGAGCAGGCCGAACTTCTGGGGCGGGATTGGGCCGAAGACGTAGTGCCGGGGGGAACGGAGGTACGCACGGCGGGCACCCCGGCGGATATTGTGCCCTTCAAGCGCGTCGAGCCTCGGAAGGAGGACAAGTATCGTACCTGTGTGCCTCTGTTGACGCTCAAGGCGGCGGCTGGCACTTTCGGTGACGCGCAGGCGGTCGAGCCCGACGGGTGGGCGGAGATTCCGGGCTCCAGGAAACTTCGTCCCGGCATGTTTGTCGCACAGGTGGTCGGCCGTTCCATGGAGCTACGGATACCCGACGGAGCTTGGTGTCTTTTTCAAAGTCCCGTCGTAGGAGGCCGTCAGGGGCGGATTGTTCTTGTCCAGCACCGCGACATTCACGATCCTGAAACGGGAGGCAGCTACACCGTCAAGCGGTATAAGAGTGATAAAGAAAGCGATGGACTTGGAAGCTGGCGGCACACGGAAGTTCAGCTTATTCCGGAGAATCCGGAATTCTCGCCGATCGTCCTCAGGGAAGTCCGCGACGACGAGGTCTGCGTGGTGGCCGAATTGGTCGAAGTGCTTAGAGTCAGCAACAGGAGCGTCCGGTCGAAACGAGGGTAACTTTAGTGCAAGCCATTTTACAATGTATCTGCAAATCGTGTGATAACCCCATCATAACGCACATGAATAATAGCTGCTGAGGAAACAGGATGTATATTTCTGAAATATATGCAAATGGCTTCCGATGTTTTGGCCCTGATACACCGCTGACACTAAAATTGCAGCGCGGCCTCAATATTCTTGTTGGGCCGAATGACTCAGGAAAAACGGCGATCATTGACGCTCCACGTTTTCTTCTTTGGACGCGCGGCGACGACTATGTCCGCCTGGAGCCAAGCGACTTTCATGTTAAGGCGAACGGCGATCGGTCCACGGAACTTCTGATTCGCTGCACCTTCGATAATCTAACATCCGATGAAGAAGCCCGCTTTCTGGAATGGTGTAACAACGAGAGAGGTACGCTTCGGCTTTATGTGTGTCTGCGTGGTGCACTCCGCAAGCTTGCTGGCGGTGGCGACACGGTGTCGACCCAATACCGAGCAGGAAAAGACGCCGATGGATTGCCTCTTGAAGGTGATCTTCGCGAATATTTGAAATCAACTTACTTACGACCGTTACGCGACGCCGAGCGCGAATTGCGCTCCGGTCGCCGTTCTAGGTTGTCGCGGATTCTCGGAGCTTTGCCCGACATGGTAAATCAAGGCAAGCCTGCCATTGCTGGTCGCCCCCCTACGCTTGTCGACACGATGCAAGGCGCGGATACGGCCGTTGAGGACAACGAGGCGATCCGGGCGGTGCAGAATACCGTAAACACCACCTATCTTGATGAATTATCCTTTTCCGAAGATCCTTTAACCGCAACTCTCGGCCTTGGTGCGAAGGGCTCCTTTGATCAAATTCTTGAACGCCTTGAACTGTACCTCAGACCACCGGGCGGACGTTCAGAACGGGTAACGCGTGGTCTTGGATATAACAACCTTCTGTTCATGGCAGCGGAGCTTCTCTTGCTTGAATCGCACCCGAGTCAAATTCCGCTTTTGTTGATCGAAGAACCAGAAGCGCATCTTCACCCCCAGCACCAGACGCTTTTCATGCAGGTACTAGAAGATAGGACCGCACCGCCGGCCACTGGTCAGCATCGTCAACAAGTTCAGGTACTGCTGACTACGCATAGCCCTCATCTGGCGGCTAATGCAGATCTCGCGGCCATGATAATGCTTGTTGACCACAAGGCGTATTCGCTGGGGAAAGGGTGCACGAAGTTAGTTGACGATGACTATGAATTCCTTCGCCGCTTCCTCGATGCTACAAAGGCCAACCTGTTCTTCGCGCGTGGACTGATTGTCGTCGAGGGGGACGCGGAGAATCTTCTTGTCCCCGCGATCGCCAGAAAATTGGGTAGGCCCCTGGGTAAGTATGGCGTATCGATCGTGAAGGTTGGTCACCGTGGACTGTTTCGATACAGCCGGATTCTACAGCGGACCGATGGCGAACAAATACCAGTGCCTGTAGCTCTCATTCCAGATCGAGATATTCCGCCCGATGCAGCTAAAGTGCTTGTCGGTGAACGTTTGACAGAAGGCGAGTGGCGACAAACAAACAAAGATGCCCATATGCAGGACCTGATGAAAGAAGCCGGAGGGTCAGTTAATGCGTTTCCCTCTGAGCAATGGACCCTCGAATTCGATCTTGCCCGAAAGCCCGAATTTGCCCTTCTTGTGCATCAAGCCGTGAAGCTTTCCAGGAGTAGCGTCGCGCGACCGCGGCAAGAGATTTTGGACGAAGCAATACGGGAGTTGGCCGAGTGGCGTGCAGATCAAGCTAAATCTCCCGATGACATTGCAGTCCTAATCTATGCTGCTCTCCACAATAGAGCAGTATCGAAGGCCGTGGCCGCGGAGCAACTCGCCAAGTTGATTGATGAACTTCCGGATGATGCGGCGACATTTCGCCGCAAATTACCAGAATATCTTTCCAAAGCGATCGATCATGCAACACGTTCAAGTACGCCACCGGCCCCTGAACCTGAAGCGCCAGTCGACGCTAACAGGGCTGCCGCGCCTTGATACCGGTTCCCGAATTAACACCCGAACTGTTAGCTCAGCTTGGCAGAGAACTAGGTGGGTGTGATTTCTCGGGCGAAAACCAGAAGGCATTTCTCATCCGCACCACATCCTGTGATGTCCAGGCGGCTCCCGGAAATGGCAAGACAACTTTGCTTGTAGCTAAACTCGCCCTACTTTCAAGAGCTTGGTTATCGAGGACCCAAGGGATCTGTGTAATTTCACATACTAATGCGGCACGTGAGGAGGTGGAGAAGAAACTTGCCACGCATCCAACCGCGTCGGCTTTTCTGAGCTATCCGCATTTCATTGGCACAGTAACAGCCTTCATTGACCGATTTCTTGCGCTTCCATACCTCCGTGGCATGGGCTGGAACGTGAAGCGCATTGACGATGAGGTTTTCGAGGCAGTCGCATGTTCCAGGTATCCACGGAAGCCAACGCTACGTCGTTCCGCAAATGGAGCCGGCGGGAAAAATAAGCATAGAGTTAAAACATGGGTTTCCGGAATGGAGTTGGCGACGGATTTTGTGTGCGCCATAGGTGGCCCCCCGCGACACCTCAAAATTCGTAATCGCGGCAATGGGCAGCCCGGTTCTCACACTGCTTCCGGCATCGAACTGGAGCAGCTAAAAGCCGATTTAATTAACGATGGCTACTATCGGTTTGGCGACATGACTGTTCTTGCCAATCGGGGACTTGATGCGTGTCCGCGCCTGATCGAACGGCTTAGGAGGCGATTTCCGCTCGTCCTGTTGGATGAGGCGCAGGATACACATGGTGCGCAGCTTGCGCTCCTGTCCCGCCTGTTTTCTGAAGGCACTGCGTACCAAAGGCTCGGAGATCAAAATCAAACTCTGTACGAAGATCCTGAAGTCCCCGCCGATGGTTATTGGCGGCCTGGCGAGAACGTAATTCCGCTCAATAAGACTCGTCGCTTCGGGTCTGAAATCGCCAGTTTTGCAAGCCGATTGGCCGTGCGCAACGCACAGCAAATTGAAGGTAAACCGGGGGAACCAAGCCGCAGGATACTAGTATTGTTTGATCGCGAGTCCATCGGACGTGTGCTTCCCACCTATGCGCAGGAGGTG
This sequence comes from Deltaproteobacteria bacterium, assembly GCA_050263095.1. Classification (GTDB taxonomy): domain Bacteria; phylum Desulfobacterota; class Deferrimicrobia; order Deferrimicrobiales; family Deferrimicrobiaceae; genus FEB-35. The sequence continues at coordinate 24,644 of JBLNEW010000023.1, read as the reverse complement.
CGCCGCTATTGGGATCAAACGTTGACGCCGGAGCATAATATATGGGCCGTTGCATCAAGGCACAGTCTCTATCAGGACAATACGGGAGACTGGCCGAAAAGCCTTGTTGACTATTGCCCTGCGTATAGAAGGGGGACTGGATCGCGCACGAGGCCGAATAGCCTCTGCGGCGCAATGCGCAGAGCGTCTTTGGAATACACCGCTAACAAATCAACTCGCGAAGTGATGGATATTGTCACATGTGGCCTTGTTGATTTCATCGATCTACATTCAAGTCTGGGCCTTGGTGGCGAGAGGCCGACGAGCCGAAATTTGTGGCGACTCCTCGCAACCGCAGACGGTGCAAGACCGGTGGCAATCCGTCGCCTGATCAATGATCGCGTGCTCAAAGGCAACGCCGCTTGGGAACCAGTTGCATGGCAAATATTCTGCAATGACCTTCGAGATACGCTGAGAATCGCTGCCAATCTACAGGATAGGGCAGCCGCCAACGAATTTCTCCAGTTTGATGAGGCAGGCGCGTTGGGTCAGCAGCCGGAGGTCGCTGGGAACTTGCGCGCTAGCGCTGAATTCGATGGCGTGACAATCAAGTTGGGATCGATCCACTCAGTTAAAGGGCGGACGGTTGACGCGATCTTGGTTCTCGAGACGGAGGTCTATCGGGGACGTGCTCTCGCAATGCGAGCGATGGACCTTTCAGTAGTCTTGCCGCATGGACTGGGGATCGAAAACCGAGATTTAACTGCGAACGACGCACAACTTAGTGCAGCAACGAATGTTTTTGTCGCGGTTACTAGGCCGCGACAGGTCTTGTCGCTTGCCTTGCGCAAGGAATCCGCTACAGAGCCCCTTATCCAGGCTGCACTTCAGCAAGGTTGGCGCATTTGCGATCTGACCGTGTGAAGCAGGCTGTACGCAAACGTCTTATCGGCTTTTTAAAAACACAGGTCGAGGTGAGGATTATAATCCTCGACTGCATGCCAGATAAGCATTTGTTGTCTACGCAATATTCCGGCTGCTGCTTGGGTCAAGATTGGATGCCGATTAACAATCGACCGCTGACGATCGCAATCAATTCAGGATTATTGATGTACAGTGACTCTTGCCTGGACCCGCTCCCGTATCTCTTGGTATATTGGGAGATCAATCCCTTCCGCCACTTCTAGAGAAACGCATAGAGCAAAAGGGACAGGTTCGGAGAGCTTGCCCGCATCTGCCATGCAATTGATCTTGAAAACCAATTCGTCGCCGTCCACGAATGCTATCGCGCTATCTCCCTCGCAAACCTCATGTTGAAGAGTGCCGCGCTGAATCCGTTCCGGTTCCCGGCAGTTGATTCGTTTTACATCGAGTTCTTCGAGTGGCGACTTCATCCACAGGCGGGCCGAGCGGTATCGGGCATGTACTGCATTTATTGGTGTCAACCAGGCAAGGGTTGTCGTCAGCCTCCGCTTGACTGGCATCGCAATGAGACTTGGCGGCATCGGGGCTCGATATTCTAGCGCTTCCCCATCGCGAAGCGAGCCCACTCCAATTAAGGTCGCACGTTGTTCCGTGCACGTCAGTGCCCGATCGATGTCAGCCAAACCGTAACCGACAAACCGCGCAACCAAGTCTTCCTTCTTCCGCCAATCAGTAAGGTCCGGCCGCGCTCCTGTTACCTGCGCTTTTAGGCCGCCCCATTCTGCCCCGTGTGCCAGCAACGCCTTCAGGAGCACAGCATCAGAATTTCTCGGGAGTAGAGTGGTGTTGCCAGTCCGCAACGCCTCGATCACCTCGTAGGCCCAAGCCGCTCCGCGGCTGGCGAGCGCAGCCGCGTTGCTCGTGCCACGGCTGTACCTCGTGTTTTCTCCGCCGCCGCTCGGGGGAGCAGCAACCCTTTGCCCCGGCGGCGATCCCGACACGTTTATTATTTCGACGGTCGTCGAATTCGGATCAACCGGCCCAGGTAACCGCTCCCGAAGCAGGAAGCGCCCACCCGGCAACATAACGTCCGGCTTTACGGACCTCCGAAATCCGTGTCCGATGCGGGAATAAGGGGTGACTCCTCCCTCGACAAACAGATCATATCTGCCGGTAACTTCCCGGATTGTCCCGTAATCCGTATGCACGGCACCAACCGTAAATGCGTTGATCGATTCGGCCGGCGCAATCAGTCGGCGATCCATGGCGTTGGAGAGCAGTTCATTCGTGGCCAAACGCGTCCGTTCTTCTGGCGCCAACCCCGAAAACGAGCCACGCGGTGTTGGCAGCAACAGGTCCGATGCAATGTTACCCGTGCTCACAATGAACATTACGCCGTATCGACAGGACAACCAGTCGATCAGGCGCGCCCATGGCGAAAGTCTGAGGTCGAATGGACGGGATGGATCCCCGACCGACAGGTTAATTACTTTGACGGAAGGGGCCGCCGGTGGTTCACCGCCCTCCTCCTCATAGAGACGTCGCACCGAGCGATGAACCAGGTCGATCAATAAAACATCACCCGGAGTGACCTCTTCACGGGGCGACTGGAAATCCGCCGGATTCGTTCGAAGGATCGGCCGTACGTATATCGGCCGAGTGAGCGGTACGCGGGGTCCATCCAGTTCGCCCAGGACGATCAACGAAGCCATTGCCGTCCCGTGCACCCGGTCCCTGGCCTCGTAATACTCCTCCCATCCATCCGGATCGTCGATGATCATTCGCCCGGCCAACAAAGGATGGTTCTGAAGCGGAAGCCCATCAAGAATGGCTACCACCGGGTCGCCGGAAACCCGTAGTGGGGGCGGTGTCGGACCCGCGAGACGGGATCCATCGTCCTCTGGTAGGGCCATGGCTTGGCCACGTGGGCGGAAGAGCATCACGCGGTCGGATAGAACAAGTTCCGGCGGAGAACTGTCCATCAGCCTCCGAACGTTTGCCGCTGGCATTTCTACCAGAAAACCGTGATAGGCGATTTCCGGCAACAGTGCCCTGCTGAGGATACGACCGTTCAATGAAGCAACCAGCGCAAGGATTTCCTCGGCCGATCGCTCATTCTTTTCAGTCGACGAATAACACCATGCCTCGATTTCAAACCAAACCTGATCGTCACCGCGAGAGACCATGCTCTCCCAGTAATGGCGTATTTCCTGGTCGATGCGGTCCTGTGCTCCCCAAAAACGCACGTCCTTCAAATGCGCGAAAACCTCTTTCCAGGGGTTGAGCCCGGTAGCGAATTTTATTTTCGGATTTTCTTGGTAGCGGTTCCAGAGACTGATGATCTCGGAAATACCCTGCCGGTTGCTACCCAGCAGGAATAGCTTCCCATTTATCGGATTATCGGGATGGTGAGAATCGTAGAAATCCTCGTCGGGCTCAATGCCTTGTTCTTCCGTTTCGAGTAGCCATTCAAGTCCCGGGGTGCGCCGTACCGCTTTGATGAAATCGACAGTGGAGCCGACTGTTTCGAAAACCAGAACCCGCTCCGGATCATCGCCGGGGGTGGTAGTCTGCAGCTGGATATTCCTGCTCTCAAAAGATGACTGCAATGCGTGGAATACCGGAGTCAGCCGTTCCCGCTGGCGACTGAACGAAGGTCGACGTATTCCGGGAATAGCCGGCCTGCGACTTTCGCGTTCAGACACGCCAGGTCTGGGAAAAAGAAGAAGCGGAAAGGGTTGATCGCTCATTCTGTGAGCTTATTCAGAAGATTTAGAGACGGTGACGGAAGATACCCGTTTCTTCCACTGCTTCATCCGTTCGGCCACGATGGACTGAAGGTTGCCCTCTGGCAGGGAAAGAACATATCGACGATGGATGTCTTCACAGAATTGCTCCAGGTCGGAAAAACTCGTTGCCTTCAACCTCGTAGCAAGCGTGCGCGGAGTGATACCTATTGGAGTCTCAAGCCGGCTCTCAAATCGTTCAAACCATGCCGTCGTTTGCGCCAGGGTTGGTTTGGGAAGACTGAGTCGAATCTGGAAGCGCCGCCACACAGCGCGGTCCAGCAACTCAGCGTGATTGGTCGCCGTGACAACGACGACGTGGCTCGGAAGGGCATCGATTTGAAGCAACAGAGAGCTTACGACGCGCTTGATCTCGCCAGTCTCATGGGTGTCACCGCGCTCTTTCCCAAGCGTATCGAATTCGTCAAAAAAAAGCACACATTGGTGTGTACGCGCAAAATCGAACAGGCGCTTCAGGCGGCTGCCAGTTTCCCCGAGAAAGCTGCCGATGACGGCCTCATAACGCACCACAAGAAGGGGAACCATGAGTTCAGTAGCGATCGCTTCGGCGAGCGATGTTTTTCCGTTCCCCGGAGGACCTGAAAGCAGGACGCGGTTGCGTGGTTCGAGCCCATACGACCGCAACAGATCCCTGCGCTGGTGTTCCTCGATCAACTCGGTGACTTCATGTTGGACATCTGGTGAAAGCAGGAGAGATCCTAATTTGCGACGAGGATCCACTTCAAAAAGCAGTCCACCATGCCCACCGTCGTAGCTGCGAACTACCTCGGGAGATTTAGGACGAGCGGTGGCTTCGCGTAAATTATCTTCCAGTCTATTTGCAAGCTGGTTGTGGTTTTTTGCGCGTGCTTCTGCTGCCATAGCCTCTACGGTCGACCGGAACAGCTTCTGGTCTCCCTGACTCCCGGCGCGCACGAGGCTTATGATGAGGTCAGCTCTGGGCACATGCCCTCCGGCTTTATTTTACCCATCGTTTAACGCATAGTCACCACCAACGTGAGCTTGCCTCTCTTTTAACCGGAGACTTCTTTTGCTGATAATCAGTGGCAAATGTGTGGCGTGAATCGTGGAACCTGAAGGGGGGAGTAATGCCCATGTTAAACGGCATGCAATATTGACCAATCCAATTGAATGCCGGTTGGCATTTAGCGAGCCTTGCCCCACCGAGCGGCTTTTTTCGCCATCCAGGGGTTGATCTTAAGGCGCTCGGAGATGTCGCTATATGACACCCCCAACCTACGGAGATGTAATACTTTTTCGGAAATTCTCTTGTAGGTCGGAACTGCCTCTTCGTCCCTCAAGTCGATCTCCATGGGGATCTCGGAGGTGGTTCGAATTCTTTCAGATGGGGCGCGCCATTCTCTCGTTGCCGCGCCACAGCGAGGATTCGAACCGAAGCCGCCGCCGACCGATAAGGGAGGAAAAGCGCGACCTTGCGGAGCCCGTCAGGCGGCTGAGGCGCCGGGCAGCCGGCCCCACTCCCGGATAAGGATCGCTCCCTGGGGTACTCCGTCGGATAATTGCGGAGGAGTAAGGCGTGATCGCCGGAGGCTCATCGGCGAATCCTCTAGGGCGCGCCATTTCCCCTAAATGAAACGTATAATTACGTAGCGCAATTTTGGCGCACCAAATCCGGCCTTCCTTCCGTTGCGCGGGGGTTGCGGATTTTGCCCGAATCCCATTGCTTATACATAACATCTATGTTATGTTGGGTTCACGGTGTGGACGATCGATTATTACAGTGAAGACGTTCGGCTGGAGATCGAGGCGCTCCCCGCCGGGATACGGGCCTCGTATGCGAGGCTGACTGAGTTGCTCGAGGAATTCGGCCTTGAACTCCGAATGCCGCATTCCCGGGCGATGGGGCAGGGACTTTTCGAACTGCGACCGAGAGGGCGGGAAGGAATCGCAAGAGTTTTCTACTGCACGAGAGTCGGACGGAGGATCGTCATCCTTCACTCGTTCGTCAAAAAGACGGACAAGACGCCGCAGAGGGAATTCGACATCGCCCGGGCTCGGCAAAAAGAGGTATGCAAGCCATGAAGAGACAAGCACCGACGAGGACGCACCGCCAGATGGTCGCAGCGTGGAAAAAGGATCCCGAATTCAAGGCGGCGTACGACGAGCTTGATACGGAGTTTGCCCTGCTACGCCAGTTGCTCGCGGCGCGAAGAAAGGCGGGTCTGACGCAGGCTGGCGTGGCGGCAAAGATGGGAACCAGGCCCCCTGCCGTCACCCGGTTGGAGACGGCCCTCTCTGCCAACTTGCATTCCCCCACGCTGGCCACGTTGAAGAAGTACGCCCGTGCCGTGGGATGCAAGCTGGAAGTGCATCTCGTCCCGTCGAAGGCAAGATAACGGATTCTACACAGCGTCCGTTGCAGGTCTTGCCTGGAAATGGAACCTGGGAAATTTACCGCCTATGAATTAGGTCAGCGACAGAGACGTCCAGCGCGGAGGCGATTTCCCTTAGGGTAGCCATTGTCGGGGTCGGCAAGCCAACTTTCTCGATTCGGGACAAACTCGATCGGATGATGCCCGTCATCTCGGCCAGGGTCTTCTGATCCATCCCTTTCAGGATCCGCCAGCCCCGTATCGAGTTGACCTTCCCTGCGCAGATGTTGTCTATTAGGTTCCGGTCCATGCGGGACTTCTCGTCGTGGTACACCCGTCTGGATTTCTCGTCCGGGAAGAGGACGTCGAATGCTTCCTCCTCGGAGTAGACAGCCTTCCTCGTCAGGAATGAGTTAATCGGTCGTCTTGCGCTGCTCATTTCGATACTCGTTTGCGGGCAAGAAGACCTTCGTCGAGGAGACGCTCAACCTCTTTCCTTGAAAATCGAATGCCCTCGATGGCGGCGGAGGAAAATAACGTCGTTCGAATCCAGAATCGGCGTTCCTCGGGGTCCTTCAAATACGGATTGGTTTCGGAGAGGGGCGGCTTCTTCTTGGGCATACCGAATTTTATCACGCGTTGTTTTCAGCCCCTACCCATGTTGCCGGTTGCTCCTTGCCGGCGGCCCTGCCCGCGGTGCCTTCCCTCCCGGATCGTCCAGCGCGTTGACCGCCTTCCGGTTTGCGCCGGGGATCAGGTGCCCGTAGGTGTCCACGGTGATCTGGAAGGAGGCGATCAGGTTTCCGGTATGCGCGGCCGGTATCCTCCTGCGTTTCAGGGATTCACGTGGTCCGATGATGGCGGAACGACGATTTTTATACGGAGAAAGCCGTTTACACTTAGAAAAATATATTCGATTAGTTGAACTCTACTGACAAATTGACGTTCAATCGTTTTCAGTTAAATTATTCAAATAGTTATAAGCTTATATAACGACAGTATATGTTTTAAAAATACCGCTTGACAGATATCCGGGATTCGATTGTCATTACGATATAGTTCCCGCACTATGTGACTCCTTCTCGAGGGATCGCGTTAATCGGTAACCCATCCGATTTGCTGAAGCGGAGGGTGACGTTGGGGCGGGATTTCGACACACGGTTCAGCGCTAGAGTTGAACCTGTGCCTCGGGCGAATATATTTCGCGCCTGCCCGCCCATCTTTCATCGCATACGAATTCCCTGTATGAATCCCCTGCGTATGGTTCCACACACCGAGCCCGGCGTTAGGTCGATAACTAAATCTGCTTAAAGAAAGGAAGGGGGTGAAGCGCATGACGCGCAAAATTTTATTTTGCATTATGGTTTGTTTGATCGTTGGCGTTGCTCCCGGTGCGGGTCAAGGGGCGGAGTCCATTACAATGAAACAGTTATTGTTGAATCCAAGAGGATTCAATATGGAGTGGTCCTGTGGCAACAAATCAGGACATTCCAGAGTTTTTTTCCTGGAAGAAAGCGGGAATATCGTCACTGAGATCCGCGTTCTTGATATCGAGAACGTTGATGTCAACAACCCGATAAATTTCGGGGCGGAAAGCTGCAACAGTTACGCGAAACTGACCGATAAAGGCATTATTTTCTACGGTTGTCGCTCCGCTGCGTGGGACATACCCTTGACCTACGATCCGGGAGATAAGAAGACCCCTTTCAAGGGAAGTGGGACGGATTGCAATAAGATCGAGTTAAGTCCATGGTAGTTGCATTCCGGGCCGGGGGCCATACCTCCGGCCCATTCCGCGTAATTGGATATCCGTTCCTCGATGGCCTTCAACTGTTGGTCCTGGGCGATATATCGGTTACTCAGGCACGGGCTAGTGAGTGACTTTTCCTGCTGCGAAAACAACTTCCTCAAAGGGGTCAGGGCGGTACCGGGATACGGTATTTCAGGAGGGGGAAACAAATACGAAGGGATACAGGACCTCGACGGTGAGCCCGCCGGTGGGTTCGAACGTCCAATTTCGGACCCGCTCCAGGATCGCAGCTCCGAAGGCGTTGTCCCCCCCGGATCTCTCCGCCAGCTCGGCATGCCGCACGACGCCCGAAGGGTCGATGCGAAAACGGACGAGGAGGCGTCCCTTGATGTTCCGGTTGCGGCGCATAGCGCTGGAATAGGAGGCCTCGAGTTCCGGGAGGTATCCGCGAACTTTCCTTCGTATCATCTCCCTAATCCACGCTGGCAGGGGCGTTCCCTCCGAGGCCCCCGTACCGCCGATTATCGTGGCTGATTCGGATTCCCCGCCGGCACCTGCGCCGGGACGCCCGTGAAGGCGAACGCGGCGTTCCAGCTCGCCCAGATAGCGGCGGTCGGAGGCGATCGATTCCGTCGGCGCCCCCGGCGGGAAGTCCTCCGGCTGGGGGTTCCGGTTGCTTTCCCATTGCCGCGCTGCGAGGCTCGTATTTTTCCCTCTCGTGTCAGCAGGGCGGGCATCCTGCAATTTCGCGAGCCCCGCATCGAGCCTGTCGAGCCATCTCTCCCGAGCCGGGCCCGGACGGTTGCTGCCGCTCCTTGTGTGACGTGGCTGGGCTGAGGACGCGGAAGAAGCCGACGATAGAATCCGCGCGGGATTCGGTTCGGGCGGGAGAGGCATGGGGAGATCCGTCAACTCCACGAACATCAGCGAAGGAGCATCGCGTCTGGGGAACCACGACGGAAGCGCCTGGCCGATCAGGAGGACGCAGCCATGAAGAAGGAGGGACAGAACCAAGGCCCGATGCATGGTTTCTCTTGAGTGTGTTTGTTCGGTCAAGGTTTTCCCCCTCCCCTTGTAAGCCCTCGTTGGGAAAGGGAATCCGCGGCAACCTCCGCAGGAAGAACCGGACTGACCAGCTCTTCCCGGATCAGGTCCAGTGGAATGGGAGAGAGGAAATAGATCCCCTCCGGGACCGGAAGATACAGGACAGGGGCCTTTTCCAGTTTCCCGCGGACTTCCAGGTCTTCCATTCTCAACTTCGGCACGTCCGCGCCGGACTTCCCACGCTCTTCGCCCGTTGCCGTCCCCGCCGAGAGGAAGACTGCAGCCAGAAGGACGCCGAAGAATTTGACACGGCGTGTCACGGTGTTCCCTCCTCCACCGGAGCCGATATCGCGGACACGAGAGCAAGGACCTCGTCGCGCCTGTTCCGGATCGGAACGGCGAGTTCGGGTAGACCATTCTCGAGGTCGAGGCGCCGGTAGGCCGCCGCATAACGTGCAACGGCCTTTTCGAACAGGACGCGGGCGCGGCGCTTCAAAGCCTCTTCATAGTTCGCCCTGTCGATGGCGCTCATACCTTTCGGGCGTTGCGAATCAAGGATGGACTTGCCGAAATCCACGAACAGGTCCGCCGCCAAGCGGGAGGCTTGCACCGCCACCTCGAGCGGGGCATCGGCCTCGGCGCGCTCGAAGGCTGCGAGCGCCCGCAGAAACAGCTTCTCCTTGGCCGCAAGGCTCTTTTCGAGAGGAGCGACGAGCTTCGCCGCCCGGAACGGTTTCGTCCGGCTCTCCCCGATCGCAATGCGGGCGTATCCCGCCCGCGTGGAAAGCTCCTTCGGCGCATCCGGCTCCAATCCGGCGTCGACCTGCCGAAGGGCTTCTTCCATCTCCCGGATGGCAGACTGTGTGTCACCGCCTTGGAGCTTGATCTCGCCGATCGCGAGCCCCGCATATGCGGACATCCAGCGCCGATCGGAGTACCGGGATCGATAGGCCGAGAATTGCTTCATGGCAGCGTCATGGTTCCCCACGAATTCGGAAATCCTTGCGGCGTGGAAGAGTAACCCGGGAGCCATAGGGTTCCTCGGGAACGCCTCCGCGACCCTTGCGCAGATTTCCGCCGTCTTCTCGAACTCGTTCCGTGCCTGCAGGTACGGGCCGATCGCCTCGACAACCTCGACCGTCTCCTCTCGTCCGGGGAACTCGCGCAGGAAGAGCAGCCCGATCGCCAAGGCCGCATCCTCATGGCCGCCCTGGCGATACGAACGCAGGGCGGAAAGATAATACCTGGGAGTTTCCGACCGGTCCACGAACCGGTTTCCGGCCATTTCGAGCAACTCCCCGGCACCCTTCCAATCGCGGGCGGTCGTTTTGCCCTCGATTTCCCTGAGAGTGGCAAGCAGGCTGAGTTCTTTCGCCCGTTTCGTAAGGTCGCGAGAGGTTGCATCGGCTGCCGGATCCTCCAGGACCAACGCGGCTTTCTTTCGTGCCGCGGCCGGATCGTTCCTGAAAACGGCGACCTCGGCCTGGATGAGGCGCGCGCGGGACTTGATGCTCTTCGTGGCCGCATTGCATTTCTCGATCTCTTCCGCAGTCCGTGCCGCGCGTACGTAATCCTCCGCGCCCAGAAAACCCGAAACGGCACGGAGCACGAGCCCCGCGGCCTTTTCCGAAGGATAGTTCCGCAGAAGGAACAGGGCTGCCTCATCGGCATCTTCTGCGGCCTGTTCCTTCCTCTCGTATCCGGCGATCATCGTCTCCGCGTACAGCAACGCCGCCCGCTCGCCAAGATTGCCATTCCAGCGTTTCCCCTGGAGCTCCTTGAGGAGGCGGATGCCGGCTTTGCGCTCCCCCGCCCTCAGCAAGGCGGTTGCCCGCTTAAGGAGCATCTCCTCATCGGACCCGGTTCGCTGCATTCCGATCAAGGTGAAATACCTTTCGATACCCTGCGCCGCGTGAGAGAAGGCGGAGCGGTCTCCCGATCGGACTCCCTCGGCGAACATCCGGTCGGACAAGGTGTGCAGCAACCGGGCCAGGTCCGTCGCGGTTTTCCCGGCCGCTACGTATTTCTCCTGCAATGCAAGCGCCCGCGACATGCCTTCACGATACCGTTCCGCTCGGACGAGCTCCCGGATCGCGTCGATCTTGTAGGATGGCGCGGTCCCGTCATTCGTGTACCGCCGGGCGAGCGCATCGTATGCCGCGACCGCGCGGCTTCCGTCGCCTCGTCCGGACTCGGATTCGGCGAGCAGGACGAGAACGCTTCTTCCCCCGCACCTCCCCTGCGCGACGGGAGTGAACGAGGCGAGGTCTTCCAGGGGAGAGTCCCGCAGCGCATCGACGGACAGCGACAGCAAATCCCGTTCGAACGCGGCCGGCTCCGCGCACCGAAATGAAGTATCGGCAAGGACGGGCCCCAGCTCCCGCAGCGCCCCCGCGGCATCCCCGCTGCGGAATCGGATCCAGCCCAGCATGTATCGGGCAACGGCGTGTGCCGCGGGATTTCCCGCGCCGGATGCCGCACGATATAAGGCTGTCGCGCGCGACAGCTTTCCCGCCTTCAACTCCTCGTGACCGAGGCGGACCGCGATGTCGCCGGAGAAGGGCGATCCCGGAAATTCTTCGAGGAACGACCGGCTCGCGGCGAGTCCCCACTTCTCGCGGGCGTGGATCCCGAGGATCGCGATCAGGTAGCGGGACTTCTCCCGTCGGGGATCCGTTTCAGAGGCCGCTTCGAGGATCGGGAGAACGGTCGAAATAAGCTTTTTTTCCCATTCCCCGGCGTGCCGTCCCGGGAACGGTTCCCATCGTTCCAAACCTCCAGCCAGGAGGAATCCGATATTGATCGCGGTCTCCAGCCGATCCGGAAGGGTGAGATGCTCCCCCGCAAGCAGCCCGGCGGCCTTCATGACGGCGGACCTATATTCACGTTGCGGGTCTTCCCGGGGATCCCGGCGCGAAGACCATGCTTCGGCAATGAGGGCATCCGCGAGGTGGCGCCGGACCAGAGGACGCATGGCGGAGAGGTCCCGTTTTTCCCTCTCCCGGGAGGCGATGCGGGCCTGGTCCTGGCGATATCTAAGGGAGGGAAGCAGCTCCGCCATCCACTTGTCGGAGAGGGAAAGCGTGTACCGGATCACATCATCCATCGCCTCCCGCGAGTCTCTCCCAAGGCCGTTACGACGGCGCGTCCGCCGGAGTTTCGTGCTCGCGAACGCCTGCGCTTCACTAATGGCGGTGCGGATCCCATCCAGCTCATTCAGGTAGAGCCCGAAGTCCCGGAGGAGGCGGTAAACGGAAGCCTCACCCGTGTCGACCCCTGCGAACTCCGCTTCCCAGCGATGCCGGATCCCCTTGTGAAGCCGGAGGACTTCGGCCTGGCCCTTTTCCAGCCGGAGCAGGAGTCGATCCCGCCGGATCGTGCGGCCCAGTTCCCCGGGAGAGCCGGTCCGTTCCCTGAACTCATCCACGAACCGGTCGACATCCCTGAGCGCGATGTCCCATTTGACGACCGTTTTTGTGTGTTCGATCCCCTCTATAAAGAATCGTTCGATCCCGTTGAGCACTGGTTCGATCTCTCCGGACGCTCGAGCGGACCGATCACCGGCCAACCGGGCAGATGACCCATCCGGCAATGGCTGCCCGGCGTAACGGTCGAGGAGCAGGAGATCCATCAACAGGTCGACGGCGTGGTCCCGGACGACGCTGCCGTCCTCTCCGGACCGGCGGGATGCCAGCAGTTGCCTGGCCGATGCATGGGCGTGGAGGAGGGCCTCGAAAGTATTCCCGGCTCCGCGCGGGGGAGTCCGCGACAGGGAAAGCGACGATTTCCCGGAAAGGGCATCATGGATCTCCTCATCTGCGCGGGTTAGATCGGCGACCGCCGAAGCGAAGCGGCCCCGGTGGCGTGCGATTCCCGCTTTGAGGAGCAGGAACAAGACCTTCACGCGGCGGGGTTCCGCCGCGATCCGTTCCGCCGGGAGGTTTTCGAGCGCCGAAGATGGGTCCGCGGCGACCATAGCCGTCCCGACGCTTCCGGCGAGATCCGATTCTCCCGGCGGAAGCCCCGCCAGCAGCCTGCCAGCATCCGCGGTTCGCCCCATCAGAAGAAGGAGCTCGGCCTGCGCCCGCCTCGCCCGGTCGTAAACCGGAGAACCGGAGGCAGTCTTGGCCATGTCCACGACTCGCTTGAAGGTATTGAGGCCAGTATCGAAATCTCCTGTTTCCACGGAAATCTGGCCGAGCGAAATGAGCGCATGGAGATGGTAAGGGCTTCCCGGCCCGATGCGGGCGAGGATCTGCGATGCATCCTTCATTCGCCCTGTCATGCGCATCGCGGTTCCGCATGAATACAGCAACATGGGGCTGGAAACGCCGATTCTTTCCGCGGCTTCGCATGCGCCAGCTATCTGGGCGAGATCCTCCCATAGGTTCCGGTTCCCGATGACCTTCTCGAACAGGGGGACCGCTGCGTCCAGAGGCAAACTTCCCAGGCGGATCCTGCGCACCAGCAGGGAAGCCGCTTCAGTGCCGAGGCCGAAGGCGATATAACCGTGCAGGAGCGAGGATATGCCCGCGGGATCCGGATGATCTTCCGCCTCAAGGCGGGCCATTTCGGAAAGTGACGGCGGAGTTGCCTGCGCGTGCGCGAATCGCGGGGAGGCGACATCGAGGATCGCGGCCGCAAGGAGAACGAAATACCGCACGATCTTTCCCGCGGAAAAGGCCGGCTCTCGATCGTATTGCGATTTCATCCGGGATCTCGATCCCTATCGTATTCGGGCGTACCCGCTTTCAGCGAGCCGGATGGTTACCCAGGTTCGTTAGATGCCGTCGGTCACCGATCGTTTTCCCGGTTGGAGCGGGGAAACGCGTGCGATTCACAAGGAAAATCGGGCCGCCTGCATTGGGATCCCGGCGCCTGTTCCTTTTCCGGAAACTGCGTGCGATGAAACTTTGCAAATGCCGGCAATCTTTCCGTTGACATGGCGGCATCGGGCCAATAGAATGTATATGTCACCAGTAGGTGACATAAGGAGGAAGGATGGCGCGGGACCGTCGGGAAACCGAGAAGAAGATCCTCCGCGCGGTCGGGAAGATCCTGGCGGAGAGGGGATTCCAGGATTTTGGAATAAATGCCGTGGCCAGGCAGGCGAAAGTCGACAAGGTCCTTATCTACCGGTACTTCGGCGGCATGCCGGAGCTTCTGCGGGCATATGCGGAGGCCGGGTCGTACTGGCCGACGATCGAGGAGGTAGCGGGCAGCGACCCCGGAACGCTTCAACGGGCCTCGCTGCAGAAAGCCGTGGCGGAGCTGCTGTGCAATTTCGCCCGCGCGATCCGGAAACGTCCGGTGACGCTCGAGATTCTGGCCTGGGAGGCGATCGAGCGGAACGAGCTGTCGAAGGTGCTGCACAAGGTGAGGAAGGATTTCACGAAGAAACTCTACGGTGTCATCGCCGGAAGCGAGGGGCACCCGACCGCCGACATGGCAGCGGTGGTCACACTCGTGACGGCCGGGATAAATTACCTCGCGGTGCGCTCGCGGAAAGTCGGCAGCTTCGGCGCGGTGAGAATCCGCTCGGAAGAGGGGTGGCAACAGCTGGAGTCCGCGATCAGGACGATCTGCGGAAAATGCATTGCGGAACGGGAGGCGGCGTAGAGTCTTTTTTTTCGCCGTAATGTCACCGGAAGGTGACAACTCCGGAAAGGAGGATTCATCATGTACTCCAAGATCCTGGTTCCCCTGGACGGGTCCCGACTTGCGGAAGCGGCCATCGGACACGCGCTGGAGCTGGCGCATGGGAACGGCGCGGAGATAGTCCTCGTCAACGCCGCGCAGGATTCGCTGGCGGCGGTGCCGGAGGCCCGCATCAACGTATCTTCCCTCCAGGTGTACGCGGGCGCGATCCGGGGCATGATGTATCTCCAGGAGGTCGCAAACCGGATCCGCAGGTGCGGAACGAGGGTGCAGTGCGACGTGCTGGAAGGGGAGCCTGCTCCGGCGATCCTTTCCTGCGCCAGGAAGGAAAACGTGGACGTCATCGTGATGGGGACGCACAGGCGCACCGGGCTATCGCGCATGTTCAAGGGGAGCGTGGCGGAAACGGTTGCGTCCGAGGCGAACCGCCCCGTCATACTGGTGAAGGAAGGGGTCGAAGCCGGGGAGGAACTGGCAAAGGCCGCGTGATCCGGTATACCATCAAGGGGCGATGGAGAAACGCCGGCGACTCCTGCGGCGCCCGGGAAGGAGGAGACGCTCGCCATGATCAAGGTGAAGACATTTACCTCACAGCTGAAGATCTTCCATACCAAGAACGAACTTGACGAACTGGACCGGGAGGTCGAGGGATTCATCGCCTCACGCGGGATCAGGCGGGTGATCTCTTTGAGCGACGCCGCCACAACGGGGGAAAAGGGCGAGACGATCGGCATTATCCGCGTTCTGGCGTACGAGGAGCCCGTTGCCGGGTCCAGGGAGCAGTACCAGGAGAAGGTCGAAGCCACCCTCAAGGAATGGGGAGCGGAGATCGAGAAGCTCCGCGGCAAGGCGGACAAGCTGGGTGCGGACGCCCGGGTCAAGTACAAGGACCAGATCGACGACCTGCACGCAAGGCAGGAAGCCGCCCGGAAAAAGCTCGACGAGCTCAAGAAGACCGGCGGAGATGCGTGGGAGGATCTTCGAAAGGGGGCGGAAGCCGCGCTGGATGAGTTGAAACGGGGCGTCGAAGGCGCCGTCGCCAAGCTGAAAAAGCGGTAACGGGTCAGATATCCGCGAACAGCCAGGGCGTCTTCCTCTTCCATTCGCGCTCGTAGCGGGAGATGTCCGGTTCGCGCTCGAGGATCATGGCGATCTCGTCCAATCCCTTGAGGAGGCACTCCTTGGGGAACGCTCCGATTTCGAACGCGTAAGAAGCGCCGTCCGGTCCGATCACCGTCTGTGTCCGGAGGTCCACCGAGATCTCCCCTCCGGGAGATGCCAGCAGCAGGTCGATCAGCGCGCGCACATCGCCCGGCTCGAGACGAACGGGCAGGAGCCCGTTCTTCAGGCCGTTCGCGTAGAAGATGTCGCTGAACGACGGAGCTATGACGACCCGGATCCCGTAATCCATAAGGGCCCAAACGGCGTGTTCCCTTGAAGAGCCGCAGCCGAAGTTTTCCCCCGTCACGAGGATCTTTCCGTTCCTGTATGCTGACATGTTCAGCGGGAAGCCCGGCGCTTCGCCTCCGCTCTCATCGAATCTCCACGCATGAAAGAGGTTGCCTCCGAGCCCGGTGCGCTTGATTGTCTTGAGGAACCGCGCGGGAAGTATGGCGTCGGTGTCGACGTTCATCCTGTCCAGCGGGATCGCAACGGCCTTCAAGTCGGAAAACTTCTCGATCATGCCGCCAGCACCTCCCTGACGTCGACGATCCTGCCGGTCACTGCCGCGGCGGCGGCCATCATGGGGCTCATGAGGTGGGTCCGCCCGCCCGGCCCCTGCCTGCCCTCATAATTCCTGTTCGATGTTGAGGCGCACCTCTCTCCCGGCTTAAGCTTGTCCGGGTTCATGCCGAGACACATTGAGCAGCCGGGAAGCCTCCACTGGAAGCCGGCCTCGAGGAAAATCCGGTCGAGCCCTTCGTTTTCGGCCTGGCGCTTTACCAGCCCGGAGCCGGGCACGACCATGGCGGTCACGCCGTCGGCCACCCTGCGGCCTTTCGCCACTTTCGCCGCAAGCCTCAAATCCTCTATGCGGGCGTTCGTGCACGATCCGATGAATACCTTGACGACCGGGATGTCAGTGAAGCGGATTCCGGGCGCAAGGTCCATGTACTTAAGCGACCGCTCCATTCTTGCGCGGATCCCGGGGTCCGGCTGGTCGGCCGGGTCCGGTACGGCCCCGGTCACCGGAAGGGCGTCCTCGGGGCTCGTCCCCCACGTCACCTGCGGAACGATCCGCGATGCGTCGATAGACACTTCCCGGTCGAAAGTTGCTTCGGCGTCCGTAGGCAGGGACCTCCAGTCGGCGACCGCGGACTCCCATTGCGCCGCCCCGGGGGCCGCGGGCCGCCCATCCAGGTAGGCGAACGTCGTCTCGTCTGGAGCCGCAAGTCCGAAGCGGGATCCCGCCTCGATCGTCATGTTGCAGATCGTCATCCGCTCTTCCATCGACATCCGGCGGATACCTTCGCCCGCGTACTCGATGGCATATCCGGCCCCGCCGGCTGCGCCGATCTTCGCGATGATCGAAAGGATCACGTCTTTCGCCGAAACGCCGAATCCCGTCTCGCCCGTTACCGTGATCCTCATCTCCCGGGGCCTTTTCTGCCAAAGCGTCTGGGTGGCAAGGACCTGCTCTACTTCCGACGTGCCGATACCGAATGCGACCGTTCCGAACGCGCCGAGGGTTGAGGTGTGGGAATCGCCGCAGACCGCCGTGATGCCGGGAAGGACCAGGCCGGTTTCCGGGCCGGTAACGTGGACGATCCCCTGGCGGATGTCGTCGATATCGAAGAGGACGATTCCCGCCGCCTTGGCGTTCTCCCGCAGCGTCTGGATCTGGATCCTGCTGTCGGGATCCTCTATGCGTTCGAGACGGTCGGGCGACGTAGGCACGTTATGGTCGGGCACCGCCAGCAGGGACATCGGGCGGCGCACCTTTCGTCCCGCAAGCCGGAGGGCCTCGAATGCCTGCGGGCTCGTCACCTCGTGAACGAGGTGGCGGTCTATATAGAGAAGGGACGTCCCGTCGGGGCGCTCCGCTACGACATGGCGATCCCAGATCTTCCTGAAAAGCGTTGGCATGGAATTCTTTCTCCCTCAAGAGTCGATGCCGCGTGGAAGCGATAGGTTTCACCGGGGGCGGGAATCCTAACCGTTCGAAAAAGTAGAAACTTCTCCACCGCGTTGGGCATCTTTCCTGTGTCGGCCCTTCAGGCTCGACCCTCCGGCTGCGTGCCGAATGGAACATCCCGGACTTGCATACACCGCGGATCGGAGATTCCCATGGCGGATGGCACCAGGAAATTGAAACATCGCAGCGGACTTCTGACCGGGACTCCCGGCGGGGCGGATTGGGCCAAGCGCGCGGCCGCCCGCGCCATGCTCCGGGCCGTCGATTTCAAGGATGGGGACTTCTCCAAGCCGATCGTGACGGTGGCATGCCCCTTCACGAACGCGACCCCCTGCAACGACCATATCCGGAAGCTCGGCGACGTCATTTTCCGGGAGCTGGTGGCCGCAGGGGGAAAGCCGTTCCTGTTCGGCACGCCGGTCATCAGCGACGGGGAGACGATGGGCATGGAAGGGATGAAGTACTCCCTCATGTCGCGCGACCTCATCGCCGACTGCATCGAGACCATGCACGAAGGGTACGCGGCGGACGGGATAATCACGCTTTCCGGCTGCGACAAGAGCATTCCGGGCGCCGTAATGCCGATCCTGCGGAACAACGCGATCGGGTTGACGCTTTACGGGGGGACGATCCTGCCGGGCCGCTACAAGGGGGAGGACCTGACGATCGTCAGCGCGTTCGAGGCGGTCGGCGCGCACGCGGCGGGAAGGATGACGGACGAGGGGCTGCGCCAGGTGGAATGCCACTCCTGCCCGGGGGCCGGTTCATGCGGGGGGATGTATACCGCCAACACGATGGCGTCGGTGCTCGAAGCGATGGGCTTGAGCATCCCGGGTTCCGCATCCCACGCCGCGGTCGACAGGCGGAACAGGATATCGAAAGACAAGAGGAAGGACTGCATGGATTCCGTGCAGGCGCTTCTTCTGCTTCTGCGCCGGGGGATCCGTATACGGGATATAGCGACCCGCGAGGCCTTCGAGAACGGCATCGCGGTCATGATGGCCCTGGGCGGCTCGACGAACGGGGTCCTGCATCTTCTCGCCCTGGCGAACGAGGCGCGGATTCCTCTGGAGCTCGACGATTTCCACAGGATCGGGCAGCGGGTTCCGCTGCTGGGCAACTTCAAGCCCTTCGGGAAGTACGTCATGTCGGACCTCGATCGGATAGGCGGCATCCCGATGGCGATGAAGACGCTTCTGAACGCCGGGCTTCTCCACGGTGACTGCCTGACCGTCTCCGGGAAATCGGTGACGAAAAACCTTGCGAAGGTCCGCCCAAGCCCCCCCGGACAGGATATTTTCTCCTCGCCGGAACGTCCTTATGCACCGCCCGGGCGTCACATCTCGGTGCTTCGCGGGAACCTCGCCCCGGAAGGCGCGGTCCTGAAACTCAGCGGAAAATCCCTGGACCATCATACCGGGCCGGCACGCGTTTTCGACCGCGAGGAGGACGCGCTGGATGCGATACTCTCGGGGAAAATACGCAAAGGGGACGTGATCGTGATCCGGCACGAAGGCCCGAAAGGCGGGCCGGGCATGCGGGAGATGCTTTCCCCGTCGGCGGCGCTTATGGGGGCCGGGCTGGGAAAAGACGTCGCGCTGGTCACCGACGGGCGTTTTTCAGGCGGCACACACGGTATAATGGTCGGCCATGTCGCGCCCGAAGCGCAGGCGGGCGGGGCGATAGCCATAGTCCGTGAAGGGGACACGATAACCATAAACCCGGCAAAGAGATCGATTTCCCTGGTGGCGAGCGAAGCTGAAATAGCGAGCAGGCTTTCGAAGTGGAAGGCCCCGGAGCCTAAATACCCGCGCGGGGTGCTGGGCAAATACGCCAGGCTGGTAGGCAGTGCGTCGAAGGGCGCCGTGACCAGCTAGGAACGGGAATCCGGGAGAGGGCAGATGCCGACACGAAAAAAAACCATCACCGGCGCGGAGCTGATGTGCCGGTCCCTCGTGAAGGAAGGGGTGACGTACCTGTTCGGCTATACGGGGGGCGCAATCATGCCGGTGTACGACGCGTTCCCGAAATTTCCCCGGCTCAAGCACGTGATGGTCAGGCACGAGCAGGCGGCGGCCTTCGCGGCGCAGGGCATGGCGCGGGCCACGGGGAGGGTCGGTGTATGCATAGCCACTTCCGGGCCCGGAGCCACGAACCTGATGACCGGGATAGCGGATGCCCACATGGACTCGATCCCGATCGTCGCCATCACGGGGCAGGTCGCCACGGCGGTGATCGGGACCGACGCCTTCCAGGAAAGCGACATCATCGGCATGCTGGTGCCGGTCACGAAGCAGTCGTACATCCTGGACGATCCGTACGAGATCCCGCGAATCGTGAGGGAAGCATTCTATCTCGCCAACACGGGCCGCAAGGGGCCGGTCAACATCGACTTGCCGAAGGACATCTCGAACGCGGTCGTCCCCGACGGCGACTTCGACACGACCATACGCTACCCCGTCCCTGCCCCGCCGGGAATCGGAAGCGACCAGCTGGCCCATGCCAAAAAACTCATGGCCGGCGCGAAACGGCCGATCGTCTTCGTGGGCCACGGAGTGATCCAGTCGGGCGCGCAGGCCGAGGTGCGCCGGTTCCTCGAACGGTCGAGGATGCCTTTTTCCTTCACGCTGCACGGGATCAGCGCCCTCCCGGCCGACCACCCGCAATGCCTCGGAATGATGGGAATGCACGGGACCGTGGAGGCCAACCGGGCGATAGAGCACGCCGACTTGATCATAGCGCTGGGAATGCGCTTCGACGACCGCGTGACCGGGAAGCTCGACGAATACGCGAAAAACGCGAGCGTGATCCACGTCGAGCAGGACCCATCCGAAATCAACAAGAACGTGCGTGCGACGCTCGCCGTATACAGCGACCTTAAGCCGGCAGTCGTGGAAATGGCCAAGGTCGTGGAGCCGAAACAGTACAAGGACTGGTATGAATTCGCGGCCGAGAACCACAGGGAGTGGGAACGCATGGATCCCGTGAACCGGGAGAACGGCCGCCGGGACGGCAAGAGCCTGCTTATGGGAAGCGTTATCCGGAAGCTGTCGGAACTGACCGACGGAAAGGATAACGTGGTGGCCGACGTGGGGCAGCACCAGATGTTCGCGGCCCGGTACTACCGGTTCCGGCGGTTCAACACCTGGTTCAATTCCGGGGGGCTCGGGTCGATGGGCTTCTCGGTCCCGGCGGCGATGGGGGTGAAGTTCGCGCGTCCCTCGGAGCGGGTTTGGGTGGTCGTCGGGGACGGATCCTTCCAGATGAACATCCAGGAACTGGGCACCATCATGGAGCAGAAAATCGATCTCAAGATCGTTCTCCTGAACAACAATTTCCTGGGAATGGTGCGGCAATGGCAGGACCTCTTCCACGGGAGCCGTTTCGTCGGCACGCCGGTGATGAACCCGGACTTCATCGCCCTCGCCGGGGCATACGGCATAGCCGGTGAGAGGGTGAAGGAAGGCAAAGCGCTCGTCCCGGCATTGAAGCGCGCGATGAAGCACAAGGGAGCCTATCTCCTGGAGATCGTTACGGACATGGAAGAGATGATCCTTCCCATGATACCGGCGGGGTCCCGCTTCTCCGACATGAAGGTAATCCGATGAAACCGAAGAAGCTGCACACCATACTGGCGTTCGCCCACAACCAGCCCGGGGTCCTTTACAAGCTGCTTTCCCTGATCCGCAAGAAGCGGTACAACGTCGAGACGATCACGGTGGGGCACACCCACGTCGCCGGGATCAGCCGCATGACCATTTCCTTCTCCCATGACGAGGGGAACAAGTTCGAGCAGGTCGTAAAGCAGATAGAGAAGATCACCGAGATCCCGAAGACCGAGGACGTGACCGACGCGAACGTGATCAACCGGGAGCTGGTGCTTCTCAAGGTGCGCGCGACCCTGCAGGACCGCGTACACGTGACGGCGACGGCGCAGATACTGGACGGGAAAGTCATCCACGTCGCCCCGGCGCACATGATCGTGGAGATCGCGGGCAGGCAGGAGAACGTCGAAAGCACCATACGCATGTTCGAGGAATTCGGCATCCTGGGCATAGCGCGCACGGGAGCCACGGTAATGCACCGGGGAGACGAGGATATGGGGCTGGACCGGATCGTCCTTCCCCGGGGGAAAAATCCGCAATGACTGCCCATGTCCTTGTGAGTGCCTGCCTCCTGGGGGAGCGGGTCCGGTACGACGGAGGCCACAAGCGGGAAGAGATTCTCGTCGGGAAGCTGGCCGGACTCGTCACGCTGGTCCCGGTGTGCCCCGAGGTCGATTGCGGCCTTCCGATCCCGCGAGAGCCGATGCGGTTGGCGGGAGATCCCGCGTCTCCACGCCTGATCGCCGTGAAAAGCGGGACCGACCGTACTGAGCCGGTCATTCGATGGGCGCTGGCCCGTCTCAAGGAACTGGAGTCCCTCGAACTTTGCGGCTACGTCTGCAAGCGGAACTCGCCCTGCTGCTCGGGGAATGAACGGATCGCGGTCCTGGGCGATCCTTCCGCCGGGGCGTTGTCCGGGACGGGGCTGTTCACTAAAGCTTTCATGGAGCATTTCCCCGAGGTCCCCGTGGAGAATGAAGGGCGCCTGAGGGACATTGCCCTGATGGAAATGTTTCTGGAAAAAGTCTTCACCCTGCGTCGGCAAAGGGATGAACGGAGCTGATATCCCGCGTCACTTCCGGTTTCTTCTGATAGTCACGCTCAGCATCAGGTCCGGGGAAAACGAGGGCTTCAGGTTTTCGATCAGGGAAAACTCGTAAACGTTCATGCCGGAGGTGTACCTGTAGCCGACGGTGAAGAGCGCAGGCCTCGCCAGCAGTACGGGGAACACCAGACCTTCGCGCGGCAGCGGCGTGTCCTGGATGAAAAACTGCCCGAGGAGGCTGCTTCGCTTCGAGAGGGCGGCCTCGATGCCCAGCCCGCCGTACCGGTAGTCGTCGAAGGGCAGCGTCGCGAAACCGCGGAGGTCTCCCGGAAAAACCTTCCCTATATTTGCGTATACGTTGACCCGGCCGCCGAACTTCCGCTCGGCGAGGATCGCGACCCGCTTGTCGAGCCGGCCGTTTCCATACCCTTTCCTCGGATTGCCGGTAGGGAATTCTAGGTCCGCCGACAGGGCAACCACGAGGGCATCGTTCCTGAACAGCTCTTTTTTCGCGTACGCCCGTATGTCCCCAAGACCTATGCGGCCGCTTTCTCCTCTTAAGACCGTCTGGCCGTCCTTGCTCACTTCGAACCGGAAACGCTCGGGCCCCTCCGTGTGCTTGCCGGACTCGATTCCGAAAACCTCGTGGAACTCCACGATGCTTTCGTCCAGGAAGCCGCCGTTGAAGCTTGTTATGGGAACGTCGACGCCTATTTCAACGGACTCGCCAAAGGTTTTTCCGTACCTTACTGCAAGCTCGGTCGCTTCCAGGTCTATCCGGAAATCGATCCCGCCGTCCGTTTCGATGAAATCGACGCTGGAATGGGACAGGCTGAAGGAGAGCGAATCCTCGCAGATTGCCCGTTCAAGGTACGGCGCATCGAGGATTGACGCGAGCGGGAAACCGTTCCTTGCCCGGAGCGGCCCCTGGAACGAAGATGCCGTATCCGGCGCAGCGACGGCCAGCGCAATGAAAAAAACGGCTGCGGCCGCGGCGGGATTCAATAGCGGCGGTTGTCGAAAATGCGCCGGGTCTTCCTCTCCGAGCGTGGAAAGGTACCGTACGGCGCGATTTCCACGGAGCACGACACCATCAGGTTGCGCTTGATCTCGCCCGCGATCGCGCCGGCGAGCGCGCCGTTCGCGCTCTCTCCGAGGCCGGCTGCGCGCTCTGCCTTGACGGTCATGTAGTCCTTCCCGTCTTCCCGCCGGTCGAAGATCACCTGGTACTCGCTGCCTGCTCCGTCGATCCTTGACAGGACCTCGTCCACCTGGCCGGGGTAGATGTTGACGCCGCGGAAGACGACCATGTCGTCGGATCGTCCCAGGATCCGGTCGTGCCTGGGAAGGATGCAGCCGCAGGCGCATTCGCCGTCGATGAACCGCGTCAGGTCGCGCGACCGGTATCGGACCAGCGGAGCGCCCTCCTTTCCGAGAGTCGTGTAAACCATCTCGCCGATCTCTCCGGGGGCGACGGGCGTGAGGGTCCCGGGGTCGAGAATCTCCAGGACGTAGAAGTCCGCCCAGTAGTGTATCCCCGCCTCCATGCGGCAGGACAGGCCGGTGCCCGGCCCGTAGAGTTCGGTGAGCCCGGGGATGTCGTACACTTCCTTCACGCCCAGCAGGTCCTTGATCGTGGCGATCATCGCGTCGCTCGTCCGCTCCGCGCCCAGGATGACCTTCTTCAGGGCAAGCCGGCCGCGTATCCCGCGGGCGTGCACCTCCTCGGCCAGCAGGAGCCCCATGGAGGCAGTGCAGCACAGGACCGTCGTTCGAAGGTCCAGGAGGAAAGTGCACTGCAGGTCCAGGTTCCCGGGGCCCGCAGGAATCGTCATCGCGCCCAGTTTCTCGGCGCCTAGCTGGAAGCCCGCTCCTGCCGTCCACAACCCGTATCCCACGCAGATCTGCACCCGGTCGTCCCGGGTGACACCCGCGAGCTCGTAGCAGCGGGCGAACATGTAAAGCCAGTCGTCTATATCCTTCTGCGTGTAGCAGAGAATCTTCCGTTTGCCGGTGGTCCCGGAGGAGGAATGGATCCGCACGATGTCCCGCGGAGGGACCGAGAGCAGCGGCAGGGGATACCCTTCCCGCAAGTCCTCGGCGGTGGTGAATGGAAGCCGTGAGAGGTCCTTGATCGACCGGACATCTTCGGGCCCGACGCCCGCCTCCTCGAATTTGCGCCTGTAAAACGGGGAATTCTTCCATGCATGGGATACGGTCCAGCGCAGCCCCTCGAGCTGCAGGGCCGGCAGGTCCGCGGGGTCGGTGTATTTCGGAAGGAATCGTAGAAGCATGGCAGATAAACTTATCGCGTTCCTTCCCGCATTCCAAGAGCGAACGCCTGAAGCGACGCGGCGAGGAGG
>JBLNEW010000022.1:0-23859 GCA_050263095.1 Deltaproteobacteria bacterium | reverse complement strand
TCCACGGCCCGCAGGAGCGACTTGAAGACGATCCCGTAAGTGCAGCCGGGGCACCAGATGTGGGGGAGCTTGCCCCCCCGGATATATTGGTCGTAATTGAAGGACATCTACTTGACCTCCTTGATCTTCGCCAGAATCTGCGCGGGCGTGATGGGGTCGCCGTCGACCCGGTAAATCCCCTCCACCTTGCATCGCCCCTTCGCGCAGCGCTCGACCTCGAAGATGATCTGCCCAAGCGACAGCTCGGGGACGACGATCCCCTTCACGCGGGAGGAGATCGCCGATACTTCGTCGTCCGGGAACGGCCAGATCGTCAGGGGGCGGAAAAGACCCGCCTTGATCCCTTCGGCGCGCGCCATCTCCACGGCCGTCTTGCCCGAACGCCCGGAGACGCCGTATGCGAAGACGGCAACCTCGGCGTCCTTCAGCAGGTACTCTTCGTACCGGATGATGTCCTTCTTGTTCTGTTCCACCTTCCTCATGAGCCGGAGCTCGTCGGTGTGGATCCTCGGGGAGGCGTTCACCGGGAACCCGTCCGAGCCGTGGTTGAGGCCCGTAACGTGGTACCGGTACCCCTCGAAGAAATTAGCCATGGGCGGGATGTCGCCCTTGCTGTCGTCGTAGGGCAGGTACTGCTCCGGCTTGCAGGTCGGCCGCGGCCGGTTCTCTATCGGGAGCACGCCCTTGTCGGGGATCTCGATCTTCTCCCGCATGTGCCCCACGATCTCGTCGAACGCGATGATCACGGGGGTGCGGTACTTCTCGGAGAGGTTGAACGCGCGCACGGTCTCGGAGAAGATCTCCTGGACGTACGCCGGGGTGAGGCAGATAACGGGATGGTCGCCGTGCGTCCCCCACTTGCACTGCATGATGTCGCTCTGGCCGGGCCCGGTCGGAACGCCGGTGGACGGCCCTCCCCTCATAACGTTGACGACGACGCACGGGATCTCGGTAAGCGCCGCGAACCCGAGGTTTTCCTGCTTGAGCGAAAATCCGGGGCCGGACGTGGCCGTGAGCGTCTTCTTCCCCGCGAGCGCCCCGCCGATCACCGCCGCCATCGCCGCGATCTCGTCCTCCATCTGCAGGAACGCCCCGCCGATCTTGGGAAGGGCCCTCGCCAGATACTCGGCCACCTCGGTGGAGGGGGTGATAGGGTATCCGGCAAAGAAGGTGCACCCCGCGTAAAGGGCTCCCTCCGCGCACGCCTCGTTGCCCTGTAGCAGTTTTAGCTTGCCCACCGTCTCTCTCCTTTTGCGGTTCTGTTCGACCCGTTATTTTTTATCGACGAAGATGGCGAAATCGGGGCACCGCAGCTCGCACGCCATGCACACGGTGCACTTGTCGATGTCGACCACCTTCACCTTGAACATCTCCATGCCCAGCACCTGGGTGGGGCACAACTTGACGCAGATCTCGCATCCCTTGCAGAAGCGAGGGATGATGCTGATCTTCACCTTCGGGTTCTCGGTCGCTTCGATCTTCTCCGCGGTCTGCACCTTTGCCATCTCGTCTTTTCCTTCCTTCCTAATGGACTTTCTTGCCAAGCCGCTTCACCAGGGTGATCCCCAGGTCCGACGGCGCCTCCGAAACGGAAATGCCCGCCGCCTTGAACGCCTCGATCTTCTCCGCCGCCGTTCCCTTGCCGCCGGATATGATGGCGCCCGCGTGCCCCATCCGCTTCCCCTTGGGCGCCGTCTGGCCCGCCACGAAGCCGATGACCGGCTTGTTCATCTTCGCCTTGACGAAGGCCGCTGCCTCCTCCTCGGCGGTCCCGCCGATCTCGCCTATCATGATGACCGCCTCCGTCTGCGGGTCGTTCTGGAAGGCCGAAAGCACGTCGATGAAGTTCGTGCCGTTGACCGGGTCGCCTCCGATGCCCACGCAGGTCGTCTGCCCCAGCCCCAGCTGGGTCACCTGGTGGACGGCCTCGTACGTGAGCGTTCCGGAGCGCGAGACGATCCCGATCGTCCCCGGCCTGTGGATGTATCCGGGCATGATGCCGATCTTGCACTCCCCGGGAGTGATGATGCCCGGGCAGTTGGGCCCGATCAGCCGGGTCTTCTTCCCTTCCATGTACCGCTTCACCCTGACCATGTCCAGGATGGGAAGCCCCTCGGTGATGCAGACGGTTACCTCCACTCCGGCGTCGACCGCCTCGCATATGGCGTCCGCGGCGAAGGCCGGGGGCACGTATATGACCGTGGCGTTCGCGCCCGTCGCCTTGACGGCATCCGCCACCGTGTTGAATACCGGGACTCCTTCCACCTTCGAGCCCGCTTTTCCGGGGGTGACGCCGCCGACGATCTTCGTGCCGTATTCCAGCATCTGCTTGGTGTGGAACGCGCCCACCGAGCCTGTGATCCCCTGGACCAGTACCTTCGTGTTCTTGTTGACCCAGATGCTCATGGTTGGCCCCCCTTACTTCGCCTGGCCGGCGGCGGCCACGACTTTTTGAGCCGCGTCCTTCATGTCGGACGCGGAGATGATGTTGAGTTTCGAGGCGGCGAGGATCTCCTTGCCTTTTTCCACGTTCGTCCCCTCGAGCCGGACTACCAGCGGAACCTTGAGGCCGAGCGTCTTGGCGGCCATTACGACTCCCTCGGCGATCACGTCGCACCGCATGATCCCGCCGAAGATATTGACCAGGATCGCCTTGACCTTCGCATCCGACAGGATCAGCCGGAAGGCGTTGGTCACCTGCTCCGCGCTCGCCCCTCCTCCCACGTCGAGGAAGTTGGCCGGGGATCCCCCCGTCATCTTGATCATGTCCATGGTCGCCATGGCCAGCCCTGCGCCGTTGACCATGCAGCCGATGTTCCCGTCGAGGCTTATGTATGACAGGTCGAACTTCGAGGCCTCGGTCTCGGTCGGGTCCTCCTCGTCGAAGTCCCGCATCGCCTGGATGTCCTTGTGGCGGAACAGCCCGTTGCCGTCGAAGTTCATCTTGGCGTCGAGCGCTATGACGTCGCCGCCCTCCGTTATCACCAGGGGATTGATCTCGGCGAGCGAGCAGTCGGTGTCCACGAAGGCGTTGTAGAGCCCCGTCATGAACTTCACGGCCTTGCCGGACAGTTCGGGGGGGATGTTCAGCCCGAACGCCAGCTTCCTCGCCTGGTACGGCATCAACCCGACTGCGGGGTCGACGTGCTCCTTGAGGATCTTCTCGGGCGTCTTCGCGGCGACGGCCTCGATCTCCATTCCGCCCTCGGTGGAGGCCATCATCACGACGCGCGACACGGCGCGGTCGATGACCATCCCCAGGTAAAGCTCCCGCTTTATCGCGCTCGCCTGCTCGACGAGGACCCGCTTCACCTTTTTCCCCTGCGGGCCGGTCTGGTGGGTCACCAGGTTCATTCCGATGATCTGCTTGGCGAACTCCCTCGCGTCGTCGTGGGTCCGGGCGAGCTTGACGCCTCCGCCCTTGCCGCGACCGCCCGCGTGGATCTGCGCCTTGACCACGACCGGAGTCCCGAACTCCTTGGCGATGTCTTCCGCCTCGGCAGGGGTGTCGGCCACCTTGCCCCTTGGCACGGCCACACCGTACTTCGCCAGAACCGACTTGGCCTGATACTCGTGAATGTTCATGTCCCCTCGGCTCCTCCCGGATTTAGTGTCAGCGGATGTTCAGCAATTCCTTGATCGGCGCGGCAGGGCCCAAACGGGACCCATTATAGCAGAATGGGGAAAGGGGGGACTTGACCGGTCCCCCCCTCATCTACATCGCCACCTGCGCCCGGCCCCTGCTGCGGAGGGCCGGAATCCGCCCAAGAGTGTTACCTAAAACCCCAGCCGGTCCACGGCGTCGCAGAGCTCCTTGACCGCCTCGGCCGATTTCGTCAGCGCCGCGGATTCATCCGCGGTCAGCTTGAATTTAACCACCTCTTCGACCCCGTCCTGCCCCAGCTTGGCCGGCAGGCCGACGAACAGCCCGTCGCACCCCGCGTACCGGCCGTTCGAGAGGACCGCGCACGGCAGGATCATCTTCTTGTCCAGGACGATGGATTCGCACATCTGCACGGTGGCGGCCGACGGGGCGTAGTAGGCCGACCCCGTCTTCAGCAGAGCGACGATCTCGCCGCCGCCCTTGCGCGTGCGCTCGACGATCGCGTCGAGCTTGGCCTTCGGAATCAGGTCCTCCACCGGGATCCCGGCTACCGTCGTGTACTTGGTGGACGGCACCATGGTGTCGCCGTGCCCGCCGAGCACGAAGGCGGTGATGTCCTTCACCGAGACCCCCAGTTCCATGGCGATGAAGCACCGGAAACGTGCGGAGTCCAGTATCCCGGCCATCCCCATCACCTTGCCGGCAGGCAGCTTGCTGTGCTTGTATGCGACGTACGTCATGGCGTCCAGGGGGTTGGAGACCACTATCATCATGGCTTTAGGGGACTTGGCGATCGCCTTCATGGTGACGTCCTTCACTATCCCCGCGTTCACCTTGAGGAGATCGTCGCGGCTCATCCCGGGCTTCCGCGGCAATCCGGATGTGATTACGACTATGTCGGAATTCGCCGTGTCTTCGTATCCGTTCGTTCCGATCACCTTGCTGTCGTATCCGTACACGGGGCCGGACTGCATGAGGTCGAGCGCCTTCCCCTGCGGCATCCCCTCCAATATGTCGACCAGCACTACGTCGCAGAA
Organism: Deltaproteobacteria bacterium; assembly: GCA_050263095.1. Taxonomy (GTDB): domain Bacteria; phylum Desulfobacterota; class Deferrimicrobia; order Deferrimicrobiales; family Deferrimicrobiaceae; genus FEB-35. Next base: position 19,218 of record JBLNEW010000022.1, on the reverse strand, counting down.
GTCCTTCTCGGCCAGCCGCTGCGCGGTGGTCGCCCCGACGTTGCCGGCGCCGATCACAGTGATCTTCTTACGGCTCATCGGGACCTCCATCCAGGATGTCGAACGGGTTCAAACAACCGCCCCCCCCGGAGATGGCCGCCTCGACTCCCATGATGATAAGCGTCGCCACCTCGGTCCTCCGCCGGCAGAAAGATTATGGGATGATTTCGAGCCGGAATGGGTTATCTTCCCCCCAAACCGAGCATACAGTATACAAAGGGTTCCGGGATGTCAAGGAAAAACCGGGCGATTTCCCGTTTCAGCGGGCCTGGGCGGCAAGGGGCTATTTCCGCCTCGCTCCGTCCCCCCGGAGGGCGGCAAGAATACCGCCCGTGTCGACGTTTCCGCGCACGAGCTCGACGCCGCGGTCGATCTTCGCCCTTTCCCTGATCCGCAGCCGGCCGATCATGGTTTCGAACTTCTCCACGGTCAAAAGAGTATCCTCCTGCACGACCAGGATCGGCACTCCCGCCTCCTGCGCCCGGTTCAGGATGTGGTCGTTGGGAGCGACCCCCCCGGTCAGCACGAGGCAGCTCGTGTCGGTTTCCAGGGCGGTCAGCTGGATGTCGGTCCGGTGCCCGCCGGTGATCACCGCCTTCCGCGGGATCCTGCGGAAAACGCGCAGCGCGCTGTCCACGTCCATGGCCCCGACGCAGAACCGCTCTATCAGGTTTCCGAGGGAGCCTTCGCCGCAGACAACGTCCGCGCCGAGGCTGTCGGCAAGCTTCCTGACGCTCACGCTGTCCAGCAGCGCATCCGACGGGATCGCTCCGAACACGCGGATATGCCTCGCCGCGAAATACGGCAGGACCGTGTCCCGGAGAAACTCCTCCTGCGGGGGCGAAACGCGGTTCAACACAATTCCGAGCAGCCTCTCCTTCAGCTCGCCGGCGGCCCACAGGATCTGGTCCATCGACTTTTCCCCCGAGAACCTGTCCACGAGGATGACCTTGCAGTCGAGCTCGGAGATAAGCGCAAGCGGCGAGATCCCCAGGAATACGCCGTCGCGCAGGTTGGCGGCCCCGCCCAGCAGCAGCACATCGGCGCTCGAAGCGGCCCCGGAGACGGCGCCCGCAATGCGCTCCCTGAGGCGGAGCGGCTCGCCACGGTACGCCGCCATGACGATGTCCTGCGTGATGACGACCGGGCATACGGTGTCCGGCGGCCCCTGAAGGCCGAGCTCCCCCGCCATGAAGGAAGCGTCCTCATCGACCACCCTCCCGTCCTCGACGACCGGGATCTTTCCGAGGGGCTTGACGTATCCGATGGAGACTCCCTCGCGCGCCCAAAGCTTCGCAAGGGAGAGCGCGACCAGGGTTTTCCCCGCGAAAGAGGATGTCGACGCCACGTAAAGTTTCATGGTTTCGCCTCCGCGACGGTCATCCGGCAGTCGATCGCCCGGATCCCTCGCCCTTTCTTCATTACGATGACCGGGTTTATGTCCAATTCCTGGATCTCGGGGAAATCGAGCGACAGGCGCGATATCCGGAGCAGCCCGTCGACGATCCCCCCTTCGTCGGAGGGGGCGCTTCCGCGGAAGGACGAAAGCAGCGGATAGGCGCGGATTTCCCGAACCATCTCCACTGCGTCCCTCCTGGACAAAGGGGCCACCCGGAACGAAACGTCCTTCAACACCTCCACGTTTATTCCTCCCAGCCCGAACATGAGGAGGGGGCCGAACTGCGGGTCGCGGCTCATCCCCAGGATAACCTCCCTGCCGCCGGTCACCATCTCCTGTACCGAAACCCCGGCTATCCAGGCGGACGGGACCATGCGCCGGGCCGCGGAAGTGATCTCCACGAACGCCCTGGAAACCGATTCCGGGTCCGACAGGTTGAGCTGGACCCCCCCTACGTCCGTCTTGTGCAGTATGTCGGGGGAGACGATCTTCATGGCGACGGGCCGCCTGATCTCCTCGAACGCCCGGACGGCCTCCGTGCTCGTCTGCGCGAGCGCGTGCCTGGGGAACGAGAATCCGTATGCTTCAAGGATGGAGCGGCTCTCCTCCTCTCCCAACGCCTTCTTCCCTTCGCCTATCGCCGCCCTTATCGCCGCCCCGGCTTCCTCCCTGCGGATTCCCGCCGGCTCCGGCGTGTCAGACGGAATCCCTCCCTGGATGCGGCGGTACCGCAGCATGGCGTGAAGCGACCTCACGCCCCGTTCCGGCACGGGATATTGCGGAATCCCTCCCGAGAACAGGATCCTGCGCGCCTCCTTGACCGACGCCTCGCCGAGAAACGACGCGAGGGAGGTCTTACCCGAGCCCGCCAGGGCATCGACCGCGGCCCGCGCCGTCCCCTCCGGCTCGGTCATCGCCTGCGGCGTCAGAAGAACCAGCACGGCGTCGACCGCAGGGTCCTCGCGGACGGCGGAAAGAACGGCGCTGTACCTGTCCGCCCGCGCGTCCCCGATGACATCAACCGGGTTCCCCAGGCTCGCCGTGGGTGGAAGCTTTCCGGCGATCCGTCCGCGCAGGTGTGCGGATACCTCCGCGAGCGGGATGCCCAGCTTCTCGGCGATGTCCGCCGCCAGGATCCCCGGCCCGCCGGCGTTCGTCAGTATGAACAGCCGGTCGCCCCTGGGTATGGGCTGCATGGCGAACACGAGGGCGAAGTCGAACAGGTCCTCCACGGTTTCCGCCCTCAGGATCCCACCCTGGCGGAATGCCGCCGCGTAGGCCCGGTCCGAACCGGCGAGGCTTCCCGTGTGCGAAGAAGCGGCCCGGGCCCCCGCCGCGGTCGAACCGGCCTTGACGATGACGACCGGTTTTTTCGCTGTTACCGCCCGTGAGACGCGCAGGAACCTGATCCCGTCGTCGATGCTTTCGACGTATCCCAGGATGACCCGTGTTTCGGGATCGTCGGAGAGGTACTCCATGACGTCCGATTCCGATATGTCCGCCTTGTTCCCGAGGCTTATGAACTTCGAAAATCCGACGTTCTCGCCGATAGCCCTGTCCAGGATTGCGGTGCACAGGGCGCCCGACTGGGAGAAGAATGAGATCGCGCCCGAGGGAGGAGTCCCGGCGGCGAAGGACGCGTTTAGACGGGCGTGCGTGTTGATGAGACCAAGGCAGTTGGGTCCCAGAATCCTGACATCCGACTTATGCGCGACTTCGGCGAGAGAGCGCTCCAGGCTCACCCCCTCCCCCCCGGTCTCCTTGAATCCGGCCGAAATCACGATGGCTGCCTTCATACCTTTTGCCGCCAGGCGGGGTATGCCATCGATTATGGCCTGCGGAGGGACGACGAAGACCCCGAGGTCGACATGGCCCGGGATCGTATCGATGGAAGGGTGGACGGGCCGTCCGAGTACCTCTCCTCCCCCGGGATTCACTGCGTGGATCTCCCCAGGGAATCCTGCCTGGATAAGGTTGGCGAACACCCCGTGGCCGACCTTTTCCGGCTTCCGGGACGCCCCGATTACTGCCACGGATTTCGGGTGAAACAGTGCATCCGTGATCATATATTCGAATTTATTCTTAATTCAATCCGATTGGTAGATTAAAAACCATCCGGCGACGCCGCGCCCGGTTAAATCAGCAAGGCATTCAAATTGCAGGAATAGTTCCCATTCGCCGATCCGCATGTTTTATATCCGGTGGAACGGATACTTCAAAGCTGGATCGGGCACCGAAAAAGCCTTTCCGGAACGTGTCGTTGTTCCCGGAGAGGAGACAAGAGGGATCCAGAAGAAGGAAAGGGGGGGAGTAAAACCATGTGTTACAAAAACGGGATAGAAAATCACAAGAGTTGCAGGTTGTTGGCGGCGCTTCTGGCGGGAGTCCTGCTCATGTCGGGGGGGGTGGCGATCGCGGACTCCACCTGGTTTTCGAAGCTTCTGCCGAAAAACTCCATGCTTGCCCATGAAAAAGCGAAAGCCGCGAGGATGGAGGCGCTCGAGAACGCCAAGATAGCGTTCGAGAAGGCGAAGTCCGCCGGGGCGGAAAGCGCGGCGCCCTACGAGTATTATACGGCGGAGGAATATATCCACCTCGCCGACGAGGAGCTTAAGTCCGGCGACAAGATCGGCGTCGCCCTGTTCGCAGCGGAGGCCGAAGCATACTCCTTCGAAGCTCTCGAGAAGACGAGGAGGGTATCGAAATGAAAACCCGTCATCTCTGCCTGCTTTTGTCGCTCCTGCTTGCGGCAGCCGGCGCTTACGGGTGCGCATCCGGGCAGGTCAGGAAAAGCTTCAACGAGCGGACAGGCGAAATCTCCGCCAAGATCGCCGAGGCCGAACGGCTCGGCGCCAGAAATTGCGACCCCCGCGAGCTGGCGCGGGTGAAGGTGGAGCTGGAACACGTCCGCCACGAGATAAAGGAAACCCATTACCCTATCGACTGGATGCACCTGGAACTCGACAAGGCCGAGAAGGCCGCGAACGCGCTTCTGGAAAAGCGGCGCCAGGCGGCAAGCCTGGGCATCCGCTTCCGTTGCATGGAAGCCGGGGGGTGACCCCTTCGCCTATTTCTTTTCCGGGGCGGCGGCCCGAATGTGGAGCTCCCTGAGCTGACGGTTGTCCACGGGGGACGGTGCGTCGGTCATGAGACAGGTCGCTTTCTGTGTCTTGGGGAAGGCGATCACGTCGCGCAGCGACCTGGCCCCGGACAGTATCATCGCGAGGCGGTCCAGGCCGAAGGCTATCCCCCCGTGCGGCGGCGCGCCGAACTCCAGCGCCTCCAGCAGGAAGCCGAACTTCATCCTTGCCTCGTCCGGGCCTATGTTCAGCAGCCGGAACATCCTGGACTGGGTATCCTGCCGGTGGATTCGGATGCTTCCTCCGCCTATCTCGGAACCGTTCAGAACCATGTCGTAGGCCTTGGCGCGGACCTTCCCCGGATCCGAGTCGAGCAGCGCGAGGTCCTCGTCAAGCGGAGCCGTGAACGGGTGGTGCATTGCCGCGTACCGCTTCTCCTCCTTGTCCCACTCCAGCAGCGGAAAATCGACGACCCAAAGGAAGTCGTAGCGCGACTTGTCGATCAGGTTCAGTTTCTCGCCCAGGTGGATCCGAAGCCGTCCGAGGGAGTCGCAGGCCGTCGGCAACTCGTCCGCAACCATGAGTATCAGGTCCCCGGGCCCGGCGCCGCTGCGGGCGAGGAAGCCTTTCAGCTGGTCCTCCTTGTAGTGCTTGGCGAGCGGCGAGGACAACCCCTGCGCCGTCACCTTCCACCAGGACAGGCCGCGGGCGCCGCCGATCTTGGCCACTTCCTCGAGCGCGGCCAGCTCGGATCGGCTCGCTTCGCCCATGCCGGGAACCGTTATCCCGCGAATCACGCCTCCCTTTGCGGCCGCTTCGGCGAAAACCCGGAATTCGGTGTCCTTGAGCAAATCCGTGTAATCCGCGATCTCGAGTCCGAACCTGGTGTCCGGCTTGTCGACGCCGTACCGGTCCATCGCTTCCCGGTAGCCCATCCTCGGGACCGGCAGGGAAATCGACACGCCCAGTACGTCTTTGAATATCCTCGCCATCAGCCCTTCCATCATCCGGAATATGTCCTCCCGGTCGATGAACGACATCTCGACGTCGATCTGCGTGAACTCCGGCTGGCGGTCGGCGCGCAGGTCCTCGTCCCGGAAGCATTTCACGATCTGCGCGTACCGGTCGTACCCGGCTATCATCAGGATCTGCTTGAAGAGCTGCGGAGACTGGGGCAGGGCGAAGAACATGCCGGGATTGACGCGCGACGGAACGAGGTAATCCCGGGCGCCCTCCGGAGTGCTCTTCGTAAGGACCGGCGTTTCTATCTCGAGGAAACCGTTCTCGAAGAAGTACTCCCTGGCGGCCCGCGCAAGGACCGCCCGCGACCTGAAAGCGCGCTGGATGGCGGGGCGGCGCAGGTCCAGATACCGGTATTTCAGCCGCACGTTCTCGGCGACGTCCGTGTCTTCCTCCAGCGCGAACGGGATCGGCTTGGACTCGTTCAGCACCGCCAGCGAGCCGGCCGCCACTTCCACCTCACCCGTCGGAATGTTCGGGTTTTCCGTCCCCTTCGGCCGCCGGCGCACGGTCCCCCGCACGGAGAGCACGTACTCCACGCGAAGCCCGTCGGCCTTCGCATGCGCATCCGGTGAATCCCCGGGGTTGAAAACAACCTGCACCAGGCCCTCGCGGTCGCGCAGGTCGACGAACACCAGGCCGCCGTGGTCCCTGCGGCGGTGCACCCATCCGCAGAGGACTACCTCCTTCCCCACGTGTTCGGAGCGCACCTGCCCGCAATAGAGTGTCCGTTTATGCTCCGGAAGAAACGCGTCCACCGTCAACCCTCCTTGGTCGGTCGGATGAGCCTGCGCATTGCTTCGTCCCTGGAAATCTCTTCCTGGCTCCCCGCGGCCATGTCGCGGAAAACGACGGCGCCGCGGGAGTCCTCAGATTCCCCGAAGACGACGACCGCCCTTGCCCCCGAACGGTCCGCGCGCCGGAACTGCGCCTTTACGCTGCGGCCCTCGTAGTCCATCTCGGCGCGTACGCCCTTCCCTATAAGCTCCATTTTCCAACGGAAAGCCTCGTCGATAAACCGGGGACCCGAAGTCACCAGGAAGACATCCGCGGAACCGCCGCCGCTTTCACCTTCCCCAAGGAGCATCAGGAGGCGTTCCACGCCGATTGCGAACCCGATGGCGGGTATCCGCTCCTTGCCCCCCAGCATCTCCGCCAGCCCGTCGTATCGTCCCCCGGCGGCCACGGTGTTCTGGGCCCCCATGCCGGGGATCACGAACTCGAACGTGGTCCTGCGGTAATAGTCGAGCCCACGGACCATGCGGGGATTCCTGGAAAACGGTATTCCGGCCGCCGAAAGCGCCTTCTCGACCGAACCGAAATGCACGCGGCAGTCGTCGCAAAGCGAATCCAGGATCGACGGCGCGCCCTCCGTGGCCTTCATGCACCCTTCGGACTTGCAGTCGAGTACCCTCAGCGGATTCTGGACCCTGCGCCGCCGGCAGTCGTCGCACAGGCGTCCTTCCCGGGACGCCAGGAACTCGGAAAGCGCCTTATGGTACTGCGGGCGGCAAGCGGGGTCCCCGAGGGAGTTTATCTCAAGGGATACTTCGGCAAGACCCGCTTCCGCGAGGAAGCCGGAAACGAAGGCAAGCACCTCGGCGTCCGCGTACGGCGAGTCGGTGCCGAACAGCTCGGCGCCGAACTGGTGGAACTGGCGCAGCCTCCCCTTCTGCGGGCGCTCGTGGCGGAACATGGGGCCGGTGTAGCACAGGCGTGCAGGCCAGTCCCCGATCTCCGCGCGGTGCGCGAGCAGGGCGCGAACCACGGGGGCGGTCCCCTCGGGCCGCATCGTCAGGTTCTCGCCCGACCGGTCGGGAAAAGAATACATCTCCTTCTCGACGATGTCGGTGCTCTCTCCAACGGCCCGGGCAAACAGCTCCGTCCTCTCGAGGATCGGGGTCCGTATCTCGCGAAAGCCGTACCGCGCCGCATGCTCCAGATACGCGGCCTCCAGGGCGGCCCATCTTGCCGACTCGGGGGGAAGCACGTCCTTCATCCCCCGCACGGAGGGGATTGTCATGACACGTTTTGCGGGGTCGCGAGGTAGACCACGTTGCGCGTGGAGTCCTTCCCCCTGTACATCGCCTGGTCGGCCATGCTGAGGAGGTGCTGCTTGGTGGACGCGTGTTCGGGAAATGCGGCGATCCCGATCGAAATGGTGAGGCGTATGGCGAGTCCGAAATCCTGTCCGAACAGTTTTCCTTCGATCATCTTGCGCATCCGCTCGGCGACGAGCAGCGCATCCTCGGCGTTCGTCTCCACGAGCAGGACCACGAATTCGTCCCCGCCGTAACGGACCACCGTGTCCGTCTCGCGGACGCAGGAGCGCAGGACCGCTCCGACTTCCACAAGCACCCTGCTGCCCACAAGGTGGCCGAAGGCGTCGTTCACGCGCTTGAAAAAGTCGACGTCCATGAACAGGACCGAGAAGAAGTTCCTGTACCGTTCCGACCGCTTAAGCTCCCGGTCCAGCACGACGTTCAGGTAACGGCTGTTGTAAAGCTTCGTGAGGTCGTCGATGTAGATCAGGTTCTGGGTCTGGACGCTGCGCTCAGCGTTCAGCAGGGCGAACCTGGCCTGCCGGTAGAAGAAGTTCAGGAACGGGCTGTCGAGAACGTCGACGCCGGGGGTTCCACGCATGGTCAGGACGGCGTACATCTGCGAGCCCGGGGACAGGTCGAAGCGGATCGTGAAGAATGTCCGGTTCTCCCCGAGCACGGCGTCGTCCTCCGGCCGGAGGGTCCCGAGCAGGTCGGCCGAGAATACCGCGGGGACCGGACCGCTTTTCCGTACCATGGCGGCACCGAACCGCAGCAGGAAGATTCCCGCCATCGAGTCGTCGGGGAAGCCGGCGGCGGCCACGATGGAATACCCAGACCCCCTCCCTTCCTGCTCGCGGAACAGGACGCCGAAGGACCCGCCCAGGGATTCCTTGAACATCTCGATAACGGTCAGGGACAGAAGGTCCATGTCGGTCGTGGTGATGACCGGGAAGCAGTAGTCGAACAGTTCGTCCAGCGATGTTTTCCGCAGAAGGCCGTAGCCCTGGAACAGGTACTTCTCGAGCGTGGAGACCAGCTCTCCCCCAAGGCTCTCCTCGAAGAGGATTTCCGAGGCCCCTCCGCGCAGGGCGCCCAGAACGGACGGCCCGCCCTTCTTCGGGAGGATCAGGACCAGCGGCGTCTTGGGCGCAAGCTTTATGATCCCGCGGACGAATTCCTCGGCGCTTTGCCGCTTGGAGAACTTCCGGGCTACTATCACCGCGAAGTTTTCCTTCGCGAGCACCGCGGCCCCCCTATCCCAATCGGAAAGGACCGTCACCGGAATGTCGGCGAAGGCGGACTCCCGGATCTTCGACGCGATGGCCCCGGGATCCGGGGAGATGATCAGTATTCGTTGCTTCGACATTTCCTCAATCGGACAAGGTAGTTGGGAATGCCCTTCCCTCCGCTTTCAGGGCAGGCGCCACAAATGTTTCCAGGTCCGCCATCCGCCCTCCTGCCCGCAGTATACGGCAACGCCGTCCGAGGTCGCAGTAAAAGCCCCGTTTTCCAAGCGAAAACATCTTATGGAGGCTACCAGATTTTCCTTTCCGAAACAATTTCTATTTTGTGCGACGACGGCGGACGGCCGGGCCGCGGCGATCCAGGATTCCGGGGCGGCGCCACTGGAGCCATGGTGAGGGAGAAAGAGCACCCTTTTCCCCGCGCCATCCGGTTCCACCCTTCCCCATGCGGCCGGCCCCGTTTCGACATCGCCGGGCAGCCACACGGAAAGCGGGCCGTGCCGTATTTCAAGGACAAGGCTTCGCTCGTTCGCGCCGGACTTGTTTCCGCTTTCCCCGGCGCTTCGCACGGAAACATGCGCGCCGCCTGCGGAGAATATTTCCCCTCCGTATTTTCGCCGGACGAGGCCGGCATTGCGCGCGACCGCCTCTCCGAAGGAGGAGAGCGGCTCGTCCCCGGGTATCCATATTTCCCCGACGGGAAACGCTTCGAGCAAGGCGGCCGCTCCTCCGAAATGGTCCTCGTGCGGATGGGTGAGGACCAGCGCGTCCAGCCTGCGCGCTCCCATTCTTCTAAGAAAGGGTGCGACGATTCTTGCGCCCGCATCCCCGTGCGCAGAGCTCCCGCAATCGACGACCATGCGCTTGCCGTCGGGAAAGGAGACGACGTGCGCGGATCCTTTGCCCACGTTGAGCGCGGTGACATGCAGGCGGGCGTCGGGCAGGGCCGCGTACGGCAGGTGGATCCATGCGAGGAACCCCGATGCGGCGGCAAGCGAAGCGGGCCAAGATCCCTTTCCGCGCCTCCGAAGATGGATCGCCCCCCAGGCGGCTGCGATCGTGAAGAGAAACGGAGCGGCCGCACCGGCCGGCGGCACGCGCATGTATCCCCACCCGTCCCCGGAGACGCGCGAAAGCAGGGAGAGCGTCAACGTCAGGCATTCGGCGGCGATGCGTACAGGCGTCCCCAGGGCGTCTATGGAGAAAGCCCCTGCAACCGCCGCGAGGAACGCGCCCATGACGCCCGCGGTCCCCAGGATCGGACCGAACGCAAGGTTCCAGAGAATTGCGCCCGCCGGAACGGCCCCGAAAAACGCGGAGCTGAGCGGCATCGTTCCAAGGAACGCCACGGCCGAGGCGACGAGCGCGTCCCTTCCCCATTTCGTCAGACCGAGGAGCGGCGAGCGGCGACGAACCTCGTGCTTCCTTGCGGCGAATGCGGCGATCAGGAAAAAGGTCGCCACGTAGGACAGGAGAAACGACGGGGACAGGACATGAAAGGGATAAGCGACGATCGTCAGGAAAAAGAGAACGGACCATCCCAGGTCGGCCCTCCTGACGCCGAAGGCGTTCCACAGAAGCACGGCCAGCGTGATCATACCCGCGGAGCGGACTGCCGGGACCGGCGCTCCGGCCATCAGGACGTACGCCCAGCAGACGGGGACCGACAGGAGCGCCGAGACCCGGTTCAGGTCGGGCGTCCCTTGCCGCCGGCGGAACGCCCACAAAACGCAGCGTACAAGGAACGATTGCGCCACGAAGAATATCGCGACGTTGATTCCGGATATGGCCAGCAGGTGCGCAAGACCGGTTTTCCTAAGCAGGACGACCATGGGATGGGATGAGGGAGGTACCTCACCCGTTGTGAGGGAAAGGAGGTACAAAGCCCCGTCGGACCGGCCGGCGTGCCTGTTCATCCATTCGGACGTCCTCCTGCGGGCGCGGCAAAAAAACCCGCCGGCTTCGCCGCCCCCGTCCTTGAGCGGCAGGAAAACGGCCCGCGATCCCTCCGTCGCAAACACGTACTGGACCCCCATGGCGATCGCACTCCACTCGCGCGGGAGCTCGCCGGGGTTGCCGAGGCTTCTGATCGCATGGAGCCGGCCGGTGGCCCGGACTTCGAACGGCAGTCCGTCGGCGCCGTGCGGAGTCCGGACCGAAAGAAGCACCTTGCCGAGCGCGACCCGGCCGGAACCGTCCAGGCGCGAGACCGCGGCATCGACTGCCGCGCCGGTCCAGCCGGCGTCGCCCGGTTTTACCGCTTCGACGATCCCTTGGAGGGCGACCTCGTTGCCCAGGAAACCTTCCAGGCGCGACGGTTCGACGAGCGGTGCCCTTCCCGCAGAGAGGGCGCCGCAAAGAAGCATGATCGACATGGCCGGGACGATGGGTACTTTACGGAGCGGAAGCGAAAGGAGCGCCAGGAAAAGTCCCGCCGCTGCGACGGCAGGCCAGGAGGCGCCGGCCGCGAGCCCCAGGAACACCCCGGCAAGGTAAGCCGCAAGGAGGAGAAATAGCGGACCGTGCCCACGGAACGGATAATCCATGCTTGCAACGGTGCAACCCCCGTTCCGCGGGCGCGTTTATGCCGGAAGGAGCGTAACGCCGCAGGGGGGTCCGGCGCAGCGAGTCGCCGCGGCGGAACCGATGGAGATCCCGCATACCTTGCAACATTCCAGCTTGGCGGACCATTCAGGGAGAACGAAGGACGGGGGAAGTATCGATAAGCAAGTGAGGCTGGATGCAGGGGAGCCGCTGGCGACGATGCGAGCCACGGACCCCCCGAGGCGTAGCGACTTCCGGCATGGGCGCCCGTCGGATCGGTGATGCTGCGGAGATGGACAGGCGGCCGTTCCGGGTACGGCCGCCTGTCCGTGCGGGTATGACTTTAAGCCAGCGAGTCGACGATTGCGTTCAGGGTTGGGCTGGGACGCATCGCCGCCGACGCCTTTTTGTCATCCGGATCGTAGTAGCCGCCGATGTCCTGGGGCTTCCTCTGGGCGCCGAGCAGCTCCTCGTTTATCTTCGCCTCGTTTTCCTCGAGCCGCTTCGCCACATTCGCAAAGCGAGCCGCCAGCTCCTTGTTCTTGGCCTGCGCGGCCAGCGCCTGCGCCCAGTACATGGCCAAGTAGAAATGGCTTCCCCGGTTGTCGATCTGCCCGACCTTGCGGGCGGGCGACTTGTTGTTGTCGAGGAACTTTCCGACCGCCTGGTCGAGCGTCTCCGCCAGGATCCGGACCTTCTCGTTTCCGGATTGCCCGGCTATGTGCTCCAGCGAGGCCACGAACGCGGTGAACTCGCCGAGGGAATCCCAGCGCAGGTAGCCCTCCTTGACGAACTGCTGTACGTGCTTGGGAGCCGAGCCGCCGGCTCCCGTCTCGAAGAGTCCGCCCCCGGCCAGAAGCGGCACGATCGACAGCATCCGGGCGCTGGTGCCGATCTCCAGGATCGGGAACAGGTCGGTGAGGTAGTCGCGGAGGGCGTTGCCGGTGACCGAGATCGTATCCTTCCCCTCGCGGATCCGCTTCAGCGAGAACTTCATCGCCTCCACCGGCGGCATGATGTGGACCTCCAGCCCCTTCGTGTCGTGATCCTTCAGGTACTTCTCGACCTTGGCGATGACCTGCGCGTCGTGCGCCCTGTTCTTGTCCAGCCAGAAGACGGCGGGAGCGCCCGTCGCCTTCGCCCGCGTCACCGCCAGCTTCACCCAGTCGCGGATCGGGAGGTCCTTCGCCTGGCATGCCCGGAAGACGTCGCCCTCTTCCACCTTCTGCTCGAGCAGCGTCGCTCCCGAAGCGTCGACGATGCGGATCTTCCCCTTGCCGGGCGCCAGGAACGTCTTGTCGTGGGAGCCGTACTCCTCCGCCTGCTGCGCCATGAGGCCGACGTTGGGGACGCTGCCGATCGTGGCAGGATCCAATGCGCCGTTCTTCTTGCAGTCCTCGATGATCGTCTTGTAGGTGGTCGCGTAGCAGCGGTCGGGGATCATCGCCTTGGTCTCGTACTGCTTCCCGTCAGGTCCCCACATCTTCCCCGCCTCGCGGACGACGACGGGCATAGACGCGTCGACGATGATGTCGTTCGGAGCGTGCAGGTTCGTTATCCCCTTGTCCGAGTCGACCATCGCGAGCGCGGGGCGGATCCTGTAGACCGCCTGGATGTCCGCCTCGATCTCCGCCTTCTTGTCCGCCGGCAGGCTTTCGATCTTCTTGTAAAGGTCGCCCAGGCCCATGTTCGGGTTGACGCCCGCCTGCTTGAGAGCGGCCGCGTGCTTCTCGAAGACCGGCTTGAAGAACACCGTGACGGCGTGGCCGAAAAGCACGGGATCCGACACCTTCATCATGGTGGCCTTGAGGTGCAGCGACAGGAGAACGCCCTGCTTCTTCGCGTCTTCGATCTGCTCCTCGTAGAACTTCCGCAGCGAGCGGACGTCCATGTGCGTCGAGTCGAGGATCTCGCCTTCGAGCAGCTTCAGGTTCTCCTTGAGGACCTTGACCTTGCCGTCGTCGCCGACGAACTCGAACCGCACGGTCGTCGGCTGCTTCAGCGTGACGGAGGTCTCGTGGCCGTAGAAGTCCCCGCCTGACATGTGCGCCACATGCGCCTTGGAATCCGGCGGCCACGGATAGTTCCTGGGCGGATGCTTCTTCATGAACGCCTTGACGGAAAGCGGCGAGCGGCGGTCCGAGTTCCCCTGGCGGAGCACCGGATTCACGGCGCTTCCCAGGACCTTCGCGTACCGCGCATTGAGCGCCTTCTCTTCGTCGGTCTTCGGGTCCTCCGGATAATCGGGGACGCTATACCCGTGCTCCTGCAATTCCTTGATCGCGGCCTTCAATTGCGGGACCGAAGCGCTGATGTTCGGGAGCTTGATTATGTTGGCCTCCGGCGTCAGCACCAGCTCGCCCATCTTCGCGAGGTAGTCGGGGATCCTCTGCTTCTCGGTCAATTTTTCGGGGAAGGCCGCCTTGATCCTCCCCGCGAGGGAGATGTCCCACGGTTCGACGGAGACGCCGGTACCCTTCGTGAACGACTGGATGATAGGGAGGAGGGAGTAGGTCGCCAGCATGGGGGCTTCGTCGATCTTCGTCCAAATAATCTTCGCCGTCTTCTCTGCCATGTTCGCTCCTTTATGTTTTATATCCGTATCGACGGAGTCCTGACCGGCTGGAGGGCGCAATGTTCCGAAATGAAACCAAGTATGCTGTATACAATACCCATCGGGGCTGTCAAGCGAAAAAACAGGCCCGGCACCGCTCGTATTCCGCACGGAAGGCGCTACGCCTCCGGTAGCTCCGTGCTCGCTCTCGCCTTCGGCTCCCCTGCACAATCAATTACGTGCCAGGTGATAATTCCTCGCCCTTCGTTCACCCTCTGTGGTCCGCCAAGCCGGTTTGTTTTGATATTGGCATTGACGAAACGGACGGTTCCGCCTCGGCGATCCGCTGCGCCGGACCTACCATCGGCGTGGCGCGCCTTCCGTGCGCTTCTTGTATGAACGTCGCCGTTTGCAATGGAGGGATTTTTCCTCAGACAGCCTGGAACGCTTTCTTCTTCCGGCGGGCGCGGTGGAAGGAAAGGGCGAAGCGGTGAGCCTCGTCCCGAACGCGCATCAGGAGGAGCAGAACGGGATCGTGCTGTGGGAGGACCACGGGATTCTTCCTGCCCGGGAGGAAAATCCTCTCCCGGAAGACCTTCTCGCCGCCGCGCACCCGCTCCTTGGCCAGCGCGACGACGGGGATGAAATCCATTCCCGCTCCCTTCATGGCGGCCGATGCCGACGAAAGCTGCCCCTTCCCCCCGTCGACGAGGACCAGGTCCGGCATCCCCCCGAAATCCTCGTCGTGCGCGAACCGGCGCCGGACCACCTGCTCGATCATCGCGAAGTCGTCCTGCCCGGCCACTCCGCGCACCGCGAACTTCCGGTACCACTTCTTCGCCGCCTTCCCCCCGACGAACGTCACCATCGACCCGACCGGCTCCGTCCCCGAGAGGTTCGATATGTCGAATCCCTCGATTCTCTGCGGGGGCTTCGGGAGGTGGCACAAAGATGCCACCCGCTCTGCCAGCCCCTCGTAGGCGACCTCCTTCTCCTTCCGCATCCGGTGCGCTTCCGCGGCGTTCGTGCTGGCCAGCACCACAAGCCTCGCGCGCTCTCCGGACTCCGGGACCTTGATCCGGACGGGGCCCTCCGCCCTGTCCGAGAGAAGCGACGCCAGGGGCTCGCGGTCGGCGATCTCCATCGGGAGGAGGATCTCTCCCGGGAGGTACGCACCCACCGCGTAATGCTGCAGGAGGAAGGAGGAAAGCGCCTCGTCTTCGGCGCCTTCCACCCGGAACGCGTAGGTGTGGGCGTCGGACAGCCTCCCGGCCCGAACGTGCAGGACGGCCCCGGTCCCGTCGGAGCCCTCGCGGTGCCAGCCGACCGCGTCCACGTCTCCCGGCACCGCGCGGACGACCCGCTGCCGTACGAGCGTCCCTTCCACGGTCGCGACCCTGTCCCTGATCTTCGCCGCCTCCTCGAACTTCATCTCATGCGCGAGGCGCGCCATCTCGGCCTTCCAGCCTTTCATGATCTCCCTGTAGTTCCCTTTAAGGAAACGGACCGCGTCGTCGACGACGGGAAGATATTCCTCGCGGGAAATCATCCCGGCGCACGCGCCGCCGCACCGGCCCATCTGATAATTGAGGCAAGGCCTCCGCCGGGAGGCGAATTTCTTCGGGGTGCAGGAGCACAGGGGAAACAGCCGGTAGAGCAGGCGAAGCGTCTCGCGGATCCCCCGCGCGGAAGAATAAGGACCGAAGTAGGAGGCGCCGTCCTTCGAGACGCGGCGGACGAGCTCCGGCCGCGGGAACCGGTCCTTCCTGTCGATCCGCAGCAGCAGGTACTCCTTGTCGTCCCTCAGGAAAACGTTGAACGGAGGCCTGTGTTCCTTGATGAGGGTGTTCTCGAGCAGAAGCGCTTCCTTTTCCGTGGCGGTGACGATGCATCGCACGTCTGCCACGCGCCGCACGAGATGCGGGATCTGGGGGCGGCCGTCGCCGCCGGGCGCCGTGTAGTTATGCAGCCTCGCGCGCAGCACCTTCGCTTTCCCGACGTAGAGGACCTTCCCCCGCGCGTCCGACATGAGGTAGACCCCCGGTGCGCGGGGAAACATCTTCCAATCGGAAAGGGCCGTCATCCCTTACCTCGCCGAAAGTTCCATTTTCTCAAGGATGAGCAGCCGGTCCCGAATCTCCGCGGCGCGTTCGAAGTCGAGCTTCTTCGCCGCCCGCTCCATCTCCCTGCGAAGCCTTTTCAGCGCCTTGGCCAACTCCGCGTAAGAGGCGTACTCATCCTTCTCGTCAGTCGCCACGGTGACGTAATCCGCCTCGCACACCTGCCCGATCGGGTCCGCGATGTTCTTCTTCACGGTTTCCGGCGTTATCCCGTTGCTCTCGTTGAACGTCCTTTGCTTCTCCCGCCGGCGCCCCGTTTCGGAGATCGCCTCGCGCATCGACGCCGTCTCCTGGTCGGCGTAAAGGATCACCTTCCCCGATACGTTGCGCGATGCGCGGCCGAACGTCTGGATAAGAGATCGCGCCGACCGCAGGAACCCCTCCTTGTCCGCGTCCAGTATCGCGACCAGCGACACTTCGGGAATATCCAGTCCCTCACGCAGGAGGTTGATCCCGATGAGGACGTCGAACTTTCCCAGGCGCAGATTGCGAATGATGTTCACGCGCTCCACCGTGTCGATATCGGAGTGGAGGTACTGTACGCGTATCCCCTGCCCCTCGTAATGCTCGGTCAGGTCCTCGGCCATCCGCTTGGTGAGCGTCGTCACCAGGACGCGCTCCCCCGCCCCCGCGCGTTGACGGATCTCGCCGAGCAGGTCGTCCACCTGCCGGACCGCGGGCCGCACCTCGACTTCCGGATCGACGAGGCCCGTCGGCCTTATGATCTGCTCGGCCACCGCGCCGCCGCTCTCGGTCAGCTCGTACGTGCCCGGCGTCGCGGACACGAAGACCGTCTGGCCTGCGATCCGGTTGAACTCCTCGAACCGAAGCGGCCTGTTGTCGAGCGCCGAGGGGAGCCTGAACCCGAACTCGACGAGCGTCTCCTTCCGGGACCGGTCTCCGTTGTACATGCCGTTTAGCTGCGGCACCGTGATGTGCGATTCGTCGATGAACGTGATGTAGCCCCTGGGGAAATAGTCCAGAAGCGTGTAGGGGGGCTGCCCGGGCTTCCGGCCGTCCAGGTGCCGAGAATAGTTCTCGATCCCGCTGCAGAACCCCATCTGCCGGATCATCTCCAGATCGTAGGCGGTGCGCTGCTTCAGGCGTTCGATCTCGAGCAGTTTCCCCCCGGCCGCCAGCTCCTTCAGGCGCGCGTCCAGCTCCGCCTCGATCCCCGAAACGGCCCGCTCCAGGTGGTCTTCGGGCGTCACGTAATGGCTGGCGGGGAAGACGACCGTCTCCCGGACGTCGTAAAGCCTCGTACCCCGGAGCGGCTCGACGTACCGGATTCGCGCGACCGTGTCCTCGTCGTATTCGATGCGCAGGACGCGGTCCTCCTCGTATGCGGGGAACAGCTCCACCGCGTCGCCGCGCACCCGGAAGGTGCCCCGGTGGAAGTCGATGTCGTTGCGCTCGTACTGAATGTCCACCAGGCGGCGCAGAAGGGCGTTCCTCGGGAAGACGGCCCCTTCCGTTACGCGCACCGTCAGCCGGTTGTAGAACTCCGGGGAGCCCAGCCCGTAGATGCAGGACACGGACGCCACCACGACGACGTCCGTGCGCGTCATCACCGAGCGGGTAGCGCTGTGCCGCATCTTGTCGATCTGCTCGTTGACGGACGAATCCTTCTCTATGAACGTGTCCGTCTGCGGTATGTACGCCTCGGGCTGGTAGTAGTCGTAGTACGAGACGAAATACTCGACGGCGTTCTCGGGGAACAGCTCCTTGAACTCGGCGAAGAGCTGGGCTGCGAGCGTTTTGTTGGGGGCGATGACCAGGGCGGGCCGGTTCGTCTCCGCGATGACGTTGGCCATGGTGAAGGTCTTGCCTGAGCCGGTCACCCCCAGCAGGACCTGGCGCGCCGCGCCATGCGAGAGGCCGGCCACGAGATCCCGGATCGCCTCCGGCTGGTCTCCCGACGGGGAAAACGGCGATATCAGGCGGAACCGGTTCTCCAACGCGCGAACCTCCTCGTCACATTATACGGTGGCCGCCCCGCCGGTACCTCGCGCATTGCGCGCACCCAACGGAAGGCGCTGCGCCTCCGGCAGCTCCGTGCTCGCTCTCGCCTTCGGCTCCCCTGCATCGGGTATTACGTGCCAAGCGATGCTTCCCCGCTCTTCGTACACCCTGTTCGGTCCGCCAAGCCGGTCCGTTGCAAGATCGGTATTACCGAACCGGACGGTTCCGCCTCGGCGACCCGCTGCGCCGGACCTGCCATCGGCGTCTCGCGCCTTCCGTTCAGGGCGCCGTAACGGAAATAGCCGGATGAGGTGGAGTTGACGAAGAAGGGGGGACGCTTAGGCCTTGTACTTCCAGGTGGTGCCGCCCTTGGAGTCCTCGAGGAGGATGCCCAGGGCGTCTAGCTCCTTCCGGATCCGGTCGGCCTCGGCGAAGTCCTTCCGGGCGCGGGCGGCCTTGCGGGCCTCGATCCGTCGCTGGATCTCATCGGCGGTCGGGCCATGTGTCAATTTCACCTCGGAGCCTGCCGAGGTCGTATCCGCCCCCCCTTCCGATTCCGATTCATAGTGCTTCGACTCTCCCCTGAAGTACTCCGCTGCGGGCTCCCGCAGCAGCCCCAGCACTGCGAACAGCGGCTCGAGGATAGCGTATCCGGCAAGGAATCGCCCCGCCTTTTCCCTTTCGGCGGCCGGGTCCGCGGGGGCCAGCCGATTGAGCGCTCGTACGGCATCGAAGAGATGCCCGAGCGCCGCCGCCGTGTTGAAGTCGTCGTCCATCGCCTCGCCGAACTTCGCCGCCGCATCGCGAAGCGCGGAGAATTCTTCTGCGCCCGGCACGGATGACGCCGCCGCTCCGGCGGCCGCGCAGCCTTCCGCCTTATCCTTGACCCGGTAGAGGCGATTGAGCCCCGCCCTCGCCTCCGCGAGGTTCTGATCCGAATAATCTATTGGGCTGCGGTAGTGGCTGGAGGCAAAGAAGAAGCGCAGCGTCTCGGGTTTTTCCGTTTTCAGCACGTCGCGCAGCGTGAAAAAGTTCCCCAGGGACTTGCTCATCTTCTCCTTGTTGATGTTGACGAACCCGTTGTGGATCCAGTAGCGCGCAAACGGCTTTCCCGTCACGCCTTCCGACTGGGCGATCTCGTTCTCATGGTGGGGAAACACCAGGTCCTTGCCCCCGCCGTGGATGTCGAACGTCTCGCCCAGGTGCTTCAT
>JBLNEW010000021.1:0-3202 GCA_050263095.1 Deltaproteobacteria bacterium | reverse complement strand
TTCTCGATCTTGACGCGGAGATCGAGGTCCGGACCCTCCTTCTCCGGGCGAAATTGGGCGTTAACCACGGTGGGGCCGCTTCCCATGAATTTCCCCTGCAGCTCCATTTCAGCGGGGCCTTGTGAAAACCTGTTGGAAAGATTGTTCAGGCGGAGATCGGCGTCGGCGAGGAAAACGCGATACGGGGGGCTGGCATTTCCGTTCACCATCCCGACCGAACATCGCGTAAGCCTCAGCCTGTCGACGCGAAGCAGCATCTCGGACCTGGGCGCTTCCTTGACCGCCTTCCCGATCTCTTCGGCGCGCTTTTTTTCGGCTTCCGCCGTGCGTGCCGAATGGACGTAATCCATATCCATCCCCCGGATCGTCAGGTCGGTCAGATGGGCGACTTTTACGTTGGGGGCGTACTCGATGCTGCCGGAGCCCGAGAACAGCCCGCTCCGGATGGAAAGATTCGTGCGGGCGACCACCGGCTTGAAATATTCGAGCGGGACATTATCGAGCGTCACGCGGGCTTTGATTCCAATATAGGGCTCCGAGAGAAAATTGGCTTTGCCGTCGGCGATGCCGCGCCCCGATCCGAAAATCGCCGTTTCCATGCGGAAGGAGGAGGGATAGACATTGTCCGGAAGGCGGACGTTGCGAATATTGCCCGCAACCAGGTTCAGGCCGGTGAAGCGCAGTGGCTTGTCGGGATCCTGGTCAATATATGTAAAACTTCCATTCTTTATTTCCAATGCGTTGATCTTAAACGGATAAATGGCCTCTACCGCCCGCTGCCAGCCGTGCTCCTTGAGAGGCACGGGACTGGCCGCCTCGGTGCGATAATTCCGCAGGTCGAACCGGACTTCCGGCCTGTCCAGAAAGGCTTCCGCGACAAGTTTTCCACGGATGATCTCCGTCCAGTGAATCCCGAAACGAAGAACCGGAAATCGGGCGATCGGGGGATCCGGATTCGCCTGCTGGATAACGGTCAGCCCTTTCAGGCTCAACGATAATCCGACCAGCTGGAGATGCAGCCCCGGCACGCTTACGGAATACCCCTTCAGGGGAGCGTTGATCCTCTTTTCCATGTAGCCGCGCAGCGGTTCATCCAGGAGGTATGACCCGACGAAAAGCGCCAGCAGAAGAGCGGCCATCGATCCGACGCCCCATCGCACCACCCCGGGCAGCCGGCGACCCCAGGCGAACAACCTGTTTACGGGCTTTCCGGTGCGATCTTTATCTTCGGCGCCCATGCCAGCCATTCCTTCTTCGGTTTGTCGTTCAGGGGGAATACTGTCCCGTCCTTCGCGGGCCCGTCCTTCGGATCGTCCGGCGTGGCAAAGGCGATTCCCCCGGTCATCAGCGATCTGAGAGATTCCACGTTTATTTCCAGGCCGCGGAACAATCCGACCTTCATGTCGACGCCGCTCACGTCCCAGAATCTGGATCCCTTCCGGACCAGGTTCGCGTACCGCCGCTTGATGAAAACGTGGATGTCCACCGAGGTGGCGTCGGGCCCGAGACGGGAATCCTGCACGGCGCCCACCTCGATTCCGCGGTAGGTTACCGGCGAACCGAGTTTCAATGACCCCGGATGGCCGGTGCGCAGGACGATTTTCAATCCCTTGCGTTCCTGGGCCACGGGCGGATTCTCCAGGCCGACGAATTCCGATTTGGGTTTGCCGGCGCCCGGCAGAACTTCGATCTGCGGGCCCGTGATGACCGTCCCCAATCCCGTTATGTTCCCGATTCCAACTTCGGGACGCACGATCCAGAAAACCGATCCTTCCCGGGCGATCGAAGCGCCCGAGCGCCGCAGGCGCGCCTTCACCAGCACGCGCTGGAGGCTTTCGTCCAATTCGAGCGCCGTCACCTCTCCCAGCAGCACCCCGCGGTACTTGATCGGCGTCTGGCCGGTTTTCAGCCCGCTGGCGTCCTTGAACGTAATCGTGATCTTCGGACCGACTTCGCGGACACGGTCATATATGAGGTATCCGGCGACGATGGCGGCGACCACGGGCACGACCCACACGACGGGAAGGTTCCATTTCCGTTCCTTCACCTTTGCCTTGGGAAGTTCTTCGGCGCCATCCGGGAGACCGTTCGATTCGCTCATTTGGATTTATCCGTCTCCTCCCAGATCAGGTTCGGGTCGAAGCTGGCCGACGCCAGTATCGTGAAAACCACCACCGCGGTGAACGCAAGGATCCCGGGACCGGGCAGGACCGTCGCCAGCTGTTCCAGCTTGACCAGGGCCACGAGCACCGACAGGAGGAATACGTCGAGCATCGCCCACGGACCGATCACGTCGATGAATTTGTAGATCCTGGTCCGTTCCTGCAGGCGGCGCGCGGACGCGAGGCGCGTCGTGACGACCAGGAAGAACAGCCCGATCAGCTTGAACAGGGGTATCAAAATGCTGGCGAGGAAAACGATCACGGCCACGACCCACTGGCCGTCCTGGAAGAGCTTGACGCACCCGTCCCATATGGTGCTTTCGGAATACGCGCCGTAGAACTCCATCCGCAGGATCGGATAGAGGTTGGCCGGGACGTAAAAAATCAACGCCGCCAGCGAGAACGCCGCCGTTCGCCTTAGGCTGTCGACCTTGCGCTCCCGGAGGATCGATCCGCACCGGCAGCACACGGCCTCCGTGCCCGGGCGAAGCTCTTCCAGGCGCTGCAGAAGGCCGCAGATCCTGCACACGACGGCGGTTTCCATCGGACCTCGGCCACCGGTCAGGCGGCCTTCTTCGCGTAATCGACCATTCCCTGGAAATCGACCAGCACGACGGGCTCGTCGCCGACCACCCATGCGTCATGGCCGGACGGCAAGAGCGACACGTCGCCCGGTCCGCACACTACCTCCGTCCCGTCGTCCATCCGGATCTTAAGCGTCCCTGCCACGTGATACTGGAAATGGGGCGCCTCGCAGCTCTTCGTGTTCACGAGCGGTTGAACGGAGGTCGACCAGCGCCATCCCGGTTCCAATATGGCACGGCCGATCGTCGCCCCTCCGATCGTCACCAGTTCCACTCTGCCCTTGGGGAAGCTCCGCACTTCGTCGGCCTTGTTGAAGCCCTTGCGTTCCGCCTTGTCGCTTGTGGTTTTCATACTCATCTCCTTTTCCGGCTCGTTATGCCCACTCGAATAGATGCCGGCGGATGCGCCGGGTTCCCGGGATACGGAAGCTTCCCTTGGGGACGGAACCCAATACG
>JBLNEW010000020.1:0-11638 GCA_050263095.1 Deltaproteobacteria bacterium | reverse complement strand
GGGGGGGGTTCGCAAAATGGGTTTTCTCCCTCAACGCCTTTAAGGGCGTCATGAGGTTCGGTCTGTCCACGGAAAGCGCAAGGAAAAGAGCGAGGGCGTCCTCCCGCTCGTCCCCGCGGTGCGGACGGCGGATTTCCCGGAGAAGGGACGCCGCCTGTCCCGCCCGGTAGCGGTCAAGCGCGGCCTCGAGGACGAAAAGGTCCTTCTGCCCCCTGTATTCCCTCATGGCCGTTGAAAGCGGACCTCCCCATGGATCGCGCCACGTCGCCAGCAGGTCGACGACCGCCCGGATGTTCGGCTGCCTGCACAGTTCCTGCAGCGCCGCCTCGCCGTGAAGGCCGGTGGGAAGCAGCGAAGCCAGGATCTCCTCCGGGGGAATGCCGGCGGCCTTGCCTCGCAGGACGGTCTTTACGGCCTGCACCTCCCAGCTTCCCAGCAGCAGTCGAACCGCCTCACGGCAATCCCCTCCCGATACGGACAGCAGCCAGGAAAGCGTCTCCTGGAAATTCCTGCGCAGGGCCTCTTCCATCCTCCCCGCATCGGAGATTCCCCTGCCGACGGACTCTATGAAAAATCCGTATGGGGTTTCACGCAAGGACGCGGCGATTTCTGGAAGACCCGGGGAGGCAAGTAGCTTCTCGTAATCGCTGCGCGCGAGGAGCCGTCCCCACAGCGCCCTTATCCTTGCATTCAGGTTGTAAAGGTCACTCATCTTCGCAGGCGAGGCATCGGTGTATTTCAGCCATCAGCACGGGCCTTGCGTTTTCCAGCCTTGCCTTCAAGGTATTTCGGATCCGGATCGTGCCGGCGTCGTCCGACACCTCGACGCCTCCAAGTTCCTCCTCGGGAAGCGGAACGCGCCTTATGCGAGGATCGGCCGTAAGGCCTTCGATGGCGTCCATGGCTTTTGCGTCCGCGCCCAGGGTGATGTTTCCAGCCGGTATTTCCGGCAGGATCTCGAGGTAGAGCCGTTGCGCCGTCTTCGGGTATTCGGCACCGGCGGGAACCAGCGCCAGCCGATCCCGCAGCCGCGCCAGTATGTCGTCCGCGAGCGATGCCCGCGCGCGCAGTTCGAGCGAATTCGCCTCCGACCTTGCGCGGCTCATCCTCAAGTCCCGCTCCCGGGCCGCCTCCCGCTCGAGCGTTCCCGCGGACTCGCGCTCCATCGCTTCCGCCTGCGCACGGGCGGCGGCGATACGGCGCCCGGCCTCTTCCCGCGCCTGGCCCAGTATGACGGCCTTCCTTCGTTCGGCGCTTCCGATCAGGTGGCGCACCAGCTCTTCTTGTCCCATCCCCGCCTCACTTGAGCGTGGTCAGTATGAGGATGGCGATGGTGAAGCCGAAGATGACGAGCGTCTCGGGGATCACGAGCAGGATGATGACGGTACCGAGCGACTCGGGCTTCTCGAGGATCGCACCCACGGCGGCCGCCCCGATCCTTGCCTGCGCCCAGGCGGTGGCAAGGGCGCAGAGCCCTATCGCAAGCCCGGCCCCCAGCGCGATCAATCCGATGGTCATGGCGTTTCCTCCTCTTCCGGCCATACCGGCCTCAAACCACGAATTTGAAAGGCTTGTATGCGCGCCCTCCCCCGCTGAAGAAATTTTCGAAGAACTCCACGTAGTGGAGCCGAAGGGCCTGGATTGTGGGCGACAGGACGCAGAAGGCGAGATTGACCGCGTGCAGGGTCACTCCCGCGAGGATGCCCAGCGCCGTCCACGGGACCAGCGTGACGATCCGGTTTGCCGTGTAGGCCAGGGCCACGGATGCGACGCCTATGCCCATTATCCGCAGGTAGGAAAAGATGTTCACGATGTTGTGGAACTTCATCACGGAGGATGGGCCCGCCGAAACGATCATGACCGGGAGGCTGGCCGCCATGACCGCCATCCCGGCGTACGCGAACGCCGGCGGGGCCTTGCCGACTGCCCCGGCGATCGCGGCAATGAATGCCATCACCATCGCCAGTCCGGCCGCCCTTGCGACAGCCTCCCCGCGTTCTCCGCACTTCAAGGCCGTGCGGATGCCGAGTGAGATCCCGAGGATGATGTGAGCGACTCCTATGCCGAGCGCGAAGAGGATGGTTTCGGTGAAGTCCCCCATACGGTGAAGGAAAATCGGGCGCAGCCCCAAGCGGCCCCCCAGGTCCCCGAACAGCTCCCCGTAGGCGATTCCCCAAAGGGTCGCCGACAATGCGGCCCACGCAAACACGGTGGTGACGTCGGCTATGAACCGGTCCGCGCCGTATCGCAGCTTTACGAGCGAGGCGATCGCGAGAAGGAGCAGGCCGTATCCGACGTCGCCGATGATGATCCCGTAGAAGAGCGGGAAAAACAGGGCGACGTAAGGAGTCGGGTCGATGGTCCTGTAGCGGGGCAGCGGAAGGATGCGGGTGAATATCTCGAAAGGGCGGATCAGGGGATTATTGGATATGGATACCGGGACCTGCCCTTCCTCCGACTTCCCGATCGGGAGCCGTTCCATTATTACCGCCTCTCCGTATGCCGCCGCGAGAGACCTTGTAAGCCTCTCCAGCTTCTCCAGCGGGATCCAGCCGTACAGCAGGAACGTAAGCCTGGTCTCGAAAAAGGAATCGGACGCCAGTGCCTTCTCGATCCCGTTCTCAAGCCAGAGACGCGATTCCTCCAGCATGCCGCGCCACCGCGCGGAGATATCAGCCAGTTCGGCATCGAGCTCCCTTATTCTTCGCGGTATCTCATCCTGCTTCCGCAGGATTATTTCGAGGGCCTCGGCTACGGGCTTGTCCGCGACGGAGGAGGGAAGGCGAAGCTCCCCGATGTTTTTCTCCCACAGAAGGGCCTTGGCTTCGGACGATTTCTCCGCCGGGAAGACCAGGAGCCCGGCCAGCGTCTCCTTGTCTACCTCCCGGAAGAGTATCTCGTAATGATCGTCGGTCAGCCGGGAGAGGGCCTGTTCCAGCAGATCGGCGGCGCCCCGGTCGCGCGCCTGGAGGAGCAGCCCCGTGCATGCGAGGTCGCTGCTTTCCCGGACGACCGAGATCAGGGGAGCCAGGACCTTGAGCACCTTTTCGTAGCGGGAGAACAGGGAGAGCTCGTCCTCCATCATCTTTCGTTCGCCCAGGATCGTTTCCACGCGCGTCGCGACCGGATCCAGCTGCGCGAGAAGGGACTGGAGGGGGGCCTCGTCCCCGGGCGGCGGCGACGCCGCGGATCCGGTCCCGCCTCCGGGGCCGGAGGCCCCGGAGGCGGCAGGCAGGACCATGAGGAGCTTCCGGATCTTGTCCAGGGACGACTCGAGCATTTCGCGCGTCCGCTGCGCGTCGCCCTTGAGCACATGCCGCCGGATCACGGGGATCTCCGACTGGACCTCGGGCAGGTCCCGCGGTTTCGACTCGATGTGAAGGTCGCCCGAATTCTGAAGAAGGTCCGCGACGCCGGGAAGCAGGGACCTCGGGCCCAGGATGCGGACCTTGGCCATTTCGACGATCATGAGGGGAGCACCTTTTCCAGCAGCCGTTCGACAATCAGGTCGATTCCGGCCGCCTTCTTCCGCGTCCACAGCTCCGTTCGGGACCTTGCGGCCGCCAGGAACTTTTCGGCTTCTCCGACGATCGCCGAGACGGCGGCTTCCAGTATCTCCCCGCGCAGCGTCGACAGCCGGCGCCGCCTTTCGTCAAGCAGCCCCGCCGCCTCCTCGTCGGCATTCCGGAGAATGTCCGCGGCTTCTCCTTCCGCCTCGCGGACGATCCGGTCGGCCTGCCGTTCGGCCTCGTATATCCTCTTCAGGGTGAGAACGTCGGGCTGCGGCTCCATCGCATCCCCCTTTCGCGGGAGGCGGATTTACGCCAGGCGCTCGGTCGTCCTGCGGCCACGCGCGGGCTCCATTTTCCATCGCAACGACGCGGAGCGCAAGGAACCGGTTGACTCCCCTGGCCCAATTGTATACTGTATACAGTGTGCATGGAAGTCGTTCCGGCAGCCGTCGTGCCTTCCTTGAGGTTTGGAAAAAAAGGAGGCGGGCCATGTACGGAAAGATCCTCACCCCACTGGACGGATCGTCCTTTTCGGAAAGCGCCTTAAGCCACGCAGTGGAGATAGCACGCTCGACCGGGGCCGAGCTCCTGCTCCTAAGGGTCGTCCAGGACCCGCTGGCGGCCGTCCCGGAGGCCGCCGTGGGCGCGAAGCCCAGGGCCATATACAAGAGGGCCATCAGCGCCTACAGGTATCTGCAGGGTCTCGCCGCCCGCCTGGGCGGGGAGGGAATAAAGATCCACACGAAAGTCCTTGAAGGAGATCCGGCCGCGACGATCCTTTGCTACGCGCACCGGGAGAACGTCGACGTCATCGTGATGGGGACGCACGGGCGCTCCGGGTTTTCCAGGATGTTCTGGGGAAGCGTGGCGGAAAAGGTGGCGGTGACCACGAAGCGCCCGGTCGTCCTCGTAAAACCGGGCAAGGGCTTCAGGCAGGTACGCAAGGGGGAGACGAAAATCGAGGCGGCATGACCGCAGGCGAATATCGCCGGGGCGCAGTGATGCGGAGAACACGAGGAGGTGCGGACCGATGGAAAAGGAGGAGGAAAGAGACACGTTGCTACGCCGGCTCGAGAGCCGGGGAGTCACCCGCCGGGATTTCCTGCGGGTGTGCTCGATCGCCGCGGCAGCCGTCGGGCTTCCGCCCTGGACCGTCGCGAAAATGGCCGAGGCCGCAACGCTTAAACCCCGCCCCTCGGTGATCTGGCTCCATTTCCAGGAGTGCACCGGGTGCACGGAGACCCTGCTTCGCACTTCCCATCCCGCCCTTTCCGAACTCCTCCTGAACCTGGTTTCGCTTGATTACCACGAGACCCTTTTCGCCGCCGCGGGCGCCAATGCCGAAGACGCGCTCCGGGAGGCCATGAGGAAGAACTCGGGGAAATACGTCCTGGTCGTCGAGGGATCCATCCCCACGAAGGACAACGGGGCTTTCTGCAAGGTCGGCGGGAAGACCGCCATGGAAATCGTCAGGGAGGTGGCCCCGGAGGCCGGCGCGATAATCGCGATCGGGTCATGCGCCTCCTGGGGCGGGGTCGCTTCGGCCGATCCGAATCCGACCGGCGCAACCGGGCTTCCCCAGCTGCTGAGGACCGCGGACTACGCCCCTATCCTTAAAGGGAAGCCGATAGTCAGCCTTCCCGGCTGCCCCCCCAATCCATACAACCTGCTGGGAACGGTCCTGCAGTACGCGACTCTCGGGACGCTGCCCGCGCTCGACGCCCTCGGCAGGCCCATGTTCGCCTATGCGCGCACGATACACGAGGACTGCCCCCGCCGCCCGCACTTCGACGCGGGGCGATTCGTCGAAAAGTTCGGCGACCCGAACCATCGGATGGGATATTGCCTATACAAAACCGGTTGCAAGGGCCCCAAGACCCTTGCCAGCTGCTCCCAGCAGCACTTCGCGGAGGTCGTCGGCGCCTGGCCGGTCGGGATAGGCCACCCGTGCATCGGCTGCACCGAGCAGTCGGTGGCATTCCGCATCCCTCTGCACGCGACGGTAGAGATCGATCGTCCCACGCCGCCCGATACGTTCCCCCCGATCCACGCTGACCGCGGCGGGGTGAGCCCCGCGGCGACGGGAGTCGCCGGCCTGGTGGCCGGCGCCCTGGCCGGGGCAGGTCTGGTGGCGGCCAGGAAGCTGGGGAAAGACGCCGCGGCAGGGGAAGGGGAGGAGAAAGAGGAGGGAAAGTGACATGTCCGTCACCCGGCGATCCGTGCTCAAGGGAATGGCGGCCGCGGCAGCGACGAGCGTGACGGGGGTTCCGAAGGCGCTCGCCCGGGAACGGAAAATGCCTCCGGCGGGCGCCGTCGGCATGCTGTACGACGCGACCCGGTGCATCGGCTGCAAGGCCTGCATGGTTAAGTGCAAGGAAGCGAACGAGCTGCCGCCGGATCCGGGCGGGCAGATGGGGGCGATATACGACGCCCCGGACGACCTCACCGGATACACGAAGAACGTGATCAAGCTGTACCGGGAGGGCGAGAAGATCTTCTACATGAAAGCGCAGTGCATGCACTGCGTGGACCCCGCCTGCGTCTCCGTCTGCATGATCGGCGCCTTCCGGAAGGACAAGCAAGGGGTCGTGTCCTACGATCCCGGCATGTGCGTCGGGTGCCGCTACTGCATGATGGCGTGCCCGTTCAACGTCCCGAAGTACCAGTGGAACGTCGCTTTCCCGAAAATCGTCAAGTGCGAGATGTGCCGTCACCGCCTCGCGGAGGGGAAGCTCCCCGCATGCGTCGAGGCCTGCCCCCGCGAGGCCGTGATCTTCGGGAAGCTGGATGATTTGAAGGCCGACGCCAGGAAACGCCTGGCCGCCGATCCCGGCCGCTACTACCCCAAGGTCTACGGAGAAACGGACGGGGGAGGGACACAGGTGCTCTACCTTTCCGCGGCGGGCATACCGTTCGAGAAGCTCGGGTTGCCCGACATCGGGGACCAGCCGTTGCCGGAGCTGTCCGAAACCCTGCAGCACGCGGTCTACCAGGGGTTCGTCGCCCCTGTCGTTCTTTACGGCGCCCTGGGGCTGGTGATCTACCGCAACCGGAAGCGGCAGTCCAGCGAAGAGGAGGGAGATAAATGAACTCCCACTTCCGCCCCGTCGGGGGCCCCATCCTGACCGGAACCTTTCTCGTCTCGGCCGCGGTCTTCATCGTCAGCGTGGCGATCCTCATCTGGCGATTCATCGTAGGGCTCGGGCCCACTACGGCGATGAACGACCTGTACCCCTGGGGGATCTGGATCACCTACGACGTCGTTGTCGGGACGGCCCTGGCCTGCGGGGGATACGCCGTGGCGCTGCTCTGCTACGTCCTCAACAAGGGGAAGTACCATCACCTCATCCGCCCGGCCATCCTTACCAGCGCGCTGGGATATTCGCTGGCCGGAGTCTCGGTCATCATCGACCTGGGGCGCTACTGGAACGTGTGGAAGGTGCCGCTCCTGTGGAACTGGAACAGGAACTCCGTCCTTCTCGAGGTGGCCATCTGCATCATGACCTACGTGGTCGTGCTGTGGATCGAGCTCGCCCCCGCGTTCCTGGAGAAGTGGGAAGAGGACGCGCCGTGGCAGTGGCTTCGGAACCTGGCGCTCAAGATCCACCCGTGGCTGAACAAGATCCTGATCCCGCTCCTCGCGCTCGGCATCCTGCTTCCCACCATGCACCAGTCCTCGCTCGGCTCGATGATGCTGATCGCGGTGCACAAGCTCCACAAGCTCTGGCACACCCCGATGCTTCCCCTGCTGTTCCTGCTCTCCTGCATCGTGATGGGATACGCGGCGGTCGTATTCGAGACGGCGCTGGCCGACAAGGTGTTCGATCTCCCGAGGGAGACGAAGCTTTTGGCCCCCCTCTCGATCGTCATGGTGGTCGTCCTGTTCGCCTTCCTCGCCGTGCGCATCGGGGACCTCGCTCTCCGCGGCCGGCTGGGGCTCATCTTCCGGTTCGACTTTTACAGCTTCATGTTCCTCCTGGAGATGGCCTTGTTCGTAATCCCCGCCGTGCTGCTCATATTCCGGCGCTTCCGGTACAACCCGGGGGTGGAGTTCCTGTGCGCAATGATGATGATGAGCGCGGGGCTTCTCTACCGGTTCGACGCGTTCCTGGTCGGGTTCAAACCGGCGCCGAACGCGGCCTACTTTCCTTCCATCCCGGAGATGTTCGTCACCCTCGGCCTCGTTGCCTTTGAAGTCATGGCATACCTCTTTATCGTGAAAATCTTTCCAATTCTCGGAGGCGTCACGCATGCCGCACCAAGGACGGGCCATGGCGGCGTGGGCGTCCCGGCGTCAGGGGGATAGCCGATGAGCAAGCGAATAACCATAGATCCGGTTACGAGGATCGAGGGACACCTGCGGATGGACGTGGAGGTCGACGGCGGGGCCGTGACCGACGCCTGGTCCGTCGGGACGATGTGGCGCGGCATAGAGACCATCCTGAAAGGGCGCGACCCCCGCGACGCCTGGGTATTCACCCAGCGGATATGCGGCGTCTGCACGACTGTCCACGCGATCGCCTCCGTGCGCGCCGTGGAAAACGCCCTTGGGATGGAAATCCCGCTTAACGCGCAATACATCCGCAACATGCTGATAACATCCCACGCGCTGCACGACCACATAGTGCACTTCTATCACCTCTCCGCTCTCGACTGGGTCGACGTCGTCTCGGCGCTCAAGGCAGACCCGGCGAAGGCGGCGGCCATCGGCCAGAGCCTGTCGCCCTGGCCGGGGAACAGCAAGGAGGAGATGGCGGCCGTCAAGGCGAAGCTCTCGGAGTTCGTGAAGGGGGGGCAGCTGGGTATCTTCGCCAACGGATACTGGGGGCACCCGGCCATGAAGCTGCCGCCGGAAGTAAATCTCCTGGCGGTTTCCCACTACCTCCAGGCGCTCGACGTCCAGCGCAAGGCGAACCAGGCGGTTGCGATACTCGGCGGCAAGACGCCGCACATCCAGAACCTGGCCGTGGGCGGTGTCGCCAACGCCATCAACCTGGACGACGCGTCCGCCCTGAACATGTCGAAGCTCTACATGTTCAAGAACCTGATGGAGGAGGTGACCGCCTTCGTCCAGCAGGTCTACGTTCCCGACGTATGCGCGATCGGGGCGATGTACGCCGACTGGCTGAAGTACGGCTCGGGGGTCACGAACTATCTTGCCGTTCCGGACCTGCCCCTCGATGGGGCGGGGACCCGCTTCGAGCTGCCCGGCGGCACGATCCTCGGCGGGAAAATCGACACCTACCGGCCGATCGCCTCGTTCAAGGACGACTATTTCAGGAAAAACGTGTCGGAGAGCATCGCCCATTCCTATTACGACGGAGACTGGCAGAAACATCCATGGGAGGAGGAGACCGAGCCGAAGCTCACGAACTTCGACCCGGCAAGGAAATATTCCTGGGTGAAGGCGCCCCGGTTCGAAGGGAAGCCGATGCAGGTCGGCCCTCTTGCCCAGGTCCTGATGGGGTACGCCGCCGGCCACGAGCCGACGCAGCGGTGGGGGAACCAGGCGCTGGGAATGGCGTCGAAGCTCGCCGGCGTGAAGCTCACTCCCGCCGTCCTGCACTCCACCCCCGGCCGGCACCTGGCCCGCGCCGTACGCTGCGCGGTTCTGGGGGAGATGGCGCTCAAGCACTGGAAGATGCTGGTGGACAATATCGCCAAGGGCGACACCGCCGTCTTCTCGGAGCCGAAGTTCCCCGACGGCGAACAGCGGGGATTCGGGTTCCACGAGGCGCCGAGAGG
This sequence comes from Deltaproteobacteria bacterium, assembly GCA_050263095.1. Taxonomy (GTDB): domain Bacteria; phylum Desulfobacterota; class Deferrimicrobia; order Deferrimicrobiales; family Deferrimicrobiaceae; genus FEB-35. Next base: position 2,381 of record JBLNEW010000020.1, on the reverse strand, counting down.
GACGCTGTCCCACTGGATCGTCATGAAGAAACAGAAAATCGTAAATTACCAGGCGGTCGTTCCCTCGACATGGAACAGCAGCCCCCGCGACGCCGCTGGCCAGAGGGGACCTTACGAGGCCTCTCTCATCGGGAACCCCATGGCCGACGTCAAGAGGCCGCTGGAGGCGTTGCGCACGATCCACTCGTTCGATCCGTGCCTGTCGTGCGCCATTCACTTGATCGACGTAAAGGGCAACGTGATATCGAGGGCCAAGGCGTTGTGATGCGTACTTGATGCTATGAAATGCATTTATTGACATAATACAATTCGACAGGCTTGGTTTTTTTTAAGGCAAGCGGCTGTTTTATTGCCGGATTCCTCAACGTCGGCCCATATTATTCCCGGCAAAACTCTGCAATTTTAAAACATATCATTAAAATCGATATATATTTATATAGATCAAGTAATTAGGCCGTAAGCCCCACCTTGATTCTTATTCCTTGACAATAATAGAATCGTTTTTTAATATTTGCGCAACCTTGCTTCACCGAATGCCCGCACGGAGGAGGCAAAAGATATGCTGACCAAAAGGGGAGAAGGCCTGACGCGCCGCGACTTCATGAAGATCGCGGGGAGCGCGGTCGCGATGTTCGGCCTGTCTCAGGCGTTCGTGCCGAAGCTGGCCCGCGCCCTGGAAAAGGCAGCCGCCGGCAGGCCGAAAGTCGTCTGGCTGCACTTCGCCAGCGACACCGGGTGCACGGAGTCGTTCATCAAGACGGACAATCCTTCCACGGCCGACCTCGTGCTCGACATACTGAGCGTCGACTACCACGAGTCGATCATGGCCGCGGCGGGCAAACAGGCCGACGAGGTGCTGGCCAAGGCGGTTGCGGGCAAGGACTACATATGCATCGTCGAGGGAGGGATCCCGACCGTCCCCGGCCACGGGATGATCGGCGGCCGCGAGATGCTCGATATCGCCAGGGAAGTGTGCGGCAGCGCCAAGGCGGTCGTCGCCATCGGATCGTGCGCGGTGGACGGCGGAGTACCGGCGGCTGCGCCCAATCCGAGCAGGATAAAGGGGGTCGACGAAGCGCTCAACATGAAGGGGAAGGTCATCAATCTGCCGTGCTGCCCGGTGAACCCCGAGTGGCTTGTCGGCACCGCCGTCTATGTGCTTACGACCGGCAAGGTCCCCGAGCTCGACGACAAGGGCCGACCGAAGATGTTCTACGGCCGGAAGATCCACGACAACTGCCCGCGGCGCACGCACTTCGACACCGGCCACTTCGTGGAAACGTTCGGGTCGAAGGAAGAGGCGATGGGCTACTGCCTGTACAAGGTCGGCTGCAAGGGGCCGGAGACCTGGGCCGAGTGCCCGAAAACGCGCTGGAACTCGAAGGAGTCGTGGTGCATCGAGATCGGCTCCCCCTGCGTTGGTTGCGCCGAGAACAAGTGGACCGACAACTTCGCCCCGTTCTACGAGAAGCTGGCCAACGTGGCGCTGCCGTACGGGGATATGACCGCCGACAAGATCGGGGTCGGCATCGCGATCGCCACGGGCGCGGCAATCGCGGGGCACGCGGTGGGCAAGGCGGTCCGCGGGCAGCAGAAGAAGGAAGGGAATCCGTAGCCCGGCACACACCTGACGGTACAAGGAGATCTTATGTCCAAGCGAGTCGTGATCGATCCCATCCCCCGCATCGAGGGGCACCTGCGGATAGAAGTGGAGGTCGAGAACGGGAAGGTCAAGGACGCCTGGAGCTCGGGCACGCTGTTCCGGGGATTCGAAATCATTCTCCAGGGAAGGGACCCGCGCGACGCCTGGTTCATCACCCAGCGGATCTGCGGAGTCTGCCCCGTCTCCCACGGGCACACCAGCACGCTGGGGCTTGAGGATTCCTTCAAGGTCACCCCGCCCGACAACGCGCGGATCGTGAGGAACCTGATCGAAGGCGGGCAGTTCGTCCATTCGCACATCCTGTGGTTCTACCACCTGAACGCGCTGGACTACGTCGACGTCGTCTCCGCGCTCAAGGCGAGCCCCAAGGAGAAGTCCCTCCAGGAAGTGCAGGCGCGGATAAAGAAGTTCGTCGAAAGCGGCCAGCTGGGGCCGTTCGCCAACGGATACTGGGGCCATCCCGAGTACAAGCTTCCGCCGGACCTGAACCTCCTCGCGGTGGCGCACTACCTTGAGGCGCTCGAGATGCAGAAGGAGGCTTCCACGATAGTCGCGCAGCTCGGCGGCAAGATGCCCATGCACATGAGCACGCCCCCGGGGGGGACGACCTTCATCCCGACGGTCGAGGTTCTGGACAACGTGCTCTGGCGGATGAAGCGGATACAGCACTGGGTCGACACCGTCTACATCCCCGACGTGCTGGCGATCGCCCCTTATT
>JBLNEW010000019.1:0-72031 GCA_050263095.1 Deltaproteobacteria bacterium | reverse complement strand
CACGACATCCGCCGGATCATCGACCAATTGCCGGGGAAGCGGCAGACCCTTTTCTTCTCGGCCACGATGCCTGGGGAGATCAAGGGGCTCGCCGACACGATCCTGCGCAATCCGGTGAGAGTCGCCGTAACTCCCGTAGCGACCCCTGCGGAGGCCGTGGAACAGCGGGTCCACTACGTGGAAAAACATGAAAAGATCGAGCTGCTCAAGCACCTGCTGGACGATCCTTCCGTCAAGAACGCGCTGGTCTTCACGCGCACCAAGCACGGCGCGGACGGGGTCGCCAAACAGCTCGCCCGATACAAGGTCAGGACCGAGGCGATCCACGGAAACAAGTCCCAAAACGCCCGTGAAAAGGCCTTGGCGGGATTCAAACGGGGACTGACCAGGGTGCTCGTGGCGACCGACATCGCCGCACGGGGCCTCGACATCGTCGACCTGTCCCACGTTATCAACTTCGACCTTCCCAACGAGCCTGAAAGCTACATTCACCGGATAGGCCGCACGGGCCGGGCCGGTGCGTCCGGCATCGCCTTGTCGTTCTGCTCCTTCGAGGAGCGCCCGTTCCTCGCCGGCATCGAACGGCTCATCCGCAAACGCCTCCAGGTGGTTGAGGACCATCCGTACCGCTCCGACCGCAATCCCGGCCCGCCGACGGACCTCGACCCGCGGCGCGCAAACGGCCTTCCGGTCCTGTCCATGATCCGAGCCGACGAACTGTTCCGGCCGGGCCGCATGGATGCGTTCCCGGGTCGTTCCGACGGACGGCCGGGCAGATCGCGCCGGGAGTCGAAATGGGGCGCCGGGTTCGGAGGAGGGAAACAGGGCAACCGCGGTTCGGAGCGCCGAAGCGAAGAAAGGTAGGGTCCGCCATCATTTCCGGGGGACCCGGTTATTCCCCATCGATATGTGTTAGTGTGGAAGAGTACGTAAACGTCCGCAGACAAAGAGATCCCGAGAATAGTGCTCATGACCTCTTTTGCGGCCCTACCGCCTTGAAGGAGGTCTTATGGGCAAGAAATTGTACGTCGGGAATCTTCCCTTTTCCGCAACGGAAGATTCGCTGAAGGAAGCGTTTTCTCGGTTCGGCACGGTGGAATCGGTCGCCATCATCACGGACCGGGACACGGGCCACAGCAAGGGTTTCGGTTTCATCGAGCTTGGTTCCCAGCAGGAGGCCACCGAAGCCATCAGCAAGATGAACAGCTCGGATATGGACGGAAGGACTCTCAAGGTGTCCGAAGCCCTTCCGCAGACGCCCCGCGACGGCTCCGGCTCGCAGCGGGGCAATAACAGCGGCCGCGGCGGCTTCCGCCGGTAACCGCCGAACACCGATCCGACAGACGTCCTCCGGGGGCCATGGATGCTCCGTGGCCACCGGACTTTTTTATTCGGCCGCGACTTCCTCGCGGCCGCTCCCGTGGGTTCGCAGGAAGTATTCCTTCAACGATTCTTCAAGCGATTCGATGATGAACGGCTTGATGATGACGGCGTGGATACCCGCCGCCGCGGCATCCTCGGAGACCTGGCGGATCGGGGACACGGCTATCAGGAACTTGAGGGCCGCGGGCTCGATGTTTCCGGTGAACTTGAGAAACGACAGCCCTTCTCCATCCGGAAGCGAATATTCGCACAGTATCATGTCGAACCTGTCGCTCGACAGCGCCGCAATGCCTTCACGCGCCCCGGCGGCGGACTCCAGGCGGCAGCCCTGTATCTGGAAAAAAAACGACAGGGTCTCGCGGGTCCACGGGTCGTCCCCGACCAGCAGTATGTTTTTCAGGTCCAATTCCCGGTAAAGATTCTTCATCGAGGCATCCGGCAGGTGCTCATGCCGGCGTTGTGCGCGCGGGGAAGCGATCGCGCTTCTGGCAATCGAGGCATTCCCAATAGATCTTCCCGGGAAGCTCCCTCTCGCGGCGCACCCTTATCTCTTTCGTATTTCCGCATGAAACGCATGTAAGAAACACGCTTACAAGGTGGAAATCTTCACCATGCGCAACCGCGGCACTGTTTATCATGTTCTCCCCCAATGCTTGATTCGGTTTGCAGCATGGATGCGCGCACTGGCTGAGAACCGCTCCGCACGGCGTTATGGGGCGGCTGCTTCTATTGCATCGACTGATCGCAGTCCACGGGTATCGCCTTCCCGTTGGCGGCGTATTCATCCATCCGATACCTGATGGAGAGCTTGATGTTCTGGATCGCCTCCTTCTTGGTGTCCCCGTAGGCGCGGCATCCGGTCAGCGCCGGGCAAAACGCGCGATACCCCCCTTTTTCCTCCCGCTCCAACAACACCGTGTACGTGTACTTTTTCATGCCCCTCACCCCCTATTTGCCCGCCGCCCCCCCCTTGATATCCTCATTGGAGAATCCGGCGGACCGGATTTTACCGAAATGCCGGCAGATCGAATTGCAGGAGATATGCCGGGGCAAGCTGTGTAGGCGCAACCAGTGAAATCGACATGTTACGGATTTATTACAGAAATCGGGGCGCCGCCTGAACGTCAGGAAGTAGAAAAAATTCCAGTAGGGCTTCGCAATATGGAAAATTTTAGAGTTACGCCGGGCATCAAAGGCCCAGTTTTTTCCGCCTGTATCTGAACGTATGGTAGTTCATCCGCAGCAGCTGCGCCGCCTGGGTTTCGTTCCCCCCCGTCTTTTGCAGCACCTCCCGGAAAATGTGCCTGTCCAACGTATCGTGCGCTTTCCGGAGATCGACGCCCTCCGGCGGAACGAAGGGATGCATGACGTCCTCCGACGAAAGGATGCCCTCCCCGGAGGCCGGGCGCATCTCAAGTCCCAGGTCATTCGATGTCAGCTCGGTCCCTTTTCCCACCAGGACCCCCCGTTCCACGAAGTTCCTGAGCTCACGGACGTTCCCTTTCCACCGGTGATTTTTCAGCGCCTCCCGGGCATCCCGGGAGAACCCGGTGAACGGCTTGTCGAACTTCCTGCTGAACTCAAGTAGAAACGTCATCGCTATAGGAACGATGTCGTCCCTGCGCGCGGTAAGCGACGGCACCTCCACCCGGGTGACCGCCAGGCGATAATAAAGATCCTCGCGAAAAAGGCCTTTTGCTATCAGATCTTCCAGGTTTTTATTCGTTGCGGAAACGACCCGGGCGCGGACGGTAAACTTCCTTGTGCCCCCCACGCGGTAATATTCCCCCTCCTCGAGAAAACGGAGAAGCTTTGCCTGCGCTTCGAGGCTCAAGTCGCCGACCTCGTCCAGGAAAAGGGTCCCCCCGTCCGCCTGCTCCACCAGCCCCTTCTTCCCCGAGGCGCTGGCCCCGCTGAACGCCCCCTTCTCGTAGCCGAAAAGCTCGCTCTCTATCAACTCTCTCGGAATTGCGGCGCAGTTCACGCTCACAAGGGGGCCGTGGAAATTGGGGCTTCTGTAGTGGATCGCGCTCGCGATCAGCTCCTTGCCGGTCCCCGTTTCGCCCAGTATGAGCACCGGAGTATCCGGGCTGCCGGCGATCTTCCCCACGTAATCCATCACGTACTGGATGGTGTCGCTTTCCCCCATGAAGCACGGAAGGTTTTCCCTGAGATACCGCTCCTGGAGGATCTGGACCTCTTTTTTCAGCTTGATCGATTCCAGCGCGTTCCGGATGCTTACCTCGAGCGTATCCAGGTTCAGCGGTTTCACGACGTAGTCGTACGCGCCGTGCTTCATCGCGGCCACGACGCTATTGACGTCCTCGTAGGCGGTGATGACGATGACCAGGATGGCGGGATTCATCCGCTTGAAAACCGGCAGCGCCTCGATGCCGCTCATCCCCGGGAGACCTATATCGAGGAGGACAAGGTCCGGCGGATCGGTCTTTGCGGCCTCTACGGCGCTCTCCGCGTCGGCGAAGTCCGCAAGCCTGTATCTCCCGTCCAGGGCGATCGACAATGTCCGGCGTATCGTGTCCTCGTCGTCGACGATGAAGATGGAATAGACGATCATGCCGGGCTCCCTTCCGCCTTACCGGGGAGCTCTATCCGGAACTCCGCTCCGCCCCATCTGCTCGCATCGACACGCAACGTCCCGCCGTGGTCCGCGATGATCCGGTAGCTGAAGCTGAGGCCGATCCCGGACCCCTCTTTCCGGGTCGTGAAGAAAGGATCGAAAATTTTCGCCGCGAGGGGAGACGGAACCCCGGGCCCGGAGTCGGAGACGCGTATGACCACCCTGCCGTCCTGGACGGCGGAGGCGATCTCCAGGTGCTTCGCCCCCTCCATCCTCTCCATCGCCTGGTAGGCGTTCGTGATGAGGTTGACGATCACCTGCTCGATCAGCCCCGAGTCGGCGCGGCATTTCGGAAGGTCCGGTGCCAGGTCCTTATGGACCTCGATCTCCTTTTTCCGCAAGGTGGAAGAAGTCATCCGGATCGCCTCCGCTATGGGATCGTTCAGGTTTATGATCTCCATGCGGGGGGGGGTCGGCCTGGAAAAATCCATGACGCGCTGTACGACCGCCCCGATCTTCGTCGCGGCGGACTTCATCTGCTCCGTGATTATCCGCATCTTCTCCTTGATTTCCGGCTCCATCTCCGACGACTGCGCACATACGTGCTCGACGCTCGAAATGCTGATATTGATCCCGGAGAGCGGGTTCCGGATCTCGTGTGCGATCCCGGCCGCCAGGATGCCCAGCGACTCCAGCTTCTGGGACTTGACCAGCTCCGCCTCGATCCGCGCCTTTTCCGTCACGTCCCTGAATACGAGGACCGACCCGAGGGGCCGGCCGCCGTCGTCGAGGATAGGGGATGTTCCGGCCTCGATCAGTCGCCGGGATCCGTCCCGCCCGGCGAGAACGTCCCCGTCCCGGCGGAATACATCGCCTATCGGCCTGCCCGAGGCCTCGGCCTGCGGCCAGCCGGTCATGTCGCCGGCGGCGCGGTTTACGAGGACGATCCGATTCTCCGGATCTACGGTGATGACGCCTTCCTCTATGGTGTCGAGCGTGATCTTGGCTCGCCCCTTTTCCCGCGACAGCAGGTCCAGGGCATTGCGGAGCGCCGACATCGGGTAGATCCGGAGGATGAAGAACAAGCCGGCCCCGAGCGCCGCTCCGCCGAATGCCAGGACCAGCGTGTTCACGATCATCGGCCGTATCGACCGCGCGATCTCCAGGCGTCCGACGGCGACGCCGGCATCCATGACGGGGTGCGACCGCGTCATCTGGGGAAAGGGGACCGTTTCCCTGCGCTCCGCCACGAGCTTCCCCTCCCGGTCGAAGACCCGGCGCGACTCCAGGTGTCCCATCCCCGGCTGGTCCGACAGGAGCCCCTCCATGCGAACCACCTCGTACTCCCACATCTCCGGGTTGTGATTTACGAGGTTCGACACCTCGTGCGCGAAGATCTCCACCTCGGTCCGGATCGCGGCATCCTGGGACTTCCAGGCTATCGTGAAGTAACCCGCCGGCAAGGCCACGGCGAGGATGACGACGACCGCGCCGGCAAACCAGTCGATGGCGCGGGTGATGTCCCTCCTGGGGAGGTTCATGCGGCATCCTCCCTAATTCGCGGGGATCTGGCCGTTCTTCGCCAGGATGGCTGCCCCCGCGGGCGAGCGCACGAATTCGATGAAGCGGCGAATCTCGAGGGGGGGATTTTTCCTCGTAACCATGTATAGCGTCTTGGCGTAGGGGTAGGACCCGTCGGCGATCGCGCGCATGCTCGGTACGATTCCGTCCAGCGCCAGTACCCGGACTTGCCTTTTTTCCGATACGAGGAGCGAAAGCGTCGTCGCCCCGAAGGCGCCCGGTATTTTCTGTATCAGGTCCACCGCCTCCTGGTCGGTCATACCTACTATCATTCCCTCGCGGCGCAATGCGCTCTCCACACCCACGCTCATCGCCGGCGACATGCTTTTAAGGACCGGGGTATCCGAATCCGACCTGGGCCGCAGCACCAGCCGGATCCGGCTCCTGTTCTCCCACCTGTCCCGCTTTCCCGCGTAGATGTCCGCGACTTCCGCCAGCGTCAGGCCGGCTGTCTTGACGGACATGTTGACGGCGAATACGAAGGGGGTCCTGGCGTACTCTTTTTCCACCGCGCCATTGGCGCGTTCTTCCTCGGTAAGGGATCGCCCGCTCAATCCGATGTCCAGGCGTCCCGCCAGGACGGCCTTGACCGCGCCGCTGCTCCCCATGCTCGGCAGGATGGCGAACCGGACTCCCGGGCGGATCTGCCTGTATGCGTCTCCGAGCGACCGGATCGTCGATATGGCGCTGCCCGTTCCGGATATCCGGATCGTTTCCGCCACGGCCGATCCGGGCCCGAATGCGATGGCCGCCGCCAGTACCGCGGACGTCAAACAGGAATGCGTCTTGGATTTCCCGGCCATCGCGTGGCGTCCTTTCTTCGCGGATGGTCTAAATTATCATATATCCCGCACCCCTGGAAACTTGTGGCTCGATCGCGGGAATTATTGTATACTGTATACATTAAACGGCTCCTTTCCACTCACCACGAGCCCCGCGCCGGTATCCGAGGGACGGGGCGCCACCGCCGATGACGAGGCAAAGGAGTATCCCATGCAGCTTTCCGACCTTCTAGTTTATGCCTTCCTGTTCTTCGTATCGCTGGCCGCGGGGTTCGCCCACGGGATGAAAAGCGACATCGCGGACCGAAGGGAAGCGATGAAAGCAGGTACCTGGCGCCAGGCGGCATGATATGGGCAAATGGAGTTTTTGCACCCATTGCGGATGGCACAGCGCGGGTATTTTCGACGGATGCCCCGCCTGCGATTCCAAGGATGTCCGCCACCCGGACAACGACCTCCACCTGGACGCCAAGGACCCCCTCTTCACGAACTACGACAAGGTGGACGACCAGGATTCCGACGGATACTCGAAGGAGAAGAAAAAAGCCGGTTGATCCGCCTCGGGGAGCGGCCCGGATCCGCTCAGAGCTTCGACTTCACCTCGGGGTGGCACTCCTTGCAGGCCCCCCTGACCTTCCTGTTGTCGATCGCGTGGCAGTTCTTGCATTTCATGTGCATCGCCTCCCGGAACGACGGCGTGTCCTTGTCCCCCTTTGCGGAGTGGCAATCGGAGCACTTCTCCTCGTCGCCCGGCTTGCTCATGTGGTGGCATTCCCGGCAGTTCCCGATCCGCTTTGCGTGCCCCTTGTGGTCGAATGAAACGGTCCTTTTAGGATAGACTTTGAGCACGATCTTCCCCTGCGGCTCCCCTCCGTCTACGGCGCCGGCGAACATCACCGCCGCCGCGACAGCCGCCGCCATCACCGCGATTTTCCTCATGCCGCTCCCCCCTCCAGCCCATTCATCGACGATTCGCCCGCTGCCGGCCATCCCGGTCGCCCGCGCCGGGCCTTCGGAACCGAACCGCGCGGTTGATGGCATTTTAACCTGACTTGCGCGTAATTCCGGTATAGTTTTAGTTGATCGATCGTCCACCGACAAAGGAGGTTCCCCATGGTGAAGAAACGGAAGCTTCTGGCGGTTGTCGCGGTCCTGGCCCTCGCCGCGGGCGGGTGCTCGGTCATGGGAAGCACTTACGCGAAGAAGGTGAACGAGGCGGACAGCCTGTCAAAGGAGGTGGCGGCGCTCAAGGGGAGCAACAGCGAGCTCTCCGCGGAGAATTCGGCGCTGAAAGCGCGCGTAGAGAGCCTTTCCGGGGAGCTCAAGGCGAAGTCGGACTCCACGTCGCGGACGATTACCGAACTGCGGCAGCAGGCGGCCGCGCAGGAAAGCGATAACGCGAAGCTGAAAGCCGACATCGCCGCGCTGGCGAAGTCCCGCGAGGAATCCCAGAAGGCCAGCAAGACCTACGAGGACCTTCTCCAGAAGATGAAGGGCGAGATCGATCGGGGACAGATGACGATCTCGGAGCTCAAGGGCAAGCTCACCGTCAACATGGTGGACGCCGTCCTGTTCGACTCCGGCAAGGCGGAGGTGAAAACCGAGGGACAGGCGATCCTGCAGAAAATCGTCTCCATCGTCAAGGATGTGAAAGACAAGGCGATCCGGGTCGAGGGGCACACCGACAACGTTCAGATAATCGGGATGCTGGCGAAAAAGTTCCCCACCAACTGGGAGCTGTCCGCGGCGCGGGCCACCAACGTCGCCCGCTACCTGCAGGAGCAGGGCATAGATCCGGCCCATCTTTCCACGGCTGCATACGGGGAGTACAAGCCGGTCGCGGGAAACGACACGGCCGAGGGGAAGGCGAAGAACCGGCGGATCGAGATCATCCTGGTCCCGAAGGAGTAGACGCCGGATGGCGGGCGACCCGAAACCGGCATCGGCCACCCGCATGGTGCTGGCCCAGGTCATGACGCCGCTGGACGCGAACGTCAACGGGAACGTCCACGGCGGCAACATCATGAAGCTGGCGGACGAGGCGGCGGGGGTCGTCGCGATCCGTCACTCGGGGTGCAACTGCGTCACCGCCACGGTCGACAGGTTCGACTTCCACGCGCCCGTGTTCGTCGGGAACCTGGTGACCGTCAAGGCATCCCTGAACTACGTCGGGCGGACGTCGATGGAAATCGGCGTCCGCGTCGACGCGGAAGATTTGCTGACGGGAAGGCGGACGCATACGAACTCGTGCTACATAACGATGGTTGCGATCGATGCGGACGGGAAGCCCGTGGAGGTCCCGCGGCTCATCCTGGAAACCGACGAGGACCGGCGCAGGCACGAGAAGGCGACGATCCGCGTCATGGAACGGAGGAAGACGAAACCGTCGGTTCACCCTTGAGGCTCGACCGTCCCCCTTTCCGTTTCCCGTTTTTCCGGTCCGTCCGTCACGGATACAGCCCCCGGAACCGCATCGCCTCGGCAACCCTCGAGATGCCGATCATCAGCGCCGCCATCCGCGGGCTCACGTTCCGTTCGCGCACCTGCGCCATCACATCCCTGAAGGCGCGCAGCATGATGCGCTCCAGCTGCACCTTGACCTGGGAGAGATCCCAGAAGAACTTCTGGGTGTCCTGCACCCACTCGAAGTAGGAGGCGGTCACGCCGCCTGCGTTCCCGAGGACGTCGGGGATGATGAATACCCCTTTCTCCTGCAGGATTTCGTCCGCTTCCAGGGTGGTCGGTCCGTTGGCGCCTTCCGCCAGGATACGGCACCGGATCCGGGGCGCGTTCTCCCCGGTTATCTGGCCGGCCGTGGCGCACGGCGCCAGGATGTCGCACGGTATCTCCAGCAGCTCCTTGTTCGATATCGGCTTCGCGCCTGGAAATTCCGGCATCCTGCCGCCGGCTTCCACGTGCCGGACAAGGGCCTCGACGTCAAGCCCCGCGGGATTGTAAGCCCCGCCGTGCACGTCGCTCGCGGCGACGACCTTCACCTTGCGCCTGTGCATCTCGAGCGCCGCCACCGACCCGACGTTTCCGAAACCCTGAACCGCCGCCGTCATGTTCTCCGGGGACAGCCCCAGATGATCGATGGAAGCGAAGATCAGGTTGCACAAGCCCAGCCCGGTAGCCTCCTTCCTGCCAAGCGACCCTCCGACTGCGACCGGCTTGCCCGTGACCACCCCGGGGACGGAATAGCCTACCTGCATGGAATAGGTGTCCATGATCCAGGACATGGTCTGCTCGTTCGTGTACATGTCCGGCGCGGGTATGTCCTTCTCCGGGCCGATCAGCATGACTATCTCGGACGTGAACCGGCGCGTGAGCGCCTGGATTTCCCTCCGCGACATCTTGAGCGTGTCGCAGCAGACGCCGCCTTTGGCGCCGCCGAAAGGAATGTTCATAAGGCCGCACTTCCAAGTCATCCACATCGCCAGCGCCGTCGTCTCCTCCAAAGATACCGTAGGCGCATACCGGATCCCCCCCTTGCCGGGGCCCAGGGTGACGTTGTGATGCACCCGGTATCCGGTGTACGAGACGACCCTGCCGTCGTCCATCCTCACCGGAACCGTAACCACGAGGGCCCGCTTCGGGTACTTGAGCCTGTCCGCAAGATTCGGATCGAGCCCCAGCAAGGCGGATGCGCGGACGAGCTGCTCCCCCGCTTCTTTAAGCATGCTGCGCCCTTCCGTCGATTCTCCCCAGAACGGAAACGGCATCGTCGTCCCTCCCCGCAGCAGGTTATGGACGCCGCCGGCGGCGATTCCCGGGCGGCCCCCTCAAGTGTACCAACAAATCGCCGGCCGCTTGTTTTCTTTCCGGCGGATTGGTTTACGATAGGAGTCGATGGCCCCCGGAGATGGGAAAACCGAACGGACGTGGCGGCGACTGGCGAAAGGCGAGCTCTCCTGGGAAACGCTTCGCCTGCGCTCCCGTATCCTTGACATCATCCGCTCCCGTTTTCGCGCAAGGGGATTCCTCGAGGTCGACCCTCCGATCGCCCTCCCCTTTCCCAACATCGACCCGAACGTCCACCCGGTAGAAATCTCGGACGCCCGGGGCCGGCCTTCGAACCGGTTTCTCCACACATCGCCCGAGCTGTCCATGAAGCAGCTCATAGCCGCGGGATCCGGCAACATCTTCTACCTGGGGAAGGTGTTCCGGGACCGGGAGGGGTCCCCGCTCCACCATCCCGAGTTCACCATGCTGGAATGGTACCGGGTCGGGGAGCCGGCGGAAGCGGTGATGGAGGACGTCGAGGCCATTGCACGGGAACTGGCGAAGGAGGTCCGCGGGCGCGAGGAAATGCTTTGGTCCGGCGCAGCCGTTCCGTTGTCCGGAAAGTGGACAAGGTGGGAGCTTTCGGACGCCTTCGAATCGCTGCTGGGCGCTTCCATGGGGAGCGAGGATTCGCTTCGCGCGGCCCTCTCGCGGAAGGGACTCCGGCCCGACGCCGCGGAAAGCTGGGAGGACCTCTTCTTCCGCGCCTGCCTTGACGTCATCGAGCCCGCCGTGAAGGAGAAGGGCGCCGTATTCCTGACCGGCTTTCCGTCCGCGCTCGCCGCCATGGCGAAACGCCGCAAGGCCGAAGAAGGGATCTGCGAGCGGTTCGAGGGATATCTCTGCGGCGTCGAGCTCGTCAACGGCTACGAAGAGCTGACCGACGCGGGCGAGCAGGAGGAGCGCCTGCTGCAGCTGGCCGCGCGGCACGAGCGCCTGACAGGCGTCGCGCTCCCGATCGATCCCGATTTCCTCGACGCGCTGCGCATGGGCCTCCCGCCATGTTCGGGGGCCGCGCTGGGAGTGGACAGGCTCGCGATGCTGCTGCTGGGCAAGGACACGATAGATGACGTGGTCATCCGATGAACAATCCCTCGCTGCTGCTGTTCATTTTGTCCTTCGGGCACATGTGCACCGACATCGTGCAGGGAGCGCTGCCCGCGCTCCTGCCGTACCTAAAGGACCGCTTCGATCTCTCCTACACGGTAACCGGGACGCTCCTTCTCGCGGCGCACCTGACATCCTCGGTGATACAGCCGCTGTTCGGATACGTGACCGACAGGAAGCCTTTCCCTGTCCTGCTTGCGCTGGGGTGCCTGGTCTCGGGCGCCGGGATCGCGCTCGTCCCGTTCTCCCCGAGCCTCGCCTGGCTGATCGCCTTCGTGATGTTCACCGGCCTGGGGACGGCCGCCTTCCACCCAGAGGGATTCAAGGCCACCGCCTGCATCGCCTCCGTGAAGAGGGCCACCGGCATGTCGCTTTTCTCGGTGGGGGGGAACCTGGGATTCGCCGTCGGCGCCCCGGCCGCGATCTTCCTCGTCTCCCGTTTCGGTCTCCACGGCGCGGCTGGACTGCTGGTCCCCGCCGCGCTGGCCGGCGCGCTCTTCCTGCCCGCCCTTCCGCACATCCGCCGGCGGATCGCGGCGGTCGCCGAAAGGCCCGTGCCCGCCGGGGGCAACGGCGTGGAGCGCCCGCTATACGCGGTCTCGCTTATCGTCATCATCGTCGTATTCCGCTCCTGGACGCAGCTTGGACTTGCCACTTACATACCGTTCCTCTACCGGGCGGAGCTGTCTCACAATCCCGATTTCGTCGCAACGCTGCTCTTCCTGTTCCTGGGCGCGGGGACAGTCGGCACTCTCCTGGGCGGCCCCATAGCAGACCGGATCGGGCATAGGAAGATGCTCTTTTTCTCCATGGCCCTCCAGGTCCCGCTGATCCACCTGTTCCTCGTCTCGAAAGGCTTCCTGGTCTTCGCAATGGCGGCTGCGTTGGGGGCCGCCATCGTGTCCACATTCTCGGTCACGATAGTCATGGCGCAGGAGCTGTTCCCCCGGCGGATGGCGACGGCATCCGGCACGATCGCGGGATTCGCGATCGGCACGGGGGGGATCGGGGTGACTCTCCTGGGGATCGTGGCCGACCGTTACGGAGTCCCCGCCGCCGCCCATCTTATCAATGTCCTGCCCGCGGCCGGCGCGCTGCTGGCGCTCGGCCTTCCCCTTCCCTGGAAGCAGGGCCGTGAATCCGCGGCATGAGCGACTACCTCAACCGCCCGGGTTTGGAATAGAATACGGGATCGATTCGAAGCCGCCTGCGCCAAGGAGAGTTGCATGGGAGAGGAAGCAAACGGAAACGGCAACGCCTCGAGGGGATCCCGGCGCAAGTGGGCGCTGGGGATCTTTATCGCCGCCACCCTCGCAACAATCATCACGGGCGCATTTTACTGGTGGTGGCGCCAGACGCACATAGCCACCGACGACGCTTTCGTGGAAGGGAGGATCCACCCCGTCGCCGCGCGGATCCAGGGCACGGTCGCCGAGGTGCTCGTCGACGACAACCAGCCGGTGAAAAAAGGGCAGCCGCTCGTCCGCATCGACCAGGAACCTTACGCGGTGCGGGTCGCCGCGGCCTCCTCCGCCCTTTCGGCGGCATCTGCGGACCGGAACGCCGCCCGATCGGACTCCATCGCCGCCCGGGAGGATCTCGCAGCCGCAAAGGCCCAGCTCGTCCAGATGCGCGCAGGCGTAGAGGCGGCACGCGCCAAGGCGACGCTCGCGGAGGCGCAGCTCGCACAGGCGGAACGTGACGCCGAGCGCGCGAGGAACCTCTTCGACCGGCACTCGATCAGCCGCGAGCGCCACGAAAAAGCGCAGACCGATAAGCTGGTGGCCAAGGCCAGGGACGACGCGGCGCGGGAGGAAATGCGCCTCGCCGAGGCGGCCATCCCCGCCCAGGAGGCCCTGATCGCCCAAAGGAAGGCGCTTATCGGCCAGCGGGAGGCCCGGATCGGCCAGCGCGGGGCCGACCTGAAGCAGAAGGAATCCGCCCTGGCAGAGGCCAGGCTTTACAAGGGATACACCGAAGTGACCGCGCCGGCGGACGGGTACGTCACGCGCAGGAACGTGGAGGCGGGCCAGGTCGTAGCCCCCGGCCAGCTCCTTCTCGCGGTCGCCTCGCTGTCGGACGTCTGGGTAGTCGCAAACTACAAGGAAACGCAGATAGAGAAGATCCGTCCGGGAATGGCGGCAAGCGTCCGGGTGGATACCTACCCGGGCAAGGAGTTCAAAGGGAAGGTGGAGAGCATCATGGCGGGCACCGGCTCCGCTTTTTCCCTTTTCCCGCCGGAAAACGCCACCGGGAACTACGTCAAGGTCGTGCAGCGCGTGCCGGTGAAAATCGTCCTCGACAAGGGGGAGGACCCGGGCCGCCTCCTCCGGCTCGGAATGTCCGTCGTGCCCACGGTGCTAGTCCGATAACCAGTGTCCCGTCTCGCAAATTGGCTGAGCACCGAGAACGCCGATGCGCCGCACCGGCAAGGCGCGCGACCAAGGCGTACTTGGAGAGTACGGTGAGGGAGTGCAACGATGCTGGCGCGGATGCAGCGGCGTTCGAATGCCAGGTTATTTGCGAGACGGGGCACTAGCAGATGAACGGAGGCGACAGGCTCGGCAACGCGGTCGGCGCGATGCGGGAGAGCAAGTGGATCGTCGCCGTCACCGTGATGCTCCCCACTCTCATCGAGATCATCGACACCAGCGTCGCGAACGTATCCCTCGACCACATCCGCGGTTCGCTCTCGGCGGGGATCGACGAGGCGGGCTGGGTCCTGACCTCCTACCTCGTCTCCAACGCCATCGTCATCCCCATGACGGGATGGTTCGCCCGCACCTTCGGCCGGAAGCGGTACCTCCTTTTCTCCATCTTCCTGTTCACCGCCGCATCGTTCCTGTGCGGCTCCTCGACGAGCCTCGGCATGCTCGTCTTCTTCCGCGTGCTGCAGGGGATCGGCGGGGGGGCGCTCCAGCCGCTCTCGCAGGCGATCCTCCTCGAGTCGTTTCCGCCCAAGGAACACGGGATAGCCATGGCGATCTTCGGCATCGGTATCATGTTCGGCCCCATCGTGGGCCCGGTCATGGGCGGGTACATCACCGATACGATGTCGTGGAGATGGATCTTCTACGTCAACATCCCGATAGGACTGCTGGCGGTGCTCATGGTGACGCTCTTCATCCACGATCCGCACTACCTGAAGCGGACCGAAAAGGTGAAGGTGGACACGTGGGGGATCGCGCTTCTTACCGTGGGGATCGGGGCCCTCCAGATCGTCCTGGACAAGGGGCAGAGGGAAGACTGGTTCCAGTCGGACTTCATCCTCGCGCTGACGGCGGTTGCGGCGCTCGCGCTGGCCCTCTTCGTCATCGTCGAGCTGTACATCGCGGAGCACCCGATAGTCGATCTGCGCGCGTTCCGGAACGTGACGTTTTCCACCGGGAACGTCGTGATGTTCATAGCCTTCTTCAACCTGTTCGGCAGCATCGTGCTGCTCCCCCTTTACGCGCAGATCCTTCTGGGGTACACGGCCACGCTTGCCGGGCTCGTGCTCTCGCCGGGCGGGGTAGCCACGTTGTTCGTGATGCCGGTCGTGGGAAAGCTCATCGTCAGGCACAATCCCAAATACCTGCTGACGTTCGGCATCGCCGTCTGCGCCTTTTCCACGTGGGCGATGTCCCGCTTCAGCCTCGGCGCCGACTTCTCCTCGCTCATGTGGCCGAGAATTTACCTTGGAATCGGCATGGGATTCATGTTCATCCCCCTGACCACGCTGACGCTCTCTTCGATCCCCAGGCCGCAGATGGGCAACGCCACCTCCATTTACAACCTTCTGCGAAATCTCGGGGGGTCCTTCGGCGTGGCGTTCATAACGACCATGTTCGTCCGGCGCGCACAGGTCCACCAGAGCCATCTCGCGGAGCACCTCACCGGCTACGACAGGACGTTCACGGCGGCGGTCGAGGGGGGAAAATCCATCCTCATGGGGCGCGGGGTCCCCGAGGTGGCCGCCGAGCCGGCAACGCTCAAGACGATCTACGCCCAGGCGGTCCGCCAGGCGACGGCCATGGGATTCAACGACACTTTCCTTGTGCTTTCGGTCCTCATGGCGTGCGTCCTTCCGCTCGTTCTTCTCCTGCGGCGGCCCGCCCACCAGGAGAACCAGCCTCCTTAAAGCCGTCCTGTTTGCCGGAGGATATTTTCGATATACTGGAACGACGATCGACCCGTCGTCCGTTCACTCCCTGCGCCGAACCCGCCTTCAGGCAACTTTCGCGGCGAACGTCCACTTTGACAGAGGAGGAGAACGAACATGGCGACATTTTCGAGGCCCCCGACGGGGATGCCGCCACCAAGGTCGCGCTGCTGGTCCGATCGTTCGGGCACGGCGTGACGGAGACGTGGGTCGCAACCCCCTGGGACCGTTTCGTCCAACTGGCGAAGGAAGCCGCGAAATAGCGGAGGGAGGAACCCCATGAGCATCCCGGAAAAGCTGGCCCGGCACCTCGAGGAGCGCAAGATCCCCTTCAAGGCGACGACGCATCCGGAGGCGTTCACCGCCCAGCAGTCCGCGCAGGCCGCCCACGTGCCGGGCCGCGCCTTCGCCAAGTCGGTCATGGTGAACGTCGACGGGAAGATCTGGATGGCGGTCGTCCCGGCGACGCAGCGCGTCGACCTCGGGCGCCTCCAGAAATGCCTGGGCGCAAAAAAGGCGCGACTGTCCAGCGAGGCCGAATTCTCGCCGCTTTTCGTGGATTGCGACCTCGGGGCGATGCCGATCTTCGGATCGCTGTACGGGGTGCCGGTCCTGGTGTCGCACGAACTGACGGAGAACGAGGAGATCGCGTTCACCGCCGGCACCCACCGCGACATCGTGCGGATGCGTGTGAGCGACTTCCTGGCGGCAGAGCAACCCAGGGTATGCGAGCGGGAGGCGATCCTGTCCGGCACCACCTGATTCCCCGGCCGCATCCGCAGGAACTTCCCCCTCCCGCTTGACACACGGGCAAGTCGTTCCTATAATTCCCGGACCGACTGAGCACTCACTCGGCATCGGGAAAAGGAAGGACCCATGGGGGAAACGCGCAAGCGCGCCGCCATCCTGGCGGCGGCGTCCCGCCTGTTCGCCGAAAAGGGGTACGCAAACACCCCGACCTCCGAGATCGCCCGGGAAGCGGGGGTCGCCGAAGGCACCCTCTACCACCATTTCGGCAGCAAGGACGGAATTTTCCTGACAATCTTCGACGAGACGGCGGACGGGTACCTGTCCGGAGCCGAACGGCTTATCCGGGAGGGAAAATCGGGGGCCGATACGCTTCGCGACTACATCGCCTTCCACTTCGAGTACCTCGCCTCGCACGCCCCACAGTACCTGATCATCCTTCGGGACTTCCCGGAGGACATCTCCAGGGAGAAGTCCGGCTCCACTGCGGTCCGCAGGAAGAAGTTCCCCCGCCTGACGGCTTTGCTTGCCGGGATTTTCGCCCGGGGTGAGCGTGACGGCACTCTGGTCCTGCGATTTCCCGCGCGCGATACCGCGGAGATGCTGCGCGGGATCCTCTACGGGACCACGCGCCACAAGGTGCTGGGGATAATCGACGTCCCCCTTCCGCAGCTTACGACGATGCTGATCGAATTCTGCCTGAAATCGCTCGCCCCCCTCCCGGGGACGGTCGAGAGAAAGCAAGGAGGTGCACGACCATGAACCCCCATCTTCGGATCGCGGCTGCGGCGGCGATCCTGCTGCTGGCTGCGGGAAGATCGCCGGTCCAGGCAGGCCCCGCGCACGGAGCGGCTAACGCGGCCGGAGACAACGTGACGTGGGACCTCGACCAGGTCGTGCGGATCGCCCTCGAACGCCACCCCCAGGTGAGCCAGGCCGATGCCGACACGCACGCGGCGGCGGCGCGTAAAGGACAGGCGGAATCCACCTACTACCCGCAGATCGGCATCTCGGCCGGGTATGCCAAGTCCCGCCAGTTATCCACAAGCACCCGGCAGAGCCTTTCGACCTCCTCGAGGTTCGTACAGGGTAACCTTTCCCAGCTGCTGACCGATTTCGGCCGGACGGGGGCCGCGGTGGACAGGTCGGACGCCCTCCTGTCGTCGGCGAAGGAAACCGGAAAGTCCGTCCGCGAGGACGTCGCATTCGCCGCGAAGGTCGCCTATTACAACACCCTGCGCGCCCAGCGGTTACTTTCCGTCAACCAGGAGACCGCGCGGCAGCGGGAATCCCTGCTTCGACAGGCCCGGGCGTTCTACGACGCCGGGATCCGGGCGCGGATCGACGTCGCCCGGGCGGAGTCCAACCTGTTCCAGGCCCGCGCTCAGCTCACCGCCGCGGAAAACGATCTCCGGGTCGCGCGCATCACCCTTCTCAACCGGATGGGAGTCGACGGCCCAAGGGACTTCGAGCTGAAGGAAACGCCGGCCGCGGAATTCCTGCCGGGCACGCTGGAGGAGTGGGTCCGGGAGGCGGAAGCCGGCCGGCCGGATCTCAAATCGCTGATTGAGCAGGAGCGGGCGGCGGAAATGGCCTTGCGGGCTGCCAGGGCCGGATACTATCCGATCCTCACGGGCAACGGAGGATACGGGTACGCAGCGGAGGATTTCCCGCTCGAGGAGAACTACACGGTCACGGTCGAGCTTTCGGTCCCCGTTTTCTCGGGGTTCCTGACCAGGCAGCAGGTTGCGGAGGCGCGGGCGAATCTCGACTCTGCGCGGTACGCGGTGACCGATTTCCGAAGGCTGGTCCGCCTCCAGATAGAACAGGCGGCGCTCTCCGTCCGGGCGGCCTTGGAACAGACCGAAGCGCGCCGCAAGGAAAAAGACGCCTCGGACGAGAACCTGCGGCTGGCCACAGGGCGGTATGAAGTGGGGGCCGGAGACATCATCGAGATGATCGACGCACAGGTGCAGATGACCAGCTCGAACACCGGCCTGATCGGGGCCCTCTACGATTACAGCGTTTCGATCGCTTCGCTGCTGCGAGCGATCGGACGATAGACCACATTCGAAAGGAAAAGGAAACGCAACCGCCATGCATAGATCACAGCACCGAACTTCGTCGACAATTCTCCTTATCGCCGCCGTCCTCTTCGCGTCCGGATGCAGCGGGAAGCCCTCGGGGTCGACCCCCTCCCCGGCGAAGGGAAGCGGGAAGCCCGCCGAAGAGATATCCGTGCGCGTCGGAGAGGCGCAACGCGCCGCGATTTCCAGGAAGGTCGAATTCGTCGGCTCGCTGGCCGGGATCGAGCAGGTCACCCTTTCCTCCGAGGTGGAGGGCACCATAGAGAAGCTTTACGCCGACCTGGGCGATCCGGTGCGCAAAGGGCAGATACTCCTGGCGATGGCCCCGGAGGAGTTCAGGTTCCGCAGGGAGCAGGCGGCTGCGGAAACCGCGCAGATCTCCGCGAAGCTCGGGATCGCGCCGGAGGCCGAAACGGCGGACATAGACGGCACCTCGCTCGTCCGCAAGGCGATCGCCGAGTACAACAACGCCCGCACCGACCTCGAGCGGCGCAAGGGGCTTTTCGAGAAGAACCTCATCGCCCGCAAGGAAGCGGACGACGCCGAAGCGCGCTACCTGGTGGCGGAAGCCAATGTCCGCGCCGCGAGGGAGGAGGCGAACAACCTCCTGGCTACCCTTCGCAGCAAGCGCGCCCAGCTGTCGCTCGCCCAGAAAAAACTGTCCGACACGCAGGTCCGGTCCCCCATCGACGGGTCGGTGGAGGCCCGCCTCGTCTCGGCCGGGGAATATCTGAAGCTCGGGACGCCGATCTTCCGCCTCGTGAACGACCGGCCGATCCGGATGCTGGGCGAGGTCCCCGAGTTCTACGCCGCGGCGCTTGCGCCCGGCCTCGCCGTCGAGCTCGCGGTCGACGGGCGCCCCGGGAAGGTCTACCGCGGGACGCTCAAGCGGATCTCCCCTTCTTCCAACGTCGCCAACCGGGCCATCCAGGTGGAGGCGGTCTTCCCGAACTCCTCCCGGGAGCTCAAATCCGGCTTCTTCGGGAAGGGCGCCATCCTGGTGCGCGTGGACCGGAACGCCGTTACGGTCCCGAAGCAGGCCGTGGTCACCTTCGCAGGCATCGAGAAGGTGTTCGTCATCTCCGGGGACACCGCAAGCGAGCGCAAGGTCAAGCTCGGGGAGGACCTCGGGGAGCGCGTGGAGGTGACAGAAGGGATCTCCCCGGGTGACAGGATCGCTCTGTCGAACACCGGGAAGCTCGTCGACGGATCCCGGATCAAGCTCTCCGCGGAACAGGCGAAATGAAGATCTCGGAAATCTGCGTCCGCCGCCCCGTTTTCGCCACCATGCTCGTCGGGGTCCTGGTGGTGGTGGGATTCGCCTCGTACTACGGGCTGGGAGTGGACCTCTTCCCGAACATAGACCTTCCGATCGTCACGGTCACCACTACGCTCCAGGGCTCCAGCCCCGAGGAGATCGAGACCACCGTCACGAAGCCGATCGAGGAGGCGGTCAACACCGTCTCGGGGATCGACGAGCTGCGTTCGACTTCCAGGGAGGGGGTCTCCCAGGTCGTTATCCGATTCCTCCTGGAGCGGAACGGCGAGGAGGCCGCCCAGGACGTGCGCGACCGCGTTTCCACGATCATAAAGAACCTCCCCGACGGGACCGACCCCCCGGTCATCGTCAAGTTCGACATAGACGCCGCCCCGGTCATGACGGTCGCCGTCTCGGGGAACAGGGACCTGCGGGAAATCACCAAGATCGCGGACGACCAGATCAAGCAGAACCTGGAGACCGTAAACGGCGTCGGCGCCGTCCTCATCGTGGGGGGAAGGAAGCGGGCGGTCAACGTGTACCTGAATCCCTCCCGCATGGAGGGATTCGGCCTCACGGTCCCGCAGGTGCGTGCGGCGCTCCAGGCGCAGAACCTGGAGATCCCCGGAGGGCGCGTCGACACCGGGACGAGGGAGCTCGTGCTGAGGACGATGGGCCGCATGCCGACGGTTGAGGATTTCCAGGGCCTGATCGTCGCCAACCTGAACGGCCGCCCCGTCATGATCCGCGACATCGGGTGGGTCGAGAACGGGCAGGAGGAGCCACGCTCCCTGGCCCGTTTCGACGGGAAACCCTCCGTCAACCTCGTGGTCCAGAAGCAGTCGGGGACGAACACCATCGACGTCATCAGCAAGGTGAAAGAGCGGATCGCGCAGATCCAGAAGACGCTGCCGGCCGACATAAAGATAAACCCGATAAGGGACCAGTCGACCTTCATCCTGCGATCGATCCGCGAGGTCAGGACGCACCTTATCCTCGGCGCCGTCCTGACATCCCTGGTCGTGCTCTTTTTCATGGGAAACTGGCGCTCCACGCTGATCGCAGCAGTGGCGATACCCGCCTCGATCATCGGCACCTTCACGGTGATGCGCGTCCTGGGCTTCACGCTGAACAACATCACGTTCCTGGCGCTCACGCTTGCCGTGGGGATAGTCATCGACGACGCGATCGTCGTGCTGGAAAACATATTCCGCCACGTGGAGGAGGAGGGATCTCCCCCCCGCAAGGCCGCCGTAGAGGCCACCGCCGAGATCGGCCTCGCCGTGTCGGCGACCACGCTCTCCCTGGTCGTCATCTTTCTCCCCGTGGCTTTCATGTCCGGGACCGTGGGAAGGTTTTTCCACTCCTACGGCATCACGGTGGCGTTCGCCATCCTGTTTTCCTGGTTCATCTCGTTCACGCTGACGCCGATGCTCTCCTCCCGTTTCCTGAAGGTGAAGCGCGCGGGAGCGGCCGGGACCGCATCCTCCAAGGAAAACCGGTTCTACCGGGCCGTCTCGACCGGCTACCTCGCTCTGCTGCGAAGGGCGCTGGCGCACCGGTGGGTCGTCGCCGCCGTCACGGGCGCCGTCATCCTTTCCATGATTCCGCTGGGGGGATTGGTGGCAAAGGACTTCCTCCCCTTCGACGACCAGAGCGAGTTCGAGATTTTCATCCAGACGCCGGAAGGCTATTCGCTGGAGACGACGGACAAGGTCTTCGCGGAGGTGGAGGCCGACGTCATGCGGGTCCGCGGGGTGAAGCACCTGCTCGCCCAGATCGGCGACGTGGCCGAGGGGGACGTCACGCAGGGGACGATCTATGTCCGCACCGCGGACCTGGAGGAACGGGACTATTCCCAGTTCGACATCATGAAGGACGTGCGGAAGGTGATGGCCAGGTACCCGTCCCTGCGCGTCTCCGTCCAGAACATATCCGCAATCGGGCGCGGCGGCGGGATCCGGCAGACCCCGGTCAGCTTCGTCCTGCGCGGCCCGGACCTCGAGAAGCTCGAATCGTACAGCGGGCGGATCACGGACGAAATGCGGAAGATCAAGGGATTCGTGGACGTGGACACCTCCCTTTCCAACCGGAAGCCGGAGGTCCGGGTCACCGTCGACAGGAAGAAGGCGTCCGACCTCGGCGTGCAGGTCCAGAACGTCGCCTCGTCCCTGAACGTCTTCGTCGGCGGAGAGAAGGTCACGAAATACCGCGAGGGGGCCGACCAGTACGACGTGTGGCTGCGCGCGGACCTGCCTTACCGCAGCTCCATCCCCGAGGTGTCCAACCTGCCCGTCCCCTCCTCGAGGCTCGGCAAGGTCCGCATCCGAGACGTCGCAGGGTTGTCGCCGGAGCTCGGGCCGGCCCAGATCGACCGGGCGACCCGCCAGCGGCAGGTCACGATCACCTCCAACCTTGACGGACTGGCGCTGGGGGCGGCGACGGATCACGTCCGCAAGATCGTGGACCGCATGGAGCTGCCGCCGGACTACAGGATCGAGTTCTTCGGTCGCGCCAAGACGATGCAGGAGACGCTGGTGAACTTCCTGGTCGCCCTGCTGCTCTCCGTGGTGTTCATGTACATGGTGCTGGCCGCCCAGTTCGAGAGCTTCCTGCACCCCGTATCGATCATGCTCGCCCTTCCGATCTCGATCCCGTTCGCCCTGCTTTCACTCGTGCTGCTCGGGGAGACGCTGAACATCTACAGCATCCTCGGGCTGTTCCTGCTCTTCGGCATCGTGAAGAAAAACGGGATCCTGCAGGTCGACTACACCAACACGCTGCGGGGACGGGGGCTTGAGCGCAATGCCGCGATCCTGGAGGCGAACGCCGCGCGGTTTCGGCCGATCCTCATGACCACCGTCACGCTCATCGCCGCGATGATCCCCATCGCGCTGGGCAAGGGCCCGGGGGCGGCGTCCCGGGCGTCTCTCGCCAAGGTCATCATCGGCGGCCAGGCGCTTTCGCTGCTGCTGACCCTGATCGTCACGCCCGTTGCGTACTCGCTCTTCGACGACCTTGGGAACCTCGCCTTCATCCGGTCGTGGCGGGAGCGGTTCGAACGTAAGGAGGACCGCTTCTGGAGGAAGCTCAAGTTCTGGCACCGGAAGAGGCAGAAGCGGCTCCGGGCGCGCCGGGAAAAGGCGGTTACGTAGCCTTCTTCGCCGGGGCTTTCTCCTTGTAGGCTTCGCGCGATACCGGGAGGGCCGTCGACTGCCCCCGGGCGAGCACGCGTCCGTCCCCCGCGGTGACCGTGAGCTCGCAGACCATCGACTGCCGCCCGCGGTGGAACACCCGGGATTCCCCGACGACCTCCTCGCCCGGCTTCGCCGCCCGGATGACGTTCAGGCTCCACTGGACGCCGACCGCGTCGACCGTCGAGTTCACCGACAGCGCGAAGGCGGCGTCGGCCGCGGCGAAAAGCAGGACGCCGTGGCCGATATTGTGAGCGTTCAGGAACCGGTCCTCCACCTTCACCGACACCCGCGCGTATCCTTCCCTGGCCTCTAGAAGCTTCATGCCGAAATCCTGGATAAGCCGGTCCCCGTTCCAGATCTCCTCGATCCGCCCCATCTTTCCTCCTCATCCTTTCCTGTAAGTGCGCGCGTACTCGACGTAGTGATCCGCCGTGATCCTGTTGGCGTCGGCCGACCCGGGGGCAAGGATCTTCACCACCTTCCCGGGCACGCCGAGCACCAGGGCATGCGGAGGGACCGCCATGCCCGGTGGGACGACCGCTCCGGCCCCTATGACGCTCCCCCTGCCGATCACCGCCCCGTCGAGCACCACCGAGCCGATCCCGATCAGGCAAAGGTCCTCTATGGTGCAGCCGTGGGCGACGACCCCGTGGCCGAACGTCACCGAGTCGCCGACGACCACGGCGTTGGTGACCGTCACGTGCAGCGTGCAGTTGTCCTGGACGTTGGTCCTGCTGCCGATCCGGATCCGGTTTATGTCCCCCCTGATGACGCTGTTGAACCAGACGCTTGAATCCTCGCCTATTTCCACGCCGCCGATGACCTTGGCGCCCTCGGCCACGAACACTGTGGGGTGGCATGCGGGAACCACGCCCCGATACGGAAGGATCAACGGATGTTCCTCCCACGGATTTTTTTGCACCATTTTACAGTCAATCCCGCACGAATGGCGAGCGCGTCCGAATGCCCGGGCGCGTCATTTCCCTTCACGGTTCGCGTGCTTCAAGCGGCGGCGTTCTCCGCACGCGGGACATGCCGAAAGGCCCGCCTGCCGGTCCGCGTACTCCAGAAATGCCGTCACGAACGCGGCGTGGCTCCACGTAAGCGGCGAGACCGACAGCGGCGCGTTGGTGTACGGATGGACCTGCTCCGCGAGCACGCCGCTTGGCAGGGCGCGCGCGGCCGCCCATTTCAAGATGTCCAGGGCGGGTTCCAGGTCCGCCCGGTTTTTCGCCAGCGCGACGTGCCACTGGGCCATCCATAGAGTGCAGACGAACCATGGGTTCCCGGGCACGCGCTCGATGTCCCCGGACGCCTGGTGATAGATATCGTTTTCGTACCGCGACATCCCCCCGACGTCGGTCTTTACCCAGAGCCGTTCCCGCACCGCCTCCATCGTCCGGACGATCCTGGGATCGTCGGGAGGATACATTCCGAAATACCAAAGCCCGTAGAGGCTCGCGTCCAGGGTCTGGTCGGCGTCCACATCCCCTTCCGCGCTCACGTACACCGTGCGGACGAACCGCCCCAGCTCCGGCCGGTAGAGGAACCGGTCGGCCGCCGCCCTGATCGCGTCGGCGGCGCCTTTCCATTTCTGCGCAAGGTGCCCCTCGTTGAAACGGTACGCGAAGCGCGAGGCGGCGATCAGTCCCGCCCAGACCGCCGCGACGGTGAAGGCGTGCACGCCGTACCGCTCTTCCCACAGGTCGTAGCTGGGAAGCGGCAGGCCGGTCGCCTTGTTCGTGTAGGAAACCATCCAGTCAGCCGAGCGAGCGACCAGCCCGCGGTACTTGTCCTTTATCCATTCGACGTCCCCGAACCGGTCCATGTGCTTCCAGAGCGCCCAAAGGACCAGCCCCGTTTCGTCCTCCTGGATCGGGAGCTGCTTTCCTTCCTTCCCCTGCCAGGGATGCCAGGAGCTGGCCAGGGAACCGTCCGGGTTGTACTTGTGCAGGAAGTACCCCTCCTTCGTGATGACCCGGTGGCAGAAATCGAAAAACGCCTGAGAGGCCTGGAAGTGGTCCGAAAGGTCCAGGGCGAAGGCGGTTAGCGCCCCGTCGCGCGGCCACACGTAGCTGTACGTGTCCCGGGCGAACTGTATGATGTCGTGGTCGTTCGCGGCGGTGATCCCGCCGGCGCCGTCGATCTGGGTGCGCAGTATCAGGAGGCTGCGCTTGAAACAGCCGACGATCCCCTCCGGAATCCCCCCGAAGTCCCAATCGGACTTGTCCACCCACAGCTCCCAGTAGGCGCGCGTCCGGCCGAGGAAGTCGTCCGGGCCCCGCTTCCGGACGCTCCGGTTGATTTCCGTCACCTCGTCGAACGACTCGCCCGCGGCCATCCAGTAATGGATGACGGCCGGAAAGCCCGGGGACGTTTTCGCCGAGAGCCCGATAGTGGAGTCAACCGATCCCTGCGCGATCGGATTCCCCTGGAGCAGTCCGTCCTCGGCGTCCTTCCAGGTCCCCTCCTTTCCCATGAACTCCTTGACGCCGGTCGCCCACTGGTCGATCCCCACCGTCATTCCCGCGGGCCCCGTTCCATCGGCCCCGTCGTCCTCGACGAACCCCGGCGGCGAGCCGTTCCATTTCGCCCCGTTGATCAGGAACCATCGCTTCCCCTTGTAGTGGATGAGACAGCGCCGCTGCGGCTCATAATAAGCGGTGTCCCCGACCGGATTCTCCAGGATGCGGAAGTCGTGGTGGAAGAAGAGCCTGACTTCGCGCTCCCGTCCCGAGAGCTCGTGGATATCGAAGCGCCGTACGAACAGGTTCACAGCCATGTCGACGGCGTCCCCGCATTCGATCCCCAGCTCCAGCTCCGGATGATGGAGGCTCACCGAGGTAACCAGCGTGTCGGTGCGGTAGCGAAGGTCCCGCACCCACCCGGGATCCTCGATCCAGCGGAACATGCCGTCCACCCATACGCCGAACCTGAAGGCGTGTCCCTGCGCGTGGTTCTCCATGCCGACGTGGGGGAAATAGACGTCCCTCACCCGGTACGCGGAATCGAAATTCACGAGCAGGGAACCGTTCCCCAACGGGAGGTCCCTGGGCATCGGCAAGCCTCCTTTCCCGTCATCCCCCACAGTAAGATGCAGGCGCCCGCATTTTTCGGCGGTTTTCGCCCTGATCGGGATGAAATTCGTCTCGCGGATGGGAACGATCCGGGGCCCGGCGCACTCTAAAGTCAAAACGGGCCGGAGGGGAATCGGCCGATGCGGACAACGGCAAACCGGGTTTTGGGCAATATAATGTAAATCCGTCCCGCCTTGCGGGCCGATTGAATTTTTTCCCCCCGTTTGCCGTTAAGGATAGTGTATCGACGTGGCGGTTGGTTATTGTATACTGTATACACAAAACCGCCGGAGGCGGACCGTGAGATTCTACATGCTGCTGGCAATCCTGTCGGGGATCATTCTCGTGGAGGGGGTCGTCGTGCAGCTCCTGGACGTCCTCGAGGGAAGGATTTCCAGCGCCGTGATCTCCCAGGTAACCGATCTCGGCAGATATCTCAACCAGTGGATCCTTCCGATGATGGGACTCGCCGCCGCCGGGGCCGTACTGCTCAAGATCGGGGAATCGCATCCCCTCGGCGGGCTGCTCATGGTTTCGGGCTCCGCGGTCTTTTCGCTCAATCTCGTGGTGTTACTGATCTACATAACCTCCGATCCTCGAATGGGGGCGCTCCCCGCACGCTGAGCGCGCTTCCGGAAGCCTCCCGCCTTCAATCCGTTTGACAGCCGCCCGCCGTCCTGCGACGATTTAAGCATCCTCGCGCCCCGCCCCACCCATTCCGGCGATTAAGGGGGAAGAACCGGATGAAAAAAGTCGCCCTCGATCCGCTGAAATGCACCGCCTGCCGGACATGCGAAGTCCAGTGCTCCATCGCCCACTCCCGCTCCGGCAGCCTCCATTCCGCCATATTCGAGTCCCCTCCGACCCTTACCCGCGTCCGCGTCTCATGGGCGCCGGGCCTAAACGTCCCGGTCCGCTGCGTCCATTGCGAAAACGCCCCCTGCCTCCTCGCCTGCCCCGTGGGGGCCATCGAGGAGGACGCCCGCACCGGCACCGTCCAGGTCAGGGATGAAAAGTGCATCGGGTGCTTCACATGCCTGCTCGTCTGCCCGTACGGCGCGGTCCGCCTCTCGTTCGACCGGAAAAAGGCGTACAAATGCGACGGCTGCCGGGACCTACTTCGCGAGGGGCTTGCCCCCGCCTGCGCCTCGGGGTGCCCCACCCAGGCGCTCACGTTCGCGGACTTCGATGAAATCGCCTCGACCAAGATCTCGGAAACGGCCGCGCGGGAAACCGCCGCCCTGGCCGGTGCGGGCGCAGCCGCCCCGCGCAAGATGTCTTCGCTCGAAATCATCCTTGCGATGCGGAAGGAGATGGCCCGTGGGTGACAAGACGAGAAGGACCGAATTCACCAATCCCGGCGACCTGGAGCTCATCCGGAAGGCCGAGCGGGACAACGTCCAGCTCGGGATCGACCGCCTCAGGAAAATGATGCCGCAGTGCGGATTCGGCGAGCTGGGCACCTGCTGCGTCCTGTGCTACCTGGGCCCCTGCCGCATCGATCCTTTCGACAACGGTCCGAAACTGGGCGTTTGCGGCGCGGACGCCGACGTGATCGTGGCCAGGAACTTCCTGCGGGCCGCCGTCGGCGGCGCCTCCTCGCACGCCGGGCACGCGCGGGAGCTCGCCCTGCTCCTCCTGGAAGTCTCGGAAGGGAAGGCGCCGGGATACGCGGTCAGGGACGAGGCCAAGCTGCTCTCGGTCGCGGGCCGGCTCGGGATAGCGACCGACGGCAGGACCGCGCAGGCTATCGCCGGGGAGGTCGCCCGCAAGGCGCTCGAGGACTTCGGGAGGCAGGACGGCAAGCCGATGAACTGGATCCGGGGACGCTCCTCCAAGAGGGAATACGACAAGTGGGAAAAACTCGGGCTCCTCGTCTCGAATCCGCACAACGAGATCGAGACCGCGATGCACCGGACCTCCATGGGCAACGACGCGGACCCGCTGAACCTGTGGATCGCAACTTTAAGGATGGGCATGGTGGACAACTTCGCCGGCCTGATGCTGGCCACCGACCTGTCCGACATCCTCTTCGGAACCCCATCCCCGAAGGTGGTTTCCGCAAACTACGCGGTCATAAAAGCCGGGGCCGTCAACATAGCCTGCCACGGCCATAACCCGATTCTCGCTTCCAAGCTCGTGGAATGGGCGGACAAGATGGAGGAGGAGGCGAAGAAGGCCGGCGCCGACGGCATCAACGTGGTCGGCATCTGCTGCATCGGCAACGAGCTGGCCACGCGGTCGGGCGCCTCCTACGCAGGCCACCTAGCGCAGGCGGAGCTGTTTCTTACGACCGGAGCGATAGACGCGATGGTCGTGGACATCCAATGCATCTGGCCGGGCCTGGCGACGATCGCAAAATGCTACAAGACGAGGTTCATCACCACCGTGCCGTTCGTCAGGAACCCGGACGCCATACACGTCGGGTTCGAGCCGGAATCGGCGGATGAACGAGCGCAGGAGATTCTGCGCCACGGAATCGCGGCGTTCAAGGAGAGAAAAACCTCGGGTCTGCAGACCCAGATCCCCGATGCAAGCGCCAAGATGCTGACGGGCATCTCCGTCGAGGCGCTCGTCTCCGTGCTGTCCGCCGCCGACGCGGCCGATCCGCTGGCGCCGGTCGTCGACGCCGTCGCCTCGGGGGACATCCTGGGCGCGGTCGGCATCGTCGGCTGCCCGAATCCGAAGCTGCGCCAATCCTCGATGACGGAGAGGATGGCCGCGGAACTGCTACGCAACAACGTCCTCATCGTCACCACCGGATGCGTAAACCACATCCTGGCCCAGGCCGGATTTCTGACGGGCGAGGCGACCGATAAATTCGCCGGCGAAAAGCTCAAGAAAGTCCTCACGGCGCTTGGACGGGCGGCGGGGCTGGGCGCTCCGCTCCCGCCGGTCCTGCACATGGGTTCGTGCGTTGACAATTCTCGGATCTACGACCTGCTTGCCGCCCTGGCGGGCAAGATCGGCGTCGATATCAGCCAGCTCCCGGTGGCCGGCTCCGCCCCCGAGTTCATCACGGAAAAGGCCATATCCATCGGCAGCTTCTTCCTCGCGGCAGGCATTCTCGTGCATGTCGCGCCGCCGCCCAGGGTTTTCGGCAGCCCGTTCGCGATCGGGCTCCTGACGGAGAAGCTGCCTGGATTGAACGGCGGGAAGGTCCTCGTGGAGACCGATCCCTCGGCGGCGGCCGCCGGGATAATCGCGCATCTGCGGGCGAAGCGCCGGGCGCTGGGCCTCGCTCAGGCCTGAAACGCGGGAAAACCGGAAAGAACCGATGGAGCGCGTCCTTATAGCCGGAAACGGGTATGCGGGCATCCAGGCCGCCAGGACCCTGGCGCGCGAGAAGGGCATTTCCGTCACGATGGTCTCGGCGGAAAACCGCCCCGCCTACTGCCCGCACCTTCTGCCCGAGCTCGCCGCGGGCAGGAAGCAGCCGGTCGACCTTTGCCTCTTCGATCCGGGCGACGACGCGCTTCCAGGCGTCCGCTTCCTGGCGGGCGCCAGGATCGAAAAACTGTTCCCGGACAAAAGAAAAGCCCTGCTCGAAAGCGGCGAGACGATAGGATTCGACAAGGCTCTGATCGCCACGGGTGCGAAGGCCTGGATCCCGGGGAGCCTCAAAGGGATATTCGCGCGGTGCCGGAACGTCTTCGCATTGAAGCGCATGGAGGATGCGCTTGCCCTTAGGAAATTCCTGGAAGAGGGCGCCGCAAGGATCGCGGTCGTCGGCGCCGGAAGGGTCGGTATGCTGCTGGCGGAGGCGCTCAAGGATGCCGGCGTTTCGGTTTCGGTGATCGAAATCGGGCCCCGGATCCTTGCGACCATGCTCCAGGAAGACGTCGCGGCCAGGCTTCATCCCGTCCTCGACTCCAGGCGCCATCTCAAGCTCCACACGGGGGCGCACATAGCCGATGTGCACGCGGACGGCGACGCCGCGCGCGAGATAATCCTTAAGGACGGCGCCAAGATCCCATGCGACGTGATGATAATCGCGACCGGCGTGGAGCCGAACACCGGATTCCTGGACGGCGGCATGGGCGATTCCGAGGGTATTCCCGTCTCGCCGGCAATGGAAACCGGGGAGGCGGGGATCTACGCCGCGGGCGACGTCGTCCGGTTCGAGACGATCACAGGCAGGAAGGAGGTCGGGCAGCTGGTCGTCAATGCAAGAACGCAGGGGGAGGTCGCGGCGAAAAACATCGCCGGGGGAAAAGCCGTCTGCCCGCCTTCCTTCATCGGAAACATCGTGAAGCTGGATCCCGTGATCGCGGCGCGCATCGGGGACATCGACGGGAGCGACCATGCCGATTTCACGGTGGGAAGGAGCTTCGCGAGGGCGACCCTGGACGGGAAAGCGGTGATCGGGCTTCAAATGGTCGGGGATCCCGAGGATATGAGGGGCCTTGTGCCAGCGGTCCTGAAAAAATTTCCGCCGGGCGAGCTGGGCTTGCTGCTCCGCGGCAGGCTGGACCTGGGGCTGGGCCCCCTCCTGGCATCGCGCAGCTTCTCATGGGCCTGAAGATAGCCGTAGCGGGCAAGGGCGGCTCCGGCAAGACCACGGTTTCGGTCCTGCTATCGAAGATACTCTCCGACGACGGACAGAAGGTGCTGCTCGTCGACCTGGACTCCGACCCCAATCTCGCGAACGCATTAGGAGTTCCCTCCGGCAGCGCGATTCCACTCGTCAAAAGGGCGGACCTTATCGCCGAAAGGACCGGATCGACCGGCGAGCCCGGGGGGATGTTCATCCTGAACCCGAAAGTTTCGGACATCGCGGCGACCCATGCGCTCAAATGCCACGGCGGAGTCTCACTCCTGCCGATAGGCACCATCGAGTCGGCAGGGGAAGGATGCTTCTGCCCCCAGACCGCCTTCGTGCGTGCGCTCGTCCGCAGGCTGGTCCTTGCGAAGGACGAGTCGGTGATCCTGGACCTCGAGGCGGGGCTGGAGGCGTTCGGCAGGGCCGCCGTCGAGGGCCTCGACCTGCTTCTGATAATCGTTGAGGCGGGCATGCGGTCCGTGGAGACGGCCAAGCGCATCCTTGCCATGGTTCCGGCGCTTGGAATCCGGAACGCCCGGATCGTCGCCAACAAGGTCAGGCCCGCGAGCCTGCCCGCCCTGCGGCGGCAGCTGTCGGGCGAAGGTTTGTCCGCGGACGTCGTTCTCGCCTACAGCGACGAGCTGGCGCTTCGGGACCTCGAAGGCAGGTCCGTCTTCGACTACGTGGACAAGGACTTCGAAGGGGCGGCCCGGGCGATCCTTTCCGCCCGCGCATAGGCGAAACCTGCATTTCCTTCCGTAAATCTTATTGGAATGGGAGGAGGTGGAGTCGAATATGCTTAAGAAAGCATATCTAAAAAAGGTCGAAGCAAGGCTCGAGGAGTGGGGAGACGAAGTCTCGAAGCTCGGGGCCGAAGCCGAAAAGGCGAAGACGGAAATAAAAGCCAGGTACCAGGAGCAGATGGAGGTGCTGCGCTCCAAGCAGGCCGCCGCCCGCAACAGAATCAGCGAGTTGCGCGAGGCGGGGGGGAACAACTGGGGGAAACTCAAGTCGGGCGTCGAGGACAGCATCGACGACCTTAAAAAAGCCGTCGACAACGCCATCTCCAAGCTCAAGAAGATAGCTTGACGTTACGCCGCGGTGCCGCGCCCCGCTTAGCGGATGGGGCGCGGCAACCGACCATGGGGAGGCCGGCTCGTTGGAAATCAAGGTGCTGGGCGCGTCCGGTTCCGAGGTCCCCGGCCACAACTGCCCCGCCTTTCTGATCGACGGAAAGATCCTCCTGGACGCGGGTACGGTCGCGATCTCCCTCAACATCCGGGAGGAACACGGCCTGCAGAAGATCCTTCTGACGCACGCTCATCTCGACCACATCAAGGGGATACCGTTCCTCCTCGACAATCTGGTGATCCGCAACACCGGGAACACGATCACCGTCATGAGCGGAAAGGATGTTCTGCACGATCTTCGGAAAAACATCTTCAACGACAGGATATGGCCCGATTTCACAAAGATTCCGACCCCACGGAATCCCGTGCTCAAGTATCATCCAATCCGCCCGTCCAGGGCCGTGGAGATCGACGGATACACCGTGATAATGGAAAAAGTCCATCACTCCGTGCCGGCCTACGGATTCATCGTGGAAAACAGCGGGAAGAAGGCACTCGCGTACGCGGGGGACACGGGGCCGACCGACAGGTTCTGGGATAAGATGGCAGCCCACGATGTGAAGTGCCTCATAGTGGAAACCTCTTTCCCCAACCGCCTTGAAAAGCTTGCGCTGGCGAGCGGGCACCTCACCCCCTCCCTCCTGGAGAAGGAAATCGGCAAGATGTCCGCTCCACCGCGGAGGATCCACGTCATGCACCTCAAACCCCAGTACCATGCGGAGATCGAGGTCGAGATCCAGGCGCTCGAGCGTGACAACATCGATTTCCTCAAGGAAGGAGAGACGATTCAGGTCTGACCGCTTGCGTCAAGGGTCGCTGCGGCTATTCGGAAGTCCCCCGCCCGCCATCCATCGCCGAAGTTCGATCGGCTGCCTTGTCGGACCTGCTCGAGATCGCCGCCGCGGCGTGGGCGGGGGCCTTTGCCGCCGGCACGGCTTTGCGCCCAGGGCGGAACGAAATTCCCAGGTCGTCGAGGTAGGAGTAGACGACCGGCGTGGCAAGCAGCGTGAGAAGCAGGGAGAGCGACTGGCCGCCGATCACGACCACCGCGATCACGCGCCGCTCCTCGGCGCCCGGCCCGGTGCCCACGGCCAGGGGGATCATGCCGGCCACGAACGTGAGCGTTGTCATGAGGATCGGCCGGAGACGGTCGCGGTTTCCCTGCAGGATGGCCGCCGCCCGGTCCATGCCGGCCGCGCGCAGGTTGTTCATATGGTCGATCTGGAGGATGGCGTTTTTCTTCACCACGCCGAAGAGCACGAGGATCCCGAGAGCCGAGTAAAGATTGAGGGTGTGCCCGGCAATCCATATCGACAAGAGCGCGAATGGCACGCACAGCGGGAGGGAGAGCAGTATCGTGAGCGGGTGGACCAGGTTCTCGAACTGCGAAGCGAGAATCATGTACATGAAGACGATGGACAGGGCGAAAGCCCATATGAACTCGCCGAACGTCCGCTCCAGCTCCCGCCCGCGTCCGGAAATGCTGGTCGTATAGCCGGACGGCAGACCCATCCCCGTAACTTCGGACCGGAGCGCATCCAGCCGGTCCGCCAATGCGAATCCGGGCGCTATCGAAGCCCGGAGGCGCACCTCCCGCTGGCGGTCGAGGCGGTCGATCCGCGATGCGCTCGGCACCCGCTCGATCCGCGCCAGGCTGGAGAGCTGGACGAGTCCGCCGCCCTCCCCGGACACGTAGAGCCGGCCGATAGCTTCGGGGTCGGTGCGGTCCTGCTCCCGCAGTCGAAGCTGGACGTCGTAATCCTCGTTGACCGCGGGGTCGCGGAAGCGGGATACCTCCTCCTCCCCGCCGACCATGAGCCGCACCGCCGTCCCCA
This sequence comes from Deltaproteobacteria bacterium, assembly GCA_050263095.1. GTDB lineage: Bacteria > Desulfobacterota > Deferrimicrobia > Deferrimicrobiales > Deferrimicrobiaceae > FEB-35. Next base: position 38,802 of record JBLNEW010000019.1, on the reverse strand, counting down.
CCCGCTCGGGATCGACGCGAAGATCCGCGGCGCGGGCCCTGTCGATCTGAACCCGCAGCTCCGGCTTGTCGAGCTTGAGCGTCGTATCGGCGTCGAGCAGGCCGAGCGCCTCCGAGCGGTCCCGCAGGCGCTCGGCGTAGGTCGACAGCGCCTGGAGGTCAGGCCCCCGGATGACGAAGTCCACGTCGAAGCTGCCCCCGCCGATGTTGAACCCGACTATGTTGCGGACCGCGATTCTCAAGTCGCGATATTTCCGAAGCCTGTTCCGAACCTCCCGCATCACCTCGCGCTGGGAGACGTTCCCGCGGAACGCGGCGATGGGATCGCCGGCGAAAAGAGCCCGCGCAATCCTGGAGATCGATAATACGCGATCGCCGTGGGGTGCAAGCTGGACGTACGCCCGCCCGTCGTTCACGGAGCCCAGAAACCCGCCCCCGGTCGTGGCGAGCACCAGATTCACGCCGGGCACGGTCCGTATCTCGCCTTCGATTTTTCGCATTATCTCGTCCATGCTCGCCAGGCTCGTTCCCTGCGGAGCGCTCACGGTCACGTTGAACTCCCCTTCGTCCGCATTGGCCGGCAGGTAGTCCTGCCGGATCAGCAGGTACAGGGGGACCGCCGACAGGATGACGCCCAGCGACAGCATGGCGGCCCCGGTCCGGTGACGCATGGCGAAGGACAGCGCCCGTGAATATCCCTCGTCGAGCCGCCGGTAGAATCCCCCCCGGGACCTGGGCGCGCCCGCCGGTGCGCCGTGTCCCCCCGCCTCGGGCCCAAGGAGCCTCGCGCTCATCATGGGGGTCAATGTGAAGGATACGAGCAGGCTCACCATCACCGCCACGGCCGCCGTAATGCCGAACTGGTAAAGGAAGCGGCCCGATACGCTGGACATGAAGGACACCGGGATGAAGATGACGACCAGAGAGAACGTGGTGGCCATCACAGCCAGGCCGATGTCGGCGGTGGCGGCCCGCGCCGCCTCGAACGGCGACATCCGCTTCTCCTCGACGAACCGGAACGTATTCTCGAGGACGACGATCGCGTCGTCGATCACGATTCCGACCATCAGGACGAGCGCAAGCATCGTCACGCTGTTGAGCGTGAAGTCCAGCGCCCACATCATGCCGAAGGTCGATACGACCGAAGCCGGTATCGCAACCGCGGCAATCGCCGTCGAGCGCCAGCTCCTCATGAACGCGAAGACGACGAGCGACGCCAGGATGCTCCCCAGGACCAGGTGAACGTTTATCTCGTGCAGGGCGGCGTAGATGTATCGCGACTGGTCCTGGACGATCGTAAGGCCGATCCCGGCCGGCAGCTCACGCGAGGCGGCGGCTATGCTTTTCTTTACCCCCTCGATGACGGCCACGGTGTTGGCGCCGGACTGGCGCCGCACTTCGAGGACCACCGTGGGAACCCCGTTGATCCTTGCCGTGGAGCGCTGCTCCTTGGTCCCGTCCTCCGCCCGGCCCACGTCCCGAATGCGGACCTGCGATCCCGCGATCGTGGCGACCACCAGGTCGTCGAATGACCGCGGATCGGCGACCCGGCCGATCGTCCGCAGCGTCTCCTCCCTAGCGCTGCCGGTGACGTTTCCGCCGGCCGCGTCCGCGTTCTGCCGGACGATAGCGTCCCGCACCGCGGTTATCGGGATGCCGTAAGCCGCGAGCCGGTCAGCCTCCACCCACACGTTCACCGCGCGCTCGAGCCCGCCAACGATCCGCACTTCTCCGACGCCCGCCGATCTCTCCAGCCGGACCTTCACCGCCTTGTCGGCAAGTTCGGTCAGCTCACGCAGGGACCGGTCGCCTGCCAGGGCGACGGTCACGACCGGCTGCTGGTCGTTGTCGAACTTGGAGATGATGGGCGGGGTCGCATCCTCGGGCAGGTCGCGCAGAACGGTGGCGACCCGATCCCGCACGTCCTGCGCCGCCGTATCTATGTTCCTGTTGAGGTTGAAGGTGACTATCACGATGGAGGATCCGGGCCCCGAGATCGACCGCAGCTCGTCGATTCCTTCAACCGTGTTGACCGCCTCCTCGATCCGCTTGGAGATCTCGGTCTCCATCTCTTCGGTGGAGGCTCCGGGCAGCGTTGTACGGATCGAGACGGTGGGAAGGTCGACGGACGGGAACCGGTCCACGCCGAGGCGCACGTAGCTTGAAGCCCCGACCACGACCAGCGCCAGGATGATCATGGCGGCAAAGACCGGACGCCGGATGCAGATTTCGGCCAGCTTCTGCACGGCCGGCCTACTTCGTCACTGTGACCGGCAGCCCGCCGGCGAGGTTGCCGGGTTCGACGACGACCTGCTCGCCCGATGCGAGCCCCTCGAGGACCTCCACCCGGTCCCCCGAGCGCCGTCCGGTCCGTATCCGCTTCTCCACGGCAAGGCCGTCCTTGACGCCGAACACCTTCTCTATGCCTGCGAAGGTCACTATCGCCGTCGCCGGCACGAGGACCGCGGCGCGATCGGGCTCGACGACGATCTCCGCTCTCGCGAACGATCCGGGGCGGAGCCTGCCCTCATTGTTCGCGACCTCCGCCTCCACGACCAGCGTCCGGTTCTGCTCCTGGATGGCGGGGCTCAAGCGGACCACCCGCCCCGAATGCTCGGCGGAAGCACCTTCCGGACGCACGCGGACCGGCTGCCCGATCCTGACGGCGGCCGCATCCCGCTCGGGGACCGCCACCCGCAGGCGCAGGGGATGGATCCGGACAAGCTGGACCACCGGCGCGCCCGCGGCGAGGAACTCGCCAACCGAAGCCCTGCGCTCCCTCACGGCGCCGTCGATGGGGGCGTGCAGGACGGCGTCGGCTAGCTGCTGCCGCGCCAGCGAGAGCGACGAGCGCCGTTCGGAGAGAAGCTCCTGGCGGTTCCGTACATCCTCAACGGCGGCCTGGTAGCGCCCCTCCGCGACCATGAACCGCGACACCGCGGCATCGAACTCCGCCCGGGCGATCAGGTCCTTCTCCCGGAGCTGCGCCATTCGTTCCCGGTTAAGGCTCGCTTCGGTGAGCACCGCCCGCGCCTCGCGCACGAGCGCCGTCTTTTCCGGATCCACGCGGTCGTCTGTTCCATCCGGGATGAGGCCCAGTCCCGCGCGCACCTGCCGGAGAGCGGCTTCCGCCTGCTCGACGCGGATGCGGAAGTCCGTGGGATCAAGCCGCGCCAGGACCTGCCCTTTTCGGACCCGGCTGCCGAGATCGACCGCCACTTCGCTCACGCGGCCGGCGACCTTGAACCCCGCGGCGATCTCCTCGTCGGCGGCGAGCGTGCCGGTTACGACGACCGTGCGCGGCAGTTTGCCTTCCGCCACCGCGGCGACGCGCACCGGGCGGGGCTCCTGCGCCTTGGCGCCGGTTCCGCCGCGAGCGGCCGGCGCCTCGCGCTGGCAGGACGCGCACGCCATGCCCAGCACCGCGGCGGCGACGAGCGCCGTCGCGCCGATTCCGTTAAAATTCCTCATCCGCCTGCACATTTTTTCAGTTTACGTCCTTCCCCCAGTGCCGCGCAACGGCGCCGGGCGTCCAAACAGGCAATCTTTCGGGATTTTCCGCTCGCCACGGTCGGGCGGGATTGTATCGCAACTCGATGAAGGCAGCCACCCGGGTTTCGGAATGCCATCGCATCCTCTCTCCCAAGGTAATTAAGATGCCCCGCCCTGCCCTTGCGTACCTGGTCCTGCGTTTCGCATGGGCGAATAAACCGGCCGCGCCGCCTCAATCTTTGAAGGACGGGGTGATAAATACGGTTGCGGAGGCGAATATGCAACCTTTTTCACCGATCGAATTTCCGTTAAGGGTATCCGAGTTCAATAAGTATTTTCGTAACTTCTCCTATTTCCGGCTCGCACGCGGAGATCAACGTCCTACCATAAGTTGGGAAAATTTTCCCAATTCCTGAAACCTGCCTGCAAATACCCGAATCCAACACGTACATAAATTTCGAAAGGGAATCATCGGCGGATGCTGCATTAAAGGGTAGGCGAAACTTAAAACCGGGTGGGGAGAAAGCGCAGGGCACGTCATGAGGCCGAATTGTCGAATAGCCCTTTATTCACACGATACCGTAGGATTCGGCCACACGCGCCGGAACCTCCTGATAGCACATTCCCTCGTCCGCTATGCGGCTGATGTCCTACTTATAGCCGGTGCGCCCGAGTCGACCGCCTTTTCGATCCCGCCCGGCGCGGATTGCCTTGCCCTACCCGCCCTTCGAAAGGATCCGGACGGCAAGTACAGGCCGCGCCGCCTGGGATTGGGAACCGACGAGCTCATCTCGCTGCGCGCGAACACGATCGCCGCCGCCCTGGAAGCGTTCAAGCCGGATGCGCTGATCGTCGACAAAGTCCCCCGCGGGGCAATGGGGGAGCTCGAACCGGCGCTGGAGGCGCTGCATCGACGTGGCGGCACCCGCTGCATCCTGGGCCTGCGGGACGTGCTGGACGAAACGCAATCGGTGGTCAGGGAATGGAAGGAGGCGCGCAACGACGAGGCGATCCGCCGATATTACGATTCGGTGTGGGTCTACGGGGATCCCTCCGTGTTCGATCCGATAATGGAATACGGTTTCTGCGAGGACGTGGCATCCAAGGTCCGATACTCGGGATTCCTCGACCAGAGCCGTTGGCTCGAATTCGATCCGCATGGAACCGACGACGGCGTGTCGGGGCTGCTGTCCCCTGAAGGCCGCATCGCGCTCTGCCTGCTTGGAGGTGGAGAGGACGGGGCTCCTCTCGCCGAAGCATTCGCCCAGGTGGACTTCCCTCCGGACATGAGCGGCGTGATCCTGACGGGGCCGATGATGCCGGCGAAGGACCGCTCGCGAATCATCGGGTACTCGGAAAGCCGCCCGCGCCTCAGGGTCATAGAGTTCCTCCACCAGCCGATTCCGCTGCTGAAGCGGGCGGACCGGGTCGTGGCGATGGGCGGATACAACACGATAGGTGAAGTGCTTTCCTTCGAAAAAACAGCGCTGATAGTTCCGCGCGTCCGGCCGCGCACGGAGCAGCTGATACGGGCCGAGCGCATGAAGGAGTTGGGCCTGCTGGACCTCCTTCCCCCGAGCGAACTGTCGCCGCGCGCCTTGACGGAATGGCTCGGACGCGATCTCCCCCCCCCAAGGGTGCGGGACCGGATCGACCTTGACGGGCTTGGGCGCATCCCCGGCCTGCTGGAAGAGGTCCTGCCCCCCGCGGGACGGATTGGTGCCCGCGAAGCCTTCCGACCTCTCGCTGCGCTGCATGGAGTAGCGGTTGCCGCGATGGGGAGGGTTTTCTCCGACTTGGAAGCTTCATCTTTCCTCATGGAGCTCCAGGAGGAGGTGATCCGCCTTGTCGTTTGAAACCCCCCTTCGCATAGGATACGTGGTTAAGCGTTATCCGCGGTACTCGGAGACCTTCATCGTGACCGAGATCCTCGCGCACGAGGAGGCGGGGCTCGAAATCGAGATATTTTCCCTGTATCCGCCGGTGGATTCCCACTTCCAGGACCTCCTCGCCCGCGTGCGGGCCCCGGTCACCTACCTGCCCCCTGCGGAGGGAAGGTTCTCGAGGTTCTGGGATGCTCTCCGGGAAGCGGCTAATGATGCGCCCGCGATATGGTCGGAGCTTGCGTCCGCTTCGGGCGAGGAGGCGCGTACCGTGTTCTTCGCCGCGCTGGTCGCCGGAGAGGCCCGCCGAAAGGGAATCCGCCATCTGCACTCGCATTTCGCCACCGAGGCGACCTCGGTCGCGCGCCTTGCGGCCCGAATCGGCGGGCTGTCCTACAGCTTCACGGCCCATGCAAAGGATATCTATCACGAAAACGTCCGGCCCGAGGAAATGCGCCTCAAGCTTCGCGACGCTTCTGGCGTGATCACCGTAAGCGACTACAACCTTACCTACCTGAGCGAGCGGTACGGCGAGGACGCGTCGAGAGTGCGCCGGATCTACAACGGCATCGACCTGGAGCGATTCCCGTACGAAGAACCGGCGAACCGTCCCCGGCGAATCGTCTTCGTCGGCCGCCTGGTCGAAAAGAAGGGGCTTCCCGACCTGATCGACGCATGCGCAATCCTCGCCGCCCGCGGCGTTGCGTGCGAGTGCCGGATAATCGGAAGCGGCGAGATCGAGGCGTCGCTGCGCGATCGTATCGACCTTATGGGGATCCAGGATACGGTAAAGCTCCTCGGCCCGCGCCCGCAGATGGAGGTGATCCGGAGCATCCGTGAGGCATCCGTCGTCGCCGCGCCGTGCGTGATCGGGGCGGACGGCAACCGCGACGGCCTGCCCACCGTCCTTTTGGAGGCAATGGCGCTGGGCACTCCCTGCGTCTCGACCGACGTGACCGGAATCCCGGAAGCCATACGGCACGGGGAAACGGGGATCATCGTCCCCCAGCGGAACCCGGAGGCGCTTGCGGATGCGCTCGGCAGGCTTCTCGACGATCCCGGGCTGCGGGTCGGACTCGCCGCCAACGCGCGATCGTTGATCGAGAGCAGGTTCGATGTCCGCCGAAATACCGCCTTGTCGAGGGACTTTCTCCGCGAGGCCGCGGAAGCCGGTTCCCTTGCCGTCCAGGCGGTGCCGTGATGCGGATCGCTTATGTCTGCGCGGACCCCGGAGTGCCGGTCTTCGGAATGAAGGGCTGCTCGATACACGTCCAGGAGGTTCTACGCGCCCTGATCGGCCGCGGAGCCCGCGTGACGCTGTTTGCCGCCCGCGAGGGCGGGGAGCCCGTCGACGGCCTGGCCGGGATCGCGCTGCATCCTCTGCCCATGCCATCCGCCGGAAACCTCGCCGGGCGGGAGCGTGAATCGCTCGCCGCGAACGCGGCCCTGCGCACGGCCCTGGATGGAGAAGGGCCGTTTGACCTCGTCTACGAGCGCTACTCCCTGTGGAGCTTCGCCGGTATGGAGTACGCGAGCGCCGCGGGCATTCCGGGAGTCCTCGAGGTGAACGCCCCCCTTATAGACGAGCAGGCGACATACCGCGGACTGGCGGACCTCCACGGCGCGGTGCGGGTCGCGGAGCGCGCGTTCCACTCGGCGGCCGCGATAGTAGCCGTTTCGCAAGGAGTCGCGGACTACCTGGACCGCTTTCCGGGCGCCCGGGGGCGGGTTCACGTGATCCCGAACGGCGTGGATCCAGGTCGATTCCCGGAAAACCTGCCGCCGGCTCTCCCCAGGGCCCGCGGAACCTTCACTACGGGATTCGTGGGGACTCTCAAGGCCTGGCATGGTCTTTCGCACCTGGTAGAGGCGTTCGACACCCTTCACCGCGAGGAACCCGGATCCCGCCTCCTCGTCGTGGGGACCGGACCGGAGCGGGATCGCCTCGCGGAAGACCTTACCAGGAGGGGCCTTGCGCCGGCGGCAACGCTCACCGGCGCGGTCCGCCCCGAGGAAATCCCGGGCCTGCTCGCTTCCATGGATGCGGCGGTCGCCCCGTATCCGCGGCGTGAGGATTTCTACTTCTCGCCATTGAAGGTCTTCGAATACATGGCGGCCGGCCTGCCCGTCGCGGCAAGCAGGATCGGGCAGATCGAGAGACTGATACGGGACGGGGAGGACGGCATCCTCCTGCCTCCGGGAGACTCCGATGCCCTCGCATCGGCGCTCCTGCGTCTCGCGCGGGATCCTTCGCTGCGCGCGCGACTCGGGCGGGCGGCCAGGGAGCGTGCGCGGAAAGAATTCTCGTGGGCAACGGTGGCGGAGCGCATTCTCCGGGCGGCGGCGCCCGCATCCGGGCGCGTCAATGCCGCCGGTCAGGACTCGCCGGAACGCGGGATCGCGTGATGGCGGCCTCCCGTGAACTGCACGATATCCTGCCGTCACTCCGGCGCATCCTGCGGCGGTTCCGGCCGAACGTGCGGAAGCATCGGGCGCTTGCCGCGGGATCGGTACTCCTGCTGCTGGTCGAGATCGCCCTGCGGCTCCTCGAGCCCTGGCCGCTCAAGTTCATTTTCGACCGTGTGATCCCCGCAGCCCCCTCGGGGGGGCGGTCCGGCATCGCCTGGATCGACGCGCTGGAGCCGATGACGCTTTTGAGCCTCGCGGCGGCCGCCGTTGTCGGGATCACCGCATTGCGTGCGCTCGCTGCCTACGGCAACACCGTCGGATTCGCCTTGATGGGAAACCGGGTGCTGACCGACGTGCGGAGCGAGCTTTACCGCCGCCTCCAGGCCCTCTCCCTGTCCTTCCACGCCAAGGCGCGGAGCGGGGACCTGGTCGTCCGCGTCATCGGGGACATGGGACTCCTGAAGGATGTGACGGTGACGGCGGTCCTGCCGCTTCTGGCCAACCTGGTCCTGCTGATCTGCATGATGGGCGTTATGCTCGGTCTCCACTGGCAGCTCGCGCTGGTGGCTTTCGCCGTATTCCCCTGGTTCTGGATTTCGGCCGCCCGCCTGGGCGGACGCATCCGTGAAGTCTCCCGCAAGCAGCGGCGCCGGGAGGGTGCCATGGCGGCGACCGCCGCGGAATCGATGGGGTCGATCAAGATAATACAGGCGCTGTCCCTCGAAGGGGTCTTCGAGGAATCGTTCTCCGGCCAGAACCGGGGAAGCATGAAGGACGACGTGAAGGGCCGCAGGCTCGCGGCCCGGCTCGAGCGCAGGGTGGACGTTTTGATCGCGGTGTCAGCCGCCCTCGTTCTCCTGTACGGGGCCAGGCTCGTCATGGAAAACGTACTTACGCCCGGCGACCTTCTCGTTTTCCTCGCCTATCTCAAGGACGCCTTCAAGCCGGTCCGCAACTTCGCCAAGTTCACGGGGCGCCTGGCCAAGGCCTCGGCGGCTTGCGACCGGGTGGTCGACATCCTCGATGAAGAGCCGGAAGTCCGCGATCTCCCCGACGCCGTTCCTGCCCCTCCTTTCGCCGGGAATGTCCGGTTCGAGAAAGTGAGCTTCGCCTACGAAAAGGGCAGAAACGCCCTCGAGGAGATCGACTTCGAGGCGAAGGAGGGGGAGCGCATAGCCCTGGTCGGCCCTTCCGGCGCGGGCAAGTCGACCCTTGCAAGCCTGATCCTGCGCCTGTACGACCCCGGGAGCGGACGGATCTCCATCGACGGAATCGATATCCGAAGGTATACCCTCTCGTCGCTGCGGTCCCGGATAGGCATGGTCCTCGCGGAGCCGATGCTATTCATGGCGAGCGTCCGGGAGAACATCGCCTTCGGCGCGCCGGACGCCACGGCGGAGGAAGTGGAGGCGGCGGCGCGCCTGGCCAACGCCCACGAGTTCATAGAGTCTCTGCCGGAGGGATACGACACCGTGGTCGGAGAACGCGGGGTCACCCTTTCGACCGGGCAGTGCCAGCGAATCGCGATCGCCCGCGCGGCGGTCAGGGGAGGACGCATCCTTCTGCTCGACGAACCCACCAAGGGGCTGGACAGGGAGAACGGACTCGCGGTGGCGGAATCCCTGGAACGACTCGCCCGGGGCCGCACCACGTTCGTCATCACCCACGACCTGGATCTTGCCTCGGGCGCCGACCGGATCCTTTACCTCGAGGGAGGCAGGATCCGCGAACAGGGAACCCACGCCGAGCTCCTGCGGGCAGGCGGCCGGTACGCCGAGTTCCGCCGTTACGAGTCCGCGTCGCGCGATGGGACCGGCAAGGAGGAACCCCGTGCTGTCTCCCGCTGACGCCGATCTCGTTCGCAGGGACGCCGCGCTGCCGGGACTGGCGCTCCTCCTCGATCCCGTAGCGTTCGCGGATGCGGTGCGCCCGTCGTTCCCAGAGGCGGGTTTGGGCGAGCTGAGTATCACCTACGTCCGCTACAAGCCGGGGAGCAACTGCCTGGCCGCGTACCGGATCGATGCAGGCGGGAAGCCCGTCCGCCTGTACGCCAAGGCATACGGGCCGGACGCCGTTACCAAGCTCAGGAAGAGAAGCGAAAGCGAGCCTGCGGACGGGACGACAGGCCCCGGCAGGATCTTTTTTGCCGAATGGTCGGCCATCGTCCACCGGTTCCCCGACGATGTGGAGCTGGGCGTCCTCCGCGAGCTTGGCGCACCGGAATCGTGGCGGGACCGGCTTCGCAGGATGATGCCCGCGAATGCCGAACTGTGGGACGGGGTGCTTCGGACCCTTGCGTACAAGCCGGAGCGGCGCTACGTCGCGGAGCTATCGGCCGGCGGCGGGGCGAAGGCTGTCCTCAAGGTGTACGACGAAGAGGGGTACCGGGCGGCGCGCCTTGGCCTCAAGGCGTTTGCGGCACAGGGACCGCTGCGTCTCGCCCGGCGCATCGGAAAGTCCAATCGGCGACGTATCATGGTTTTCGAATGGCTTCCGGGCCGCCTGCTGATAGAGGCGATCTCGGGTCCACGGCCGGAGCCTGGAGCGGCCGCGGCTGCGGGAAGGGCGCTCGCCGTATTGCACTCCCAGCGCCCTGAGGGCCGCCTTCCCACAATCACGCGGAAGGAAGAGGGCGAAAGGCTGCTGGAGCTGGCGGCGGGGATCGGCTTCCTCGTTCCCCGCGCCGCCGCGGCGGCAGAGTCGCTGGCGCGCCGAATCGCCCGGTCGATCGCCGAAATGCCTGCGGAGGGACAGCCTCTTCACGGCGATTTTTACGCGGACCAGGTGCTTGTGGACGGGGACGCCGCGGCGATCATCGACCTTGACCGGGCAGCCCGGGGAGACGCGGCCTCCGATCTCGGACTGTTCCTGGCACACCTGACGCGCGACGTGCTGCGGGGAAGGATTTCTCCGGAAGCCGCCCAGGCGGCGAGCGACCGCTTCCTTGAAGGATACGGGGATACGGCCCCCCTTCCGGCTCCCTTCAAGCTCGACCTGTACGCGGCGGCGGGATTATTCGGCCTCTCGATGGACCCGTTTCGCCTCCGGGAACCGGATTGGCCGGAACGGGTCGAGGCGATGCTTTCCGGCGCAGCGGCGATCCTGGATGGACGCAGGCCTGAACACCCTTATCTTCCCGCGCACCCGGGACCTTCCGCGGCGCCGAGCGGGAGCCGATCATGAATGCCGCCCGCATCGATTATTGCGACGCCGCGCTTGATCCCGCGATGCCGTTCCTCCCGGCGGCGCTGGACCCGGCGGCGGCCGGGGAGCGACTTGCGCGCCGCCTTGCGCACCTGGCCGGGGGGAAAGGGCGGATCCAGGTCCTTGCCGCCCGGCTGGTGCGCCACAAGAAGGGCAGGCGCTGCCTAATCGAGTACGACCTGAGCTTGCGGCGCCCCGGCTCCCCTTCCGAAGATCTCACGCTTCTTGGGAAGGTCCGCGCCAAGGGAACGGACCGGGAGAGCGTCCTCCTGCTCCAGGAGCTTCGCAGATCGGGATTCCGGGAGGACGCCGAAGACGGGATCTGCGTCCCCGAAGCCGTCGGCGTGGTCCCGGAATTCAGGATGTGGCTGCAGCGCAAGGCCCCTGGCGTTCCCGCCACGACGCTGCTCGCGCAACGGGGAGGCGTGCGGCTTGCGGGCAGGATCGCGGAGGCGATCCATAAGATACATGGAGCCGGGGTCGCTCCGCGCCGCCGACACTCGATGCAGGACGAGCTGCGCATCCTCCAGGAGCGGATCGAAGCCGTCGCACGGGAGAATCCGCGCTGGTCGAAGCGCCTGGACAGGATCCTCGCCGCCTGCGGCCGGCTGGCCGCATCCGTTACGGACCCCGTCCCCTGCGGGATTCACCGGGATTTCTACCCGGACCAGGTCATCGTGGACGGCGACCGCCTGTACATCGTGGATTTCGACCTGTACTGCGAGGGAGACCCGGCGCTCGACGCCGGGAACTTCGCGGGGCACGTGACGGAACAGTCGTTAAGGACCCCTGGCGGCGCGGACGGGCTTGCGCGCTGCGAGCGGGCGCTGGAGGAGAGGTTCCTTGAGCTGGCGGGCGAAAGGTGCCGCGGCGCCGTGCGCGCATATGCGGAGCTGACGCTGGCAAGGCACATCTGGATAAGCACCCGGATCCCCGACCGGAACGCCTTCACCGAGCAGTTCCTTGAGCTTGTGGAACGCCGGCTCGGGGCGGCAGGCCGATCGCCGCGGAAAACGGCGACCGTTCGTCGCTCGGTTGACCGGTCAACCAAAAATATCGAACCAAAGATAACGATACGTCATCAAAGTGGCGGCCACGTCCAGAGCAGGGCGGCTCGCCGGGGCATATTCCCCGAGTAGAGACGCCGGCATGAAGGAAGCCGGATAACGAAAAAGGGAGGAACGGGAATGGAGAGTGGATCGCATACGCATGGCCGCAGGCTCGCAGCTTCGTCGGCATTAGCCCTTCTGCTCCTCGTCACATCGATGCTGCCGCGCGCTTTCGCGCAGCCGCCGGAAACTGTTTCTACCGAGGCGAGGAAACAGGAAGCGCCCGCGTTCGACAGCGGCGCGCCCCCCCCGACTCGGATTCCCCTGGCTCCGGGCGTCAACCTGGGAGTGCGCGTGGAGCTCGAGTACCAGCGCGAGGATAATTTCGACCTGGACAAAAGCGTTGCCGACGACGAGTGGTTTTGGGAGCCGCGGCTCCGCGTAGCCTTGTCCTACGCGCCGACACCCAGGTACACCTTCCTTGTCGACTTCGAAGGGGCAAGGAGAAACGTGGACGACGAGCGGGGCCGGGCGGAGAGCGAAACGCGCCTGGAAATGAAACAGGCATACATCTCCATCAACCAGCCGGTGGAAGGCTTGACCGTGCAGCTCGGGCGCATACGTCTCAAGGACCCCCGGGAATGGCTCTACGACGAGGAGCTCGACGGCGGGCGGTTCTTCTACGCCTTCTCGAAATATGCGGTGGAGTTTTCGGTGACCCAGAAAAACGACCGGGACTTCCTCCACGGGGGCGACAGCGACCCCGATGACGCCCCGACCGACGAAAGCGTCACGAACTTCGTCCTGATCGGAAAATACATGCCGGTCAAGGATGTCGAGGTCGACATCTACGGATTCCTTCGGGACGACCGCACGGATGCCGACGAGAGACCGCTGTTCCTCGGCCTCCATTCTCACGGGGAGCCGTTCGATAACTTCACGTACTGGCTTGAAGCGGCGCTCGTCCGCGGCAAGAGCGGCCCTCGGGACATCGAGGGGACGGGATTCGACGTCGGGTTCACGTACGAGATCAAGCATTGGCTCCGCTACAACGCGACGCTGGGATACGCCTTCGGAAGCGGGGACGACGACCCGAACGACGGCAAGGACAAGAACTTCCGCCAGACCGGCTTTCAGGAGAACGAGGACAAGGTCGGCGGAATACGGCGGATCCAGTATTACGGGGAGCTGCTGGACCCGGAGCTCTCCAACCTCCACATCCTGACCGCGGGAGCGGGGATACGAAGCCCCTCCAAGAACCTTTCCCTGGAATTCCTATATCACCTTTACCGCCAGGACAAGGCGTCGACTAACGCGAGCATCGCCGGGCGCGACCTGACGTCGCTCAGCGAGGAGCCCCTGGGCGCGGACAAGGAGTTCGGGGAGGAGTTCGACATAGTGGCCGCGTACCGCACCAATCATTTCCGCACCAAGCTGTCGCTGGGCTGGTTCAAGCCCGGTGAAGCGTTCAAGCTTCGCCCGAACAACACGATCCGCGAGGTCGACAACGCGTTCTTCGCGGAACTGAAGGCCACCTACGAGTTCTAGGACCTGTACCAGGCGAAACGTTCCATACGGATTTCGATAACTGAAGGAGAGGGCCCATGACAATAGAGAGGACATTCAACAAGGATTTCGGAAGGACGTGCATCGGGGTCCTCACCTTGCTGGCCGCGGCAGGTTTCCTGTCGGCGTGCGGAGGGGGAGGGGGAGGAGGCGGCGGGGCTGCCGCGCTTCCCCAGCCCGGTCCGCGGCAAAATCCGGGGGCGGGAATCAACGGCGGGATAGTGATGGGCAAAGGAAGCACGATCGTCAACGCCGTGGAGTTCAGCGTAGCCGATCCCACCGTCACGATCGACGGCGCCTCCGGGACGGAAGCGCAGGTCCTCGAGGGGATGATCGTGACGATGCGGGGGACTTTCGGCCCGCTCGAGCCGCAGGGTACGGCCACCGCCGTGGAAGTGGAGCCGCAGCTGATCGGGCGGGTCGACGCGGTGGGCGGCGGGACGATCACGGTGCTCAACCAGGCCGTGACCGTCAACAACTTCACTGTCTTCGACCCGGACAATTCCAACCGGAACCTCGTCGTGGGGGACGTCGTGGAAGTCCACGGCTTCTTCACCGGATCCGGCACGCCTCATACCATCGAAGCCACGTTCATCCGGCGGGTGGTCACGACCAAGCGCCAGATCCGCGGCATCGTCGCAGGCACGCCTGCGACCGGGACGTTCACGATCGGGGGACAGACGGTGACCAACAACTCCCCCACGATTCCATTGGCGGGGGACTTCGTGGAAGTCGAGGGGACGCAGCCGGTGGCGGGCGGGGCAATCGCCACCACGTCGACCGGAGTCCAAGTCGACAACTTCGAAGACAACGTAGACCAGGAGGTCGAGATCGAGGGGGCCGTTGCCGCCGCTCCCGTAGGCAGCGAGTTTCAGCTTCTCGGCCCTTCCGGCCCGATCAGGGTCCGGTTCAACACCACCTTCACAACCCAGTTCCAGTTGGAAGAACGCAATCTGGCCGCTACTTCGGCGATCCTGACCGCCGGAGCCCAGGTCGAAGTGGAAGGAAGGCTGATCGGCGGGATCCTGCAGGCCCGGGAGATCGAGCTGAAGCGGCGGGAGAACGTCGCCTTGGAGGGGGATGTCACCGGTCTGAGCGGCACCACCTTTACCCTGGCTCCCTTCGGCGCCACTATCAATTTCGCCGGGGCGGTTATTACCCCTCCGGGGGCTACCGTCTCCAACGGCGCACACGTGGACGTGGGCGGTGAGGTGACGCCGCCCGGCGCGAGCCTTTCAAGCGTCACCGTGACCAGGGTGACCGTCCTTCCGGCAAGCGCGAACCGCAGGCTCCAGGGCCCGGTCTCCGCCCACGGATCCGGCGCGGACGGCACAACGGACTCGATCACGATCCTGGGAATCACCGTGGATACCACAGGGCTCCAGGACCGCGACGACCCGGTGCTCGGTCTTCCGTCCGAGTTCCAGGACGCGTCGAACTTCAGGATCTCGAAATCCAAGTTCTTCAGCCTGCTCCGGGACAACATCTCCGTGGTAAGGGCAAAGGCCGCGCGCAATGCGGTTACGGGCGCGGAACCGTTCACCACTGGACCCCCCGCGGCCTTCACGCCTTCGTCGGGGGTCGAACTCGAAGAGCACCGGTAGATACCGGGTCCAACCGGCCGCCGGAGAGGGAAGCGATCTCCGGCAGCCGGTTGACTTATGGAGCGTCATCATGATGAGCACGGGCAGCAAGGCGGGACGCAGATCGGTTTTCATGTCGGCACTCGCTCTCATAGCGGCAATCGCCTTCCTTTCGGGCTGCGGAGGCGGAGGGGGCGGAGGAGGAACAACCCCTGTGGCGGCGCTTCCTCCCGCCGAAGGGCCGCCAAGGGTGCCGGCGCCGGTTCCGGATCCGGTTCCGGATCCGACGCCGACGCCGGATCCCGTACCGGTCCCCGATCCCGTGCCGCAGCCGGCTCCGGGGCAACCGCCGCCGGCGCCGATGAGCAGCGGGCTGTTCCTCGGGCGGGGAAGCGTGATCGTAAACGGCGTCCAGTTCAGCCGCAGCGATAATGTCGCCGCGGACAACTCGGTGTTCATAGACGACGCGCCCGGGACGGAAGCGGACATCCGGGTAGGGATGATCGTGAAGGTACGGGGAAGCTTCGGGCCCACGACTCTCACGGGCCGCTACGAGCGGGTCGACGCGGAGCCCCAGTTGATCGGGGCGGCGGCGAATCCGACCGCAAGCGGTTTTTCGGTGCTGAACCAGTCTGTTACCGTGACTCCCTTCACGGTCTTCGAAGGTGTCTCCCGCGCGCCGGTTGCAGGTACGCCGGTGGAAGTTCACGGCTCCTTTACCGGCGCGAACGCGATCGAGGCCACGTACGTCCGGGCGGCAGGCGCCGCCAAGGTACAGATCCGCGGCGTGGTGGACGCGCTGGACAATGCGGCAGGCACGCTGACGATCGGGTCGCAGCAGGTTAATTTCACGCCTCCCGCCCCCGCGGGGCTCGCGGTCGGGAGATTCGTCGAGGCTGAAGGCGTTCAGGCCGGCGCAGTCGTGGACGCCACGGCCCCGGGCGGAAAGGTGGAGATCGAGCTCGTTACCGCGGAGGCGGCCGGGCAGGAAATCGAGATCGAGGGGAGCGTCGAGGCGGGATCCGTGACTGCGACCGGCTTCAGGCTCTTGACGGCGTCCGGCCCGGTAACGGTAAGCTTCGGCGTGGGGACACCGACAGTCTTCGAGGACGAGGATAACTCTCCTGTTTCGTCGGGGACCGTCCTTTTGCCGGGCAACCAGGTGGAGGTCGAGGGATTCATGGTCGACGGGATCCTCATCGCCGCGGAGATCGAACTGGAAAGGAAGGAGAACGTTGTGCTCGAGGGGACCGTCGCTGGCGGAACCCTCTTCGGCCTGGCTCTTTCCCAGCCCCTTGCCGATGGAACCCACGTCGAGGTGGGAGGAAGCGTGGTCCCGGACGGCGGTCCGCCGTTCACGGTCAACGTGACCCGCGTAACGCCGATTGCGGACCCGTTGCGGGCCGGGAACCTCGTCCTCCAGGGGCCGGTCGCAAACGTGAACGCGGTCGACAATACGTTCTCCATCCTGGGGGTCGCGATCAACCTGACGGGACTTCAGGAACGGGACGACCCGGTGCTGGGGCTTACGTCGGAGTACGAAAACGCGGCGAACATCAGGATCGACCGGGGGAACTTCATGGCGCTGCTCCGAAATAACGTGAGCGTTGTAAAGGCGAAGGCGATCGCGAACGCGCTCAACCCGCCCTTCGCCGGCGGGATCTTCAACCCCAGGTCGGGGGTCGAAATCGAGGAACACCGATAGGAACCGGCTTCGTGAAGATTCCGGTCGGCAGTGGTGGTGAACTTCAAGTGAACATCGATGAACTGCGATTCAAGGAGGATTCACGCGACGTACGGAATCTCTTTTCTCTTTGCAGGATTTCTTCAGGAAGCAATACCCTCGAGCTCCGGACGGGCTCCTGCTACGATCGAAAACAGATCAGGACCTTTTCATTCCAGGGGGCGGATGATCCATCCTCCTCATCGCATAACCATTCGCGTAATGCGGATGAATGGATTATTATCGGGTAGCGTTTTTGCCATGAGGGAGGTGCATCCCGTGCTGCCCCGTGGCGATCGCCGCGATCCGGGAGGGGGTATGGCCGACACGAAGCCCGGCAGGCATCGTATCTCGACGGCCGCGGTGCCCAAATGTCCGAGCGGGATCAGGGGCCTGGACGAGATCACGGGAGGAGGACTTCCCCTTGGTCGGCCGACGCTCGTCGCGGGCGCCGCCGGGTGCGGGAAGACGCTCTTCTCGATGGAGTTCCTCGTCCGGGGCGCTCTCGAGCACGGCGAACCGGGCGTCTTCATGGCGTTCGAGGAGAACGCCCGGGAGCTCGCGCTGAACGCGGCGTCCCTGGGCTTCGATCTGTCCGCCCTCGCGGCACGGAGAATGCTCCACGTCGATTACGTTTCGGTCGACCGGTCCGAGATCGAGGAGACGGGAGAGTACGACCTCGAGGGCCTGTTCATCCGGCTGGGACACGCCATCGACACGATCGGGGCGAAGCGCGTCGTTCTCGACACGATCGAGTCGCTCTTCGGCGGGTTTTCGAACGAGGCGATCCTGCGATCCGAGCTTCGGCGCCTCTTCCGGTGGCTGAAGGAGAAGAGGGTCACCGCCGTCATCACGGCGGAGCGCGGCAAGGATACGATCACGCGCCACGGCCTCGAGGAATACGTGGCCGATTGCGTTATCCTGCTCGATCACCGGGTCACGGAACAGGTCTCGACGAGGCGGCTGCGGATCGTCAAGTTCCGCGGCTCCCGTCACGAGACGAATGAATTCCCCTTCCTCATCGGAGACGATGGGATCTTCCTCGTCCCCGTAACGTCGATGGGTTTTGACTACGAAGTCCCCATGACGCGCATCTCCAGCGGAATACCCCGCCTCGACGCGATGCTGGGCGGGAAGGGATATTACCGCGGGAGCACCATCCTGATCTCCGGGACGCCGGGAACGGGAAAAACGAGCATGGCGGCCACGTTCTCCGACGGCGCCTGCCGTCGCGGCGAGAGGTGTCTCTATTTCGCCTTCGAGGAGAGCCGGGAGCAGATCTTCCGGAACATGCGTTCCATCGGGATCGACCTGGGGTATTGGGCCGCCAGGGGACTTCTCCACGTGCACGCGAGACGCCCGACGGCCGCGGGTCTCGAGACGCACCTCCTGACGATGCACCGGTTGACCCACGAGCGGAGACCTAAGGTCGTCGTCATCGATCCGATCTCGAACCTGACCGAAGTGGGCAATCCGGCAGACGTCAAGGTGATGCTTTCCCGCCTGATCGACTATTTCAAATCGCACGGGATAACGACCTTCTTCACCTGCCTCGTGACCGAGGGGGTCAACGGGAACACCTCCGGCGCGGGGATCTCCTCGCTCATGGACACCTGGATCCAGATCGAGGATATCGAGACGGGCGGGGAGCACAACCGCGGGCTGTACGTCCTCAAGTCGCGCGGGATGGCCATCTCCAACCAGATCCGGGAGTTCCTGCTCACCAATCGGGGGATCGAGCTGCTGGACGTGCCGTTATCGTCGGGCGAAGTCCTGATGGGCGCGGCACGGATCGCTATGGAGGCGCGCGAGAGGGAGGAGGAGCGCCGACGACGCGCGGAGGCCGGCCGCAAGAAACGGCTCTTCGAGCAGAAACGCCGGGAGAAGGAGGCGCGGATCGCCTCGATAGAAACCGAGTTCCTCTCGGAAGCGGAAGATCTCAAGGTATTTTTCGACGAGGAAAAAAGCCGGCAAAAAGCCGCGGACGTGACGCGGCGCGCGATGGGACGGGCACGCAAAATCGATCCGATCCAACAGGGGGGCGACGCGAAAAGCCCCGGCCTGCCGAGGATGCGACGATGAGCGTCGTGAAGACCGGCAGGAAACCGGCGGCGCGGAGAAAGGATTCAAGGGGGAAGCAAGCCGTCCCGCAGTACGAACTTCGCCTTTACGTGGCCGGGCAGACCAGCAAGTCTCTGTCGGCTTTCGCGAACCTCAAAAAGATCTGCGACGATCACCTGGCGGGCCGGTACCGGATCGAGGTGATCGACCTGCTCAAGAATCCCCAGCTTGCCCAGGGCGACCAGATTCTCGCCATTCCGACACTCGTGAGGAAGCTCCCGCAACCGATCAAGAAGATCATAGGAGACCTCTCCGACACCATACGCGTTCTCGTGGGCCTGGACATACGCCCCGCCCACTGACGGGAAAGACGGTCCATGGCTGAAAAGCGCGCCTTATCCGCCGCCCGGAAGAGCGGCGCGAAGAAAAAAACGGATGCAACGAAACGGTTCGAGAAGGCCGTGTCCCGCCTGGGCGAGAGGAAATACATGCTTCGCCTTTACGTCGCGGGGACGACCCCCCGCTCGGCCCAGGCCATCTTGAACCTCAAGGTGATCTGCGATGAGCACCTGGCCGGCCGATACGACCTCCACGTGATCGACATCTACCAGCAGCCGATCCTTGCAAAGGGCGAGCAGATCATCGCCGCCCCGACGCTGATAAAGAAACTTCCCCACCCGATGCGCAAGCTCATAGGCGACATGTCGGACAAGGACAAGGTCCTGATCGGCCTGGATATCAGAAAAAGGGGCGGAATATAAGGCGAGGCGGATGGCGGTCGGACGCATGACCAGGGATCGCAAGGGAAAGGAGACGGGCGCGGCGGCCCTGCGCCGCCGTGTAGCGGAACTCACCGCCCGGCTGGAGGATGCCGAGGCGACGCTTTCGGCCATCCGCGGCGGCGAAGTGGACGCGGTGATCGTAGCGGGACCGGCCGGGAACCAGGTCTTCACGCTCGAGGGGGCCGAGCACGCATACCGGGTCTTCCTCGAGGACATGGGGGACGGGGCCGTGACCCTCTCCCAGGAGGGCCTGATCCTCTTCGCGAACCGACGGTTCGCGGATATCGTCGGGGCTCCCCTTCAGCAGGTCATCGGGAGCGCGATCTTCCGATTCCTGTCTCCCTCCGACGGCATGACGTTCCGGGATTCGCTTGCGACGGCCATGAGGGCGGGAATCCGGAGCGAGGCCTCGTTCGAAACGCCGCGCGGGAGTGTGCCCGCGCTCCTGTCCCTCACCGCGTTACCGGATAGCGACCCCCCCGCCCTTTGCATGGTCGTCACGGACCTCACCGAGCGGGCGAGGGCCCACCAGGAGCTGCTCGACGCCCACAGGGCGATAGCAGAGAGCGAGCAGCGGTTCCGCTTCCTCGTCGACAACTCCCTGGTAGGGTTCTTCATCGTGACGGAGGGGCGTATCGTGTTCGCCAACGTCGAGCAGCAGAGGATCTTCGGGCGCCTGCCGATTCCCGCTGCGGTCAATGAGCTGCAAAGCGTCCTTCCTCAGGACCGGGCGCGGTTCAAACGCCTTTGCGACGAGACCACCGTCACGGAATCGGGAATGATGGAGTCCGACGTGCGGTTCTGCCCGGAGGGCCGGGAGGATTCCGCCAAAGATCCGCTATGGGTCCATTGCCGGGCGGCGCCGATCGAGTACCGGGGGAAAAAGGCGGTTCTCGTCAACATGGTGGATGTGACGCGGACCAGGGAGATGGAGCAGATCGCCACCTTCCAGGACAAGATGGCATCACTGGGGCAGGTCACGGCCGGAATCGCCCACAACATCCGCAACCCGCTCTCGGGGATCAACATTTACATCGCCACGATGAAGAACCTGATCGAGGCCGCGGCCGGGCTGGACGCCCAGACCAAGAAAGCGGCTGACGAGAATATCGAGATGCTTTTGCAGGCCTCCGAAAAGATCGAATCCGTGATCCGCCAGGTGCTCGATTTCGCCAGGCCGTCCCCGGCTCCCAGAACGCTGGTCCCGATCGGCAGCGCGATCCGGGATGCCGTGGAGCTTTGTCGAACGAACCTGCGGAAGAACAAAATCGCCATCGACGTTGCCTCCCCCGAGGGACTGCCGCCCTGTTACGCCGGTGACGGGCTTCTCGAGCAGGTGTTCATGAATGTCATCAACAACGCGTCCCAGGCGCTGGAAAATCACCCGGGGGACCGCAGGATGGCGATCGACTCCGAGTTTTCGGACGGATTCCTCGTCGTGCGGATCGCGGATTCCGGCCCGGGAATCCCCGAAATGACCCGTGAGAAGATCTTCGAGCCGTTCTTCACGACCCGCCCTCAAGGGACCGGGATCGGCCTGGCGTTCAGCCGGCGGGTCATGGAGAGCGTGGGCGGGCGCATCGAGGTTGGCGTCAGCGCCCTCGGGGGGGCCGAGTTCCGGATCCGGATTCCCGCCGGCGACAGGAGAAAAACACCTCGCGATCGATAATGGTTTCCCTCTTCTGCCAGGTAAGCATAGCGGCAGGCGGCCTGAACGACAAACAGGCAACTTCCTGAAATAACTGGTCGGGACGGGCGGATTCGAACCGCCGGCCCTCTGCTCCCAAAGCAGATGCGCTACCAGGCTGCGCTACGTCCCGACGCGATCGAGTTTCGTGAATTATAGGGGCAACGGCGAACCGCCGTCTACCCCAGCATCCCCTGGGACTTAAGCTCGGCGACAAGCTGGCGGACCGCCTGCCCGCGGTGGCTGATCCGGTTCTTCTCGTCGGTCGAAAGCTCGGCCATCGTCTTTCCCGTCCCTCCCACCAGGAATATCGGATCGTAGCCGAAGCCGCCGAACCCCTGGGGGACCGGCAGGATCTCGCCCGCGATCCGCCCGGTGGTTTCCACGACCACGCGGCCGGGCAGCGCGCAGACCGCGACGCAGACAAACGCCGCCTTCCAGGGCCTCGGGTAGGGCTTGAGGTCGTCGAGCAGCATCGTGTTGTTATCCGCATCCGTTGCATTCAGTCCCGCGTAACGGGCGGAGAGCACGCCCGGACGACCGCCCAATGCGTCCACCGCGAGGCCTGAATCGTCCGCGATGCAAAGTACGCGATATGCCGCCGCGTAGTGCAGAGCCTTGATACGGGCGTTCTCGGAAAAGGATTTTCCCCCCTCCCGAGGCTCTTCGGCGTTGGGCATATCGGCGAGGGACAGCACCTCGACGTTTTTCAGCGCCCCCAGCCCCAGGAGGCCCCGTATCTCGATCACCTTCCCCCTGTTCTTGGTGGCCAGCAGAAGCCTCATCATTTGGCACCTCCCCGCGTCCACCCCTTCTGGATCCGCAGTATCCTTCTTCCCGCCGCCATGGCCGCGGTCAGCATCCCGTCCAGCTGGCTGCGCGTGAACGGATCGCCCTCGGCTGTCCCCTGGACCTCGATCAGATTACCGCTGCCCGTCATGACCACGTTCATGTCCACCTGCGCCGCCGAATCCTCGGCGTAATCCAGGTCCACGAAGACCCGCCCCTCCACGATCCCGACGCTGACCGCCGCGACCGGCTCCAGCACGGGATTCCCGGGGATGGATCCGTCCGCGACCAGCCGGCCGCACGCCTGCCAAAGTGCGATCCACGCCCCGTTGATGAAGACTGTGCGGGTCACGCCGTCCGCCTGCAGGACGTCGCAGTCGCTGGTGCCCGTCCTTTCCCCGCGCCGCTCGCCGTCCCGCGCCGCCCGCAACGCCCGGCCGATCAGCCGCTGGATCTCGTAGGTGCGGCCCTGGACCTTGCCCGTCCGCCCTTCGCGCGCGACCCTCGTGTTCGTGGACCTCGGCAGCAGCGCGTACTCGGCGGTGACCCATCCCTTCCCTGTGCCCTTGAGAAACGGGGGGACGCGCTCCTCCACCGACGCGGCGCATACCACCTTCGTGTCGCCCATCTGGAAGAGGACGGAGCCCTCGGCGTGCTTCTGCACGCCCTGCACGACCCGGATCTCCCGGATCTCGCCTGCTTTCCTGCCGCCCGCGCGTAACTTCATCGCGGCGAGTCATCCTCGGGGCGGGAGTCGAGCAGCCGGCGAACGGTTTTCGCGAGGACGGCCGGCCCGAACGGCTTCTGCATGAAGGCCTGTCCCGCTCCCATGCCGCCCGCGCCGAAGACCTGGCCGCCGGTGTATCCGGACATGTACAGGACCTTCATCTCCGGCCGCAGCGGGACGAGGCGTTCGGCGAGGTCGTTGCCGCGCATACGGGGCATCACCATGTCGGTGACAAGCAGGTGTATGGGCCCGCGGTGTCCCCCCGATACCCGCAACGCCTCTTCCCCGTCCTGCGCCTCCAGCACGGTGTAGCCGCTCTTGCGCAGGACCTCGCAGACAAGCTCACGCACCATCTCCTCGTCCTCGACCACGAGGACGGTTTCCCTCCCGTCGGAGGAGGGGACGTAATCCGCATGCGTCTCCAGCGATTCCGGCTTGCCTTCCACCCTCGGCAGATAGACCTCGAACGTCGATCCGCGCCCCGGCTCGCTGTCCACCCGGATGTGACCCCCGCTCTGGCGCACTATCCCGTACGCGGTGGCAAGCCCCAGCCCCGTTCCGTCCTCCTTCGTGGTGAAGAACGGCTCGAACAGGTGCAGCCTGACCTCTTCGTTCATCCCCGAGCCGTTATCGCCGACCGAAACCATCACGTAGCTCCCCGCGGCGGCTCCCATCCTACCCGCTTCCGTCTCGTCCAGGTCTACGTCGGACGTCCTGATGGCAATGCGGCCTCCATCGCGTATCGCGTCCCTTGCGTTGACGACGAGGTTCATGATGACCTGCTCGATCTGGCCCCGGTCCGCTCTCACCCGCCCCACTCCCTCTCCGGCAACGACGATCAGCTCGATGTCCTCGCCGATCAGGCGGCGCAGCATGGATTCCAGCCCGGAAACCACGCCGTTCAGATCCAGGACCTTCACCTGGAGGACCTGCCGCCTGCTGAATGCAAGTAGCTGGCGCGTGAGCGAGGCCGCCCGGACACCGGCCCTGCGGATCTCCTCGAGCTCCTTCCACATCGGGTCGCGCTCGCCTATGCGGCCCAGCAGGAGCTCGCTGTACCCGGTGACGGCAGTCAGAAGGTTATTGAAGTCGTGGGCGATTCCGCCGGCGAGCCTGCCCACCGCCTCCATCTTCTGCGCCTGCAGGAGCTGCTCCTCGCTTTTCCGGAGCGCCTCCTCCGTGATCTTGCGCTCCGTTACGTCGGTGATGATTGACATTATGCTGGATATTGTTCCGTCCGCCCCGCGAAGGGGCGCCGTGGAGATGCTGATGTCGATCGGGGAGCCGTCCTTTTTCAGCCTGCGGACCTCCACCCCGGTGAACGCCTCTCCCTTCATGGCGATATCGCGGAACGCGCGGAACTCCTCCCTCTTGTCCTCCGGGACGATAGGGTGCGGCCTTCCCAACACTTCATCCGCCCTCCATCCGAACATCCGTTCGGCGGCCGGATTCCACAACAGGATGTTTCCGCGCGGATCGAACGTGACGATCGCAAGTGGGGAGGCCTGTACGAGGGCGCGCAGCGTTTCGTTGCTCTCCCGCAGGGCTTCGGTCGCGCGTTTGCGCTCTTCCTCCACCGCGATCGCCTTCGCGATTGCCTGGAGGACCCGCTTGTCCTCCTCGCCCGGAAGATAATCGGTCTGGAACACGGCGCACAGCGACCCGACGCTCGCTCCGTCGAGCTTTACCGCCGTTCCGATGTAGGTACGGAGCTTATAGGGAAGGACGTTGGGATCGGTGCGCGCATAAGGCGTTTCCGGAAGGTTGCCGATGACGAGGACACCCTCCGTCGTATGCCGGATCACGTCGTAGCATATGTGCCCGTCGGGCCTGTCCACGGGGTTGAAATCCGCGGGCGCGTTCCACCGGCCCAGGGAACAAAGCATCCCCTGGTCCAGGCGGTTGTACAGGGCGCAGGCCGCTCCCAGCAGTTCCCCGCAAACCGCCGTGAGCCGGCCGATGTTCTCCAGCGGATCGGCGCCGAAATCCAGGAAGCAGCTGTTGAGCTTCCCCAGCCGGTCGACGCCGCGGTTGACATTCCCGCTCTTCCTTGCCTGCCCCAAACGTCGCGCTCCTTGCGTATGTTTCAAGCTAGCATACGGCGGGAATCCCATTCCCGCCATATGAGAATTCCGGAAGATAAAACCGTGGCTTCAATTACTACGGGGCTTCGACGACTGCGGGCGGGTGAGCCGGCTGCACGGCCGGCCAGGCCTCCTCGGTGATTCAGAAGAGGGAAAACGTCAGGAACAGGAGAAGGACCAGGCCCGAACCGACGATCTTATCCAGGTGGCTCCTGATGATGCTCGTCATAAGTTTATTATATAGGATCCGATCTTATTTCAAGGCGTCGGTCCCCGCTTTGGCCACCTGGGCGTCCTCCGCCGATGTTCCGCCGCTCACCCCGATGGCGCCTATGAACTTGCCTTCCGAATATATCGGCAGCCCCCCCTCCCTGGGCACGCTGTTCGGGAAGGTCGCAATCGCGTACTGACCTTTGTTCAAGGCATCCTCGAGCGCCTTGGTCGGCCTTTTGAACATGGCCGCGGTGCGGGCTTTGCCGATCGCGACATCGATGCTTCCGATCTGGGTCTCGTCCGTTCGCTCGAAATAGAGCAGATTCCCCCCGTCGTCCAGGAGGGCGATCGCCATGTTCCACTTGTTCTTTTTCGCCTCGGCGGCCGCGGAGGCGGCGACCTTTTTGGCATCCTCAAGCGAGAGGCTCTTTTTCGTCACGGGCTCCGCGAACCCTGCGCTCGCGAATGCCAACGCCAGCAGTACGGATAAAACGGAAACCGGGCCCGCCGGTCTGTTCATCGGAATGCCCTCCTCCCCCCGGGATTCGGAGGTTTTTGGTACTTTGATGGCTTGGCGCGGGGCCGCGTTGCCGCGTGTCTTGCATTCCTCGCCCAAAGGCTTAAGAATTTAAGACTGGAGGCTGATATGAAGGGTCCGCTTGCGCCCGAACAGCTCCTCCGGATGGATGCCTGGTGGCGGGCGGCAAACTACCTGTCGGTCGGCCAGATCTACCTCTACGACAATCCGCTCCTCAAGGAACCGTTATCGCTGCGGCACGTCAAGCCCAGGCTCCTGGGACATTGGGGGACAACCCCGGGGCTCAACTTCATTTACGTGCACTTGAACAGGGTCATCAAGGAATCTTGCCTGGACATGATCTACGTATGCGGGCCCGGTCACGGAGGCCCCGGGCTCGTCGCCAATTCGTACCTCGAGGGAACTTACAGCGAATACTACCCGGACGTATCGCGGGACGAGGAAGGATTGAAACGCCTGTTCACCCGGTTCTCCTTCCCGGGGGGGATCCCCTCCCACGTCGCCCCCGAGACCCCGGGATCGATCCACGAGGGTGGCGAGCTCGGATACTCCTTGAGCCACTCCTTCGGCGCGGCCTTCGACAATCCCGGCCTGATCGTCGCCTGCATAGTCGGGGACGGAGAGGCGGAGACGGGGCCGCTGGCGACCGGCTGGCATTCGAACAAGTTCCTCAATCCCGTGCGCGACGGCGCCGTGCTTCCGATCCTTCATCTCAACGGGTACAAGATACAGAACCCCTGCATCCTCGCCCGGATCCCCCGCGAGGAACTGGAGCAACTCTTTTCCGGCTACGGCTACTCGCTCCGCTTCGTCGAAGGGGAGGAACCGCAGGACATGCACCAGGAGATGGCCGCGGCGCTCGACGAGGCGGTCGGGAATATAAGGCGCATCCAGGAAAAAGCGCGCGCCACGGGCGACGCGACAAGGCCCCGCTGGCCGATGATCGTCCTTCGGACGCCCAAGGGGTGGACCGGCCCGAAAGAGGTCGACGGAAAGCCCTCGGAGGGAACGTGGCGTTCCCACCAGGTCCCCTTCTCCGAGATGGCTGCCCGTCCGGACCATGTAATGCTTCTCGAAGAATGGATGAGGAGCTACCGCCCCGAGGAACTTTTCGACGAGCGCGGCCGCCTGCGCCCCGAGATAGCGGGGCTTGCCCCCGAAGGCGACCGCCGCATGGGAGCGAACCCGCACGCCAACGGTGGACTCCTCCTGCGAGACCTTCGGATTCCCGACTTCCGGGAATACGCGGTCGACGTTCCCGCTCCGGGAGCGGTGGAAGGCGAGGCGACCCGGGTCCTCGGGACATTCCTCCGGGACGTGATGAGGATGAACGCGGATTCCCGGAACTTCCGGATCTTCGGCCCCGACGAAACCGCCTCGAACAGGCTCGGCGCCGTTTTCGAAGCCACGGACAAAGCGTGGGTCGCCGACCGGCTTCCCACGGACGAGGGGCTCTCCCCCGACGGACGGATCATGGAGATGCTCTCCGAGCACCAGTGCCAGGGGTGGCTGGAAGGGTATCTTCTCACGGGCCGGCACGGGATCTTCTCCTGCTACGAGGCGTTCATCCACATCGTGGACTCGATGTTCAACCAGCACGCCAAGTGGCTCAAGGTAACGCGGGACATCCCGTGGCGGCAACCGATCGCGTCGCTGAACTACCTACTCACCTCCCACGTGTGGCGGCAGGACCACAACGGCTTCAGCCACCAGGACCCCGGGTTCATCGACCACGTCGTCAACAAGAAGGCGGACATCATACGCGTCTACCTCCCGCCCGATGCAAACACTCTCCTGTCGGTCGCCGACCACGCCCTGAGGAGCCGCGACTACGTAAACGTCATAGTCGCCGGGAAGCAGCCCGCCCCCCAGTGGCTGTCCATGGACGCGGCCATCCGCCATTGCACGGCGGGGATCGGGATCTGGGAGTGGGCAAGCAACGACCGGGGAGCCGAGCCCGACGTAGTGATGGCGTGCGCCGGAGACGTTCCGACCCTGGAGACCCTCGCGGCCGTATCGCTCCTGCGGAGGATGACGCCCGGACTTAAGATCCGCGTCGTCAACGTAGTGAACCTCATGAGCCTCCAGCCCCCGAGCGAGCATCCTCACGGCCTGGCCGACCAGGAGTTCGACGCCATCTTCACCAGGGACCGGCCGATCATCTTCGCCTTCCACGGATACCCGTGGCTCATCCACCGGCTGACCTACCGCAGGACGAACCACAAGAACCTGCACGTGCGCGGCTACAAGGAAGAGGGGACGACCACGACGCCTTTCGATATGGTTGTCCTGAACGACCTGGACAGGTTCCACCTCGCCGGGGACGTGATAGACCGGGTGCCTGCTCTGGGACCTGATGTCGCCTATGCGAAGCAGGAGATCCGGGACCGGCTGCTGGCGCACAAGCAGTACATCCGCCTGCATGGGGAGGACATGCCCGGGATCCGC
Organism: Deltaproteobacteria bacterium; assembly: GCA_050263095.1. Taxonomy (GTDB): domain Bacteria; phylum Desulfobacterota; class Deferrimicrobia; order Deferrimicrobiales; family Deferrimicrobiaceae; genus FEB-35. Next base: position 10,565 of record JBLNEW010000019.1, on the reverse strand, counting down.
GACTGGAAGTGGACGCCGTGAGCGTCCTCGCCCTTAACGCGGGATCGAGCACTCTCAAGTTCTCGCTGTTTTCCGGCCGCTCCACGGAGCTTGCGGCCGAGGGGACGGTCGAGGTTCCAGCGCTCAAGCCGGACATGGAGGACGCGGTCTCCGGGGTCCTCGAGGCGATCGGGAGCCGGGTTGCCTACGATCCGGTCTTCGCCGTCGGCCACCGGGTCGTCCACGGGGGGCGCGCCTTCGCCGACAGCGTACAGGTCGATGGCGGGGTTTTGGAGGAGCTCTTCCGCCTCTCCGAGCTGGCCCCCCTGCACAACCCCTTTGCCCTTTCCGCTATCGGCGCGGCGCAACGGGCGATTCCGGGCGTCCCCAACTTCGCCGTCTTCGACACGGCTTTCTTTGCGGACATCCCCCCCGACAGGCACGTATACCCTCTGCCGTACGAATGGTACGCGGATCGCGGGATCCGCCGCTACGGCTTCCACGGGATCAGTCACGCCTACTGCGCCGGGCGGGCGGCGGAATTTCTCGGCCGGCCGGCGGCGGGATTTCGCGCCGTAACCTGCCACCTGGGGAACGGATGTTCGGCGACCGCCGTCCTGGGGGGAAAGGCGGTCGCCACGACGATGGGATTCACCCCGCTGGAAGGTCTGGTCATGGGGAGCCGCTCGGGATCGGTCGATCCGGGGATCCTGATCTACGCGATGGAGCGCATGGGGCTCTCCGCGCGGGACCTGGATGATATACTCCAGCGGGGCAGCGGCCTGCTGGGCGTGTCGGGGATATCCTCCGATTTCCGCGCGGTCCAGGAGGCGGCCAAGGCAGGAAACGAGCGGGCGAGGCTTGCCCTTGCGATCTACGCCGACTCCGTCCGCGCCGCCATCGGCGCTCTCGCCGTTGCGCTGGGGGGCGTGGATGCCTTGATCTTCACCGCCGGCGTGGGGGAGAACGCTGCCGCCTTGAGAGAGGAGGCATGCCGGGGGCTTGATTGCCTCGGATTGCGCCTCGATCCCAAGCGCAACCGGATCTTCCGCCCGGATGCGGACCTTTCGGCGGCCGATTCCCTCGGGCGAATCCTCATCATCCACACAAGGGAGGACCTCCATATAGCCCGGGAAGCTCTCCGCCTGCTCGGTCCGCCCCGCCGTCAGTAGCGGATCCGCACCCTGTACTTGAGCTTGACCTCCCGGTCGGGCTCGACTTTCACGGGGAAGACCGCGGTCCGGGAGTCCTCTTTCTCGTAAGCGTGGCTGTTCTCCAGGATCTTCCAGTCGCCGGGTATCGGCTCCACCACCCTGACCGTGATCCCCTCCTTCTTGTGGTTTCTCAGGGAAATTTCGTATGACGCCTCGAACGTATTCCCCGAAACGACCTTCCAGTCCGTCTGCTTCCGGTCGCCCACGACGTCGAAGGCGTCCCCCAGCATCAGCCGCACCTTTTCGTCCTTCGGAGTGTGGTCGATGGAGTTTTCCCCCACGAACTGCAGGGCATCGTCCTTGTCGCGCTTGTACACCCGCACGATCCCCTTCGGGAGCGGCATGCCGAGGCGCGACGCCTTGTCGTTTCGGAGGAGGAGGAACACGGGCACCTTCTGGTTCCGGACGATGTCCCCCGTATGATGCGCGCGGTAGTAATAGTCGGCGCCGTAGAAGACATACTCCTTCTTCACCGGAACGTCTTCGGCCGCAAGCAGGCCAACCTGTTTCGACTGGTTGTTCTTCACGTCGGTGGGGCGCTCCAGCGAGTAGAGGTGGTACTCGAACAGCTCGGACTCCTTGAACTGGGCGATCCCCTCGGCCATTCCCGCCGCCTTAGCCGCCGCCGGGTACCCTCTCCTGCCGAGATCGTCGCGGATGCGGTTCACGTCCCCGGCCACAAGCTTGAGCCGGGCGTTCCGGAACGTCGCTCCGCTTCGGTTGTCCAGCGTCACCCACCCCGACAGGTCGGCGCCGCTCTCATCAGCCCCCAGCACAAGGACGTAGTCCGCCCTCCACGTCATCCCGTTGGTGAGGTAGAGCGCCTCCAGCTCGCGTTTCCCGGCCGACTTCGCGGCGAGCATCCAGGAGAGGGTGGGCCGGGCGATCAGGTCCCTGGGGACTTCGGGGAATATGTAGGCGCCCGGGATCCCGAAGGTCACCTCGTTATCTATCATCAACACGGGCTGGCCGTCGTTGTACGCCAGCACCTTCGCCTCCCGCTCGTCCTCCCGGTCCGTGTACGGGCTGCGGTACCTGATCCGGACGGTCTTCCCGACGTATTTCTCCAGCAGCTTCGCGGGAGAGAGGAGGTCGTACTCGTAGTTCTGCTCCAGGACCGATACGGTATCGCCCTCCTTCACGGAGCGCACGGAAACGCTGGACGGGATCACCTGGGACGCCACGTCCATGAACAGCAGCGTGTTCTCGCCCCGTCCCAGCGTTACGTTCCTGCGGTCCTTGACCAGCCCGAGACCCACGTTGTAAACGGTTATCTCCGCGGAGGTGCGGTCTCCCTCGGTGGAGGCCAGCTTCAGCTCCCCAACCCTCGCCGCTTCCTTCTCCGCGGCCCCTGCGCCCTTCCAGGGAACGAACGCCGCGAGGATCGCGGCCGTCATCGCCGCCGCCGCTGCCGCCAGACACATACGTTTCATGTCCTGCCCTCCCGCTTCGCATGGTCGATCAATCGCCTCTTACCGGTGATGGACCACGCAAGCGCCCAACCGGTTCCATTCGAATGCGGGCGAAGCTCGTTGAAGGCGCATTATTCGACCATGGAATTCATGGAAGAGGGATAATCATCGAAAGGCCCCCCGGACCGATGAAACGGAACGGCTGCCTTCCAGTTAACGGCGTGTCGGCGGTTGGATCGATCGGCTGACCAGGGATAAACTGTATACTGTATACACAGATTACAAGCAACCGCGGGAATAATCAACCGGACATGCGCAAATCCGACATCCATTTCCTGCCTGCTCCCGGCACCCGGGCGATCTTCCTGGTATTTTCCGCGCTTTTCATGCTGTCCGCCGCACCCGCGCAGGCGCTCGGCGCCGACGACCAGGTCCCTTCGGACGAGGAGCTCCTCTCCCGCGGGGCCACCATTGGGGACATCCTTTTCCGCACGGAAAACATCTTCGACATCGCCGACCCCCGGGAGGACAACCGGCTCTTCCGTCTCGCGAACCGCCTCCACTTGCGGACCCGGCGGTCGACGGTCGCAAACCAGCTCCTGTTCAAGACCGGAGATCCATACAACAGGCGAATCCTGGACGAATCGGCGCGGATACTGCGGTCGAACAGGTATTTTTACGACGCGCGGATAAGGCCCGTGGCCTATCGAGACGGGCGCGTCGACATCGAGGTCGTGACGCGGGACGTGTGGACTCTTCGGCCGGGATTTTCGTTCGAGCGCAAGGGAGGCAGGAACACGACGAGCGTCGATTTCGAGGAAACGAACTTCCTCGGCCGGGGTTCGCGGATCAGCTTCGAAAGATCCTCGACCCCGGAGCGCGATACGAACAGCATGGAATTCGAAGATGAACACCTGTTCGGGACCTGGTGGAGGACCGCCCTGCTGCTCTCGGAAAGCGACGACGGCCGGAAGCGCAGCATCCGGGTCGAGCGCCCTTTTTATTCCCTCGATTCGCACTGGACCGCGGGCGGCTCGCACATCGACGACGAGCGCGTCGATACCCTGGCGGCCCGCGGCGCCATTGCCGGTCCGTTCCTCACGCGGGTAAAGTTCCTCCGGTTCTTCGGCGGCTGGTCGGGGGGCTTGAGGCACGGATGGGTCAGGCGGTGGACCGTCGGCGCGACGAAGGACGAAACCCGGTTCTCGGTAGCGCCTGAACGGACCGGAACAACGGCGGTCCCGGGGGACCGGCTCCTCACCTATCCGTGGATCGGCTTCGAATTCCTGGAGGACAGGTTCGAGGAGGCGAAGAACCGGGACCAGATCGAGCGGACCGAGGACTTTTTCCTTGGGACGCGGCTCGGAGCGACAGCGGGTTACGCAAGCCAAAGCTTCGGCTCCGACCGTGACGCGCTTGTTTTTACCGCCTCCCTCGGCAAGGGGATCGAGTCGGACAGGCGATGGATCTTTACGTTTAACGCCGCCGCCGACGGAAGGGTCGAAAGCGGCACGGTACGGAATACGGTCGCAGGAGGCGCTTCACGGCTGTATCTGCGCCTCGGCGAAAAATGGCTCTTCTTCGCGCTGGTTTCGGGCAACAAGGCGATCCGCCCCGACGACGACCGCCAGCTTCTCCTGGGCGGCGACAACGGGCTTCGCGGGTACCCGGCGCTGTACCAGCCCGGGGACAGGAGGTTCCTGCTTACCCTCGAACAGCGGTTCTACACGCCGTGGTTCCCCTTCCGGCTTTTCCGCCTGGGAGGAGCGATATTCTTCGACATGGGCAAGGCCTGGGGCGGCGATTTCAGGGGCGTGCCCGACACGGGGCTCCTGCGAGACATCGGCGCCGGCCTTCGGATCGGCAACGCGAGATCGGGACTCGGAAACGTCATCCACATCGACATCGCGTTCCCCCTCGACGGAGATCCGTCGATCGCCCGGGCGCAACTGCTGGTGGTGACGAAGCAGAGCTTCTGAATCGGGAACCGGCGTATCGGCCGCATCGGATCGGCCATCCGCCTGGCGTCACAGCGTGCGGACTATCAGGACGGCGGACTCGGGGCAAGCCCCCTGGAACTGCAGCGAGCGGGACAACGCGGCAGGTGCGGCGTCACGGGGCGTCACACGGAACCTGAACCGCGCGAACAGGTTTCTCCGGCCGGTCATCGTAAGCCCCCAGGCCCTGGCGCCGCCCGCCCGTTTCGCCTCGCCGATAACGGTTCGCAGAAGCTCGGCGCCGATCCCCCGGTTGCGGTGCGCGCGGACCACCGCCAGGGAACGCAGGAGAATCTCCTCCCCGTAGAGTTCCATCCCGATGCAGCCCAAGCGATTCGTTCCACGCCTCGCCACGAAGAAATGGCCGAAATGGAGGTCCACTCCTTCGAGCGGAAGCCCGCATTCCTCGAGAAGTTCCCGGACGAAGGGAAGGTCGCCCGCAGCCGCGGCCCCGACCTGTATAGGCTCCCGGTGCGGCGATCCTTTTGACGGCGGCGTCGACATGGCTTCAGCCTCTCTCCAGGATCCTTGCCATCTCGTCCCGGTCGAACCTCGGAAGATCACGTATCCTGCCCCTGTCGCGTATCTTGACCCCTGCCGACTTCGGCACGATTTTTCCTATTTTCGCCGCGGGCACGCCTGCATCTTCGATGGCCCGGATCACCTTCCCGCTGTCGCCCGGGTCGACCATGATCAGGAGGCTGCCGGAAGCGATCAGGCCCATGGGATCCAGGCCGAAGTGCCTGCACAGCATTCTGCACTCCTTAAGGACCGGGATCCGCCCGCTGTCCACAACCAATCCCACGTCCGCAGCCGCCGCCACCTCGTAGAGGGCGTTCGCCAGTCCTCCTTCCGTGGGATCGTGCATGGAATGGACCCTGCCGTTGCGCACGGCGATGCCGGCCTCCCTCAAGATCCCGATCCCGGGGTCGTCCGCGAGTTTCCTGCATGCGCGCAGGACGCCCGCTCCGAACGCGCCGGCGATCTCCTTGCCTCTTTCCCTGGCGAGTATCGAAGTTCCTTCGATCGCGATCGCCTTGGTAAGGATTATGTCGTCCCCCGCCCGCGCCCCCGCCGTGGCGATGAGCAGGCTCTTCTCGACCTCGCCCAGCATCGTGCCGATGACGACAGGCCGATCGATGCCTACGGTGATTTCCGTGTGCCCGCCGCAGAAGGCCACGCCTGTTTTTTTACAGGCCGAGGAAAGTTGACGGAATATTTTTTCCACGAGCCGGGAGGTCGTCCCTTTTTCGGGGAGGAGGATGACCGCGAGGAACCACCTCGGAATTCCGCCCATCGTCGCGATGTCGTTCGCGTTGACGAAGATCGTATAGGTCCCGATGTCCTCGGCAACGAACGTGATCGGATCGGTCTTTGCCAGCAGGCAGGTATCCCCCATATCGATCGCCGCGGCGTCCTCTCCGATCGAAGCGCCGACCGCTACTCCATTGATCGACGACGTGTACTTCGCAAGCATCCTTTCCAGAATCTCGACGGGCAGCTTTCCGGGGGGGATATTCAGGATTTTCCCGCGCACGGCCTGACGCATAGCGGAAGGCCGTCCCGTTACCATTTGGCGCGCACGCCGGCCAGGTGGTTCGCGGGGCCGCGGCCGCTTCCCAACGACGGCCCGCTTTTGATGGCCTCGGTTACGTACTTTTTCGCCCTTTGTGCGGCCTTGGGCGGGGCCAGCCCCTTGGCCAGGCCGGCTGCGATGGCGGAGGCGAAGGTGCAGCCGGTGCCGTGCGTATTCCCGGATGCCGACCAGGGCGACCGCAGGAGTATCAGCTCTCCATCCCCGCAGAGAACGTCGATCGCCTGCCCGTCGATGTCCACGCGCCCTCCCTTCAAGACCACCCAGTCGCTTCCGAAGGTTTGCAGCTCCCTGGCGGCCTTCTTCATGGCGTCCAGACCCTCGATCTTCCGTTCGAGGAGCGCTTCCGCCTCGAAGAGGTTGGGGGTAACGACGACGGCCAGCGGCAGCAGCTCGCCTCGGACCGCCAGGCGGGCCTCCGGCGCCAGCAGCGGATCGCCGCTCTTGGCGACCATAACGGGGTCGACCACAAGGTTCGGGATGCGGAATTCGCGGACCGATTCGGCCACCGTCCGCACTACGGCGGCGTTGGACAGCATTCCCGTCTTGGCGGCATCGGCGCCGATGTCGGTCATAACGCTTCGGATCTGCTCCCGGACGAATTCCGGCGGGATGTCGAAAATCCCCTGCACTCCCACCGTATTCTGGGCCGTAAGGGCGGTGACGGCGGACATCCCGAATACCCCGAACGCCATGAAGGTCTTAAGGTCCGCCTGGATGCCGGCGCCTCCCCCGCTGTCTGAGCCGGCGATGGCAAGCGCCTTCTTCAATTCTTGCCTCCTTGTTCGCGGCGCTAAAGCTTAAGCTTCAGATGCATCGCCGCCCGGGAGATATCGTCGGCAGACGCGATTGCGGAAATCACTGCAACCGCATCCGCTCCGGCTTCCCTCACGCTCCGCGCGTTTTCGGCGTTTATCCCTCCGATCGCGACGATGGGAAGGCCGCATCCTTTTCGGATCCGCGCGATGAGTTCGAGGCCCAGCGGCGCTCCGGCGTCCGCCTTGGTCCCCCTGGCCTCGAATACAGGGCCCACGCCGAGGTAGTCCGCTCCGTCTTTTTGCGCCGCCAGGGCCTCCTCCACCGTCTCCGCGGAGACTCCGAGGATCTTGCCGGGCCCCAGGATCCTGCGCGCCACGGAAGCCGGCAGGTCATCCTGCCCCACATGCACCCCGTCGGCGCCGACCGCCATGGCGACATCCAGGCGGTCGTTCACTATGAAGGGGATCCTCGCTTCGCGCGTGAGCCTGCGCAGTCCCAGCGCCAAGCTGAACAGTCGCCCGCCGGATGCCTCCTTGTCCCGCAGCTGTATCGCATCGGCTCCGCCCCGGATCGCCCCTTCCGCGATCTGGAGGTGGGACCGGCCCCGGCCCACCCGCTCATCGGTTATGACGTAGAGCCGCCACATGGCGGGAGAGACGATGCCGTCCATTCACCGACCCTGCGACGCCGCTTTCCCGAAGGCGGACCAGAAGGGATCCACCTTGGGGTGAACAAGCTCCGTCGACGTTCCTTTTTCGAAAATGCGCATCCCCTTCTCCCGATTCACTATCTCCCCCGCCATGCCGGCCTTTATCCCCTTGTCGCCGAGACGACGGACCACTTCCTTCGCCTTGTGCGGCCGGCAGGCGATGATGAGCGTACCCTCGCTTATCGACGAATAAGGGTCGATGCCGAACAGGTCGCACACTTTCCGCACGGCGTCCTGCACTATGATTTTTTCCTTGTCTATAGCCATGCCGACGCCCGACGCCTGGGCGACCTCGAACAGGCCGCCCCACACGCCGCACTCGGTGGCGTCGTGCATGGCGGTCACGCCGTTTTCCCTCACGCCCGCTTCCGCCGCGGTAAGGGCATCCTCCACCACGGACATCTGCCAGAATATCTCCTCGGCCTCCCGCGCCGTTTTCTCACCGTACCGCTGCGCCACCCGCTGCGGGAAGGTTACGGCGAACAGCCCGGCCGCCTCGATGGCGGCCCCCTTCGTGATTATGACGACGTCCCCCGGTCGCGCCATGTTGGGGGTGACGTAAAGGTCCTTTGGCCCGATCCCGATCACGGTGGCGCCGCCTATCATGGGATACTCGCACCCTTCATAGCGGCCGGTGTGGCCGGACAGGACCGCCATGCCGATCTTCTCGCACTCACGGTGCATGACGGTCCACAGGGCTTCGAATCCGTCCCGGTCGATCGACATGGGGAGGTTGAGATCCATTGTTATGTAGCGCGGCCGGATTCCCGAAGTGGCAGCGTCGGAAGCCAGGATGTGGACCGCGAACCACCCGGACCGCTCCCACCCGTAAGGGGGGACCACGAATATCGGATCGGTCGTGGTCACCATCACCTGGCCGCCGCCCAGGTCGACGACGCCCACGTCCACCCCGTGCTGCGGACCGACCAGGATTTCCGGGTGCTTGCATCCCAGCTGCGGAAGAATCACCTCATCGAATATTTCCGAGGATACTTTACCGATTACGGGCATTTGCGGTTTCACGCCGTCCTCCAGTCAGTGTCTGGGGGGTAGGATACCACCACTTTCTCCCCAAAGGCACGACCGGCCGGCCGCTCTTGAAAAACCCCGCGGCGACGCGTCACGCGATCTACGCGGACCGCCTTCCCTCTTCCCGCCCCTTGAGCGCCCGGGATGGGGACTCCCGGACTTCCGTCCTGGCGGACGGGAGGCACTGGGGATAGTTATCCGCAATGAAGGCGGCCAGCTTCTCACGCACGAGGCAGCGCAGGTCCCATGCGGTCGAGGAATCCGCCGCGCTCATCAGCGCACGAAGCTGGAGCGTGCGCTCGGTGGCGTCCGTGACCTGAAGCCCCCAGGCCTTCCTGTCCCACAGGCCGGACGACTCAAGGATCATCAGAAGCTCCTTCCGCACCTCTTCGACCGGAACCGTGTAGTCCGCGTAGAGGTAAACGGTTCCCATGATGTCGGCGGTCACGCGAGTCCAGTTCTGAAACGGCCGCTCTATGAAGTAGGAAAGCGGGAGCACCAGCCGCCGCTGGTCCCAGATCCGGACAACCACGTAGGTCGTGCGGATCTCCTCGATCCTGCCGTACTCCCCCTCCACGATCACCACGTCGTCGATCCGGATCGGCTGCGTGAAGGCTATTTGCAGGCCCGCGATGAGATTGGTGAGCATCGGCCGGGCGGCAAGGCCGACGAGGAGCCCCGCTATACCCGCCGAGGCGAACATGGTGACCCCGAGGCGGCGGATCGAGGGAAACGTCATGAGCATCACCGCGAGCGTTACGAATCCGATGATGACCGCCGTGACGCGGCGCAGCACCAAGAACCGGGTCCGCATCCTTCGGGCCGCCAGGTTGTCCTTAACGTCCACCTCGAAGCGGAAAGAGGTGAAGTCGACCAGCGCGTCGGTTATCCTTGCGGCGATCCACCCCACGGAGGCGATGAGCCCGAGGGCTACGGCGTGCTGCGCCGGCGCCGCCACTTCCTTCGGCAGCGGCATGAACGGGATTGCCGTGAAGATCGAAAGCAGGGGGAAAAAGGCCAGCGCCGGCTTCCGGCCGTGCCGGACGATGAGATCCTCCAACACGCTACCCGTCCGCCGGGCGACGACCCTTGCGAGGGCGAAAACGGCCACGTATGCGGCGATTGCCATCGCCAGCGCCAACGCAAGGATGATCCCGGTCAAGACAAGATCATGAAAGCTCTCCAGAAACTCCTTCATCGCCATCCTTTCGGGAACCGTTAAGCAGCAATTGCGCCTGGAAACCTGGTTTCCTCCCGTCCCTTGTACTTGGATGCCCGGCTTTTTCCGTAGGCTTCCGCCGGCAGGGAACCTTCGCAGGCGGATGTGGTATCTTCCTATGATTATGGGAGCCGCCCCGAAGGCCGGGAGCCGCACGAAGAGGGTCGCATCGGGCCTCGACGTTCTCGTCGAGGATCGCTTCGCCTCCATGCGGGGGCTTGCGGTGGGGCTCATATGCAATCCCACATCGGTGGACCGGCGGCTGCGCCATGCCGCCGACCTGTTTTTTTCGGCGCGGGGATTGCGGCTCTCCGCCCTCTTCGGCCCGGAGCACGGCGTCCGCGGCGACATCCAGTACATGGCAGCCGTGGAGGAAGAGCGCGATACGCGGACCGGCGTGCCTGTCCACTCGCTGTACGGAAGCGGCGCCGGGTCGCTGCGGCCCGACGATGCGAAGCTGCGCGGGCTCGACGCTCTTGTCTTCGACATCCAGGATGTCGGGGCCCGCTACTACACGTACCAGGCGACCATGCTTTTCTGCATGGAGGCCGCGGCAAGCGCGAGGCTCGCCTTCTTCGTCCTGGACCGGCCGAACCCGATAGGCGGCCGCTCCGTGGAAGGACCTTCGCTTCGCCCCGGCTTCGAGAGCTTCT
>JBLNEW010000018.1:0-7577 GCA_050263095.1 Deltaproteobacteria bacterium | reverse complement strand
GGTTCGAGTCCCTCAGGGCGCGCCACGCTTTTCCCATTGCGCGATTTGGGGCTCGAACCCCGAGCCCGCCGCCGACCGATGAGGGAGGAAAAGGGCGACCTTGCGGAGCCCGTCAGGCGGGTGAGGCGCCGCTAATTCCGATGGCGTGATCGCCGAGGCTCAGGCGGTTCGAGTCCCTCAGGGCGCGCCACGCTTTTTTTGCGTCATGCCCCGGTTTTGGTAGGGATCAGCGGCCCGATGTTCTCCTCCTGCATCTCCGTTGTCTCCGCGGTTTCCGCAAAACCCTTCATCCTCGAGCTTCCGTCGAATACCGCCCCTTCCGAGATACCCAGCTTCGGCGCGTGGATCTCCCCGACCATCGTAGCCTTCCCCTTTAGTTCCACGACCTCCGCGGCTTCGATGTTCCCCTCGATCGATCCCCCCACATCCATACCGCGCGTGCGGGTGTTCCCCATGATCCTCCCGGTTTCTCCCACGACAACCCAGTCCGCCTGGACATCACCTTCAACGATCCCGTCGACGCGGATCGTTCCCTTCACGATCACTTTCCCGGCGATGTGCGTGCCGTTCCCGACGATCGTCTCGAGCTTCCGGGAACCCTTTCCGAACATGTTTACCTCCTGGCGAGAAATCCGGCCGGGTCGGCAGGGCGGCCGTTCTTCCAAACCTCGTAATGCACGTGCGGGCCGGTCGAAATCCCGGTGGATCCGGACATGGCGATCGGATCTCCGCGGGTGACTCGCTGGCCCAACCGGACAAGGGCCTTCCGGTTATGGGCATATGCCGTGCTGAAACCGTGACCGTGCTCGACGACCACCACGATGCCGCTTTTCTCCGTCCATCCGGCGAAGCTCACGATCCCGTTGGCCGTTGTCTTCACTTCGGTCCCGGGCGGGACGGATATATCCGTTCCGGTGTGGAGCTTGTTGCTTCCGTTCACAGGGTGGTTCCGGTATCCGTAGTGCGACGTAACGGTTCCGATCACAGGCCATCCGACCGGCGTGGCGAGATAGACGTTCTTCTGTTCGGCGACGTATTTCCGGATTTCCGCAACCGACTGCATCGCCGATTCGATCTGCTCCCTCAATTCCTCCATGTCGAGGGATCCGGAATCGGAAAAATCCGCCGATTCCAGGACAGCGGATTTCGACTTGAGGGAGAACAGTTTCCGGAAATCCTTTTCCGCCTGCTTGAGGGACGATATCGTGCCCTGCACCTCCATGAACTGCGCAGACAGGTAATCCAGCCTCGCCTTCATCCTGTTGTACTCCACGGCCTGGACCGAAACGGCGACCACGAATGCGGAACCGATGAGGAACAGGCAGACCGACGCTGCGATCGCGACCACCGGCATGCGAATGCTGACGGATCTCGTCCGGCTGTGGGGGACAAGCAGGATGGTCACGGGGGTGAAAATCCTTTTCAGATATGTCCGCGCGCGATCCATGGAGACCTCCTTGGTCCCTGGCGCTCCATATGTCCTTGCCCGAAAAGCTGTGGTTGGCAATCTTTTAACGCATGAGTATTCTGCAATATTTATTCCCTGGGGGCTTAACGGGATCCCATCGGAAAACAAGGACTATCTCTTCGGGACTGCGCGCGCTGATTTCATTTTTAGAATCCGTTCGGGATCCGATGCCAGGAATGAAACTGGAGATCGACCGGCAGGGACAACGCATGCGGAGCCGCCGTTTCACGGCGGCTCCTTTCTAGCGGATCAAGCGGCCGAATGCGCGCGGATCAGGCGCGGCGGTTCCATCGATTGCCCGGCATCGCGCAGCCTGGCCGCAGCGACCGACTGGTCCGCAAGCAGCCGGACGATCGACCGTTCCTGTTCCGTCATCGGCCTGCGCGGAGGCCGGGGAAGCGCGGCGCGGTTGCGGAAACGGACGATCGACTGCCGGAACTCGCTGCTTGCCCCCGCTTGTCCGAATGAATAAGCCTCCTCACCGTACTGGACCCCTTCCGTGACGTTCCGGACGATCAGGTCGAGCGCCTGGCGCAGGACCGCGCCCCTTTTTCCCACCGTCTCCGCGTGGCGCAGGTACCTCTTGACGTGCTCGTCCTCGGTGAGGATCGACGGGTCGATCGGGCGGCCGGTGTCCTCGTCGATCAATGGCTCCTCCCAGCGCCGCACGGCGCGGTGGCGATCCTCCATTGCGCGGCGGAGGGTGTCGTCGACGCCCAGGGCGTGGCCCATGGCAAGCCGGTATGCGCGCGCAAGGGAGTCCGATGGGACCAGCTCCGACACGATCCCGTGTGCGAATGCCTCCTCGAGGGTCATCGGATGGCCGGTAAGTATCGCGTCGGCCGCGAAGAGGATCCCGCTCTTTTGTCCGAGACGCGATTTCCCCGCCATCAGGCGGACCAGCCGCTGGGTCCCCCCGAAACCGGGGATCAGGTTGATTACGGTCTCGGGCTGACCAAGGTAGATGCGCTCGACCCGGGAAGCGACCACGTAGTGCGCGGCCGCCACTAGCTCCGCGCCTCCCCCCAGAGCCAGGCCGTTCAGGTTCAGGACGACCGGGATCTTGAACTCCTCGATGAGGCTCATCGCCTCCTGAGCCAGTGCGGCGAGCTCGGTGATCTGCTCGTCGGAAAGCACGGAGAGCTCGTCGCTGTTCTGGCCCGGAACGAACGCCCGCGTTCCTTCGGCGGTCAGCACCACGGTACGGACCGTTCCCTCTTCCCGGATCCGATGGAAGAGAAGCCGGAGCTGCTTGACCGCGTCGCCCCGGAACCAGTGCAGGTCGGTGTTGCGCAGGGTATTGCTGCCCTTGGGCTGGTTGAGCTTGAATTCCACGGTGGCTATCGATCCGCCCCCGTCGACTGGGTGCAGCAGCATCCGCATCAGCGAGAGCTCTTCGGCGAACCGGACCCCCTGGGCCAACAGCAGGTCGCGCTCGGAGCGGACCGAGTCCAGGTTCGTCGTCATCCGGTAGGCGGTGGAGCCGGGCGCCCGTCCGTGGAGTTGGTCGCTGAAGCCGCGCGGGATCTCGTCGGCGTCGAGAATCCGGTCCGGGCCGTGCAGATGATAGTGCCCCCTGTCGATCTTATCCCGGAAAGCTTTCGCCTCGTGAGGCTCGTACATGTGGGATCCGGCCATTCGGACGATCTTCTCCCGGGCCGAGGCGTCCGCGCCGAGCGCTTTCGGGTCGGCCGGCACCAGAATCGTCCGCTGCTGCATCCACCCCTGCGCGAGCTGCCAGGTCAGCGTCTGCCGGGATGTCGTCTCCCCGTAGACCACCCGGCCGGTCTGCTCCGTCAAAAGGGCGATGTTCAAGCCGAGGTGGTCCCGGCGGCCGCTGTCCCAGATGACGTCCCATGAGCCGGAAGGGTTGGTGTTGTAAGGCGCCAAGGCGTTCTTGACCACGCTCACGGTCTCGGTGGCGAAGCGGGTCTGGGCGTCCCTGCCGGGCCAGCTCTCGTGGGCCTCCCGCCCCTGGTCGAAGCGTCCCTCGTCCACGTCGGGCAGGTGCTCCGGCCAGAGAAGCTTCTTCTTGCCTTCCCCTTCCCGAAGTGCCTCGACGTTCTGGATCCGGGTCTTGCCGAAGTGTACCGCGACCTCCTCCCGCCGCAGCAGTAGGTTCTGCTGCTCCTGGGTCTCGGCCAGTACCGTCACGCGGGCTCCGAGACGCGCGGCCCAGGCGATTGCCGAGTCGGCAAACTCGTCCCGTCCTTCCTCGTCGGCGTTCGCGCCGTAGTGGACCAGCACGTTCTCCCCGAGCTTCACGTCCGCCCCGTCCGGCCCCAGCGCCTCGGCCGCCGGAATCCTGGCGTCGTACCCGTTGAACGTCCCGTAAAGACCGAAGGCGCCCGAGAACCAGGCGGTGCGGCTGCCCCGGGCGCATGGCCGCAGCAGCCGGAAGTCCGCCGCCTGCAGGCCCCGCCCGGCGTTCTGCATGACCTTCGTGGGACGGTACTTCGCGGGAATCGATGCGACCAGGCGGTCCACCGCGCGTTGCCACTTCGTCAGCCCTTCGGGGTCGTCCGACGGGGCCGCGCGCAGGGCTTCCGCGTGGTCTCTCCGCAGGATGAAATGTAGGTCGGCATGGGGGTGACGGCTGCGGACGAAGTCGCCTTCCGCCTCATCGAAGACGTATGTCAGGACCGGGATCCCAAGGGCCGTCGCCATGTCGATCGCAAGCGACCCGGTGTGGCCGCTGCCGCCGTGGGCCAGGAGCACGTCCCCCGCGGTGAGGTCGAGCTTGGCCGGAGAGAACAGGGCGTGCTCCACCGTGGGGCCGTTCAGGATCATGGTCGCCGCCAGGGGAAGTGGCATGTCCACCGGAAGCTCGATGAGGCTGCCCGTGTCGAACGCCGCGAATGCCTGCAGGGTGGCCTGTTCCCTGCCGCCCTGGTATCCGCCGATATGGCCCTCGCGCTGGGCATCCAGGGTCACGGTGGGCGATTGGCGGTTGAACACCAACGGGTCGACTAGCGCCAGTTGGCCGACGGCGAGGCGCCCCTCTGCTTCCGCCTCCGGGGAGAGCGACACGATCTGGCCGACGGCCGCGTCGCCGAGCACGTGGTGCTCCTTCTCCCCCAGCACGTCTACCGGATCGGACGTGATTCCGTTGATGACGTTGTAGGTTGCGCCTGCGTAAAGGATCTGGACCAGGGCCTGCCCGGCTGAAAGGGCAGGCGTGGGGCGCACGAACTTCCGGAATCCCAGGGCCGGGTCCCGGTGCACAATGCTCATCCCGTCCTCGTTGCGGACGATCCCGTACGCCTCCTGGTAGGGCGGAACCGGATCTATGCCGGCGCGAAGCGGCTTCGTGCCGAGCCGCTTGACGAGCCGGCCGGGGATGTTCGCTAAAGAGTCGGCCGCGGGCGCGTCGGGGCGGAACGGGGCGGTCACCGCCTCGTCCCCCTCGCGGGAAGCGATGACCCGGTCCAGGAGATTGATGAGCGTCCCCTTGACCTTCAGCCCGTCGAGGTTGGGGATCCCCCGGAACAGCGGATTGGCCCGGAAAAATTCCGCGTCGCCTCCGCGGATCGTGGCCCGCACCTCGTCGGGAGCAAGGGCCTGCTGCATCTCCTTGATGGTTTCTAGGGGCTTCGCCGCGTAGAACTTGATCAGTTCGTACATGATCTTCGCCGTCAGGGTCATCGGCAGGAAGGTCTCTTCCCCTTCGAAACCCGCCGCCTCGGCCGTCAGGAAGACGATGTCCTGGACCTCCGGCTTGACCTGGGGATTGAGCTTCTGGTTGATCGTCATCTGGACGAGATCGATCAGTTCCTGGCCGGGCTGGACGCCCGCCTGGAGGGCCGCCACGACGACCGGCGTCCGGTCCTTGGTGGGGTGGTGGATGAAGGTCACGCCGACTTTCCGGAAATACCGGGTGTGCTCGTTAAGCGCGTTCTCGTACATCGTCTCGTTGACCAGGTGGCCGTTGACGTTGGCGATGTTTCCGGAGCGCCCCGACGCGTAGAAGGTCCTGGGGGTCACCGGGTCCTCCGGCCCGTCAAGGATCAGGGCGTCCTCCGGCTCCTTGGGGTCGTAGACGACCCGCACCCAGTACGCCGAGTCGCCGCCGTCGTGGGCAAGGCGCCGCCCTTCCCGTCCCTTGCCGCGCCATTCGGGTGCGAACGCGTGGTTGTAATACTTGGCCGCGGTGAGTTTCGCATCGGGGCGCGCGGGCTCACGCCGGCCCTCGTTGCCGCTCATCAGCCACGCCATCCGGTGCGGCTGTGCGCCCCGGTAAAGCAGCTGCCCGATCACCGCCTTGCGGCTCCGCCCCGAAGCGGTGATGAGCGCCTCTGTCACCTCGCGGGGCGACTCCACACGGTTGCCCTCCTCGTCCTCAAGGCGGTCCGCGATCACGGGATTCACCCACGGCAGCGGGAGGATCTCGGGGTGCTCGGCGTCCATCTCGATCGGGGTCCGGACCCTGGCCACCACCGCTTCGGGATCGAGGGTTCCTGCGAGCCTCCGCAGCTCCTCGCTGTAGGTCTCGACGCACCGGCGTTCGACGCCGGGGCGGCGCTTGAACGTCGCATGCTGCGATCCGAAATCCTCCGTGCGCCAAAGCGAGTTGATCGCCACGTCGCCCAGCACGGCCTGGATACGCGCGTGGGCCGGGTAGGAATAAGGGGCCGCGCAACCGCAGATCCCCGGGGCCCCTTCCCGCTGCAGGGTCCGGACGTCGAACCCCCCCTTGTCCGGGTCGAATAGCCCGTCGACCTTCGACATCGCCTCGTAGATCGGAGACCCGGCCTTGAGGAACGAAGCCCGGTGGTCAGCGACCACCTGGGCCAGCCTGCGCGGGGTGGGCGTGAAGCTCTGGAGGAGGAAGCTGCGGCCCTCCATCATCGGGAACCAGAGCGCGTACGCGGGACCCACGATCCACCCGTAGTCCGTGGAGGTGTGGTGGATCTCGTGGGGCGCAAGCCCGAAGGAGTTGAACATGGTCTGGCCGCCGGCGACTATCGCGCCGACGAGGGAGATGATCCCCTTGGGCTGGCCGGTGGAGCCGCTTGAGTAGCTGAGCATCGCGGGCTCCCCGCCGCCCATCTCGACCGCCGTGAACTCGTCGATGTCCAAGCCCTTTGCCTTGAGCTTCTCCTCCGTCCGCCGGATCGCGTCGTCCCAGAGGATGTCCCGGCCTTCCGTCAACGGCGCCTTCGAGATCAGGCCCAGCTTCGCGAGACGATCGTAGACTATGAGTTTCTCGTCGCGCTCCCACGGGGGTTCGAAGGCCTCCAGGATCCGGTCGATGGCCCGCCTTTGCCGCTCGATGCTCTCCAGACGCCCCGCGCCGACTCCCTTGCGCCGCGCGTGGCGGAGGAGGAACTCAGAGACGCTGCCCTGCTGGTCGTCCGGGAGAAGGGATTCCAGGGTCGGCTTCCGGGTCCCGTGCACGATCCGCCGCACGTGGTTCTTCAGCCAGTCGCGGTGACGGGTTTCGACCGCGTCTCCAGCCGCCGCCAGGACTTCCCCCCAACGGTCCCACAGGTCAGACGCGAGGGCACGGTCGTCGGCCCACCATGAATCGCCGGCGTCGCCCGTGTCTTCCTCCGCCGGTACTCCGCGCAATGCCGTCGCCAGCACGCGCGCATACCGCGCGAATACCCGTTCGTCGCATTCCGCCGCCTTTACCCGCATCTTCGCCCGCCGTATCGCCTCGTCCCGCACGCGAAGGGCTTTCTTGAGCTCTTCCCCGGCGGCCTCGTCGAGCGATGAGAGGACGACGCGCTTGATGGTCGCCTCGTGGAAGACTTCCAGGTATTCACGCATGGAATCGCGGTCGTAGGTGACCTTGCCCGCGAGCCGTTCCGTCACGGCTTCGCCTACGCCCCGGCCTTCTTCCGCCAGCTCTTCCGGCAGCGCCGCGAGCGCCGCATCGAGGCGCTCCTGGAAAATGCCCTTTGGAAGGTAACGGGAAAGAGCCACGTCGACCGAATCTTTTTTCAGCTCCCGGGACCGGTCTCCCACCCGGTAGCCGTCCTCTGTGATGATCAACTTGGCGCCCATGTTGTAGACGGTATCGCTGAAGATATCGGGCCCCTTGGCCCCGAACACGAAGTGGTACGTCGCCCCGGCAAGGGTCGCCGCAAGCTGCGCGATGAGCCCG
>JBLNEW010000017.1:0-16162 GCA_050263095.1 Deltaproteobacteria bacterium | reverse complement strand
GGCGGTCGGTGAAGTCTTCTCAACCTTCATAATCCCGAACATGTTCGCCGGCGCCGCACGGGGGACCAAGGCTGAAACCACCGTGGCGCAGGCCGAGGCCCAGATCAAGTCGATCTTCAAGAAGTGGCGCGAGAAGGGGCTGGTCGGCGGAAAAACATAAAGCGAAACAAGCGATGCGGCGGGGGCCGGAATCTTCACGCCCCCGCCGCGCGTGCGAACCGCCTGCTGTAACCATAACGAAAACCAACGGAGGGCGTCCGTAACGATGGCGAGGGTGGAGGCACGCGGAATTTCGAAGCTGTTCGGGGAAGTGCGGGCCGTCGACGGGGTGGACCTCGCCACGGCGGAGGGGGAATTCCTGGTCCTGCTGGGGCCTTCCGGCTGCGGCAAGACCACGCTTCTCCGCATGATCGCGGGGATCGAGGAGCCCACGCGGGGAGACATCCTGATCGACGGGCAGGTCGTGACGCACCTTCCGCCGAGGGTGAGGAACATCGCCATGGTGTTCCAGAGCTACGCCCTCTACCCGCACATGACGGTTTACAAGAACATCGCCTTCCCCCTGCGGATGCGGGGGATGGACGCAGCCGCCATCCCGGAGAAGGTCGAGTGGGCCGCATCGATGTTCGGGATCGAGAAGCTCAAGCACCGCAAGCCGCGCGAGCTTTCGGGGGGCGAGCGGCAGCGCGTGGCCCTCGCCCGCGCGGTCGTGCGGGAGCCGAGCGTGTTCCTGCTCGACGAGCCCCTGTCCAACCTCGACGCCAAGCTGCGCGCGTCGGCGCGGGAAGAGCTGCGGCAATTCCAGAAGCGCATGGGGTTCACGACGATCTACGTCACCCACGACCAGGTCGAGGCCATGGGGCTGGGAGACCGGATCGTCGTGATGCACCAGGGCAGGATCCGGCAGGTCGGCCTGCCGAAGGAGATTTACAACTCTCCGGCGGACACTTTCGTGGCCACTTTCCTGGGCTCTCCGCCGATGAACCTCCTGGAGCACGACGGGATCCTGGTAGGCTTCCGGCCGGAGAACTTCCTGCCTGCGGACCTGGTAAGCGTCGGGGGCGGCGGGGATATCGTCACCTATCCTTTCGAAATAACGTACATGGAGGATCTCGGGGCGGAGAAGCTGTTATACGGCAACATCCGGGAGCGGACCCATACCGGCCACGTGGTCTCGCGGATGCCGGGAAGCGTCGACGTCGCGATAGCGCCAGGCTGCACCTACACCTTCGCCGCGTCGCGACGGGATCTTCGCTTCTTCGACAAGACAACCGGTATGTGCAAGGAGGGAAGCCTCCCTTGAACAAGGTCATGGAGGGAGCGGCCGCGCTGTTACCGTCCGAATCCGCGCACGCGGGCATCGGGGACCGCCAGGGGCTGCTCGCCCGGCTCATGATCGCCCCGGCGATCGCCTATATCGTGGCGTTGATCGGGATCCCTTTCGTGATGGCCATCGCCTACAGCGTGAGCGACGTGACGACCGGGGATCCCAGCGTCGACTTCGTCGGCCTGCACAACTACCGGGAGGTTTTCAACGACCCGGTATTCCGGCTCTCCCTGAAGAACACCGTCGTGTTCGCTCTCGTCTCCCAGACCCTCGTGATCGTGCTGTCCAGGATCCTCGCCATGGCCCTCATGAAGGATTTCAGGGGGAAATGGCTTGCGCGGTTCATAGTCATGCTGCCCTGGACGGCCCCGATCGCCCTCGGTACCATCGGGTGGCTCTGGATGCTCGATTCGATATTCAGCCCGATCGACTGGCTCCTCAGGTGGGCCGGGCTCCTGGGCGCGCCGGGCGACCCCCTGGGACCGATGGCGAACCTGTATTGGCTGGGCGAGCCCGTCCTGGCCATGGCCTCGGTGGTGCTGGTCCACGTGTGGCGGCTGCTTCCGCTGGCGACCGTCATCCAGCTTGCGGGCTTAAGCTCCATATCCAGGGAGCTGCTCGAGGCGGCCGAGGTCGACGGCGCGACCGGGTGGCGCAAAACGCTGGAGATTACCATCCCGCTGACGCTGCCCATCATCGGCATCGCATTCCTGTTCGGGCTCGTCTTCACGTTCACCGACATGACGGTCGTGTACGTCCTGACGCGGGGGGGGCCGGTGCACGCCACCCAGGTTCTGTCCACCTGGACCTTCTTCCGCGGAGTCGAGGGCGGAGACCTGGCGCAGGGCGCGGCCATCTCCCTGTTTCTCTTCCCCGTCCTCGCCGGCGTCGCCGCGCTGATGCTGCGCATGGCCCGGCGGGCCGAGGTCACATGAGGTGACGACATGAGCGGAATCCGGAAACTTGCATCCCGGGGCGGCCTTTACGCCCTGGTCGTCGCATTCGCATCCTTCGCCGTGTTCCCGTTCTACTGGATGGTCATCGCGATGTTCAAGCGGGACCACGACCTGTACAACCCGCTCGCCAACCCGTTCCTGTTCAACGAACCGCCCACCCTGGACCACCTGCGGCTGCTGATCTTCGACACGCACTACGTTACGTACCTGCTGAACACTTTTCTCGTCGGCGTCGCCGTGGTCGCGATCACCTTGATCGTGGCAGTGCCCGCGGCATACAGCCTGGCGCGTTGGGCAAGGGGCTGGGGAGAGACGCTGGGGATCGGCATATTCATCACCTATCTCGTACCGCCGACGATACTGTTCATCCCCCTCTCGCGGTTCGTCTCCGCCTTCGGGCTCCAGGAGTCGCTCTGGTCGCTGATCCTCGTCTACCCGACTTTCACCATACCCTTCTGCACGTGGCTGCTCATGGGCTTCTTCAAGACGATTCCCAAGGACATCGAGGAGCAGGCCATGGTGGACGGGCTGTCCAGGTTCGGGGCGATGGCCAAGGTGGTCCTCCCGCTTTCGATATCGGGCCTCTTGACTATCGTCGTGTTCGCATTCACGCTCTCCATGCACGAGTTCATCTATGCGCTCACCTTCATCTCGATGTCGGTCAAGAAGACCGTCTCCATCGGCGTCCCGACCGAACTGGTGCGCGGGGACGTCTTCCAGTGGGGGCCCCTGATGGCGGGGGCGCTCATCGCGAGCATTCCCGTTTCCGTCGTCTACACCTTCTTCCTCGACAGGTTCATCGCCGGGTTCACCATGGGGGCAGTTAAGTAGCGGGCCGGGAGGTCCCCGAGTGAGCTCCTGGCACACGATCGGCGCGGCAGAGGCGGTAGACCGGCTCCGCTCCGACGCGGCAGCGGGGCTTTCCCTCGCCGAAGCCGGTCGGCGCCTGGCGCTGGACGGCGCGAACGAACTTCCGTCCGCCGCCCCGTCCACCGCGTGGAAGATACTCCTTCGCCAGCTCAAAAGCGCCCTGATACTCATCCTTCTCGCCGCGATCGCGCTGTCCTTCGTCCTTGGCCAATTTCTGGAGGCGTCGGCCATCTCCGCGATCGCGTTCTTCACGGTGGCGCTCGGATTCGTCCAGGAGTACCGGGCCGACCGGGCGCTCGATGCGCTGCGGCGGATGTCGGCCCCAGCCGCCACCGTCGTCCGCGGCGGTGAAGAGCGAAAAATCCCGGCCCGTGAAGTCGTGGCCGGGGACGTTATCGTCCTGGCCGCCGGGGACATCGTCCCCGCGGACGGACGCCTGCTCGACGCCGTGAACCTGGAGATGGACGAGGCGATCCTCACGGGGGAATCCTCCCCGGCCGAAAAACATGCCGATGCGATCGAGGAGGAACGGGCCGCCGCGGGAGACCGGCGGAACCTGGTCTTTTCCTCCACCGCGGTCGCGCGCGGGCGGGGCTGCGCCGTGGTCGTCGCCACGGGGCGCCGGACCGAGGTCGGAAAGATCGGGGCTCTCCTTGGAACCGTCGCCGCGCCGCGGACTCCGCTTGAGCTGCAGATGGACTCCCTGGGAAGGACTCTCGCGCGCGCTTCCCTGGCGATCGTCGGGGCCATCGTGGCGGCCGGGCTGATCAGGGGAGAGCCGTTGGGGCAGATGCTCCTGTTCGGCATTGCGTTCGCGGTCGCGGCGGTCCCGGAGGCGCTGCCGGCGGTCGTCACGATCTCTCTCGCGATCGGCGCCAGGCTAATGGCGAGAAAAAACGCCCTCATCCGCCGGCTTCCGACCGTCGAAACGCTCGGATGCGCCACCGTGATCTGCTCCGACAAGACGGGGACTCTCACGACCGGCGAGATGACAGTGCGCGAGATTCACGCCGGGGGCAGGCGCCTGGACGTCACCGGGGCCGGATACGATCCGGGCGGATCGTTCATGAGGGACGGCAGGCCGATCGATCCCGACGTGCCTCTATCATCGCTCCTGCGGGCGGCGGCACTGTGCTCGGACGCCGACCTCGCGCTCGACCCGGCAAGCGGACGCTGGGCCCCCAAGGGGGACCCGACCGAAGCGGCGCTGGTCGTCGCCTCGGCCAAGGGCGGTTTCCGGAAGGCCGAGCTTGAAGCGGTCAGCCCGCGCCGGAACGAAATCCCCTTCAGCCCGGAGCGGAAAAGGATGACGACGCTGCACGACACGGAAGGCGGCCCGTACGCCTTCTCCAAGGGAGCGCCGGAGATCATCCTCGGATCCTGCACGCAATGGAAAACCGTTCGTGGGGACGAGCTTCTGACCGAGCAGGGGCGCGCCGAAATCCTGTCCGCTGCCCAAGACATGGCGGACCGCGCGATGAGGGTGCTTGCGGTCTCGCAGCGGAAGGCGGGCTCCCTCATGGATGCGGAACGGGAGATGACGTTCCTCGGGCTTTTCGGAATGATGGATCCTCCGCGCCCGGAAGCCGGGCCCTCGATAGAAACTTGCCGCCAGGCGGGCATCCGCCCCGTGATGATCACGGGCGACCATCCGGCCACGGCCTGCGCGATCGCACGGGAGCTCGGGCTGCTGCGGGAAGGCCGGGTGGCGACCGGCGCGGAAATCGACGCCATGACGGACGCGGATTTCGACGGAAACGTCGAGTCGATCGACGTCTTCGCCCGCGTCTCGCCGGCGCACAAGCTGCGCATCGTCTCTACGCTCCAGGGGCGGGGTCACATCGTGGCCATGACCGGCGACGGGGTCAACGACGCGCCGGCCCTCAAGAAAGCGGACATCGGCGTGGCCATGGGCATTTCCGGCACCGATGTCGCGAGGGAGGCCGCCGCCATGACGCTCGCCGACGACAACTTCGCGTCGATAGTCGCGGCCGTCCGCGAAGGGCGCGCCATATTCGACAACATCAAGAAGTACCTGATGTACCTCCTTTCCTCGAACCTGGGGGAAATAGGGCTCATTGCCGCCACGATGGCGGCGGGTCTGCCCCTTCCGCTCACGGCGGTGCAGATCCTCTACGTCAACCTGGCCACGGACGGCTTTCCGGCGCTTGCGCTCGCGGTGGACCCGTACGAGCCGGACCTCATGCGGCGCGAGCCCCGCAAGCCGGGAACGGGCATCCTGTCCAGGCAAGTGGTGAGCCTGATGGCGCTCGGCGGGCTCTGGTCGACGGCGGTCAACTTCTTCATTTTTGCCTGGGCGCTGCGATCGGGCCTGAAGGCCGCCGAGGCGGTCACGATGACGTTCGTGTCGCTGGTGCTCATCCAGTTTTTCAAGGCCTACATTTTCCGTTCCGAGCGCCATTCGATATTCCAGCGCCCGTTCGCGAACCGCTGGCTGAACCTGGCGGTGGCCTGGGAGCTCCTGCTGCTCGCCGCGATCGTATACGTGCCCGCGCTTCATGAACCTTTCGGAACGTTTTCTCTTGGCGCCGGCAACTGGCTCGTCGTCCTCCCGGCGGCGCTTACGGTATTCCCGGTGCTCGAGGCCGCAAAGTGGGCGCTGCGCAAGGGGTGGCTCGGGACGGACCCGGCATGCTAGAGTGCTGACGTCATGACGCTCATGCAAAAGGGAAGCGGGCGCGGTCCGTTCTTGATGGCAGGATTCGAGGGGAAGTCGGTGCCTTCGGCGCTTGCCGCGCAGCTCCGGGACGGAACGGCGGGAGGCGTCGTCCTTTTCTCACGCAACCTCGAAGGCCCCCGCCAGGTGAAGGAGCTTTGCCGCGAGATCCGGGCGGCGTCGGGGAAAGGGCGCCCGTCGCCCCTTATCGCCATCGACCAGGAAGGCGGCAGGGTCACTAGGCTCAAGGACCCCGGGTTCACGCGATTCCCTCCGGCACGAAGCTATTCCCTTTTTTGCTGCCACGCGGAGCGGGCCGCCGAAGCGGCCGGCGCCGTCCTGGCCGAGGAGCTGTCCGCCGTGGGGATCGACGTCAACTTCGCTCCCGTCCTGGACGTAGACAGCAATCCGCGCAACCCCGTGATAGGCGACAGGGCTCTCGGGAGCGACCGCGCGACTGTCGCGCGGCTCGGAATAGCGTTCTTTCGAGGGTCCCTTTCCCGCGGCGTTCTTCCCGTCGGGAAGCACTTCCCCGGCCACGGCGGCACCGACGCCGACTCGCACGAGGTGCTGCCGGTCGTTCGCAGGTCGAGGAAGGCGCTCCTGGCCCGCGAGATATTTCCTTTCGCCGAAGCGGTGCGGGCGGGGATCCCCGCCCTGATGACCGCGCACGTTCTCTACCCCGCGCTGGACCGTGAAGCGCCGGCCACCATGTCGGGCAGGATCCTTACCGGCCTCCTGCGGGAGAAGCTGTCGTTCCGAGGGGTGGTCTTCTCCGACGCTCTGGAAATGAAGGCGATCTCGCGCGATTACGGAGCCGGGAAGGCCGCCGTGACGGCGATTACGGCCGGTTGCGACGCCGTCCTGGTGTGCCGGGGGGAAACGGAGCAGGCGGAAGCCGCGGAAGCGCTGGCCCGCGAATGGCGCGACAGCGCCGCGTTCCGGAGGATAACGGCGGCCGCTAACCGCCGGGTTGCCCGCTATCGGGCGATGCTGCCGGCTCCGGGGGCGCGACGGGCGTCCCTTCGGTCGGTGGGGACGAAGGGGCACCGGGCTCTCGCGGAGCTTCTTTCGGAGCGCTGGGAAAGTAGCCTGCAAACATCCTGGGACGATAGATCGCGTAGTATTGGAGAACGTTGAAGAACACCCTCCGCAGGTAAAAGCGGGTTTCCCTGTACTTCACATTTTCGAGGAATAGCGCCGGGTCTCCGCCGGATTCCGCCCACCACTTCGCCACGGCCGATTCGCCTGCGTTGTAGGCTGCCACCGCGCGCAGGTAATCTCCGCCGTATTCCCGTACGAGGCGCGACAGGTACGCCGCCCCGAGCGCGATATTGGCCCGCGGCTTGAGCAGGTCCTTCCGTCGCGGCTTGGGCAACTTCTCTTTCCTTGCGACTTCGGCGGCGGTGCGCGGCATCAGCTGCATGAGCCCCACCGCGCCTGCCGGCGACAGGGCGTTGAACTGGAACTGCGACTCCTGGCGGATGATCGCGTGGAGCACGAGCGGATCTATCCCGGACTTCTTCCGGTCGCAGTCCCCCACGTAATCCGGAGCCAGGGGATACTGGATACGGTCGATCAGTTCCACGGTGCCCGCATCGTTGGCCACGTTGGTCGTTTCCCGGATGGCCCCCCGCAGGTCTCCCGCCAGGTAGCGGACAAGGCCGGGCGTCCCGCCGTCGGCAAGGCCGATCGCCTCGCGGATCGCCGCGCGACCGATGGAGCCTGCCTCCATGACCGCGTACTCCGGGATTCCCAGGGCTATCAGCCGCTCCGCGCGCCTGATCCTCTCCGCGTCCTCCCTGCTCCATCCCGCCTTGCGGACCTTTTCCCAGAGTTTTTCCTTCTCCCGCCCGCACGCGGCGGTTTCGCCGCTGGAGGGGGCCTTGAGCATCCTGTAGGGATCCTTCCCGGCGAGCCTGGCGGCGAACAGTGCGTACGGGCCGGCTCCCGGGTCCGCCGAAATCCGGGACAGAATCATTGCACCCTCGTCCTGACGCCCCGATTCCGCGATCGCCTTCGCTTTCCAGTATGCGTGCCTGGCTTTTTCCACCGTAGAGAATCCGGTCTTCTCCCCCGCCTCGAAAAGGGGAATCGCCTCGGCGTACCGTTTCTGCCGGTAAATCCCGAAGGCGTGCCGGAAGATCGCCTCCTGCCTCAGGCCGTCGTCCCTGGCCTGCCGCAGTTTCCCGAAGGCGTCGATCGCGGCGTCAAAGTCTCCATCATCTTCGGCGATCCAGGCTGCAAGGTACCTGGCGCGCTCCGCGGTGCCCTGCCGGACGGTCCCCTCCTCGGCGATCGCAGTCAGGGATTCCCGCGCTTCCTTCAGCAGCCCCGCCTTCCAGTCGACCCTCGCCCGCAGGAAGGCCAACTCGTTGCGGAACGCCTGGGGGGCGGCCGGCGCCGCATTGTCCAGCACGGCCTTCGAACCCGCGGTGTCTCCCAGCTTCCTCAGGAACTCGGCGTAATCGAGAAGGACGGTGTAATAATCGTCGGTCGCCGGGAACTTGCCGAGGGCCTCGACGTAGACCGACCTGGCCTCCCCGTTTTCCGACGCGCGCGACAGCGCCTTGGCGAACTTGCCGTGCAGCGCGACAGGGAAATTCCACTCATCCCACTTACCCTCGCGCCGCCATTGCAGGAGCCGCTCCATGGAGAGGGCCGCCGCCTCCTGCGCCGTGTGGGCGGAGAAGTTTTCCAGGTGCGCTTCCGCGGCCGCCGCCGACGGGCCCTCGGCTTCGAGCAGGCGGGCGGCGACGTATTCCTCTTCCGCCTTGTAGCCGTTGCCGGCCAGCTTCCCCCGCGAAAATCCGTAATAAGCCGATGCCGACGCAAGGTCGTTGTCGACGGCGGCGGCATACGCGATCGCATGGGAAAGATACGGAACGAGCGGGGAGCCCGGGAAGGAGGCGAACAGGTTGTCCAGCGCGGCCGCGGCGTCGCCGCGGTTCCCCTCGCGCGCAAGGGACAGGCCGGTGAAGTACACGACGTAATCGCCGAGGTCGAACTCGGCCGCAGGTATTTTCCGGAGCGCCGCCCTCGCCTCCGGGTACCTCTCCTCGTACAGGAGAGACCATCCCTCCCTGAACGCCGCGTCGTGGGGGGACGCGGAAGCGACGATGGAGGGCGGGAGGGTAAGGATCAGTGCGACTACGACAGCCGGGAACCGCCAGGCTCGGGTCACGCGCGCCGGTGTCCTCCTCTGGGATACAATGATATTATCGCGATTATGCGTTACCGTGCACAAGGAATGGCGCGATGATGGAGATTTCGCTTTCGACCCACCTCTTCGTGTTCAACGACCTCGACGAATCGATCGCTTCCATGTTCGGACGTTTCGGATTTTCCTCCGCGGAGCTTTGGGCGATGCCTCCTCATTTTCCGTACGGCGACACGGCGGAGGCCGACCGGATCGCAGACATCCTCGCCTCGAAGCGGGTGCGGATCGCAAGCGTCCATGCACCGCTTTATCCCGATGTCAGGACCTACAGGAAGGACCGCTGGTTCTCCCTGTCATCGGAGGAGGAAGAACACCGCCTGGCTTCTGTGGCCGCGACCGCGAAGGCGGCGCGCTGGCTTTCGCACCGCGGCGGAGGGACCATGGTGGTGCACACCAACTTTCCCGCCGAAAAATGGTACCCCCGCCGATGGGCCGCTTTCCTGTCGTCCCTTAACGAGCTGCTCGCGTCGGTGCCCGGGAACGTACGGTTCGCCGTAGAGAACACCCCCCTTTCTTCCGGGAGGGTGGAAGTCATTCTCGACATCGTGCATCGCCACGCTCCCGAGCGCGTCGGGCTCTGCCTCGATCTGGGGCACGCCAACATACAGGAAAACGTCCTCAACGCCATCCGCGCGTCGGGGGAGCGGCTGATCCACGTCCACGCCTCCGACAACCATGCCGTAAACGACGACCATTTCGTCCCGGGGCGGGGATCGATAGCATGGGACCGGACCGTAGGCGCTTTGAGGGAGGTAGGATTCGACGGGGCATTCACCGTGGAGCTGAGGGACTACACCCGGGGCGAAGGAGCGTTCTACAAGAATTACGAAGAGATCCTCGCCGAGTGCAGCGATGCCCTCGCCCGGGTTTTCGACGGGGGCCGGTAGCCCGATGGTCGCTCCGGTTGACGATCGGGCGATCGAGGCGACCCTTTCCGGCTACTTCGGGGCTCCGGCGCGGCTGTCCCGCGTCGCCGAGCTGGCCGGCGACGCATCGACCCGGCGCTATTACCGCATCAGCTTGACGCCAGGTTCGCCCTTGGCGTCCATGGTCATGATGCTCTATCCCGAGGATGTCCCGCCGGGCGGGGAGCTGCCGTTCGTCAACGTGCACCGGTATCTGCGCAAGGCGGGAGTGCCCGTGCCGGAAATCTACGTCGCAAGGCCGGAAGACAGGCTCCTCTTCCTGGAGGACGCCGGCGACACCATGCTCGAAGACCGCGCAAAGGCCGCCCGGGACGAGGAGGACTACATCCCGCTCTACGAGCGGTGCCTGGAGATCCTCGTGCGCATGCAGCTGGACGGGACCAGGGCCCTGGACGGGAACGCCATCCCGTCCAGGCTTGCGTTCGACGTCGAGAAATTCGCCTGGGAGATCGACTTCTTCTTCGAGCACGCGGTCCGCGGATACGGCGGGATCGCGCTTTCCGACAATGAGGAGCGCGCGATAGAAGACCGGTTCCTGCCTTTCCTGGAGGAGCTTGCGGCGCTGCCGCGCGTCCTCGCACACCGCGACTACCACAGCCGCAACGTCATGGTCCTTCCGTCGGCGGGGGGCCGGCCGGACCTGCGTATCCTCGACTTCCAGGACGCGAGGATGGGCACCGCCTTCTACGATCTCTGCTCGCTGCTCCGGGACTCGTACGTCACGCTTCCTGAAAAGTCGGTCGAGCACCTGTGCTACGCCTACCGGCACGCTTCGACCGTAGGTCTCAAGGCTGTGCTCGGAGACGCCGCCGCGTTCTCGTGGCGCTTCGACCTGGCCGCGCTCCAGCGGAACGTGAAAGCGATCGGCACATTCGGCAACCAGGCCTTCAACCGCGGAAAGTCGTTCTATCTCCGGTTCATCCCCCCCACGGTGGCGTACCTTGCGGCCAATTTCGAACGGAATCCGCGGATGCGCCGGCTGTCCAGGAAGCTGCTCCCGATCCTTTCGGCGCTCGCCTCGAAGGCAGCGGCCGAGGCGCCGCCATGAAAGGGATGATACTGGCCGCGGGGCACGGAACCCGCCTGCGTCCCCTCTCCTACGAGCTGCCCAAGCCGATCGTTCCGGTCCTGGGACGCCCGCTGTGTTCCTACAACATGGAGTTTCTATACCGTGCCGGGGTCAGGGAGTTCGTCCTGAACCTGCACCGCCAGCCCAAGCTGATACAGCAACGCATCAGCGGTTGGGCGGGGAAGAGGATCGGCCTGCAATACACCGTCGAGCCGGAGATCCTGGGGACAGGCGGAGGGATCCGGAACGCCGGGAAGCTCCTTTCGGGCGGGACGTTCGTAACAGCCAACTCCGACACCGTGGTCCGGTTCCCGTTCGCCTCCGCCCTCGCGTTCCACCGCGGGAAACAGGCCATGGCCACCCTGATCCTGTTCCCCGATCCCGGGAAACGATACACGCCCGTGTGGATAGACGAGGATGGGCGGATATCCGGCTTCGGCAGCGATGCGGGAGGAGGCATCCGCTCGGGTTTTTACACGGGGTTCCAGATCCTGGAGCCGGAACTGCTGGGCAGGATCCCCGAGGGGAAAACCTCTTGCATCGTCCGCGAGACGCACACGCCGCTTATCCGCGAAGGCGCGCCGATCTTCGGATTCCTCTCGTCGGGCTATTTCAGGGAATTCGGCTCGCCCGCCGACTATTTGAACGGGACGCTCGCGCTGCTTTCGGAGAAAAACCAAAGCGTATACATATCCCCGCGGGCGAAAATCGCGCCCGGCGCGCGCATCGGACCCGATGCCGTCGTGGAGGAGGGCGCTTCCGTGGGCGAGGATGCGACCGTAACCCGCGCCATTATATGGCCGGGCGCCGCCCTCGCGGCTGGACAGGAGCTTTCCAACTCGATTCTCACCCCCAGGAGGCGCGTCGGGATTACCTGAGTCCGGCTTCACCGAACCCACGCAATCAGGCTATTATCCAAAAAGAATTTATTGTCGATGAAACCCGCTCGATCCTCCGCTTGATATTTTCAGAACATCGTTATACCTTTTTGGGGATAGGAAAGTCCGCGATGTAATCCGGGAGTTGTCCAGTGTCCCGTTATTCCAAAGCGGCAATCCTCGGTCTTGCAACGGGAATCGCCGGCGTCTTGGCCGGCCTCACTCCATTCTGGATCGCACTCGGGGAAAGCCTGGACCTTGAGCTCCTGTTCCATATGAGGGGGTCAAGACCTCCGCCCGGCGAGGTGCTAGTCGTAAGCATCGACAAGGCGTCCGCGGACCGTTTCGGGCTGCCGAACGATCTGCGGAAATGGCCCCGCTCCATGCACGCAGACCTCACCGCAAGGCTCAGCGCCGGCGGCGCATCGGTCATCGCATTCGACATATTTTTCGAGGAGCCGCGCTCCGGGCGCGAGGATCGAATTTTCGCCGACGCCGTGGAAAGGGCGGGCAACGTGATCCTTTGCCAGCGCATGCAGGTTGGAACCGTGTCCCTGACCGACAAGGAAGATGCGCCGGCCCCCGGGCTCGGCATAGCGAAGACCGTACCCTCGATTCAGCCCCTTTCCCGGGCCGCCGCCGCGCTGGCGCCCTTCCCTCTGCCCAGGATCCCCTTCAAGGTGAACAGGGGCTGGACGTTCCGGACGGGGGCCGGAGAGACGCCGACTATGCCGGTAGTGGCGTTCCAGATATTCGCGAGGCCGGTACACGGAGATTTCAGGGCCCTTTTGGAGCGGGCGAGGAGGGATATTCCGGGCAGGCCGGCACTCGAAGGCGAAAGCCCTCCCGGCGCCGGCGGGATCGTGGCGGGCATCAGGGAAACACGGATGATCTTCGAGGGCGATCCCGCCATAGGCGAGCGGATGATGGAGGAGCTCCGGAGGTCCCCCACGGTCCCTACGGACCCTGCCAAACGCAGGCTGATCGCCTCGCTTGTCCGCATGTACCAGAGCGACGAGTCCAGGTGGCTGAATTTCTACGGGCCCCCGCGCACGGTGCGGACGATCCCTTATTACCGTTTTCTTGAAAAATCCGGAAGCGACGCAGGCCCGGAGGCGATCGACGTGAGCGGCAAGGCCGTTTTCGTGGGGTCCTCGGAATCATGGCAACCGGATCAGAAGGACGGGTTCTACACGGTCTTCTCCCGGTCCGACGGGCTTGACTTGAGCGGCGTCGAAATCGCGGCTACCGCGTTCGGAAACATGATCGAGGACCTGCCGGTGCGGCCATTGGACCATCGTGCCCGCATCGCGCTTGTCTTCGTGTGGGGGCTGGCGATCGGCGCCCTCTGCCGGCTGTTCCCCCCGCTAGTCGCCGCGCTCGGAGCGACGGGGGCGTGCATCCTGTATCTCGCCGCCGCCGGCCGTCATTTCGCCGCCGCCGGCCTCTGGTATCCGGTTACGATCCCGCTGTTCTTCCAGGCGCCCTTCGCGCTGGGGGCGACGGTGCTCTGGAACTACGTCGATTCGAACCGCGAGCGGAAAAACATACGCAAGGCGTTCGAGCATTACCTGCCCAACGACGTCGTGGACCGGCTGGCGAAAAACATCGCCGACCTAAAGGCGAGCAACCGTCTGGTCTACGGAATCTGCCTCGCCACGGACGCCGAACATTACACCTCCCTGGCGGAATCGATGGAGCCGAAGGCGCTCGGCAGCTTCATGAACCGGTACTACGAGGAGGTCTTCGCCCCGGTGCGGCGGCACGGCGGGGTCGTGTCGAACGTCATCGGGGATTCCATGCTGGCGCTATGGGTGGCCGCCCGCCCCGACCAGGCGTTGAAGGACAGGTCCTGCCTCGCCGCGCTCGACATCGCCAGCGCAATGCGGCGCTTCGACCCTTCCTCCCGCTCCGCCCCTCTTCGGACCCGCATTGGGCTTCATGCCGGGCACATCATGCTGGGCAACATCGGGGCCGCCGGACACTACGAATACCGCCCCGTCGGCGACATCGTGAACACGGCTTCCAGGATCGAGGGGCTGAACAAGCACCTCTTGACAAGCGTTCTGGCCTCGGAAGAGGTCGCCCTCCGCCTGGACGGCTTTCTCACGCGGGAGGTCGGCAAATTTCTCATGGCCGGCAAATCGAAGCCGGTCGTAGTACATGAGATCGTCTGCCGCATGGCGGACTCGACAGAGCCGCAACTGATCGCGTGCCGGCGTTTCAAGGAAGCCCTCGAGGCGTTCCGAGGACGCCGGTGGGAGGAGGCGGAAAAAATGTTCCTGGAGGTCGCCGGCAGCCTCGGTGCGGACGGGCCGTCGCGCTTCCACGCCGACCTGTGCGCGCGCTTCCGCAAGCATCCGCCTGGCGAGCCGTGGGACGGGGCGGTGCGGATGGATAATAAATAGCTTTTCAAAGGGGGGGGGATGAAAAACGATCGAATGGGGAAACCGGCTGCGGCGGCGTTCTTTGCCTTGATATTCGCCGCAACGATGTCTTCAGGCGCCGCGACGGCGCAGACGTGCGGCCAATGGGCGGCGAAAGTGGTATCGGTGCAGGGAAGCGTGCAGGTCCAAGGGGCGGGCGAAACGAAGCCGCGTCCCGCCCTGTTCAAGGAGACCCTGTGCCCGGGGGACACCCTGAGCGTGAAGGAGCGCGGCAGGGCGGACCTTCTCCTGCCGAACGAGACTCTGGTGCGCCTGGACCAGAACACGACGGTCAAGTTCACCGATCCGCAGAAGGAGCGGCCCTCGATCGTCGACCTGATCCTGGGGGCCGCGTATTTCATCAGCCGCACCCCGCGGAAGTTCAACGTCCACACCCCGTTCGTGAACGCCGGCGTGGAGGGAACCGAATTCCTCGCGGCGGTGGAAACAGGGAAAACGCTCCTTTCGGTCTTCGAAGGACGCGTGCTGGCGTCCAACATGGAAGGCGGCCTTCTGCTCACGAGCGGCATGTCCGGCGTTGCCGAGGCGGGAAAGGCGCCTGCGGTTCGTATCGTGGCGCGCCCGCGGGACGCCGTGCAGTGGACGATCTTCTATCCCCCCGTCCTCTCCTTGCCGCCCGGCGGGCAGGACGCGGCAGCCGACCGGGTCGTGCGGGCTTCGAACCTGTTGTCGGTCGGCCGAGTGGATGAGGCCGGTGCGGAGTTAGCGGAAGTCCTCGAAAAAGCGCCGGGGCATAGTTCCGCCCTTGCGCTGCAATCGGTCATCGCGGTCGCCCGGAACGAGAAGGACAAGGCCCTGGAACTCGCGAATAAAGCGGCGCAGGCCGACCCGCAATCCGCTTCCGCGCGTATCGCGATGTCGTATGCGCTGCAGGCCCGATTCGACCTCGCCGGCGCGTTGGGGAACCTGCGCGACGCCGTGAAGACGGACCCGGCGAACGCCCTCGCATGGGCACGGCTGGCCGAGATACGGATGTCCTTCGGCGAATTGGACGATGCGTTGAACGATGCGAAGAAGGCAGCGGGGATTTCCCCCGGGCTCGCGCGGGCGCAGACGGTCCTTGGTTTCGCGTACCTGGCCCAGGTCGACACCAGGGCTTCCATCGAAGCTTTCGGGAAGGCGATCGGGCTGGACCAGGCGGATCCCCTCCCGCGCATGGGCCTGGGGCTCGCGATGATCAGGGAGGGGGACCTGTCCGGCGGACGGGAGCATATCGAGATCGCGGCAAGCCTCGATCCGCAGAACTCCCTCATCCGCAGCTACCTGGGGAAAGCCTACCACGAGGAGAAGCGCGACAAGCCGGCATCCACCCAGCTCGATATGGCCAAGGAACTGGACCCGAACGACCCCACGCCTTATTTCTACGACGCGATCCGGAAGCAGACCCTGAACCGGCCGGTCGAGGCGCTGCGCGATCTCCAGAAATCGGTGTCGCTCAACGACAACCGTGCGGTGTACCGGTCGAAGCTTCTGCTGGACGAAGATCTCGCGGCGCGCAGCGCGAGCCTTGGCCGCATATACGACGACCTGGGATTCCGGCAACTGGCGCTGGCGGAAGGATGGAAATCGCTCAACGCGGACCCGGCCAATTATTCCGCCCACAGGTTCCTTTCCGATTCCTACTCCGCGCTCCCTCGCCACGAGATCGCCAGGGTAAGCGAGCTCCTGCAATCGCAGCTGCTCCAGCCGATCAACATAACGCCGGTGCAACCGCACCTGGCCGAGAGCAACTTTTCCGTCTTGAGCGGGTCCGGGCCGGCCGACCTGTCCTTCAACGAGTTCAATCCCCTTT
>JBLNEW010000016.1:0-7464 GCA_050263095.1 Deltaproteobacteria bacterium | reverse complement strand
AGTTCCCCGCCAAGCAACGGCTTGTCCTTTACCTTGTTCAGAAGGAGTTCGCTGTACCCGTTGATCACGGTCAGGAGGTTGTTGAAGTCGTGGGCGATTCCCCCCGCGAGCCTGCCGACCGTTTCGATCTTCTGCGACTGGCGGAGTTGATCCTCCAGTTTCTTCTGATCGGTGATGTCGCGTGATATCCCGAAAAGCCCGATGACCTTTCCCTGCCCGTCGCGGATGGGTCCCTTGGTGGCCAAATAGGTCCGTCTCCCGTCGACGGTCGTAACATGTTCTTCCCTCGTCACGGGCCCGGCCATGCTCATGATCTCCCGGTCTCCTGAAAGGATAAGGTCGGCCTCTTCGGGCGGAAAGAAATGCGTGTCATCCCTGCCGATGATCTCTTCGAGCGGCTTGCCGAAAACCCGCCTAACCTCGTTGTTCGCCATCAAGTAGCGGCCGGCCGAGTCTTTCACGAAGATTGCATCGTTGGTGCCACCAATGACGTCGGTCATGAGGGATTTCTGCTGCTCCAGCTCCTCCAGTTTTTTTTTCAGTTGCGCGTTCAGCTCCCTGTTTTCATCCAGTGACTTGGTCAGGCTCGGCAATGCTATGGCCTCGGGGATGCGGGGGATGAAATAGGCGGCGGTGACGGCCGATATCAGCGCCGTGAACGCCTTGACACCGCCTTCTACCCAGTACTCGGGGATGTATACCGTGTAGGCCGAAAACATGTGGGTGGTGCCGCACGCCAGGATGAAGCCGGCGAACAGGAGAAACAGGCCATGGAAGGGAAGATCGCGCCGCTTATATGCGAAGTAGAACATCCCCAACGGGATGGAATAGTAGGCTATGCCGGTAACAATGTCGGATATGACATGGAGCCATACCAGTCCCGGTTCCCATAAAAAGCATTCTCCATGCTCCATGTATTTACTGATCGCGTGTTCATGGCCCATATACGGAATCCTCCGCATCCGCCGTGCTACGCATCATCGAGACGCGTCCGGCACTTCATCCAGTTTACACGCAGTGCCGTTTCCGGTTTTCTTGTTGCGAATAAAAAGGCTGATGGTTCGTTCGCCCGGAACCGGAATCCAAATTCTCCCGACACATATCTTATCGACATGTGGGTTCTATCGCGGAATAAGGGGAATACGCCATTAATGGTCGTGGCGGCGGAGAGGCCATGAGCTACAACGACGACAACGACGGCGCCGATACGAAACAGACACAGATTCCGCGTCCGGACCCGGCTGAGAGCGCAAGCCCCGCCGGGTGGCTGGACGCGTTGAATACGTTTCTGGAACACGCGTTTCTTAAGGCCGATCGGGATACAGGATGTTGACCCCCATGAACCGGGCGGGCGGTCTGCCCTCCTGACTGGCTCCGCAAGGTCGCGCTCTCCCTCTCTCCTTTGTCGACCGTGTTTTGACTCGTCGGATATCGCCTGCTTCCTACTTCAACGAGTAGGAAAAGTTTGCGCTCCCTATCTTTCCGTCCGACTCGATCTTCGCGGCGAACGAGTAATCCCCGGGTTTGGGAAGATCGACGTCCGCGCCTATGTGTCCCCCCATTACGACGAGACTTACCTTCGAGGAGGAGGCCTGGTCCGGCCCGGTGATGGCCACCTCGCCCGCCGTGACGGAGACGGGCTTCCCGGTCATCGGATCGCTGATGAACACCATCAGGTGGCGCTCCCCGGCGAACCGGGCGGCGATCTTCGCGGACATCCCCAACTGTTCCATGTACGTCTGCTTGTCGATCAGGCGCGCTTCCCCAGCCCAGGGGCCGATCTCCCCGGAGAAAATCGTCTCGCCAGCCTTCGTGCCGCCGTGGTCATGCGGCATCGCGTGCATCTCTCCATGGTCATGCGGCACCCCGTGCATCCCGCCATGTTCCATTTCCCCGGCAAACGAAAATACCGGCAGGGCAAGGAGCGAACATGCAGCGAACAATACGACTAACCTGTTGATGCCCATGTCTCTGTCTCCCCTAATCGCAATGCGGTCGAAGGCAGTTCCTCTTGTGTCCCCGAAGAATCGTTTACCGCGCGTCGAGAACTTCCCTGATCTTGTTTACCATGGTTTCCGGCGAGAACGGTTTCTCCAGGAAATCGATCCCGTCCCCCAAGACGCCGTGATGGCCGATGACGTCGTCCGTATAACCCGACATGAAGATCACCTTGATACCCCGCCGCGCGGCGGAAATCCTGTCCGCCAGCTCGCGCCCGTTCATTCCCGGCATCACGACATCCGTGACCAGAAGATGGATGGGCTCCTTGAAATCGTCCAAGAGGTGAACGGCTTCCTCTCCGCCTCCGGCAATGATTGCCGAGTATCCCTTGCCGACGAGGATCTCGCGAATCAATTCCCGGAGCTCCGGCTCATCCTCGACCACGAGGATCGTCTCCTTCCCGCCCACGGCGTCATACGATCGGGTTTTCCCGTAATGCGGCTCGACGCCTTCGGTCTTCGGCAAGTAGATCCGAAACGTCGTCCCTGATCCTTGAACGCTCTCGACGACGATATGTCCCTTGCTCTGGTTGATGATCCCGTACGTGGTGGACAGGCCAAGTCCGGTCCCTTTCCCTTTTTCCTTGGTCGTGAAAAAAGGCTCGAAGATCTTCGACTTCGTCCCCTGGCTCATGCCGACGCCGTTATCGGAGATGCTCAGGACGACGTGGGGGCCCGGAACCACGGAAGGGTGCTCGCGCGCGAACGAATCATCCAGAACGGCATTTTTCGTCTGAATCACCAATCGACCGCCATCGGGCATCGCGTCCCTGGCGTTGACCGCGAGATTAATGATGACCTGCTCTATCTGAACAGGATCGACCAGGACCGTCGCGGCGTCCTTCTCAAGATCGGCCAACAGTTCGATATCCTCTCCGATCAGCCGTCGCAGGATATTCTCCATATTGGCGACGATATTGTTGAGATCGATGATTTTCGGCTGAAGGATCTGCTTGCGACTGAACGCCAGAAGTTGACGTGTCAGTTCCGCGGTTTTATCCGCGGCGCTCTTTATTTCCATCATCTCTTTACGGAAGGGATCCTCCTTGCCTTGCTTGCCGAGGATGAGATCGACGTATCCCGTGATCACCGTCAGCAGGTTGTTGAAGTCGTGCGCGATTCCTCCGGCCAATCGACCGACCGCCTCCATTTTCTGGGACTGGATTAGTTGGGTCTCGAGCTGTTTCTGCTGGCTGATATTCCTCAGGAAACTTAGTGTCGCCGGCCTTCCCTGCCATGTCGTCAGAACCAGGCTGTTCTCGACCCAGAGGGTTTCCCCCTCGTTATTTACCAGCCGGAATTCGTAAATCATCGGAGCCGGTTCTCCCCGCATTCTCATCGTGTGGTACCCGACCACCCATTCCCTGTCGTCCGGATGGATGAGTCCGATGAATGTGTTGCCGACCAACTTCTCCGCCGGCTCACCGATAAAGTCGAAGAAGCGGGAGTTCGCATACAGGATGCGTCCGTCCTGGGCGATGACGATGGCGTCGTTGGCATTCTCCACGACCAGGCGGTATTTCTCCTCGGAGGATCGCAAAGCGTCCTCGACTCTTTTGCGGTCGGTGATGTCGCGGTGAAAACTTTGGATGTAGGATTCCCCGCCGAAAGAGATCAGGCTGGCCGACACTTCCAGCGGAAATACATGGCCATCCTTGTGATAATGCTCCACCTCGATCGTCAAGGTTTCACCCGCCATGAGCCGGGCGACCCTCCCGGGAAACTTTCGTGAAGTTTCGGGCGTATCCAAATCTTTAATGTTCATCTGCAGCAGTTCCGCCGTGTCGTATCCGTGCATCCGGGCGAACGATTCATTTATATCGATCAGCTTTCCGTCGAGGGACATGATGAAGATTCCGTCGCCGGCGCGGCTGAACAAAGCCCGGTAGCGCTCCTCGCTCTCCCTGAGCCTTCTCTCGGCCTCCTTTTCCTTCGTACGCTTCAGCCCCATCTCCGCAAGCATCCCTGTAAGGTGGGATACGAAGGCCAGATATTCCCCCATGGCCTTTTCCGAGATGATCGGAACCTTTTTCACCGCCCGGATGTATTCCCCCTCGTCGAATCCGTACGCCCTCGCCTGGGACCGGAAGTAATCCAGATCCGGCGCTTCGAGGAACAGCTGGCCCGTGAAAACGTTCCCGAGGTGTTCGCCTTCGATGATGATCGGGATCGCAGAATCCACAAGTCCGTGGGGGCATTTATAGGTTATCGAGGGGTTGGCTTCGTGGATGTGCCGGACGATGTAGGTGTCGCTTTCGATGCACCGCTTCCGGGCCTCCGGGTGGACGCGGTGATATTTTGTGCAGATATCCTGCCAGCCGGAGCCGGTGTGGATTTTCCCATCGTTGTCGATGATTGCCGAGGGAATCTTCGATGCGATGTAGAGGCTGTCCAGGGCAGACTGCAGCCGGGGAATATCCAGAATATCCGCGATCTGGTTTTTCATATCGGCGCTCCCAATATGTATCCCCGTCGTCCAACCCGCAACCGCTGCATATACCTGCAATAGTACATTGTTTCATTCTAGTTTTCGCCAGAACCCGATGGAAACTTCAACAGGGGACTTGGCGCAGAGCCAAATCCCCTTTGGGTATCGCGATTGTGCAGGATGGAGGACTCTTATACCTACGGATTTCCGTCTCCTATTCGAAAAAACCCGCGATCAGCATGAGATCCTTGCCGGGAATGCGATAGACGTAGCTGATTTTTTTCGATTTTTTCTTTTCCTGGAACGAAGTGGGTTTTTTCAATTCCTCCGGAGTAGGGTACATGTATTCGGTCCATCCCTCGCCCTTGGACTTGGCAATCGCTATGTAATCCTGAACGAACAATTTCCCGTCGGAGTCCTTGTTGCCCTTCATGTCCATGCCGATATATTGCTGGTTGAACGGATGAGCGAGCAGATGTCCTTCCATGTCCATAAGAAAAACATAAGTATTCTTCGAGACGAATTTCCCATCCTTTTTGTTTATCTCGAAGACGGTGGGATAGAATCCTTTCTCGCTCATGAATTTCGCTGCGTCCTTGCACAATGTTATGCATTCTTCTCGTATTCCGCTCTCCGCCATTGCATTTGCGGCAAAGGCAAAGATCGACGCGACGACCAATGCGAGTACGGCTACCCTCCTCATCGAATTCCCCTTTCCCCCACCCGGTTCATCACGCATGCTCGTTTCATCCGTTTCCGCTGCCTATGCCGGAATCTTGCAGTTCCGTTCGATCACCTCCTTCCGATCGATCGACCAAATTGGGTTTGTTTTCCGCGGACGGACACGGCTGTCAAATCGTAGTCCAGTTCCATGAGTGAAGAAGATCGAGAGCCCGCATCGCGCCTCCCCGGTAGCCGGGATGGTGGTGCGATTGTCTCGAAGAAGTACGGATCTACGTTGTACGACGAATCTATTATTTCATTCGGGGCTTGTCAAACACTGGCTGACCGCACGGGTTTTTCTACGCTAGCCGCAGCAGAATTTCTTATTTGGAACGATCGGAACCGGTCTTCGGGTCGCAAACCAGGATGTTGTCCTCATCGCGGTCGAAGTTGCATCCGATCCGAAGCTTCTCCTGCAGCTTCGCGCGACCCCGATGCAACCGGATCTTGACGGTATCCAAGGTCACATCCAGGACTTCGGCAATTTCCTGGTTCGTCAATCCCTCGATGTCGCTCAATATCACTACCGACCGGTAATTCTCCGGCAGGGTGTTGACGTAATCGTGAACGCACGAACTCATCTGGTGCCGTATTAGTTGTCTCTCGGCAGAGGGGCTCTTCTCGTCAGGCAACGCATCGACGTCTACGGCGGATCCTTCCTGATGAGAGATCACCTTGTCGGATTGGGTCTGCTTGAACGAACCGCTTCTCAATCGGTCCGTAGCCACGTTGGTTGCTATGCGATAGATCCAGGTGGAGAGTTTCGAGGCCCCCTTGAAGTCCGGGAGGCCGCGGCTGACTCGTATGAACACTTCTTGCGCCAGGTCCTCCGCCGCGCCTGGTCCGACGAGCCGAGTCAGGTAGCGGACGATTCGCGGGCGGTAAGAGGAATGTATAGCCTCGAAGCCTTCGGTCGTACGGTCCATATCTCTACTCTAAGTCAAATTTCGGCGCGGAGCGGCGATTTGTCGCGTTTTCCGCCCTTGGATCGAACTTTTCCGCCTTCATACTCCACCTCCAGGAATCAGTCGTTGAGCAGGACTACCATGCTCCTATAGCCCTCGCAATCCTTCCCGCCAACTGTTACAGACTATCGGCGATCTTCCGGGCCACAGTACGGGCATGGGCATCGATCTGGTCGGAAGGCATCTCCTCGATCCCGAACAGCTTGCGATCGAAGTCATAGAGCCGGTCGGCATTGATGACCTCCGGGGAGAGACCTTCGACCGCGCCGCTCATCATGCGCGACGAGCAGTTGATGACGCATCCCTCAAGGGCGATCACCCGTGGGGCATTGCGCACCAGGGCCCGCTGCCCCGTGTCCTTTGTGAATGCGCTCCCCAGGCAGATCCTGGCCGTCTTCTCCGGAGCCAGGGAGTGGCACAGGATGTTGGCTGCCCGACGTGCCACTTCGCCTCGCAGGCACGCGCCCTCGCAGCTCATCACCGCGACCGGCTTGGACTTCTGTCTTTCCGCGTAGTCCTCGCACAGACGGCAGCTGTTCCTCGTCTTCCCGATGCGCACCACTTCGTATCCGCCGTTCGCCTCGGCCTTGGCATATCGGGACTTAAGGATCCCCACCGGATCGTCCGAAGCGGTTTTTTTTGATCCGACTCCCCCGGCACAACAGAACGCACCGCCGTGGAAGACCCGCCGGAACAGGAAGCATGCCAGCATCATGAAAATGAAGAACCCTATCATGGGAAGGAACCACCAGCCCCCGGACATGTCCATGTAATGGGATGGAAACATGGTCACCTCCTTACGAACAGCAGCCGAAAGACGGTGCTTTGGCCGGCTGGCTCCCGGATGCCGACTTCGCCTGTTCGGAGACAATCTGGACCCGCTTTCCCACATCGATCGCTTCAGCGATCTCCTCGGCGTTCGATCCGAACTCCAGCGCTTTCATTGAGTGATACTCCAGGCAGGACTGACAGTGGGCCGTGATTGAGGCGCCAACGGCGATCAGTTCCTTGATCTTCTCATCGAGCTTCATTACCTCATACCTCCCGGTTTTTACTCCTGCAGACGAGTGGCAGAGGAATTTGGATACGCCCTTTTGCAGAGCTTATGCCCCGCGGGACCCGAACGGGACCCATTCGCAAAATTAACAAGAAAAGGGAACCTGGCGCAAAGCCAAATTCCCTTTTAGTATTGCGATGGCGCCGAAGGGGGGACTCGAACCCCCACGTGTTTCCCCACCGGGTTCGTTACCGCTTATCGGAGACGACCGATGGGGCGTCTACTCAGGCTGCATCCTTCTTGCCTGCCAGCGTGAAGTAGCTGGTCATCAAATTCCGGTAGTTCGGAATG
>JBLNEW010000015.1:0-4861 GCA_050263095.1 Deltaproteobacteria bacterium | reverse complement strand
GTTTAAGATGAGGTTTACAGCTGCCGCCCCCTACCGCCCGGTTTTTCATCTAAAATAAAAACGACACCGTGACCGGATGTCGCAGCCCGACGACTGCGGTGCAGTTCCCGCAGCAGGGGGGTTCGAACGGAGCTTTCCGGCGAAGGTTGAGAGCAGGCTTGCGGTTTCCAGCAAGCCGAGTGACGGAGCGAGAAGCCACCTGCGAGGGAACGGAACCGATAACGCGGCTGGCGCAAAGGCAACGGAGGCGTTCATAGTGAAGGAAGCGGTCCGGCTGCTCGTGTTCGACCTCGACGGAACGCTCGTCGACTCCAAGGTCGATCTTGCGAACTCGGTAAACCACGCGCTGGGCGCCTACGGCATTCCGGCGATCCCGCACCAGGCAATCTACTCGTACGTCGGGGACGGGGCCACCATGCTCATCCGCCGGGCCGTGGGCGAGGAGCGGAACGGGATCCTCCGCGCCGTGCTCGAGACGTTCCTCGCGCACTACC
This sequence comes from Deltaproteobacteria bacterium, assembly GCA_050263095.1. Taxonomy (GTDB): domain Bacteria; phylum Desulfobacterota; class Deferrimicrobia; order Deferrimicrobiales; family Deferrimicrobiaceae; genus FEB-35. The sequence continues at coordinate 4,367 of JBLNEW010000015.1, read as the reverse complement.
GCATGCACCTTCTGGACACCACCGCCCCCTACCCGGGCGTGCCGGAAAACCTGCGGGAATGGGCGGGGACCTACAGGATGGCGGTACTCACGAACAAGCCGCTGGACATGAGCCGCGCCGTGTTGTCGGGCCTTTCGCTCGACAGGTATTTCGTCGACGTCGTGGGCGGGGACAGCTTCGAAAGCAAGAAGCCCCATCCAGACGGTCTCCTCCACATCATGAGGACGCAGGGCGCTTCCCCCGGCGAAACCGTCATGGTCGGGGATTCCAGGAACGACGTCCTTGCCGGAAAGCAGGCGGGCGCCAGGACCTGCGGGGTGATGTACGGCATCGGCGTCGACGGCTTCGCCGAATACCCTCCGGACTTCACGATAGGCAAGTTTCCCGAACTGTTCGACCGGATACGCCCCAAGACCTGAAAGAGGAGATCCGCCTTGAAAATGCCGGGCAAGGTTCCTTTTCAGGCGGTCCTCCTGTTTCTGGGGATAGTCTTCGCCGTGCGCCTGGCGACGATGCATCCCTCTTCTTCCATACTGTTGCATCCGGACCTGCTGGCGGCGGCCCTCTTCCTCTACGCTCCTTTCCTGTACTATCGCCGCGGGAAAACGCCTTCCTGGCTCCGGGTCGGCGACGCCGGCAGGAGCGCCCTGGCGGCGCTCGCCCTGGCGGCGGGAGGAGCCCTTGCATACTTCCTTTACGCGCTGCTGCCGCTTCCGCCTTACCTTTCTCCCTATTCGGGCCCCAGGCCCCCCCTGGGGGACGCGCTCTTCCGTCAGGGGCTCCTTGTCGCCCTTCCGGAGGAGGTGTTTTTCCGGGGGTACCTGTACGACGCTTTCGAGGAGAAAGGGTGGGAGCCGATATTGTGCACCTCGGTGCTGTTCGCCGTCGGCCACATTCTCATCCACCCCTCGTGGTACAGGGCGCTTACGGTTTTTCCCGCCATTCTGTTCGGAAGCGGCAGGAGGATGACGGGAAATCTCTACGTTCCGATTCTGCTGCACCTGATGTTCAACATGCTTCCCTATTTCTTCGGGGGCACGCGATGAGCGACTGCAGGGTGGCGTGGGGGCACCTCTTTTTCTTCTATGCCTACGACGTCGGGTTCGACATCTCCCTGGCGGAGGCAAGGGGGATGTCCGAAGCGGCGGAGTCTCCCGGGTTGACGGGACTGCGTCCCGGGCCGCCGCACCTCCAGTATCAGCCCAAGCCGCTGACGGTCCCCTGCGGCGTCGTGGAAATCCGGCACGAGGGGGCGCAGTTCCGCATGGAAGCCGCCGTGAAGATATTCGATTTCGGGGCGCTGTCGGTGACCTTGTGCCTCCCCGTCCGGGACCTTGCGTGGGAGGAGTACGCCGCGACCGCCCTCAAGCTCGCCGGTGCGGGCGCGATGGCTGAAGCGGCGAAGGGAATCGCATCAGGGCTTTTCGCGAAGATCGTTCCGGCCGTGAAGCGGGCGGGTTTCGCCGATCTCGTCGAGGAGTACAACCTGTGGCACGTGGGAAGCTTCGCCCCGGAGCTTTCCGCGGGCGATGCCATGGGCCTGCTCCGGCAGGATATAGCCCGCCTGCTCACCCTGGAGCCGGGGACCTTCAGCGAAGCGGCGCTGGCCGAGATTCTGAGAAACCCGATTCGGTACTTCGAGAACGACTTCTGCCTTCCCGACTGGGACGCCGCCTTCGTCTGCGACCCCAGGTACCGGGACACGGTCGAGGTGCTGGAGTTCCTGAACGTCCAGATGCTGGAGCTGCGGTTCTTCGACCGCATCCTCCACGCCGCCCTGGACGACATGGCGGAGGAGCTCCGCAAGAAGCGGGGGATCCTGTCCGTGCTGCACGATCCCTTCGAATCGCCCCTGCGAACGCTCTCCGAGATCAAGATGGACGTCTCCCTCCTGCGCGAGCGGATCAACAACGCGCTCAAGCTTGCAGGGGACGTCTACCTTGCAAGGGTTTACGAAGAGGCGCGTCGCAAGGCAGGGGCGGAAAGGTGGGAGGGGACGATCAGGGACCAGCTGAAGGCGCTCGAGGACATCTACACGATCTTGAACAACCGGGCCGCCGCGTCGCGCGCCGAGACGCTCGAAATGATCATCATCCTGCTGATAGCCCTTGAGATCGTGATGGGGCTCCTGCGGCATTGACGGGACGGATGCGTGTTACAGCCGGCGGTTTTTGATACTATTCACGAAGAAAATCCCGGGCGGAGGGAATGACCATGAAAGTTCGCGCCATGGACCAGCTTGATCTGGCGGGGAAGCGGGTGCTGATTCGCGTGGATTTCAACGTGCCGCAGGACAAGGCGGGAAACATAACGGACGACACGAGGATCAAGGCGGCGGTCCCCACGATCAGGCACGCGATCACTCACGGCGCGAAGGCGATCCTGCTCTCCCACCTGGGCCGGCCGAAGGGCAAGAAGGTGCCCGAGATGACCCTTGCCCCCGCCGCGAAGCGGCTCTCCGACGTCCTGGGAAAGGATGTCGCCTTCGTTCCCGACTGCGCGGGCGAGACCGCGGAAAATGCGGTCGCGGCGATGAAGCCGGGCGACGCCATCCTGCTGGAGAACGTCCGGTTCCATGCCGAGGAGGAAAAGAACGACGAGGCGTTCGGCCGGAAGCTCGCGGCGCTGTGCGACGTATACGTCAACGACGCCTTCGCCACGGCGCACCGGGGACATTCGTCCAACGTCGCGGTCACGCGTTTCGTGAAGGAGAAGGCCGCGGGGCTGCTGATGAAGAACGAGATCGCATATTTCGAGAAAGCGCTCGTCGATCCGGCCCGGCCGCTGGTCGCCGTCTTCGGCGGGGCCAAGATCTCCGGGAAGATCGAGGCGATCAACAACGTGCTGGGCAAGGTGGACAAGATACTCATCGGCGGGGCGATGGCCAACACGTTCTTCGCGGCGCAGGGGCACGAAGTCGGCAAATCCCTGTACGAAGCCGAGATGCTGGACACGGCAAGGCAGGTTCTGGCCAACGCGGCCGGCCGCAAGGTCAAGCTGTACCTCCCCGTGGACGTCGTGGTGGCCGACCGTTTCGAGGCGTCCGCATCCGTGAAAACCGTACCCGTGCCCGAGATACCGCCCGGATGGATGGCGGCGGACGTTGGGCCTGCGACCTCGATCCTGTTCAGGGAGGCACTGCAGGGGGCCAAGACGATCGTTTGGAACGGGCCGCTGGGCGCCTTCGAGATGGCGCCTTTCGCCAACGGGACCTTCGCGATGATGCGGGCGCTGGCGGAGAGCGACGCCGTCACCATAGTGGGAGGAGGCGACACGGATACGGCGCTCCACAAGGCGGGGCTCTTTTCGCGCATGTCCTACGTCTCGACCGGCGGCGGGGCGTTCCTCGAGCTGCTCGAGGGCAAGCGGCTGCCGGGCATCGCCGCGCTGGAGGAATAGAAAGACCTCCCCGGCTCCCGAACCCGGAGGGCAGCGTGCCACACCCATCCCCGAAGGCCCGCATCGAGGAGCTCCGGCGCCTCATCCGCTACCATAACGACCGCTACTACAGGGAGGACGCCCCGGAGATCTCCGACGCGGAGTACGATGCCCTCTTCCGGGAGCTCCAGGCGATGGAAGAGGCGCACCCCGAATGCTTCGATCCCGACTCCCCCACCAGGCGCGTTGGTGCCGAGCCCGTCCCGGCGTTCGGCACCGTCGTGCGGGAGTACCCGATGCTCTCCCTCCAGAACGCCTTCAGCGAGGAGGAGCTTGTCGAGTTCGACGCAAGGATCCGCAGATTCCTGCGCGGGCGGGGGCACGGGCTGGAATCGATGCTCGACGCCCGGGGCTACGTGGCCGAGGTCAAAATCGACGGACTGGCCGTCGAGCTCGTCTACGAGAACGGCGCGTATTTCAGGGGGGCGACGCGCGGCGACGGCGTGCGCGGGGAGAATGTAACGGCCAACCTCAAGACCATCCGGGAGGTCCCCCTGTCCATTCCGCGGAAAGCGGGGAAGGCAGGGGGCGGCATCGCGGTTCCCCCGCCCCCGCGCCTGTCGGTGCGCGGCGAGGTCTACATGACGAAGGCCGAATTCCGCGACCTGAACCGGGGGCGGGAGCGGCTGGGAGAGCCCGTATTCGCCAACCCGCGAAATGCGGCCGCCGGCTCCGTCCGCCAGCTCGACCCGCGGGTGACCGCCAGCCGCCGGCTCCGCCTCTGGATCTACGGCACGGGGCAGGACCCGTCGAAACCGGAGGAATCGTTCTTCACCCACCACTGGGAGGAGCTCGAGGCCCTCGCGGGGTGGGGATTCCCGGTCAATACGGAGTACAGCCGGGCATGCCGCAACATCGACGAAGTGCTGGAGTTCTTCCGGGAGGTGGACGGCAGGAAGGACTCCCTCCCGTACGAGATCGACGGGATC
>JBLNEW010000014.1:0-15701 GCA_050263095.1 Deltaproteobacteria bacterium | reverse complement strand
CGATGAGCCAACACCTTCGTGATCGCGGCCGTAAGCGTCGTCTTCCCGTGGTCCACGTGGCCGATCGTGCCCACGTTCACGTGAGGCTTCGTGCGTTCAAACTTCTGCTTGGACATGGCTTAGCGCTCCTCCAGGAGAATGGTGTTGGCCAATGTGGAGCCCACGAGCAGGATTGAACTGCTGACCCCGTCCTTACCAAGGACGTGCTCTGCCGACTGAGCTACGTGGGCGATATAATCGCCGGAAACAATGGAGCGGGCGACGGGAATCGAACCCGCGACCAACAGCTTGGAAGGCTGTGACTCTGCCAACTGAGTTACGCCCGCCCTTTCCGGAACCTTACAAGTTTATACATAAAATACGAACGCGTCAATATTTTCCGTTGAAAAAACGCACATCGTCCTCGTCCCCTTCGGCCGCCTGGAGGCCGCCAAGGGAAGGTGAAAATGGTGGAGGGGGGAGGATTCGAACCTCCGTAGGCGCTGCCAGCAGATTTACAGTCTGCCCCCTTTGGCCACTCGGGTACCCCTCCACGCCGCAAGACTGGAGCCGACGAAGGGACTTGAACCCCCAACCCCCTGATTACAAATCAGGAGCTCTACCGTTGAGCTACGTCGGCGAAACCGATGCGCCGCAAATCCGGAAACCTTGAATTTGACCCCATTAACGCGATGTTGTCAACGGTTTTCGAACCCCCGCCCGGCCGCGGGCGGCTGCGTTGCCTCACAGGGGAATCCGGCTGAGCCGCAACTCGTATTGTGCGCGTACCGAACGGAAGGCGCTGCGCCTCCGGCAGCTCCGTGCTCGCTCTCGCCTTCGGCTCCCCTGCACCAATAACCACGTGCCGAGCGATACTTCCCCGATCTTCGGTCACCCTGTGCGGTCCGCCTAGCCGGTTTGTTGCAAGTTTGATATTACCGCCCCGGACGGTTCCGCCTCGGCGACCCGCTGCGCCGGACCTGCCATCGGCGACTCGCTCCTTCCGCTCTGTCGCGCGAAGGCGGGGGAGGCGGCTATTTGGACATGAGGGAGCGCAGGTGGAAGGCGAGGATGCCGGCGGTCACGCCGACGTTTAAGGAGTCGACGCCCGGCTCCATCGGGATCCGGACGGAGCCGTCGCACTTCTCGCGGACGAGCTTGCGTATACCGCGCTCCTCGCTGCCCAGTACGATCCCGGTCCTGGCCGCGGGCTTCATCGCGGAGACGTCAGTCTCGCCGTCCTCCGCCGCGGCGTAGAGCCAGAAACCTTTCTCCTGGAGCGTCTCCACCGTCCTGGCCAGGTTGGTCACCAGCACGATCGGGACGTGCGCGGCCGCCCCGGCCGAGGCCCTGAAAACGGCCGCCGTCACCGGGCAGGATCGGTCCTTCGGTACGATTACGCCGCCGACCCCGAATGCGCGGGCGTTGCGCAGGATGGCCCCCAGGTTCTGCGGGTCGGTTATCCCGTCCAGCAGGAAGACCAGGACGCGTTCGTGAAGCGCCGCCTCCCAATCGTAAAAATCGGCGTACCGGTATTCCGCCAGCTCCGCGGCGATCCCCGTTCCTCCGCGATCCCCCGTGCGGCGCGCCCATTCATCATCCGGGCACTCGAGGCACGGGATCCCCCGCTCCGAAGCCATGCCCGCAATCCGGGTCTTCTCGCCGGCGGCGACCGACTCGGAAAGCAGCAGCCTGCCGGGTTTCTGCCTTGCGGATGCGAGGAGCTCCTCCACCGGATGCCTGCCGGTGATCCACATCGCGCTCATCCCCGCGCGTTCCGCGTCACGAGGCCCGCTTCATGTCCGCGGCGAATTTCCTGGCCGCGGCCACCGGATCGGCGGCCTTCGTTATCGGCCTGCCCACCACTAGATAATCAGCTCCTGCCTTTATGGCGTCGAATGGGGTAACCACGCGCTTCTGGTCCCCCGCGGAATCCTCGGGGAGCCGCACGCCCGGCGTCACTAGGACGGTGCGCTTCCCCACCCGCGCGCGCACCGCCGCAACCTCCCTGGCCGAGCAGACGATGCCTCCGATCCCGGAATCGGCCGCCAGTCCCGCCAGCCGGTCTACGGCCTCCTGCGTGCGCAGCGCGAACCCGATGGAGGAAAGGTCCGCGTCGTCAAGGCTGGTCAGGACCGTCACCGCCAGGATCGTAGTCCCCGTTCCCGCCGCGGCTTCCGCCGCCGCCGAAAGCATCGCCTTCCCGCCGGACGCGTGGACGGTCGCGAACTTCGCGCCCATCGCGGCGGCCGACCTGACCGCTCCCGCAACCGTGTTGGGTATGTCGTGGAATTTAAGGTCGAGGAAAACGTCGGCCCCTTTCGCCCGGATCCTCCCGACAAGCTCCGGCCCGCCGCGCGGAAACAGCTCCATCCCCACCTTGAACAGTCCGACCTCCCCGGCCAGGGCGGAAACCGCCGCCAGCGCGGCTTCCGGGGAATCGGTGTCCAGCGCCACGATGATCCGTTCCTTCATGGCGAGCACTCCCTTTTCTTGGCTTCGACCGCCGCGGCCACGGCATCCGGAACGCGGGATATTTCCACGCGTTCGGTCGCGCCCGTCTTGCGGTCGCGGATTTCGGCGAATCCCGCCGCCAGGTTCTTCTCCCCGAACGTCACCCTCAAGGGTATCCCGCACAGGTCGGCGTCCTTGAACTTTATCCCCGGACGCTCGTCGCGGTCGTCGAGCAGCACCTCGATCCCCCGGCGGGAAAGCTCCTGCGCGGCGCCCACGGCTTCCCGCACCAGCCCCTCGTGCTTCATGTTCACCGGCACGACCGTCACCTCGAACGGCGCAATGGAGATCGGCCAGACGATGCCGTCCGCGTCGTTGTGCTGCTCGACCGCCGCGGCCGCCGTGCGCCCGACGCCGATCCCGTAGCATCCCATGACGACAGGCTGTTCCTTTCCCGCGGCGTCCAGGTACGTGGCCGAGAGCGCCTTGCTGTATTTCGTTCCGAGGCGGAATACGTGTCCGACTTCTATCCCGCGGGAGAAGCGCAGGGGCGCGCCGCACCTGGGGCAAGAATCGCCTTCCGCAACCAGCCGCAGGTCCGCGTACGCCTCCGGCGCGAAGTCCCTTCCGGGGACGACGTCCACCAGGTGGGCGTCCTTCTCGTTGGCGCCGGTCGCGCCTGCCGCTATCCCCTTTACGGAGTGGTCGGCCAGGAGCCGCATCGAAAGGCCAACCGGCCCCGCAAACCCCGAAGGCGCGCCTGTCAGCGAACGGACGCGCTCCTCCGGCGCCAGGCGTATCCAGTCGGCGGCCAGAAGGTTCTTGACCTTGACCTCGTTCACCTCGAACCTGCCGGATACCAGGACCGCGACGTCGCCCTTGTCCGATTCGAACACCAGGGTCTTTATCAATGCCCCGGGATCGATGCCGAGGAACCCCGCGACCTCTTCTATAGTCCGCTTCCCCGGGGTGGAAACCTTGCGCGGCCCGCCCGAACCGCCGCCGGAAGCCCCCTGGGGGGACGGGGGCGGGACTTCCGCCTTTTCCACGTTTGCCGCGTAATCGCACGCCTCGCACGAGACGATGGCGTCCTCCCCGGAATCGGCGATCACCATGAACTCGTGGGAGCTGCTCCCGCCGATCGCCCCGGTGTCCGCTTCCACCGCCCGGAACGAAAGTCCCATCCTGCGGAATATCCGGCAATACGCATCGTACATCCTGCCGTAGGACTCCGCCGCTGCGCTCTCGTCCGCGTCGAAGGAATACGCGTCCTTCATGAAGAACTCCCTGCCCCGCATCAGCCCGAACCGCGGGCGGATCTCGTCCCTGAACTTGTCCTGGATCTGGTAGAGGTTAACCGGCATCTGGCGGTAAGATCGGATCTCCCTGCGGACGAGGTCCGTTACGACTTCCTCGTGGGTGGGCCCCAGGCAGAACTCGCGGTCCGCCCTGTCCCTGAACCGCAGGAGCTCCTTTCCGTATGCGTCCCAGCGGCCGCTCTCCTTCCACAGCTCGGACGGGATCACGTAGGGAAAAAGAACCTCGAGCGCTCCCGCGCGGTCCATCTCTTCCCGCAGAATGCGCTCCACCTTGCGCAGAACGCGGAGCCCCGCGGGAAGGTAGTTGTAGATGCCCGATGCCACTTTCCTTATCATCCCGGCGCGCAGCATCAACCGGTGGCTCGTCACCTCCGCGTCGGAGGGCGTCTCTTTCGTCGTCGGCATGAGGTAGCTGGAATACCGTATCAACGGGCTCTCCTTCCCGCGACCGCCTGGCGCAAGGCGAGCCGGACGACCTCGTCCACGATTTCGTTCTCCTTCACCTTCTTCACTATCGCCCCCTTGACGAAGATCAGCCCCTCTCCCCTTCCGCCCGCCACCCCGACGTCCGCCTCCCTGGCCTCCCCCGGGCCGTTGACCGCGCATCCCATCACCGCCACCTTGAGCGGCGCCTTGAGGCGCGAGAGCCTGCGCTCTACCTCGAGCGCGATCCCGGCGACGTCGATCGACACCCTTCCGCAGGTGGGGCACGAGATGAAGTCCGGCCCCCGCTGCCGCAGCCCGAGGCTCTTCAGGATCTGCCAGCCCGCCCTCACCTCGTCTTCGGGAGGTCCGGTCAGCGAAACGCGCATCGTGTCGCCTATCCCCTCCGAGAGGAGGATCCCCAGCCCGACGGCCGACTTGACCGTCCCCGAGAACACCGTACCCGCTTCCGTGACGCCTATGTGGAGAGGGTAATCGAAGCGGCGGGAGAACAACCGGTACGCCTCGACGGTCGTTACCACGTCCGATGCCTTAAGGGAGAACTTGAGCCGCGTGAACCCGGCCTTTTCGCAGAACAGGGCCCAGCGCGCGGCGCTCGCGACCAGCGCTTTCGGAGTCGGTCCCCCGTGCTTGCGCAGCAGGTCCTTCTCGAGGGAGCCGGCGTTTACGCCTATCCGGACGGGTATGCCGTTGGCGCGCGCGGCGGAGAGGACTTCGAGCGTCCTCGCCTCCCCCCCCAGGTTGCCGGGATTGATGCGCAGGCAGTCGGCGCCGGCGTCCGCGCAGGCGATCGCAAGGCGGTGGTCGAAGTGGATGTCCGCGATCACGGGGATCGGGGAGGCCGCCCGGATCTTCCTGAACGCCCTGGCTGCGGCCTCGTCCGGGACCGCGACGCGGACGATCTCGCACCCCTCGCGGGCGAGAGAGCGTATCCTGCCGACCGTGGCCCTGACGTCCCGGGTGTCCGTGTCGGTCATGCTCTGTACGGATATCGGCGCGCGGCCGCCCACGGGGACATCGCCCACGCTTATGCGGCGCGTCTTCCTTCGTTCCTTCATTATGAAGGATTACTATATGCGAGAAACGGCGCTACCGTCGACGCTAATTTTAAACAAGCGCCGCGCGAACCGGACGGCGATCTGCCGTCTTACCTGGCTTCCTTCGTATGGTCCCTGATCGAGATAACGTCGCCCTTGACCACAATGGAGTATGCCCCGTCCCTCGTGAAGTATCTCCTGTCCGGGACGATCGACCGCCTCGAATCCCTTCCGACCAGTACCAGTTTCTTCCCTTCGATATGCGCCTTGTATCCGCCCACGAGCTGGTAATCGCCGTCCGCGAAGGAAACCGGCGCGAGGATGAACAACGGGATGCATGAAACCCCAACGATGAAAAGCTTTACGAACTTCATATGTCCTCCTTACGGTTTCCGGGGATTCAGGTTCATGGAGAGAACCGTCGATGCCCCGTCGTCGTCGGAAATCCGGATGACTATCTCCGCCGTCCTTCCCAGGTCCCCGTCGGAAACTTTCCACGTCAGCGTTGCGCCCGACAGCGTGGCCCCCTCGGGCCCCTTTTCCAGGACGAACGTCAGCGGGTCCCCGTCCGGATCTTCGGCGGTTATCGTGTGCGTCAGCAGCCGGGATGGAGGGACGCTCGTCGGAGGATTGCTCTTCACGACGGGCGGGGCGTTTACGACCTGGTGCTTGGGGGTATATTTCCATGCCCCGTCCGCGAACCCGTCGTTGGGCGACGCAGATGCGTGGACCCACGATCCCTTCTTCACGCCCTTCAGGACGATGGTCTCGCCGCCCGGGACAGGCTGGTCGTCCACGTACCATTGGAATTTGTACGTCAACGGGTCGCCGTCCGGATCGCTTCCGCGCACGATTATCCTCGCCGAGCCCCCCGAAACCGGCGCCCGGGGTTCCATTCCCGCCTCCTCGACGGCCGGAAGCGCGTTTACGGCCGTCACTTCCGGCGTCGTTATCCTGGCTTCCCCCCCGCCGGCGCGCAACTTGACGATCGCCTTTATCGCGTCTCCGCGCCTGAATGACGAAGGAGGCAGTGCCTGTCCGCTCTCCTTCTCCGCGCCGTTGACGAACCACTTGACGTCGATGATTTCCGCGCCTTGGCCCGGAGGAGATTTGACGGAAACGGACGGCGGCGAGATCAGGCTCGGTGACGAGGGAGCGACCACTACAATGGATCCCCCGCCGGCCGGAACGGAAATTTCGCCCCGGGCGGCCGCAGGCGCTTCGCCGCCGGACGGTCCTCCCGGTATGGCCTGCGAGGCCGACTGCGCGGACGGGCCTTCCTTCTTTCCGCATCCCGTACCGGCCGCGACAAGGCTCAATGCGAGGAAGGCGGCCGCCGCCGCCATTCCTCCCCTGCATGCCGCCCGAACTGCGGGACGCATCAGAAAATCTCTTTCCATGACTTGATGGATTTCATCTGCGTCGGCGAGTCTATCTTGATCTCCTTTACCAATCCGGTCGAGAACCCGACGAAGATGGACGACTGCCCGGAAGGATAGATCGAAAGGGACGGGCTCGAAGGTATTCCTCCCTCGCCTCCCGTGTAGACGTGATACGGGACCTTCGAAGCCGAGGTCTCTCCCCGGTCCGCGAGCGCGTACAATCCGGCGCCTGCGTTCTCCATCTGGAGCCCGTACACCCTGGCCACCCCTCCGCCCCCGCACGGATCGGACGAATCGGGGGTAAAAGTCGTGAAAAAGACGTTCCTGTTGAATATGACGGGGTCGGAGAGGACCTTCTCGCCCGAGTGCGTATTCGTGTCGTTCGTAAGCGCGGAGGCGAAATTGGGTGTGGAGAAGTCGACGAGCCAGCCGTATTGCGAGGACAACACGGTCCCTCCGGAAAGGCTGGTCACGCTTCCCGACAGGTCCGCCAGGTTGCTCTCGGTAAGCGACGATGTCGGCCAGTACGAGTCGGTGTCCTTTACCGCGTAAAACTTTCCGGTGCCGGCATTGGACACCGGGTGATCCTGGTCGCCTGTTCCGAAGAACAGGTAGCGATTGCTCTCGTCCACGCTTGCAGGCTCCACGCGATGGTAGGCGGGTTGGCCCGACGAGGCCTGGAATATCTTCTTCACCGCCCATTCGGCGAAGCCGGTGCTTCGAACGCCGGTCGTCCGGAGATCGAATTTATAGAGCGAGCCGTCGAGGTCCGGGACATACACGAACTTTATATACCCCGTGCCGTCGAGGACCGCGGTGGGAGACGCGGGGATGACGTTGTCGATTCCGGTCGTGAACGTCTTGAGCGCCGTCCCCGTCGCGATGTCTAGGACGACGAGAGAAGCGCCGACCGTTCCGGTGTCGGACTTGCCGCCGCCGAAGATCGCCACCCAGCGGTCCTTGACGGCCGACGCCGACGTCTCCTTCATGCGGACCTTCCCGATGAACGGCTCGGACCATGTCTGGCCGACATTCGTGTCGTCCGTGTATTCCCAGAGCACCGTCGGGTAGTTCGAATAGTCGGAGCTTGTCGGAGGCTCGGTTACGTCCAGCGCGAAATAGCCGCTCCCCCCCTTGCGCAGGCCCCCGATCAGCACCGTGCGCCATTCGGACGATTCCTTCGTCCCGTTGCCGTTGGAATCCAGCCACACGTCCGCAACGCGCGGGGAAGAATCCACGAAGTACGAGTGAGTCGTAAGATCTCCCGGGACGAAGTTCTCAAGGTTCCCCATGACGCTGTAGGGCACGTATCCGAAAAGCTCCTCGCCGGTCCCGCTGTCGTAGATCCCGGTCGAGGGATTATGGGTACCGCTCAGGAAACCGTGCAGCATTCCGTCGTTGGTCCCGACGAAGACGACCCGCTTGCGGGTCGCCTGGGCGTCGGCGAAGCTCTGCGACGCCCCGACCGGCGTGGAATACCCCTCGTCGAAAAAGAACCTGGAAGGCGGGCCTACGACCACCGGCTTGGAGTGGAAGATGTCTCCCAGCTTCGCGTTGTTGTCGTGGTTGGCCCCGCGGACGTAATTGACGACGTCGTCGCGCGCCGCGGTATTGTCCACTCCCAGCATCGCAGGGGTGACCGCGGAGGTCGAAAAATCGATGCGCGACCACGTTACGTTGTCGGTATAGCCGGCGAAGATCCTGCGGCTCGAGGGGGAGACCGTCTTCAGAACGTTGTCCGCGTCCCAATGCGACGTCAGCGTATTGTCGGCATTGATGGAAAGCGCCTCGAGGTGCCCCTCCCAGTAGGTCGCGGGGGGCGTGGCCGGAGTGAAGCTCGCCTTGTAGAGATAGTTCCTGTCGGTCATTCGGACGGAGGCGACGGTCGGAGCCGTGAAGGAGTACATTCCCGCCGTGATCTGCTGGAAGATGTTCCTTAGCGCGGTAGACAGCTCGGTCGCGTCAGAGGCGAAGAACGCCTTGCCCGCCGCCCGCGCCGTATTGTCCCCGGCTACGCCGATCGCGTCGTATTGCGCCGCTGTCGCCGTTGCATTGGCCTGCTCCGCCGCCCGGCGAAGGACTTCGCGCAGCGCCGCCAGGTGCGGGTCGGTGCCGCTTATCCCGACGCCTACAGAGAAGAGCTTGACGCTCGGAGCATGAGTGAGGAGACTCGCGGCCTCGATCACGATCGCGTTGTTGCGGGCGACCTGCCCGGTGTTGCCCGAAAAGCCGTCGGAATAAAAGGTCCCGCTGACCCCGAACCCGCTGTAGTAATCGGGGCTGGACCCGCTGCCCGACGCCCCGTGCAATCCTCCAACCGTGTCCTCGCCGTCCGTTACCATGACGGCGTAATTCTGGCGGCAGATGTCCACGGTGTTGTTGGAGGTCGCGGTGTCGAAGAAATCCTTCGCCAGTGCTAGGGCCCGGGCGGTCGGCGTGGCGCCGGTCGCGTTGGCCCTGTCCGTTACGGTGTCCCACACGGTGCTGTACGAGGTGTCGAACGGCGGGGTGTTGTTGTCCGTGGGGTTGATCTGGTTCCAGATGTTGAGTCCGGAACCCGAGGTGGAGAAAGTCATGAGGCCTAGGCGCGCCTTGAGGATGTTTTCGTCCGCCGTCGTGATGTTGTTGAGGAATGCCGTGCTTATGGCCTCGGTATGGTCGGTCGGATACGGATAGGTGTAGGAAGCGGCCGCGGTTATCGAAACAGTGGTCCCGGTAGAGTGGCCGAACTGGAAAGAGATCGAGGGCGAGAAATTGAAATAGAAATTGCCGCTCGAGGTCGACTTGGTGGAATAGGTCACCGTCTCCGCCTGGCCGCCGCTGCCGATCTGGATCGTGCCGTTGGCGGCGGGGAACTGGCTCCAGTTAGCCCCGTCGACCTGGATGCGGGAGTACGGGTTGCGGCTCGTCCTTATGCGCGTCTCCAACCTGCACGTGTAGGTCGCGATTCCGCCCGGGATGCTCAGGTCGGCGTTAAGCAGCGTGTAGACGACCTTCCAGAGGATGTCCATCCGCGAGTTCGCTGGGGAGCTTCCGTCCAGGTCCCCGACCGACGTGCCTGACGCCGCGGTGTCCATCGATCCCGTGGTGTCCAGCATGAGGAGCACGTTCGGATTGGCCGTCGTCGTAAAAAGTTCGGTGTCGTCGGCCATGGCGACCGGCGGCATCGCGATCAGGAACGACAGCAGCAGCGCCAGCCATGCCGCGGGCTTTCTATTCGTCATCATCGCCGTCCTCCTTCAGTCATCCGCTCGACTAATACATGGTCCCCACGGGAACCGGTCCGTAAATGACCACGGCCTGAACGGCCCTGGTCGCCGTAAACGCCGACGGCGCCTGGCCCTGGCTCACGACTTCGAAGTCCGCGAACCGGAAGTTAGAGCCGAAGCCGGGCCGAAGCGTCATCATGCCCGTCGCCCTGGAAGTCACGCTGTAGGTCGATTGGTCGGCCAGGGTGCCGTTGAAGGCCGAAATGAGAACGTTGGGCACCTGGTCGATGCCGTAGTTTGCGCCCGATTCCGCCGAGTTGAGCGTAGCCGTCCCTACCCTCGAATGGAGGGCGATGTTCATTTCGGTCGTCGAAATGCTCACCGCGTAGATGCCGATCGCGGTCAGGATCAGCAGTAGCATCAGGGTGATCACGAGAGCGCTGCCCCGTTCGTTGTCCATTGCCATCCTCGTCATATTCCCGAATTCCTGACGTCTATGACGACGTCGGCGACGCGCCTCCTGTAACCGTCAGCCGCCGCGCCTGCCGCGTGGTTGCCGAGCGCCGGCCTGGTCTCGCTCCAGTCCCTGTCCGGTGTCCTTGTCCTCGCCAGGAGCTGAAGCCGGACCTGGCGGACCTGGGTAAGTGTGGGGGTCGTAGTCCAGGAGTCGACCACCCCGTCGCTGCCGGTATCCACACCATACGTAAGCTGCATGTCCTCAATGTCGTCCGCCAGCGGCTGCGGAGGCTGGCCGGCGCCGGCCATCCTGTCGACCATGAGCGTCGGGTGTTCGGGGTCGGAAGCGTCGATGAAGTACCGGATGAACCTGGCCTTGGCGACGGTGGCAGGCGGGGGGCCGAGGCCGTAGCCCGCGTGCGCGATCGCGTTGTAATTGTAGCCCCCGCCGAACGTGAGCACGCCGCCCCCCGCCGCGGATGTCTCGAAAAGGTCCGCCGCCGTCGAACCGTCGGTGACCAGGACGAGCTCTCCTCCAAGCGCGACGAAGCCCGTCGTGCTTGCCACGTTGACCAGACCGGCCCCGCTGGGCATCGCGCTCGTATTCGTCGTGGGCGGCTGGTTGGCGTCCATGTCGTAGAGGTAAAGCACGTATATCTCGTCAGGACCGGTCGTGTTGTCCTTCGCGTAGAGTGACCGCATGGTCGTTACGCCTGCGGCGACGACGCCGTTGGGGATTGCCACGTTGGCGGGGATCCCGTATCCGGCGAGGCGTATGTCGCGCGTCATGTACTCGGCGGCCTGCCTGAGATTCTGCTGCATCTCCGCAACCCGGCTCTGGACCGTGAACGACTTCTGCTGGGTCGTGAACGTCGCGAACACCGCCGTCATGGCGACGGCCAGTATCGCCAGCGCCGACATGACTTCGACCAGCGTGAATCCCGATTCGCGGTTCCGGGATGCCGCGATCACCTGTCCGCATGCGCGCGCCATTATCATGTACCCCCGACGTTCGATCGTTGCGTCACGAGCATCACCCTGTGCCAGTTCTGCGCCTCATCCCTCCAGCAGCACCACACCGTGATCGTCTTGAGCGTGTTGGTCGCGTTGCTGTTTACGAGCCAGACCTTGTAGAAAGGCGTCCCCGCCAGCTTGACGGCAGTGGTCTCCCCCGCCGCCCCGGGGAGATTCGCGTATACGGGCATCATGGTCCCCGTGTTGTACCCCGCCGCGTTGGAGGACACGATATTGTCCCAGGCCATATGCCGGAACCGCTCCAGGCGATCCTGGGCCAGCTCGGTGGCGATCGTCCACTTGGAGGCCACCGCATTGCCCTTGATAGCCGTGACCTGGAGAAGCGCGAGCGCCAGCAGGCCCACCGCAAGTATGCTCAAAGCGACCAGCACTTCTACCAGCGAGAACCCGTCTTTTTTTCTCAGGTTACAGCCAGCCATTGACGAGCCTCGCTTTCGATGTCCATCCGAACACCCGCACGGTGGCGCGGTCGGCCAGGCTATCGGCTGTCAGGTGGACGTCGACCTGGTTGAAAAGGGATACCGTGGTGTTGTCCGCCGGATTGGTCTGTATCAGGACCTGGCCGCCAGGGTTGAAGATGATGGCGCGCGTTCCCGTCGAGAGCGTCAGGGGTCCCGGCGTGTAGGTGATGTCGTTGATACCGGCCGCCCTCTCCGCGGTGATCGACGAACGGGTGTCGCTCCAGGTCGAGGAACCTGTCCCGGCATTGCCGATCTGAAGGGTAAAGCGCTCGGCGTCCAGGTCGAGAAGGAGGCGGTGCTGGAGCGATGAAGACATCGACCGGGTCCTGGCTTCGTTTACCTGCGACAGGAACTCCCGCTGGAAGTCCACGGCTCCGTAATGGCCGAACCAGGACTGGAAGTTCATCGTCGCCATCATTGCCCCGATCGTGACGATCGCCACGACGATCATTACCTCGATGAGCGTGAAGCCGCGTGTCCGTTTCATGCCGGAACCTCCCGTCCAATAGACGTAGCAAGAGCGATGCCACCCGCCCGGGCAGTGCAAGTAGTTGATTTAACAGGATATGAATCTTGAAAAATGCCGCAGAATGTTAAATTGTTTAATGGACATTAAAACTTTTAATGTTTTCGCGCCTCGCTGGCAAGGGCCGGAATCACCGCGGATGCGCTCTCCCGGAAGTGCATGTCGGTTACCGTGCGGGTCAGGGAAGTCTCCTCCGGATTTATCTCGATGATGAAGGCCCCATGCTCCTTCGCTATGCGCGGGATGTCGCATGCAGGCGCGACCTGGGCAGAAGTGCCGGCGACAATCAGCACCCGGCAGCTCCTGGCCTCGACCTGCGACTCCTCCTGGGCGACCCACGGGATCGGCTCTCCGAAAAACACTATGTCCGGCTTGAGGATATCCCCGCAGTCGCACCTGGGAGGAATCCCGCGCGCGATCGTTTCCAGGGACGGATACCGCCTCCAGCAGGATATGCAGACGAGCTCACCGGGATTCCCGTGGAACTCTATGACCTTCCTCGAGCCGGCGGCCTGGTGGAGGCCGTCCACGTTCTGTGTGATCACGGACCTCAAGATCCCCATGCTTTCGAGCTCCGCGAGCCCGAAGTGCGCGGGGTTGGGGGACGCGGAGGCGAGGACCCCGATCATCTCGGCCAGCATTTCCCAGACCTTTTCCGGATCGCGCAGGAACGCCCCGATCGTCGCGTACTCCGCCGGATCGAATCTCTCCCACATGCCCTGCGAACCACGGAAGGCGGGGATCCCGCTCTCCACGGAAATGCCGGCCCCGGTCAGCGAGACCGCCCCCTTGCGGGAAACGAGTATGCCGGCCGCTTCGCGATAAGGATTTCGTGCGATTGGCCCGGCCCCCTTTCCTTGAAGCTCTCAGGCCTTGAGCAGGGATTCGAGCTTCAGCGCCAGCCCGAAATCGCCGGCTACTTTCAGCTTTCCCGTCATGAACGCCATCTGTCCGTTGAGCTTGCCCGACAGCAGGTCCAGGAAATCGCCTTCCGCCATCGTCACGGTGCAGCTCGGCGCGGCGGCTTTGCCCTTCGCCACCGCTGCGTTCCCGTCGGCGAACGCCACGTTGTAGTTCGCCTCCCCTACGTTGAACTGGTAGACGCAGTTCAATCCCGCGAGCTTGCCCTGTTTCTTCGCCAGTTTTTCCTGGAGCGATTCGAAAAATTCCGCAACTCCCGTCTCGGCCATCTAAGTCCCCTCTCGCGAAATTAATGAATGGCAATTCATTCCAACAGAACGTACCACCGCCGCCGCCGCGTTGTCAACGATCCGCCGGCTGCTATAATCCCCGCATGAGGGTTTTCGGGCTGACCGGCGGGATTGGGACCGGGAAGAGCACCGTGTCGAGGATGTTCCGCGACGAGGGGCTGCAGGTCGTCGACGCTGACCGCATCGCGAGGGAGGTCACCGCCCCGGGCCGCCCGGGATACGAAGCGGTCGTCCGGGCGTTCGGCCGCGGGATCCTCCTTCCCGACGGACGCATCGACCGCGAGAAGCTCGGCGGGATCGTATTTTCGGACCCGTCGAAACGCGCGTCACTGGAAGCGGCCACCCACCCCGAAATCGTGCGCGGGATCGCGTCGGAGCTCTACCGGCTCGAGTCGGAAGGCCATGAAGTCGCCATCGTGGAGGCTGCGCTCATCCACGAGACGGGCCGCCGCGCGAGGTTCGAATCGGTTATAGCCGTCCGCTGCACCCGGCAACAGCAGGTTCGACGCCTCGTCGAACGGGACGGCTTGTCCGAAGGGCAGGTACTGGAGCGGATCGCCGCCCAGATGGACGTCGACGAAAAGTCGCGGGCCTCCGAGCACGTCATCGACAACTCGGGCGACCTCGCGTCCACCCGCGCCCAGGTCCGCGCGCTCGCCGCCGTCATGAGACAGGGCCGTTCCTGAACGCAAGGCGCAGCGCCTTCCGTCCGGTGCGCTATCAGAGGATCGTCTCCGGAGGGGTGTAGTCCCTGCCGAGCGCCTTCGCCGCCCCCTCGCAGGTAACTTTCCCGCGGAACGTGTTGAGCCCCGCCATCAGCGCCGGATCGTTCCGCAACGCCGCCTCGACCCCGTGGCGGGCCATCGCAAGTACGTATGGAAGCGTGGCGGAGGCAAGGGCGGAGGTGGAGGTGCGCGGGACGGCCGCGGGCATGTTCGTGACGCAGTAGTGCACGACGCCTTCCTCGATGAAATACGGCGCTTCGTGGGTCGTGGGCCGGGAGGTTTCCACGGAGCCGCCCTGGTCGATGGACAAGTCGACGATGGCCGCTCCCCGCTTCATCCTCTTGAGCATTTCCCTCGATATGAGCACCGGCGCCTTGTCCCCCGCCACGAGCACAGTCGAAATAACCAGGTCGGCCTCCACGACCTCCGAAGAGACCGCCTCCGGAGAGGCCAGGACCGTCCTGACGCGCCCCGAGATCTCCCCGGCCGCCTTCGCAAGGGCCGAAGGCGCGATGTCGAGGATCGCCACGTCCGCCCCCGCCGCTGCGGCGGTCCGCGCCGCGCTCCTCCCGGCGGTGCCTGCCCCGATTACGACCACGCGTGATGGGGACGATCCCGCGGCCCCGGGCAGCAGCACTCCCCTGCCACCGCACGCTTTCTCCAGCGCGCGGGCGCCGGCCTGCACGGCGAGGATCCCCGCCACCTCGCTCATCGGACGAAGAAGCGGAAGCGTTCCTCCCGTGGAAACGGTCTCGTAGGCGATGCCGGTGACCCTTCGTTCCAGGAGCGCCTCGGCGAGCATCGGCGAAGCGGCAAGATGGAGGTATGCGAACAGGGCGGATTTCTCCGACAGGAAGGGAAATTCCCGGGGGACAGGCTCCTTGACCTTGACCACAAGGTCCGCTTCCCAGGCTTGCGCGGCGGTCGGAACCACGCGCGCCCCCGCCGCCGCGTACCCGGAATCGGGAATGTCCGACTCGTCGCCGGCGCCTGCCTGGATGCGCACCTCCGCCCCCGCTCTTTTTATCGCTTCCACGGCGGAAGGCGTCAAGGCTACGCGGTTCTCCCCGGGCTTGACCTCGAGGGGGACGCCGACGACGATCACGACCTACGCTCCCCGAACGGGCACGACCCTGGCATCCACGATCTGCAGCCCCTTTTCGTGGACGATGACCGGGTTCATGTCCAGTTCCTCGATCTCCGGGTGGCGGGACACGAATTCCGAAATCTGGACGAGCAGCCTGCCGACGGCACCCACGTCCGAGGGCTTCGATCCCCTGAAGCCGTGCAGAAGCCTGCTTCCCCGTATGTCGCCGACCATTTCCGACGCATCCGTTTCGTTAATCGGAACGATCCGGAAGGAGACGTCCCTCATGGCCTCCACCAGGACCCCGCCCATCCCGAACATGACGGCGTGCCCGAACTGCAGGTCCCTGACCACGCCGACGATCACCTCGATCCCC
>JBLNEW010000013.1:0-26046 GCA_050263095.1 Deltaproteobacteria bacterium | reverse complement strand
CTCTCACCGGATTGCGCAGGATCGTGTCGGCGAGCCCCTTGATCTCCCCAGGCATCGTGGCCGAGAAGAAAAGGGTCTGCCGCTTCCCCGGCAATTGGTCGATGATCCGGCGGATGTCGTGAATGAAGCCCATGTCGAGCATCCGGTCGGCCTCGTCCAGGACGAAGGTCTCGACGGTCCGCAGGTTGACAAGCCCCTGCGACATGAGGTCGAGCAGCCTTCCGGGCGTGGCCACGAGTATGTCGATCCCACGCTGGAGGGCCTGCGCCTGCGGGTGCTGATTGACGCCGCCGAACACGATTGCGTGTTTCAAGCCCGTGTACTTGCCGTACGCCGCGAAGCTCCCGGCTATCTGGGAGGCCAGTTCCCGCGTAGGCGTCAGCACGAGGGTGCGGATGGGCCTCCTCCCGTTCCCGTTCCGCGGCGACCCCTGGAGGCGATGGAGGATCGGCAAGGCAAAGGCGGCCGTCTTCCCGGTGCCGGTCTGTGCGCAGCCGAGGAGATCCTTCCCCTCGAGCACGCACGGGATCGCCTTCACCTGGATGGGGGTCGGGACGGTGTAATTCTTCTCCGCCACGGCGCGGAGGATCTCGGGGCGGAGCCCGAACGTCTCAAACGACATGCTTTCTTGCGACGTTACCTGTTCTGACATGTTCTTTTCTTCTCCTGACTTTTTCACCAGGCACAATCGGTTGAACGGGCCGTTTGCCCGTCCGATCTTCCGCACGGTGAAATCTCGGGAGAAGCTTTTGAAGGCCCGGTTACCGCGGCGGACCCGCTTCTTCGAAAGGACCCTTGGGGGAGAGATTGTGTCTCGGGATTCTTCGATCTGCGGTCAAGGTACCACGTCGGTCCCGGATCCGCAAGCGGATAAGTCGCGGGATTTCAATGTTTGGCGCGCCTGCGAGGACTCGAACCTCGGGCCCGCTGCTTAGAAGGCAGCTGCTCTATCCACCTGAGCTACAGGCGCGCTTTCCGAAGTATAGCAGCAATTTGCCGCCGCGATAACGCACCGGCCGGTTCGCATCCCGCGATCGTCCAGTTCATCGTAATATATAGCCATGCCCGGTCATCCGCCACAAAAGCGCGTTGCGAAAGAGCGGGAAAAGATAACGATCCCGATCGAGGGGATGAGCTGCGCCTCGTGCGTGGCGCGCGTTGAGAAGGCGCTCTCGGGAGTCCCGGGGGTCGTGACGGCGAGCGTAAACCTGGCCGCCAAATCGGGGACGGTGGAATACGTCCCTGGAGTTGCGGACCGGGATGCGCTGCGCGCCGCGGTCGCGGGGGCCGGATACGCCGTTCCGGAGGTCAAGGAGGGGGAAGACCCGTTGGCCCTTCAGGAGAGGATGCAACGCGATGAGGAGCGTTCACTCCTTGCCCGGCTCAAGGTGGGCGTTGCGCTGGGCGTGCCCCTGTTCCTCCTGGCCCAGCTGGAGATGATCGCCGGTTCGGCCCGCATGCCGTTTTCGCCGTTCGCTGGCGCGCTGGTTCAGCTCCTGCTGGCCACCCCGATCCAGTTCTACTCGGGATCCCGCTTCTACCGGGGCGCATGGGCGACCGCGAAGCACCGGACGACCGACATGAACACCCTGGTGGCGCTGGGTACGACCGCGGCGTACGCCTACAGCGTCGTTGCGATATTCTTCCCGGAGATCTTCTCCGTGCCGGGGGCCGCCGCGCACGTCTACTTCGACACTTCGGCGGCGATCATTGTCCTGATCCTGCTGGGTCGGTATTTCGAATCCCGCGCAAAGGGGAAGACCTCCGAAGCCGTCAAGAAGCTCGTCGGACTGCAGCCCGCGACCGCCCGGGTTATCCGGGACGGCATGGAAACGGACATTCCGCTCGGGGACGTGAGGGCAGGCGACAGCGTCGTGGTTCGCCCCGGGGAGAAGATCCCGGTCGACGGGAAGGTTTCGGAAGGAACTGCCGCCGTAGACGAGTCGATGCTCACCGGCGAGCCGATCCCCGCGGAGAAAGGGCCCGGCAGCCTTGTGACCGGAGGGACGATCAACCTGAACGGCCGCCTGGTGTTCACCGCGGTCCGCGTGGGAAAGGACACGGTCATTTCGCGCATCGTCCGCATGGTCCAGGAGGCGCAGGGCAGCAAGCCCCCGATCGGCAGGCTTGCCGACATTATCGCTGCCCGGTTCGTGCCGGCGGTGATCGGAATCGCCGCGGCCACCTTCATCGCATGGTGGGTCTTCGGGCCGCAGCCGCGGCTTACCTACGCCATGATCGCCACGATCTCCGTCCTTATCATCGCCTGCCCCTGCGCCCTGGGTCTGGCCACTCCCACTTCCATCATGGTCGCCACCGGCAAGGGGGCGGAGCTGGGGATACTGATCCGCAGCGGCGCCGCGCTGGAGACGGCGCACAAGGTGCAGACGGTCATTTTCGACAAGACCGGTACTGTTACCCGGGGGCGTCCGGAGCTGTCCGGGGTCCTGCCCGCTCCGGGCGGGGAGTTCCGGGGGGCCGACGGGGAGAATGAGCTGTTGCGGCTTGCCGCGACCGCGGAGACGGGCTCGGAGCATCCCTTGGGAGAGGCGATCGTGCGGGGCGCGCGCGCGCGCGGGATTCGACCTGAGCCACCCAGGGAATTTTTTTCCGCGGCGGGCCGCGGGATCCGCGCGACCGCCGCCGGGCGCCTCGTCCGCGTCGGGAACCGGAAATGGCTGGAAGAGGAGGGGGTCGATCTCTCGGCGATCCTCCCGGCCGCCGACGCGGTCTCGGAGGCAGGGGACACCCCGGTCTTTATCGCCGTGGACGGCAGGGCGGCGGGTGTGGCCGCGGTGACGGACGCGGTCAAGGAGGGCGCTCCACGGGCGATAGTCGCCATTCGGGAAATGGGAATCGAAGTGGTGATGCTGACCGGGGACAACCCGCGCACCGCCAAGGCGGTCGCCGCGCGCGCGGGGATCGACCGCGTCATGGCCGAGGTTCTCCCCGACCGCAAGGCCGAGGAAGTCCGGAAGATCCAGTCGGAAGGAAAGACCGTGGCGATGGTGGGCGACGGGATAAACGATGCGCCGGCCCTTGCCCAGGCCGACGTCGGCATGGCGATCGGCACCGGCGCCGACATCGCCATGGAAGCCGGGGATATCGTTTTAATGAGCGGCGACCTGGGCGGAGTTGCGGCCGCCGTTCGATTGAGCCGGGCCACCTTGCGCAACATCCGCCAGAACCTGTTCTTGGCGTTCGCGTACAACGTCGTGCTCATCCCCGTTGCGGCCGGGGTCCTCTATCCGTCTTACGGTTTGCTGCTGAATCCTGTCCTCGCCGCGGCCGCCATGGGGCTCTCCTCGGTCACGGTCGTATCCAACGCGCTCCGGATGCGGCGGTTCCGGCAGTAGCGCTCCCGCTCCGCGGCGTTCCACGCTTCAATTCTCCCGCGCGGAACGGTATCATGAGCGGAAAATGAATTTATCTCATTTTTTCAGCTCTATCCCCGGCCTGTATGCGACGCAGGCGTTCTTTCATTCGCTTGTCGCCGGCGCCGTCGTTGAAATCGCCATAGTCAGCTTCCGGATCGCAAGCCCGTTCGTCCGGCAGAGATTGCTGCTCATAGCCATAGTATTCCCGGTATTTTCTTTCCCCCTGTACCAGCTGGCGGATCCGGCCAGGGGATCGGTCTATTTCCGGATGGGGGCGCTGTTCGACAGCAGCCGGCTGATAAATATGGAATTTCCGGAGCCGGTGCCGCTGGGCCTGGGGCTTCTCCTCGTCTTCCTGGTCTCGACGATCGTATTCCTTGCCCAGGAACTCATCCCCATCCTCAGGCACACCTTCGCGTCGAGGAAATCCGGCCCTCCTGTGGAGGTAGTGGAAGGCGGCGACCCGGCGGTGCGCGAGGCGCTTGAAGCGCTGCCTGTCGACAAGCCGGAAACGCACGTCCTGGAGGACGACGATCCGGTCATCTTCTCCTCCACGGGGAAGAAGCCGTCCATCTTCCTTTCATCCGGCCTGCTGAAAACCTTGAGCGTCGGGGAGCTGCAGGCGGCGCTCGCCCACGAGATCGCCCACATCATGCGCAGCAGGCGTCCGTTCCTTCTCCCGGTGTTTTTCCTTCGGGTCGTCATGTTCTTCAATCCCTTCGTCCTGGTCGAGTTCCGCAGGTCCGTGCAGGAAGACGAGAAGATCTGCGACGAGATGGCCGCTTCCTTCACGAAAAAGCCGCTGGAGCTTGCCGGCGCGCTGCGCAAGCTGTACCTGGGCGCCGGGCCTTCGCCTGACGCGCACTCCAGGAAAAGCGTGAAAACGGCGGACAGGATCGAGGAGTACAGCCATCGGTTGAATATAGAGGGCAGGATCTCCCGGCTCGAGGGCGGACCGGCGACGGCCCCGGGCGGGGAATGGACCGTATTTCTGCTGACGCTGGGCGTCGTAATCGTGATCAACTATTTCGTCGTGTGACGCGGAGAGTTCCCATGCCGAGGAAATTCCCGAACTACCTGCTGTTCGCGGCCGGCGTCGCGCTCCTTCTGGGGGGCTTGAAGCTTGCCGGCTGGCTTCCTCTGCTTGCGCAGAAGGATCTTCTGAGGAAGTACGACACCGTCGAGGAAGTGAAGGCGGAGTTGGGATTCCGCGAGATATTCGTACCGTCGTATTTCCCGCAGAACCTTTCCTGGCCGCCGTCCGCGGTGCTGGCCCAGGGGAAGCCCTTTCCCGCTCTCATCATGGAATTCGGGCAGGTCGAAGGACCGTCGGCGGGGCTCGTCATTTCCCAGTCGCACTCCGACACGTTCCGCTCGGACGGTAAGATTCGGATCGCGCAACTGAAGGAGAAGGTCCGGTATCCGCTCAAGGGAAGGGATTCCACGCTGGAGGTAGGGACCGGAGCGGGAGGGGGGCCTTGCGCACGGCTCTCCTGGAAGGAAGGGATCTACCACATGACCGTAACGGCCAGGTCGACGCCGTTCGAGTTGATAAAGGTAGCCGAGAGCATGCTCCGATAACCGTTTGATAACCATAAGATAATGCCCTTTCCCATCCGTAATGCGCCTCTTCGCTTTTCCTTCCTGTCCGCCTGATGATCACCCTGCTCTAGGCGTTTTCGCATCGCCGCATAGGTAATCTTTTCCCGGAATATAGGTATTTCTGCCGATTGGCGGGAATGAAGCCGCTCCCTATATTGGTGCCAGATCCGGGGAAACTCGACTGGAACCCGCAATACGGCAAGGAGGTGAGGGAAATGCAGAAATTCACCGGCGGACAGGAAGTCGGCATTGGCACCTACCGGGAGTCGTGCAGCGGCCGGTTGGTGGAGATGAAGAAGGGGGGGATCCTCCCGGGGAACCGGGAGTCGACGTACAGCCGCATGCCCTTCGCGGCCCTCCTGGTATACGGGATCGTCTCCGGCGGTCTGTACATCGTTTTTCTGCCCATGACAATCATCGGAATGTCTCTCTACCTGCTGAGCAGGAGGGTCTTCGGCGGCTTCGCAAGCCAGCTCCGGACCAGCGTGTCGTTCGGCTGGAGGCCCACCGAGGCGTACCTTGCGGGGAAGAACAAGAAGGAAAAGAACGGCGGAGCGACGAAAGAATAATCGACAAGAGGAGGACACCATGCACACGCTCATCGACTTCATGACGCACGTCAAAGGGGTGGAATACGTTATCTCCGTCATGGCGATCACCGGGTACATCCTGTACGCGGAAATCCTCAAGCCGAAACCGTTCAAGTCGCTGAAGCAGTCGGCGAGCGAGGACATGCAGCACATGCGGAACGAGGGGGCAAAGAGCGTCCTGAGGACCGCGGGAAGGCTTGCCGCCGCGCCGTTCATCGGGCTGGCCTACGTGATTGCGCTTCCATTCGTATTCGCCTACACGTTGGGGGTCGAGTTGACCGGCATGGCCGCGCAGGCGTTCGGGAAGGCGATCGGCATGGCCGGCAGGACCGCTTCCTTCGGGTGGCGTCCCGTCGAGGCGTACCTGGGAGGCAGGAAGGACAAGAAAGACTCGAAGAAGGCGAAGGCCGAAGCCGGTGAGAAGGAGGCGGAGAAAAAGTGAAAAGAGCGACGATAATCGCGGCCGCCCTTGCCCTCTGGATCGGCGTCTACGCCGCGGCCGAAACGGCCGCCGGCGGCGGCGCTCCGGCGATGCTGGAACTGGGCAGACTGTCCGACCTCTACGAGCCGGTCCGGTTCAACCATGCGGGGCATGTATCCATGGCCGGGGGATGCGCGGACTGCCACCACCAGCACGGTTCCGTGCAGGTCCAGACCTGCCCGGACTGCCATCGGATCGACCCCAAGTCGTTCAAGAAGAACGCGAACGCCGGCAGCCTCAAGCCCTGCCGGGACTGCCACGCCGCGTCGGCCGGTCCGGGCGACATCGGGCGGCCGGGGCTGAAAGCGGCATATCACCAGGCGTGCTTCAAATGCCACAGGGGCGACGTGGGCAGCGTCGGCAAGGACCCGAAGGGATGCACCGAGATGTGCCACGAGCGTAAGGCGCAGGCAAAAGCCGAGGCGAAAAAGT
The DNA here is from genome assembly GCA_050263095.1 of Deltaproteobacteria bacterium. GTDB lineage: Bacteria > Desulfobacterota > Deferrimicrobia > Deferrimicrobiales > Deferrimicrobiaceae > FEB-35. Next base: position 19,564 of record JBLNEW010000013.1, on the reverse strand, counting down.
GAAAAAACCCGGAGACGCGGGACATGAGGAGGTCCTCCGTGGCTGACAGCAGGAAAAAGAACGTCCTGGAAGATACGGCGCGGGAAGGAAAGCGGCCGGACAAGCGGAACGATCGCGGAGAAAATGGAGCATTCAGCCGGAGGGAGCTGCTGCAGACGCTGGCGGCCGCGGGCGGGGTCGCCCTGGTCGGCGCCCCATCGGAAGTCTTCGCGGGGAAAAAGATCTCCGGATGGCCCGACCGCATGGGGATGCTCACCGACCTTACGGAGTGCGTAGGCTGTCGCAGCTGCGAGAAGGCGTGCAACCTGTCGAACCGGCTGCCGGAGCCTGAAGTGCCCTTCGACGAGAAGGCGGTATTCGACAAGAAAAGGCGGCCGACCGCTTCCGCCTACACGGTGGTCAACAGGTACGAGAACCCGAAATCATCCGACAGGCCCTTCTATCGCAAGGTGCAATGCAATCATTGCAACGAACCGGGGTGCGCAGCCGCCTGCCCCGTCAGGGCGTACACGAAAACGCCGGAAGGGGCGGTGCTCTACAACAAGGACGTGTGCTTCGGCTGCCGGTACTGCATGGTCGCGTGTCCATTCTACGTGCCCGCCTACGACTACGAGAGCGCCCTGGAACCCCGCATCGTCAAGTGCACCCTGTGCCATGAGCGGGTGAAGAACGGCGGGATTCCGGCGTGCGCCGAGGCCTGCCCCGCCGGAACGATCACCTTCGGGAAGCGGGAAGCGCTGATAGATCTAGCCAGGACCAGGATCCGCAAGCACCCGGACCGGTATATCGACCATATCTACGGCGAATACGAGGTCGGGGGAACAAGCTGGATGTACATCTCCGGGATCCCGTTCGACCGGATGGACTTCCCGGCCGACCTGGTGGAGAAGCCGCTGGTGGAACAGACCAAGGGATTCCTCTCCGCGGTGCCCCTGGTCCTCACGATCTGGCCTGCGCTCCTCGGGATGTGCTACGCAGCCACCAGGAACAAGGAGGGGAAGGAATGAAGGAGGAAATCATCGCCAAGGAAGAGAGCTTTCCCGCCCGCTTCACCGACAAGCTGCTGATGGGGATGCCGCTCTCCGATTACGCCAGAACGCTCATCACGCCGTTCAACGTCGTGGCCATGATCATCCTGTGCATCGGCTTCCCGCTTATCGGGGTCCGTTTCGCGAAGGGCCTGGCGGCGGTGACCCACGCCTCCAACGAATACCCCTGGAGCATCCTGCTCGGCTGGGGGCTCTTCTCGGGCGTTCCCCTGTCCGCGACCGGCTACGTGATGGCGACCGCGGTGTACATCCTGGGATACAAACAGTATCATTCTCTCGTCAGGCTCGGGGTCCTTACGGGTTTCATGGGATATCTTTTCGCGGTTATCTACCTCCTGATCGACATCGGCCGCCCCTGGAGGATCTATTACCCCATGGCGGTTTCCTACGGTCCCACGTCGGTTCTCTTTCTCGTGGCATGGCACGTCGCAACGTACCTCACGGTCCAGCTCCTGGAATTCAGCCCGGCGATCCTGGAGTGGATAAACGCGAGGAGATCGAGGAAGTGGGCGATCATGATAACCATCGGGATGACGGTCGGCGGCGTGATCCTGTCGACGCTCCACCAGTCCGCGCTGGGCGCGCTGTTCCTCCTGGCGCCCGGCAAGCTCCACCCGCTCTGGTACTCCGCCTTCATCCCGGTGTTCGCCTTCATCTCGAGCATATACGCGGGGCTCTGCATGGTGATCGCGGTGAGCACCGTGGCGGCCAGATGGCTGAGGGAGCGGGCGGACCGCCAGTTCCTGGACAACCTGGACCCCCTGACGGTGGGACTGGGCAAGGCCGCCTGCATAGTGATGTTCGTCTATTTCGTCCTCAAGATGATAGGGGTTGCCCACGACGACAACTGGGCGCTGCTTTCATCGCCTTACGGATTGTGGTGGCTGGCGGAGATCGTCCTGTTCGTGCTCGTCCCGGGACTCGTCCTCACGGTCGGGGTGAAAAAATCCAGCGCGCGCATCGTCCGGTGGGGGGCTTTCCACGCCCTTGCGGGGGTAGTGCTGAACCGGCTCAACGTATCCATCCTCATGTTCAACTGGAACCTCCCGAACCACTTCAGTGACATCGTCCCCCCGGCCAGGGAGGTTTTCATCGTGCTGTCGATCATCACGTTCCATATACTGCTGTTCCGCTGGATCCTCAACCGGATGCCCGTGATGAGGGAGCACCCGGACTTTCCGGAGGAACATTGATGACGTGACGCCCCCGTCTCCCCGAAAGGAGTGGCGAGCATGACCGAGGGGAAGAAGCTGTCGCTGGGGCTGGCGGCGCTCCTGATCGCGGCCGCGATAACGGCGGGACACGCCGGGGAAGCGGAGCTTTCGGCCGAGGCCGTCAAATGCCTGCAATGCCACGAGAAGAAAGGGTCGTCATTCAGGTTCCAGGACGGTGATTCCGTCCCGACGCACGTAAGCGCCGCGAAATACAGGCTCTCGGTCCACAGCGCCCTGACCTGCTCGCAGTGCCATACCGACTTCTCGGCGGACGCGCACCCGACCCGCCGGTTCAAGAACAAGGACCAGTACCGCATGCGGGCGTCTGCGGTCTGCCGCGGATGCCACACGGCCGAGCAGATCAAGGCGAAGTCGATCCATACGAATCTCCTTTTCCGCGAGAAGGAGGGTATCTCCTCGATCTGCACCGACTGCCACGAGGCCCATTCGGTGATACCCGTCGCGGGGGGGAAGATCGTCAAGAGCGAAACGCATTACTGCATGAGCTGCCACCAGCACGAAATGTCCATGACATGCAGGAACGGCGAGAAGATACTCCTGACCGTAGGCATGTCCATCTCCGACGGCAACGCCCACGACAAGCTCAGGTGCTCGGACTGCCACTACGGCTTCTCCTCCGAGGAGCACCCCAAGAGGAACTTCCGGAGCAGGAGGGACTACACGATCGCCTCCTCGGAGACATGCCGCAGGTGCCACTTCGACAAGTACACGAAAACACTGGACAGCGTTCACTACACCATTCTGAGCCAGGGGAACCTGAATGCGCCCGTATGCAACGACTGCCACGGCTCGCACGCGATCCCCCATATAACCCGGGGGATCAAGGGCAGGACGATCACGACCCAGAAATGCCGGAAGTGCCATCCCGGCGTCTATGCCGTCTATGCCAAGAGCGTCCACGGCAGCGCTCTTTTCAACGAACAGAACCAGGACGTGCCGGTGTGCATCGACTGCCACACCGCGCACAACATCGACAACCCTCTTACGCTCGAATACCACGAGAAGATCCCGCAGATGTGCGGGAACTGCCATGCGAATCCGGCGGTCGTCAGCAAGTACGGCCTGTCGACCGGGGTACTCAACGCCTACCTGTCCGATTTCCACGGGGTAACCCTTGGGCTGTACAGGAAGCAGAGGGAGCAGCTTTACAAGCCTGCGAGGCCGATCGCGGTCTGCACTGACTGCCACGGGACCCACAACATCACCAGCGCCGCCAGCTCGGACCCGGTGGCGGTCAAGGCCAACCTCGTCAAGCGTTGCCAGAAATGCCACAAGGACGCGAACGAGAACTTCCCCAACGCCTGGTTATCGCACTACAAGCCTTCACTCACCAAGTATCCGATGATCTTCATGGTCAACACGGCGTACAAGATATTCATTCCGCTCATGGGGCTCGGATTCCTGCTGCAGATTTTCCTGCACATATGGCGGTACGCGGTAAACAGGTGAGAACGGGGGGCAAGGGGGCTCTTATGGGGACGGGAAAGACAAGGATGAGGAGGTTCAGCGGGTACCGCATCCTGGAGCACTGGGGGATCATCCTTACATCGGTCGTTCTCTTCGCGACGGGGCTTTGCCAGCGGTTCTGGTACGTGGATTCCGCACAGTGGTTCATCCTCAAGATGGGCGGGATCGACACCGTCCGATGGATCCACCGGTACGCGGGGATCATGTTCTCCTTCGAGCTGGTCCTTCACGTCGCGGTGGCGATCGGCGGGGTCCTCCGGGGCAAGTGGGGACCGTCGATGCTCATCAAGAAGGAGGACCTCCAGGACGCCGTCCACAACATCAGGTATTATTTCGGGCTGGAAGAGCGCCAGGCGCGATGCGACCGCTACGACTACATGGAGAAATTCGAATACTGGACGATCCTCGTGGGCGGGTTCCTGATGATGGGCACGGGGGCCGTCCTGTGGCTCCCGACGGTCTTCACCCGTTTTCTCCCCGGTGAGGTCATACCCGCGGCGAAGGCGCTTCATTCCAACGAAGCACTGCTCATATTTCTCATCAACGCGATCTGGCACATCTACAACGCGATCTTCAGCCCCGAGGCGTTCCCGCTCGACACGACGATCTTCACCGGGCACATCTCGCGCGACAGGATGCTCCGGGAGCATCCCGTAGAGCTGGCCCGGATCGAAGGCGTGGAGATGGAGGAACTGCTAGGGAGCGGCCTGAATGACGCCGGTTCCCTCAAGCCCGGCGTGGAGCCGGGGACCCCTTGAAGCGCCGATCGGGGGGAGCGGCGGGCCGGCGGAAATCGGAATCCGTTGACGGAGATGCCCGTTGTCACTAGATTGACTGTTAGCGATTCGCGGAATCTCCCGGCTGTCCAACACGTAGACAGGCCCGTAGATAATACGAGGGACCCTCCTTGGCGCCCGGAACGTGAAGAAGCGGATCATCTTCCTGCTCATATTGAACATGAGCATCATCCTGGTGAGCCTCGGCGTCATCAGCTACTTGAGCGTCAACGCCAGCATCAAGCGCTCCCTGGAGAGCCGCCTCGCTCTCGCCAACATCATCGGCAAGTACGTGGATTACATCCTCGAGAGCAATCTGAAAAGGCTCTACGACATCTCCTTGTCGGGGAAGGTTGATTTCGAGGACAAGAACTGAAAGACCGAAAAAAAGGTCCTGAACGGAGCGATCGAGTACTCGATCTTCACCGGAAGGGTCTTCCTCGTGGACCGGCACGGCAATGTGGCGATCTCCTACCCGCACCAGGAAGACGAGCAGATCAACATGCTCAGCATCCCCTACGTCAGCAAGACTCTCGCCGAGCTCAAGCCAGTCGTATCGGACGTTTACACCGTAAGCTCCACGCGAAGAAAGATCATCTACGCAATCGTCCCCTTGAGAAACAGGCACGGGGAGATCGTCGGAGCGGCCGGCGGAGAGATAGACCCGACGAACTACCTGCTTGCCCAGATCATCCGGACGATCCCGACGGGGGCGGACACGTTCATCGAGCTTGTGGACAGCAGCGGGGTCATCATCGCTTCGAACGATCCCAGGCGGATTCTCACCTGCAGCGAGCGGTACAAGTTCCTTGGAAACCTGATCAACGACAAGAAGGCGACGGTCCTTAACTGCCACAGGTGCAAGGAGGAGTCACCGGACAGCAAGCGGGAGAAGGACATGCTCGCGTTCGCCCCTCTCACAGTCGCTCCATGGGGAATAATCGTGAGGGACCCGCAGGAAGCGGTGTTCCTGCCTTCCATCCACCTGCGGGAAGGGTTCGTCGTCCTGAGCATAATTTCCATCGCTACCGCGTCGCTCCTGGCGATCGGGCTCTCCAGGAGCATCGTGCGCCCCGTCAGGTCCCTGATCACCGCCACCCAGAAAATCGCCCGTGGAAACTTGAGCGAGCCGATAGTGGTCTCCACGAATGACGAGATAGGGACCCTGGGCAGGAGCTTCGACGAGATGCGGATCAAGCTTGCGGAATCGCTGGAGAGCATACAGGAGTACAGCGTGGAGCTGGAGAGCCGGGTTGCGGACCGGACGAAGGAGCTCAACCGCAGCAAGGAGAAACTGGCCATCCTGCTCAGGGAAGTCATGACGGCCGGCGAGGACGAGAGGAAGCGGGTCGCCCGCGAGCTTCACGACGACACGAGCCAGTCCCTTAACGCGATCCTGATCGCGCTGGACTCGATCGTCATCCACTTCTCGGAGTACGATCCCGTCCGGAAGCAGATAAAGCAGATCCGGGAGCAGTGCATGACCATGCTAAAAGGCCTGCACAGGATGATCAAGGACCTCCGCCCGCCCATCCTGGACGACCTGGGGCTGGAATCGGCGATCCAGTGGGTCCTTGAGAAGCACATAGGCGAAAGGGGGATCCAGTTCCGGTTCCGCACGGATGGCGACAGGGACGCATTGAAGACCCGCTCCCGGGGAGTGCTCGACTACTCGAAGATCGAGCTCGCACTCTTCCGCGTCGTGCAGGAATCGATCATCAACATAAGCAAGCACGCCGATGCTAAGAACGTCACGGTGGCGGCAAAGTTCGGCGACTCCGGGATCGAGCTGACCATAGAGGACGACGGCAGGGGTTTCGACGTCGGCAAGGTTTTCGAGTCCGACCGGAAGGACCGGCACATGGGCCTGGGGCTGATGGGGATGGAGGAGCGTGTGGGACTGCTTGACGGGAAACTTGCGATACGGTCGGAGCCGGGCAAGGGGACCAGCATCACCGTGTTCATCCCGGTGCAGGCCTGATCGGAACCGGCTTCTTTTTTCGGGAAAGCGAGGATTACGTGGGAAGGATCAGGATACTGGTTGCGGACGATCACGCCCTCGTGCGGGAGGGCATCATCGCGATCCTCAAGCTCCACGACGACATCGAGGTCGTCGGGGAGGCATCGGACGGCACCGAGACGATCCAGAAGGCGGCGAAGCTGCGGCCCGACATCATACTGCTGGACATCGCGATGCCCGGCCTGGGAGGGCTCGAGGCCGCAATCGAGGTCAAGAAGGCCGATCCCGGGATCAAGATCCTCATCCTGAGCCAGTACGACGACCGTGAGTATGTAAGCCGGCTTATCAAGGCGGGTGTCTCGGGCTACATACTGAAGCATGCCGTGGGGACGGACCTGATCTCTTCAATCAGGGCGGTCGCAAGGGGCGAATTCTACCTTTACTCGGCGATAGCGTCCTCGGTGATCGGCGACTACCTGAGCAGGCGGGACGCCGCCTCGGAGGACCCCTACGAGAGGCTGACGGACCGGGAAAGGCAGGTCCTCAAGCTTATAGCGGAAGGCCGCTCCCACAAGGAGATAGCGGGCATGCTCGACATCAGCGTCAAGACGGTCGTCGCCCACTATGCCAATTTCCAGGAAAAACTGGACATCCGTACGCGCGCCGGGCTGATCAAGTTCGCGTTCCAGAGGGGAATCGTTAAATAGGCCGCCGGGAGACCGGCTCCCTTCCCTCGCAGGGGGGCTTTCGCTCCGTCGCTCGGCTTGCTGGGAACCGCAAGCCTGCGCTCAACCTTCGCCTAAAAGCTCCGCTCAAACCCCCCTGCAAGTCCAGTCCGCCGCGATCAGCGGAGTGACGCTTACGCTTTTCGCGACAACGCGCGACCGAACTTCCGAAATGAGATATTACGGAAGCTTTTTGCCGGTCTTCTGCAGGATCGTCTCCCACTGGTCGGCGTGGCCTTCCTCCTGGGCGACGATCTCCTCCATCATAAGGCGGGTGGTGGAATCCCCGACTTCGTCGGCGAGCTTGATGACGGTTTTATAGTATTCGATGGCGCCGTACTCCCCTTCGAGATCGTCCTGCATCATTTTCTTCAGGTCGCCGCCCGTCTTCACCGGGGAGGGTTTCGTGGAGGGGTTTCCTTCCAGGAAATTGATCCGCTCGGCGACGCGCTCGGCATGCTTCATCTCGTCCATGCTCGTCTTCTCGAAAAGGGGGAGGATCGACGCGCTCTCCATGCCTTCCCCCGTCCAGTGATGGTGGAGATATTGCAGGATTGCGCCTATCTCCAGCTCCAGGACCTTGTTCAACGCATCGATGATCTTCGGATTCCCCTTCATTGTCCACCTCCGGTTCGGATGCTGGGAATGGGGCCGCCGCACGGGCGCCTATGACGCCTGGGCAACGGTGCTATGATATCAGGAGGCCGAAGACGTGGGAGAAAGTTTTTGACCGGGAAGCCGGAAGGGATTTGGCGTTGACCCTCCGGGGAACGGTTTGTATAATTCCTCTTTGCCGTTTTACCGGGTGGTGAGTGTAGCTCAGTTGGCAGAGCACCAGGTTGTGGCCCTGGTGGCCGTGGGTTCAATCCCCATCACTCACCCCATTTTTCGACTCGATCACGCCCGGCGGCTCTGCCCCCCTGTATCGTCGGACGGATGGTTTTGACAAGGGCGCCTGTAGCTCAGGGGATAGAGCACCGGCCTCCGGAGCCGGGTGCGGAGGTTCGATTCCTCCCAGGCGCGCCAGGTTTTGAGTTTTGCGCTTCAGGAGGAATCGAAGCGAGTCCGACGCCGAGCGTATAGCGAGGAGAAGGGCGACCTTGTGGAGCCCGGCAGGCGGACGAGCCGCCGAGCGGCCGTAGGCGTGATCGCCGGAGGCTCATCGGCGATTCCTCCCAGGCGCGCCAGGTTTTGAGTTTTGCGCTTCAGGAGGAATCGAACCCTCCCAGGCGCGCAAGGATCTTTTACAACGCGGGCCATTAGCTCAACCCGGCAGAGCAGCTGACTCTTAATCAGGAGGTTGAAGGTTCGAATCCTTCATGGCCCACCATGAAAATCAGGGGGCTAGCCGATATCGGCCAGCCCCTTTTTTCATCTCCTCGGGAAAGAAGCCGGATCCGCCCAGGGACACGCAAGTCCCCGCGAAAGGAGCTTGCGAACTCTACACAGCGCCGGACATTTCGATATGGCGGGGCATGACCTTCCGGAACGCCTCAAAAACCGATGGATCGAACTGCCGTCCTGTGTTTTCTTCGATGTGGGCGAAAACGCGGCCCGGCTCCAGGCCCGGGCGATAAGGCCGGTCCGATATCAACGCATCGTAAACGTCTGCGACCGCAAGGATGCGGGCCCCCAGGCAGATGGAATCCCCGGCAAGGCCTTGAGGATAACCCTGTCCGTTGAACCATTCGTGGTGCTGCGCCACCATGGGAATGATTTCCTTGTACGCAGGGATCGGCTCCAGTATGAGGGCGCCTCTTCCGGGGTGCTCCTTGACCAGGAGGTACTCCTCGGGCGTGAGCTTCCCCGGCTTGTCGAGCACGAATCCGGGGACGGCGATTTTGCCGATATCGTGCAGCAGTCCTGCCCTGTGCAGCGAGTCGAGTTCCCGCGCCTCCAGCTCCATTTCCCGTCCTATGGCCATCGCCAATGCGGTCACTCTCTCCGAGTGGCCGGCCGTCCAGTGGGAATTGGCGTCCGTTGCGCGGGCCAGCGCGGTGAGGGTGCCCCAGTTGAGCTCGGAGAGTTCCTCGATCAAGCCGGCATTCATGAGGGCGACTGTAATCTGGTCCACGATCTGGCGGGCACGCAGCAGGTCTTCCCGGGACTGTTCCGTAGGTTGGATATACCCCAGGGCGAGAATCCCGCACAGGCGCTGGTGGAGGAAGACGGGAAGGAGAATGAACATCGAGGCGCCCTGTTTCGCCATGGAAAAGAGAAGGTTTTGGAACTCAGTCCCGGCCTCCACCGTCAGGCTCTCCGCAGCCTGCAGTCTTTCCAGTTCCCGCGGTGTAAACAAGATCGGAGTCTGCTCCATCTCCGCCGGGTCGCCGGTTCCGGTGCCATAGGAATATATCCTTGCCGTATCGGTGGTTCCGGGCTCCATCATGGCGATGCTGACACAATCGCAGCGGATGACGGACCGGATATTGGCAAGGACGACCTCTACGATCCTTTCCCTGTCCAGCGCGCTAAGGATCATCCTGACCATCCGCCCCATTCCCGTCAGGGCGTTGAACTGTCGCCCGAGCCGATCCGACATGTAGTTGAAGGAGCGGGCCAGGTCTTCGAACTCGTCGCCGCTTGCGATCTCTATCCGGCCTTCGAAATCCCCTCCGCTGATTTTTTTAGTCCCCTCCCGCAGTTTCTCCAGGGGGACAAGGCTCTTTCGGATCTGGCCGATGCCGAGCAGCGAGACCACCAAAATGGTGAGCAACACGATAAGTACGAACGTCCTGGTGAAGGTCTTAAGCGGGGCGAAGGCATCCGCTTTTGATTGGCTAACGAGAACTATCCAATCCTCCGAGAGAAAGTTCATTTTGAGAAAGATCGTCCGGTAGTTGATCAGATATGTATCTTCTCCCAGGGTCCACTCTATCTGGCCGGATACGGCACGTTTCGACTCATCGATAACCTGCCCGGCAACCTCAATCGGCAGCGGATGAGAACTATAAATGGGATCTCCATTCGAATCGAGCAGTATGACATCGCCCTCCACCGGCATGGCATTTTCAATAAGATTTTTCAGGTATTCCGGACTGATTTCCCCCACCATGACTCCACGCTCCGGCGGCTTAAGGTCGGTCCCCATGGCGATGAATACGCGGGAAGACGCTTCCCCGGTCCGCTTAACGAAAACGATGGCCTGGCCTGAAGCCAGATGCTTGCGTGCAGTTTCGTTCAGGGGGGGCGGCGGGCACGGTACCCCGAAGATGGTATCGGGCTGGAAGCTGCCCCGAAAATGGGTCAGGCCGAGGAAACGTGAATGCCGGTCCTTATCGTAAGTATCCGTCATCTTCCCGATGGATTTCCGCATGCCGGTTGTGTACGGAAGCGCCATTGCTTCCATCTCGGTCCGCAGGAAGGCAAATCCGTCCATGATCCCTACGGCGATGTTTTTGCTTGCGTGGCGCAGCCGTTGTTCGGTTTGCCCCTTGAGGTTTCCGGACATCTCCTGGAGGGAGAAGAAGGCGAGGGTGCCGATTGGAAGCAAGGCGCAAAGAAGGAACAAGCCCAGGATCCGACGCGCGACGAGGCCGCGCATGAAGGGAAAGATCGGCTTCATGCCGTATTCCGGTCAGTAGTTTTCGGCAAGGCCGACATACGCGCCGCTGTTTGCACGAACTATATCGTCTTTGCCGAATTGGCTGTTCACGGGTTTCGCTGTTCTTCCGTCCGCGCCCATGCTGTAGAGGTCGTAGTCGAGGCTCAACGGTTTGTTCCCCCTGTCCCGGCGGGCGTTGGGATAAGCGGGCGGGCTGTCGTTCGGCAGATTCAAGTACTGGTAAGGATTTCCCCACGAGTCCAGGAAGGGGGGAGACTGCCGTTTCGGGTTTGAATTATGATCCAGGAAATCTACCGGCCCCAGCTGGTTCAGGGAATTCGGAAGGCGCATGTTTTCCAGCTCATAAGCCTTGATGGCGTTTTCCAGCAAACGGATGTTTTTGACGCTCAGTTTGTTGTTGGACCGCTCGACGTAATTCTTATATGCGGGAATCGCAAGCGCGGCCAGGACGGCGCCTATGAACAAAACTATCGTAATTTCTATGAATGTGAATCCCGCCTTGCCGGAAATTCGTAGGTGCAACTGGGCCATCGTTCGGACTTCTCCTGTGCTTTGCAGTGTATTCGAACCGTCAATCCCCCCCCTTTCATATCGGAATTCCGCTGTAAATCATTAGGATTCATACTGGATTTTTTTCCTGCCGACCCAGGTGCTCCTCCAGCGTCGAGCAGACGCGCTCGCGGGACCTGTAGAACAGCGAAAACCGCAGATCCAGCGCGGACGGGAAGAGCTCGTACATCCTCTGCGCGACTTCCTCGGGCCGGCTGAACGGATCCCACCTTGCCTTCGTATTCGGGCGGATGAACCGCCCGCTCAGCAGCAGGCGGAAGAACATCAGGTCGCACAGCATCCCCTCGAGCCACGGCGTCCAGTTCTCGTACCCGGCGATCCATTTAAGGTGCGGAGTCCCCCCGAGCAGGACCTCCGCCGTTTTCTTGTTGACGAAATCGCATGCGCCGAAATACAGGCCGTCGTAGCTGGTGAGCGGGGCAAGGATGTTCTTGAGGCGCGTGCGGCTGATGTCCTGAACGGCGCTTATGGCCCCTCGCTTGCCGTGGCACGCGAAATAGGCGATCTTCGCCCGATTGTCGGCGCCCTGGTCGTGCCCGTTGAGGGCCGACCTCAAGCCTTCCGCGTTCTGGAAAACTATGTAGCTGAAGAGCGCATCGTGCCCCGGGCGGTCCCGCTTCGGCCCGTTCCTCCTCGAATATGTTTCCTCGGTGTCGCGCTTCAGCTGCTCGAAGAACGGCTTGACCGTCTCGTCGTGCATCCGGTCCCACTGCGCCTCGAACACCTTGATTATGTAGCGAAATCCGTTCCTCTCCCGCATTTGGGCAATCCTTTCGAGAATACTTTCCTTCCGGATCCGATGGGGGGGGGACGGTTTGCGGTACGGCGGGGGGCCCCTCGATCCCCTCGTTCCGTAAGATGCCGATACCATGCCTTCGCGATGGAGGCTGTTTATAAATTTTTCATATGCCCGCCCGGCAGCGCCACTTTTCCATGAACCCGGCACGGCTGGATAAAGGGCAAGTATGTGAAAAAGTTATTATTCACGTCTAAAATGTCGCCGGTCAGATTTATTCCGGGAAAGCAACCGGCGGATCCGGCGGCATGAGATGCCGAAATTCCCCTTGGATTCCACGCGAAATGTAATCAATCTGTCATCCCCCATATGTCATTGTTGCAGGCAGCTGAAGGGAGGGCGCGCCATTTTGACGCCCACGGAAGGGCTGATGGAAGCGGATTACCTGGTCGATGTGACGCTTGTCTGCATGTTCTGCGGCGAGAGATGCACTATCCATGTCTTCCGGGACAGGCGTCTCCCGGAGACGATCTACTGGCAATGCATCGACTGCCAGAAGGTGAACGGCGGCTCCCGGACGAGCGACCGAAATACAGCCGGACGAAAGGATTGCGTTTCCTGACCGCCGTTTTCGCGGCAACTTCCGCTTCTGCGCGCTCAGGATGTCCGGTATAGTTTTTTTGAAATGAGGCAGAAACAGCCGCCCATCGCCAAGATCAACCGTCCTGTCCTTTCGGGATACTTTCCCCGGAAAAGACTGTTCCGCCTGCTGGACGACTGCCGAAAACGGCAGGTCGCATGGATTTCGGGTCCGCCGGGTTCCGGCAAGACGACGCTTGTCGGCAGCTACCTCGACGCACGTGAGCTTCCCTGCATCTGGTACCAGGTCGACGAGGGCGACGCCGATGTCGCGACGTTCTTCTACTACATGGGATTGGCGGCGCAGCGGGTGGCGCCTCGAAACCGCCGCCCGCTTCCTCTTCTGGCCCCCGAAAACATCCCGGGCATAACCGAGTTCACCCGGCGGTACTTCGAGGGGCTTTACGCCCGCTTGAGGCCGGGATCCGTCCTGGTTTTCGACAACTGCCAGAAAGTCCCCGCAGGTTCCCTGTTTCACGAGGTGATCCGCGACGGACTGTCCTGTCTTCCCGAAAGAGTGAGCGCAATCCTGCTCAGCCGGAGCGATCCCCCTCCCGTTTTCGCCCGGCTTCGCGCCCATCGCCAGCTGGAGGTGATCGGATGGAAGGAGCTCCGCCTGTCGCCCGCGGAGGCGGAAGGGATCGCCCGCCTCAGGTGGAAAGGTAAACAGCTGGCGGAAACGGTCCGGAACCTGCACCGGAGGACGGACGGCTGGGCTGCCGGGCTTGTGCTTCTCCTTGCGAAGCCCGGGTCGGAAGGGGGCGATCCGTTGAAGCTCTCTACCCACGCCCCCGAGGAGATCTTCGATTACTTCGCATGCGAAGTCCTGGAGCGAGCGGCCGCGGACATCCGGGAATTCCTGCTTGCGAGCGCGTTTCTTCCCAGGATGACCGCCAGGATGGCGGAGCGGTTGACCGGCCAGAAGCGCGCGGGAGAGATCCTTTCTTTCCTTAGCCGGCACAATTACTTCACTCAAAAACACCAGCTCGCCGAGCCCGTGTTCGAGTACCACTCGCTGTTCAGGGAGTTTCTCCTTTCCTACGCGGCGATAGCTTTTTCCCAGGAGGCCTTATCCCGGATCCGGGGGGCGGCCGCGGAGATCCTGGAGGATTCCGGTCAGGCGGAAGACGCGGTCGCGTTTCTCCGCGAATCCTCCGATTGGGAGGGCGTTGCGCGCATGATCCGCAAACATGCCTCTGCCCTCCTCGGACAGGGAAGGAACCAGACGCTCGGGGAATGGCTGAATATCATGCCCATCGAGTCGATCGTGGGCGATCCGTGGATGCTTTATTGGATCGGGGCATGGCGACTCCCGTCGCATCCCGGGGAGAGCCGGAAGCGATTCGAGGAGTCCTTGCGGATTTTCCGGGAGCGGCGAGACGCGGCAGGAGTGTTCCTGTCTTTTGCCGGAGTGGGGGAGGCCATAATGTACGGGTACGAGGGCCTCAAGCCGTTGGACGGCTGGTTCTCCGACCTCGACGCGCTCCTTTCGGACTTCCCGGAATTTCCGTCCGAGGAAATCGAGGCCCGCCTCACGTGCAGCGTCATCCGGGCTCTTTCGCTTCGGCGGCCGGCATCCGTATCCGACACGGAGGCGTGGGCGGATCGCGCACTCGTTATTGCCCGGAAGACCGGGGATATTTCCGTGAAAACCGACGCTCTCGTCAACCTCGCCTGCTACCATTACGGCGGCGGGGAGCTTCAACAGCTTGAGATCGTCATAGACCTGCTGAGGGAACTGCTGCAGCGCCAAGACATTTCCCCGCTTGCCCGGGTCACCGTCAGCTGGGTCGAGGCGGCGCACGCAAATTTGGCGTCGAAGTACGAAAGCTGCCGAAAGGCCGTATCGGAAGGATTGGAGCTGGCCGAGGCGAGCGGTATCCACGTCATGGATTACCTGCTTATGGGGCAGGGTGTTCTTTGCTCGCTCAAGTCGGGAGACCCTGCGGGAGCTAAAAAATTCCTAAAGAAAATGGCATCGTCGCTGGGCACGGCGAAACCGTGGGAAGCGAGCTTCTACCATTATGCCGCGGGATGGGAGGCGATGCGCCGCGGCGACCTGGCGCAGGCATCGCTTCACTCGAAGCAGGGGCTGAAATTGTGCGAGAACGTCGGAAACCCGTGGACCCTGCACCTGGCGCACCTGCAGAGGGCTTTCCTGTTCCACGAGTTCGGGGAGGACTATTCGGCGGCCAGGCACCTGTCGCGTGCCCGTCGGATCGGGCTGAGCAGCCGGAACGATTACACCGAGTTCGCCTGCCTGCTTGCGGAGGCGCTCTTTTTCATCGGGAAGGGGGAGGAGAAATCCGCGCGGGAGGCGCTCCGCAAAGGCATGAAGCTCGGCCGTGAAAGGGGATACGTCAACCTGTACATGTGGGGACCGGGGGTGATGGAAAGCATCGTCGGCGCCGCCCTCGATGCGGGGATCGAGTGCCGTTATGCGCAGGACCTCATCACCAGGAACGGCCTCGTCCCGGACGATGCGCGGCTCGACGTTGAGAACTGGCCATGGCCGCTCAAGGTCTACACGCTCGGACGATTCGCCGTTGTAAAGGATGGGAAGCCGCTGCAGTTCTCCCGCAAGGTCAGGCAAAAGCCGCTGCTGCTGATCAAGGCGCTGATCGCACTCGGGGGGAAGGAAGTCACCGAAGGGCAGGTGACCGATGTCCTGTGGCCGGACGCCGACGGGGACCTGGCCCACCAGTCCTTCGCCACCACGTTGTACCGCCTGAGGAACCTTTTGGGCAGCGAAAAGGCGGTCCCGCTGCGCGAGGGACGGCTCACGCTGGATAACAGGTACTGCTGGGTCGATGCCTGGGCCTTCGAGCGCGTTTTCGCCAAGGCCGAGAATGCATGGCGGGATGCGGCGCGGGGGGCCGGCCGTGAAAATGCCGTGCGGCTTTCCGAGAAGTCGATGGCGCTGTATGAAGGATCCTTCCTGGCGGGTGAGGGCGCGTCCTCCTGGATACTGCCGCTCCGCGAGCGGCTGCGCAGCAAGTTCCAGCGTTGCGTGGGGGAACTGGGGCGGCATTGGGAAGACGCAGGGCAGCCGGAGAATGCCGCCAACTGCTACAGGAAGGGGCTTGAAGTCGACGATTTGGCCGAAGAGCTATACCGCCGCCTGATGGTCTGCCTCATCCGGCTGGGCCGGGGCTCCGAGGCGATTGCGGTCTACGAGCGCTGCAGGAAGATCCTCTCCAACAATCTCGGGGCGGCCCCTTCGCCCGAAACCGAGGCGGTTTTGAGATCGATGAGGCCGGCCCCGTCCGCCCCGTCCGACCGTTAATTTGATCCCCCGCAAGGGAATATAATGGTAGAGTGTGCGCCATAAGGAGAGCGCGTTGGCGAAAGAGGATCTGGCCAAGCTGGAGGGTACGGTCACCGCGGCAAGGGGCGGCGGGACGTATATCGTCACCCTGGAGAACGGGATGACGCTTTCTGCGAAACTCAGCGGAAACATGAAGCGCTTCAAGATCCGGGTAATTGTCGGGGACAAGGTCACCGTCGGCGTGTCCCCTTACGATCCCACCCACGGCCTCATCGTCCATCGACAGAAGGTTTGAAGGAAGGCACGGTCCAGCTCTCGTACCGGAGCAGCAGGAGGAGCCCCGGAACCGCCGCGAGCATGCTGATCAGGAAGTAGACCTCCCACCCGAATGTCTTGGCAAGGTATCCCGTCGGCGCTCCGACGATCACGCGGGACAGCGCCATCAAGCTGGTGAGGAGCGCGTACTGGGTCGCCGTGAACCGCTTGTCGCATAGGCTCATGAGAAACGCGGCGTATGCGGCCGTACCCATCCCGCTGCACAGGTTCTCCAGCCCTATCGCCGCCACCATCATCGGGTAGTGATGACCGAGGCGCGCGAGCGCCAGGAACGCCAGCGTGGACACCGACTGCAGGATCCCGAACAGCCATAGCGAGGACAGCATTCCCGCCCTGGCCACGTAGGCGCCCCCGGCAAGCGTTCCCACGATGGTGGCGGCCATGCCGAATCCCTTGGTTACGGCCCCGATGTCGGTCTTGGTGAATCCCAGCTCGAGCATGAACGGGGTCGTGAGCGCCGTCGCCATGACGACGTCCAGCTTGTAAAGGATCACGAACGCCAGTATCCCGATCGCACCCGGCCGCTCCAGGAATTCGACGAACGGCTCCGCCACGGCTTCCTTGAGGCTCGCCGGCGGCTTCTCCTTCAACTGCGGCTCGGGGGAAAAAAGGGAGGCGATGACGCCGACAAGCACCGAACCCGCCATCAGCAGGTATACGGTCTTCCATGGGAGCCTGTCCGCCAGGATGAGCGCGATCGCGCCGGAGGTGAGCATCGCGATGCGGTACCCCAGGATGTGCACTCCCGCGCCGGGGCCAAGCTCTATGGGCTCGAGGACCTCGGTGCGGTAGGCGTCGATGACGACATCCTGGCTGGCGCTCGAGAAGGACACCATCAATGCCAGGACCGCAAACAGGCCGGTCGCGCCCGCGGGGTCGGAAAACGCCATCGCGGAAATCGCCAGAACAAGGCAGAGCTGGGTGACCAGCATCCAGCCGCGCCGCCTCCCGAGAAACGGCGGTACGAACCGGTCCATGACCGGCGCCCAAAGGTATTTTACGGTGTAGGGGAGTCCGACAAGGGAGAACACCCCGATGACCGCAAGGTCGATCTTCTCCGTCGCCATCCAAGCCTGGAGGGTCGTTCCGGTCAGCGCGAGAGGGATCCCCGATGAGAACCCGAGCAGCAGGACCCAGAACAGGCGGGGACTTCGGAATACGGAAATCAGGGATTTCATGCCGGAAGCGACGCGTCGAAACGCCGGAAGTATTCCCGCCTGCACCAGTTCTCGACGGCGACCATCGCCCGGAACGCCTCTTCGAAGTTCCGCTCTCCGACGGTGAAAACACCGTGTCCGTATACGATCGCCTTTCCCGAGGAGGCGACGACCGGAGGGAGCCGCTTCGCGAGCCCGGATCCCGTCTCCCCGGCGACGACCGGCGTGTCCCCCAGAAGACGCACCCTGTCGCAGTCACTCCAGCATTCCGTCACCGGGCAGTTCTCCTCCCCGCAGATCATGCTCATCGCGACGGCGAACTTGGGATGGGCGTGCAGGATGGTCTTCGCCCCGCACGTCTCGTAGATCCCCCGGTGGGACGGCAGCTCGCTGGACGCCGCGGTCGCCCCGGCGGAAAAGCCGTGCACCGGGACCCGGACGATGCGCCCGTGAAGCTCGTCGAGGCTGGCGCCGGTTTGTGATATGTAGATCGTGTCGCCCGCGCGGCACGAGAGGTTGCCGAAGAAGGAGTCCACAAGGCCGCGCTCCACGGTGTACCGCCCGACGGCCGCCGCTTCCGCAAGGATTTCCCCGGGCTCCTCGAGGGGGCCTTCGCGGAAGGCGAGCCCATCGGCGGTGAGGGGGCGCAGCCAGTCCCGGCGGAACGATTCGAACGCTTCCTTCTCTCCGGGCAGGATAAATCCTTTCGAAAGCACGTCCAGCAGGTATTTGACCAGGATAGTGTGAAAGACGCAGGAGTAGTGGATGTAGGCCTGTTCGACCGTCGCGGCGCCGCGGGCGACGATCCCATGCCCCTCGACGATGATTCCGTTGCGGTTCTCCAACAGGCGGGCGATGCTCGCGGAGGCGTCCTTTTCCAGCCCTTCCCGGCGCAGGAAGGGGATGTCGTGGAGGAAAATACGGGTTTCCGCGTCTTCCGGGGTGAGGCGGGACTTTCCCGCCGGTGCGCGGCGCACCAGGAAATCCGCGAACGGCAGGGAGGGACGGGCGGCCAGGACCGCCCGGCAGCCAAGCGAGGAAAGGACATTCCCGCACAGTAGGGCAAGCGCGGGGTTTCCGTACGACGGGGGCGTGCCGTCGCGGACGGCGAACGCGGCATGTCCCGGCTGCGCGGACCGGTCGGCCAGCAGCTTCCGCGTGTATTTCGCCGCCTGGTCTCTCACGCCGTCCTTGCCGCGGCCGGAGCGGGTGTGCCGCACGGCGGGCCCTCGTCGAATATCAAGGACATCACCGGGAGAAGAAGTTCCATTAACTTCTTACTATAACGGAAAAAAATGTGATAATGCCTCTCTATGGAATTCGATCCGCAGATATTCCTGGCGCAATACGCAGATGCCTACAATGCCAGGGACCCCGAGGCGTTGCGGTCCTTTTTCGCCCTGGACGACATCCGGTTCGGGGTATTCGAGGATTATGCCGGCGTTCTCTTCGACGGGGATACGTACGGGGCGGTCCTGGAGGCCGCCTTCGACGCCACGGCGGAGATGTCGTTCGAGTTGCTGCGCTGCGACCGGTTCGACGGTTTCGCGGTGGTTCACGCGATCCAGAAGCTGGCGGAGACCGACGAGGAGGAGGGGATGTCCGAAGCCCTCATCCGCGCCACGTTGTGGGTCTCGACCTCCGGCGACGCGCCGCGGATCGTGACGGCGCACTTCTCGCAGCTGCCCGATCCGGTTTCGGGTTGCTGCCTTCCCGGCGGATGCCAGGGGTCCTGATCATCCCGCCCGCGCGCCCTTAGCTCAACGGATAGAGCTTCTGACTTCGGATCAGAAGGTTGGGAGTTCGAATCTCTCAGGGCGCGCCATTTTTTTTCACCGCGCATCAGGAGATTCGAACTCCGAGGCGGGCGCCGAGCGAGGAGCGAGGAGGAGCGGCGGAAAGCCGCGGAAGCCCGCCGAGGCGGCCGGCGCAGCCCGCGCGGCAAGCGCGGGCGCGAGCCGGTTCGAGTCCCTCAGGGCGCGCCACGCTTTTCCCATTGCGCGATTTGGGGCTCGAACCCCGAGCCCGCCGCCGACCGATGAGGGAGGAAAAGGGCGACCTTGCGGAGCCCGTCAGGCGGG
>JBLNEW010000012.1:0-77962 GCA_050263095.1 Deltaproteobacteria bacterium | reverse complement strand
GGCCGGTGAAATCCATGCTCACCGTCACCGGGATCGCTTTCGCCTGCGCCATCCTGATGATCGGCAGGTTCCAGAAGGGGGCGATCGACTTCATGGTGGACGTGGAGTTCCGCGACTCCCGAAGGGAGGATTTGGCCGTCGCCTTCGTCGAGCCGGCCTCGCGCGCCGCCATTCACGAGCTCCAGGGGATCGAGGGTGTCGAGTACGCGGAACCTTACCGCACCGTTCCGGTGAGGCTGCGGCACGGGCACAAGACGTATCGCACGTCGCTGCGGGGGATAGAGACGGGCGCTCGCCTGTACCGGCTGCTGGACACCGATCTGCGTCCCATCGGGATGCCGCCCGAAGGGATGCTGTTGACCGACCAGCTGGGCAAGATTCTGGGGGTCCGCCCGGGCGACCTGGTGACCGTCGAAGCGCTCGAGGGAAGAAGGCCGGTCCGGGAGGCGGTGGTCGCCGCTCTTACGAAGCAGTATGTCGGGGTCTCGGCGTACATGGGGCTTTCTCCGCTCAACCGCCTCATGGGGGAAGGGGAGGCGATATCCGGGGCCTACCTTTTCACGGACAAGCGATACCTCCCCGAGATATACCGGAAGCTAAAGGAAATGCCGCGCGTCGCCGGGACCTCCATCCGTGAGAACGAGATCCGCAGCTTCTACGACACCATGGCGGAAAGCATCCTCGTCTTTACATTCATAATCACGCTTCTCGCGGGAACGATCGCCTTCGGAGTGGTGTACAACAGCGCGCGGATCTCCCTCTCGGAGCGCAGCCGGGAGCTGGCCAGCCTGCGGGTGCTGGGGTATACAAGAGGGGAGATATCGTACATCCTCCTCGGCGAGCTGGGGGTGTTCACCCTGGCGTCGGTCCCGATCGGATTTCTCATCGGCCGATGGCTGTGCGGTTACATCGCGTCGAAGCTCGGATCCGATCTCTACCGGGTGCCGCTGGTCCTGGAACCAGGCACATATGGCTTCGCCGCCGCGGTGGTGCTCGTCTCGGCCTGCGTATCCGGGCTGGTCGTGAGGCGGCGGCTCGACCGCCTCGACCTTGTCGCGGTCCTGAAAACCAGGGAGTAGGGGAGAAACGGATGCAAAAACGGCGCTGGATCTTTCTGGCCGCCATACTCGCGGCGATCGTGCTGGCCATCAGCTACGCCTTCCTGCCGAGGCCGGTGTCCGTCGAGGTCGCGCCTGTCGCACGCGGAAGGCTGGCCGTGACGGTGGAGGAGGAGGGGAAGACGCGTGTCGTCGACCGGTTCACGGTATCCTCGCCCGTCGCGGGGATCGCCGGCCGGGTCGCACTCGATGTCGGCGACCGGGTTTCGAAGGGACAGGCGCTGCTGGAAATCGATCCGGCCCCGCCCCCCTTCCTCGATCTGCGAAGGAAGGAGTCGACCGAGGCGAAGGTCCGCGCGGCGGAAGCCGCCCTTGAATCGGCCAAGGAACAGGCGCGCGCCGCCGCGGCGAGGGAGGAATACGCAAGGGCGACCCTGGATCGCACGGCCAAGCTCCACGCTTCGGGATTTGCGAGCAAGGACGCCATGGAGGCGGCCGAATCCGAGGCGAGGCAGACCCGGGCCGCGCTGCGCTCCTCGGAATTTGCGATTAACGTCTCCCGGTCCGAACTGGAAGCTGCCCGCGCCGAGCTTCTGAACGCAACGGCCAAGCCCAATCCGAAAGCCGAGGAGCGGATCGTCGTGCGTGCGCCCGTCGAAGGGAGCGTCCTGGCGGTTCCGCACAAGAGCGAGGGGGCCGTCAGAGAAGGGGAACCGCTGATAGCGATCGGGAATCCCCGATCCCTGGAGGTCGAGGTGGACGTCCTCTCGGCCGACGCGGTCAAGATCCGGCCCGGCTCCCGGGTGCTCTTCACGCGCTGGGGAGGCGATGGGACGCTCGAAGGAAAGGTGAAGACCGTCGAGCCCGCGGGATTCACGAAGGTGTCGGCCCTGGGTGTCGAGGAGCAGCGGGTCCTGGTGATCGCCGAAATCGTATCGCCCCGGGAGACCTGGGCGAAGCTGGGAGACGGCTACCGCCTTGAGGCGAGCTTCATCATCTGGGAGGGGGAGGGTATCCTTCAGGCTGCTTCGGCGGCGCTGTTCCGGCACGGGGACGGATGGGCGGCCTTTGTCGCGGACGGCGGAAGGGCGAGGCTGCGTCCGGTGACTCTCGGGCAGCGAAGCGGCCAAAACGCACAGATACTCTCCGGCCTCTCCGAGGGGGCTTCCGTCATCGTGCACCCGGGCGACCAGGTCCGCGACGGCGTGCGCATCAGGGTGAGATAGCGGCCCGCGGGGGGGATGCCCCGGCGGGCCGCTTTTGGGTTCCGTGAATCGCAGATGCGGAATTTACATGTAGTCCGGCATCTCGTCGAACTGCAGATACTTGTAGATTTTCTCCTTGTTGGGCTCGATCTTCTCCCGGTAAAGGTCGAAATACTCGGCGGGCTGGGGAAGCCTCCCCAGCACTGCGGCGAGCGCTCCCAGCTCCGCGGAGCCCAGGTACACGCGCGCGCCGTCGCCCATCCGGTCGTCGAAATTGCGCGTGGAGGTGGAGAAGACGTTCGACTTTTCCGGCACGCGGGCCTGGTTCCCCATGCAGAGGGAGCACCCGGCGATCTCGACTCGTGCGCCCACGGCGCTGTAGACGGAGAAGTATGCCTCGTCTTTAAGCTGCGCCTGGTCCATGCGGGTCGGCGGGCAGATCCAGGTGCGGACGTTGGGATTGAATTTGCCCCCCCGCCAGATCTCGCCGGAGGCGCGGAAGTGGCCGATGTTGACCATGCAGGAGCCGATGAAGACGTCCTGGATCGCATCGCCCGCCACATCGGAGAGGAGCTTCACGTCGTCGGGGTCGTTGGGGCAGGCCAGGATCGGCTCGGTGATTTCGGCCAGGTTTATCTCGATGACCGCAGCGTACTGCGCGCCCTTGTCCGCCTTGAGCAGGGAGGGTTTCTTGAGCCACTTCTCCACGGCCTTGATGCGGTTTTCGAGCGTCCGGGGATCCGAATAACCGTCGGCGATCATCTTTTTCATGAGAGCCACGTTGGAGCGCAGGAACCTGGCGACCGGCTTCTCGGAGAGCTGGATGCACCCGGCTGCCGCGGAGCGCTCGGCGGCGGCGTCGGTCAGCTCGAACGCCTGCTCGACGGTAAGGTCGGGCAGCCCCTCCATCTCCAGGATGCGGCCGTTGAAGACGTTGATCTTGTTCTTCTTGGGGACGGTCAGAAGCCCGTTCTTTATGGCGAAGTACGGGATGGCGTTTACGACGTCGCGAAGCGTTATGCCGGGGTTGAGATTCCCCGAGAAGCGGACCAGCACCGACTCGGGCATGTCCAGGGGCATGAAGCCCAGGGCCCCGGCGAAGGCTACAAGGCCGGAACCGGCCGGGAAGGAGATGCCGACCGGGAAGCGGGTGTGGGAATCGCCTCCGGTGCCGACCGTGTCGGGGAGCAGCAGGCGGTTAAGCCACGAATGGATGACGCCGTCGCCGGGGCGAAGCGCCACGCCGCCGCGGGAGGAGACGAAGCCCGGCAGGTTCTTGTGCATCTTCACGTCGGACGGCTTCGGATACGCCGCCGTGTGGCAGAACGACTGCATGAACATGGGCGCCTGGAACTTGAGGCACGCAAGCTCCTTTAGCTCGTCCGAAGTCATCGGGCCCGTGGTGTCCTGCGAGCCGACGGTGGTCATCTTCGGGGTGCAGGCGGTGCCGGGAAGCACGCCCGGCATGCCGCATGCCGCGCCGACGATCTTCTGTGCCAGCGAAAACGCCTGGTCCTTCTTCGGGACCGGGTTGTCCGGCAGAGTGAAGACGGTGGAAGGCGCGAGCTTAAGCGCCTTGCGCGCCTTCGCGGTGAGCGCCCGGCCGATGATCAGCGGGATGCGGCCGCCGGCCCTGAATTCGTCGGAGAGCGTGTTGGGGGAGAGGGTGAACTTCGACAGCTCCTTCCCGCTCTCGTCGGATATGACGCCTCTCTTGGTGTCGATCACGATCACGTCGCCCGTCTTCATCCCGGTCACGTCGGCCTTGATCGGCAGGGCGCCCGAGTCCTGGGCGGTGTTGAAGAAGATAGGGGCGATGACGCCGCCGATGATGACGCCGCGCGTCTTCTTGTTGGGAACGCCCGGGATCTCCTCGCCGATATGCCACAGGACGCTGTTGCAGGCCGACTTGCGGGAGGAGCCGGTGCCGACCACGTCGCCCGCGAACGCGACCCGGAAGCCGTCCTTGCGGAACGAGGCTATCGTGTCGAGGCCCCCCTTGAACCGCGTCTTGCCCATCGCAAGGGCGTGAAGCGGAATGTCCGGACGGCTCCACGCGTCCCCCGCGGGGGAGAAGTCGTCGGTGTTGATCTCGCCGTCGACTTTGAAGACCTTTGCCTTGATCGTGTCGGGAACGCTCGGGCGCGACGTGAACCACTCGGCCTCGGCCCACGATTTAAGGACCTTTTGCGCCGCCGCGTTTTTTGCCTTGGCCAGATCCGCCACTTCGTCGAACGAGTCGTACACCAGGATGATGCGGGATAACGCCGCAGCGGCGTCGTCTGCAAGCTTCTTGTTCTTGAGCGCGGCGACCAGCGGGGCGACGTTGTAGCCGCCCAGCATGTCGCCCAGGATCGCAATGGCGTCGATCGGGGTGATCAGCGGCGATTTCGCCTTGCCGGATACGATGCCCGCCAGGAACTCGGCCTTCACCTTGGCGGCCGGATCGACCCCGGGGGAGACGCGCTCCTTAAGCAAAGTCAGGAGGAAAGTCTCCTGCCCCTTTGGCGGTTTCTGCAGCAGTTTGCACAGGCCGGCGGTTTGTTCCGGGTTGAGCGGCAGCGGGGGGATCCCCAGCTTGGCGCGCTCGCTTGCTTCCTTCTGATACGCTTCGATCATATCCTCCCCCTTGTCGAGAATGTTGAATCGGTTAAGCGGGTGTCGAGGGTTGCTCCCGTCGTCTTTCGAGGAAAAGTGGCGCCTCACACGATCCGTAGCATTTTACCCGATTCGGGGGGAAATTTGGAGGTTATCGAAATGCGCGGCCGTCCACAGTATGCAGGTCCAGGACCGGAAGGCGGTCCGGTCCGGCTGCGCCGCCCGATTCGTCGACGACGGCGATGTCGCCGCGCTTTAGCCGCACGACGACCCTGCGCAGGCTCCCGGCGGGGAGTCGAAGGCGAGCCGCTCCGTCTATGTCCGTGAACCAGCCGATACTTTCGACTCGATACCGAAGCGCAGGGACGGGCCGCTCCGCGAACTCCCAGGCCGCCTGGATTTTGCTCGTCGGCAGGCCGAAACCGTGGACATGGCCCGCGCATTCGATCTCCCCGCCCCGTTCCCCCGCAAGCGTTATTTCAACGTCGAGCTCGTCCGCGATCACTTCAAGGGTTTGGGGCGACGCGGGATAGTCCGCGAGCTTGACGCGGGCGGAAAGGTCCTTGTGGTGCGGACTGGCGAGAAGCCCCCCGCCTATTATTCCTGCGCAGAAAATGACCGCGCCGGCGAGCGCCGCCGCCCTCCAACGCGGGCTTCGCTCGATCCGCGGGTAAAGGACCTCGCGGGAATCCTCGCGCGCGGGGATCCTCAAGACGTAATAGTAGAGGGCATGCGCAGTCCCTAAAGCGATCAGCCCCGACCAGGCGACGTCCGAGAGGAAGTGCCCTCCCGCGGCCATCCGACCGAAGCCGAGCAGGGTGCCGAGGACCGTTCCCGCGGCGAGGGACCCGGCGGCGAGCGCCGGATGCTTGCGGCGCCACACCCACCAGCCGGCCGCATACAGGTATCCCACCGAGCAGTGCCCGCAGGGGAAGGACTTGCCGTGCGTGCGCGCGGGAAGGAGCGGGGGAACGTATTCCAGGCGCCCCCCGAACTCGACGATCTGCCGGGGGCGCGGACGCCCCCAGTGGTCCTTGAATATTGCGTTGACGATCAGCCCGGGACCTGCGGCCACGCTTAAGAGCAGGAATATCCCGAGCAGGCGGAACCGCCTCGATTTGCCTCGGACCATGCCTGCTATTAGCAGGGCGGCGCCCGCCACGCCCAGGGAGCCGGTCACCCAGGGGGCGGACCGGTAGAACAGGTGCCAGAGGGGCTGGCCGGCGACCGGCCATGCATCGGCCGCCTGCGGATGGTAAAACCGGCGGGCCGCGTCAATGTCCAGGCCGGTTGACCAGAAAAGCGCCGTTGCGGCCGCGGCGAGCCCGGTCAGGACCGCCAGCTCGGGGAGCCAGTACCGCCGGTAGGATGCGATCGGGCCGCCGGATTCCATGATATTTATCTTATCCGCCCGCCGGCCCGCTAAACAATTTCCTTGCCGGGGCGTTTTCGATTAATATTTTCGGGATGCCGAGACGCGACGACATCCGGAAAATCC
Source organism: Deltaproteobacteria bacterium (assembly GCA_050263095.1). GTDB lineage: Bacteria > Desulfobacterota > Deferrimicrobia > Deferrimicrobiales > Deferrimicrobiaceae > FEB-35. Next base: position 71,603 of record JBLNEW010000012.1, on the reverse strand, counting down.
TTATCATCGGTTCCGGCCCGATCATCATCGGGCAGGCGTGCGAGTTCGACTACTCGGGCACCCAGGCGTGCAAGGCCTTGAAGAAGCTCGGGTACGAAATCGTCCTTGTCAACTCCAACCCGGCGACCATCATGACCGACCCGGCGATGGCCGACGTGACCTACGTCGAGCCGCTGAACGTGGCCTCCCTTGCCGAGATAATAGAGAAGGAGCGCCCCGACGCGCTTCTGCCCAACCTCGGCGGCCAAACGGGATTGAACCTTTCGTCCGCGCTGGCGCAGCACGGCATCCTCGAAAAGTTCGGGGTCAAGGTGATAGGAGTCAACGTCGATGCGATAAAGCGCGGCGAGGACCGCCAGGAGTTCAAGGACACGATGTCCCGTCTCGGGCTGGAGATGCCCCAGAGCGACATCGCGCATAACCTCGAGGAAGCCGAGTCCGTCGTGAGGAAACTCGGCTTCCCGGTCGTCATCAGGCCGGCATACACGCTCGGCGGCACCGGCGGCGGGTTCGCATACAACATCGAGGAATTCCGGACGATCGTCTCCCGCGGGCTCTCCGTGAGCCTTGTGGGGCAGGTGCTCGTGGAGGAGTCGGTCCTGGGATGGGAGGAGCTCGAGCTGGAGGTCGTCCGCGACGCCAAGGGGCAGAAGATAACCGTCTGCTTCATAGAAAACGTCGACGCCATGGGCGTCCACACGGGGGACTCATACTGCACCGCTCCGATGCTCACCATCGCCCCGGAGCTCCAGGCGCGTCTCCAGAAACATTCATACGACATCGTCGACGCCATAGAAGTAATCGGGGGGACGAACGTCCAGTTCGCGCACGATCCGAAAACGGGGCGCGTGGTCGTGATCGAAATCAACCCTCGAACCTCACGATCGTCCGCCCTGGCATCCAAGGCCACCGGTTTCCCGATAGCCTTCGTGTCGTCGCTGCTCGCCTGCGGTCTTACTCTCGACGAAATCCCGTACTGGCGGGAGGGGACACTCGAGAAGTACACCCCGTGGGGGGACTACGTCGTCGTCAAGTTCGCCCGCTGGGCCTTCGAGAAGTTCAAGGGAGTCAAGGACAAGCTGGGGACGCAGATGCGGGCGGTGGGCGAGGTCATGAGCATAGGCAAGAATTACAAGGAAGCGTTCCAGAAGTCGATCCGGTCGCTGGAAATCGGCCGTTACGGCCTGGGCTTCGCGAAGGATTTCCACGACAGGCCGCTTCCCGATCTCATGAGAATGCTCTCCGAGCCGACCAGCGAGCGCCAGTTCGTGATGTACGAGGCGATCCGCAAGGGGGCGACGACGGAGGAGCTCTACGCGAAAACGCACATCAAGCCGTGGTTCATCGAACAGATGAGGGAGCTGGTGGCGCTGGAGGAGCTCCTGCTCAAGCACAAGGGCGGGCTTCCGCCGGACGACCTGCTTGCCCGCGCGAAGAAGGACGGCTTTGCGGACAAATACCTGTCGAAAATCCTGGGCGTCCCCGAGGCGGCTGTCCGGGAGCGCAGGACCGCCCTGGGCGCAGTCGAGGCATGGGACGCCGTTCCGGTGAGCGGGGTGGAGAACGCCGCGTACTACTACTCGACCTACAACGCCCCGGACCGCGTCGAAACGAGCGGCCGCCGCAAGGTCCTGGTCCTGGGCGGCGGGCCGAACCGCATCGGCCAGGGGATCGAATTCGACTACTGCTGCGTCCATGCCGCATACGCCCTGCGCGAAGCGGGATACGAGTCGATCATGATCAACTGCAACCCGGAGACGGTCTCGACCGACTACGACACCTCGGACAAGCTCTACTTCGAGCCGCTGACGGTGGAGGACGTGCTCGCGATCTACGAAAAGGAAAAACCGGAGGGGGTCATCGTCCAGTTCGGCGGGCAGACGCCGCTTAACATCGCCGCGGAGCTTTCGGCCGCCGGGGTCCGGATCCTGGGGACGAAGCCGGCCATGATCGACCTTGCGGAAGATCGCGACAGGTTCCGGAAGATCATCGCGCAGCTCGGGATTCCCCAGCCGGAATCGGGCATGGCGAGCACGCTGGACGAGGCGATCGCCATCGCCGCCCGGATCGGATACCCGCTCATGGTCCGCCCGTCCTATGTCCTGGGCGGGCGCGCCATGGAAAAGGTGCACGACGAGGAGATGCTTCGGGAGTACGTCGCGAAGGCGGTCGAGATCTCGCCGGAGCGCCCCATCCTGATCGACCGGTTCCTGGAGAACGCGATAGAGGCCGAGGCGGACGCCATCGCCGACGGGACCGATGCGTTTATCCCCGCGGTGATGGAGCACATCGAGCTTGCCGGGGTCCATTCGGGAGATTCTGCCTGCTCGATCCCGCCGGTCAGCATCCCCCCGAAGCACATCGATACGATAGAGGAGTACACCCGGAAGATCGCGGTGGCGCTAGGTGTGGTGGGGCTGATGAACATCCAGTACGCCATCGCCGACGACACGGTCTACATCCTCGAGGCAAACCCGAGAGCGAGCCGCACGGTCCCGATAGTGAGCAAGGTATGCAACATCCCCATGGCGCGGCTGGCCACCCAGGTGATGCTGGGCAGGAAGCTGCGCGACATATCGCTGTCGCGCCGCCCGATCCCCCATTTCGGGGTAAAGGAAGCGGTTTTCCCGTTCAACATGTTTCCGGAGGTGGACCCGGTCCTCGGGCCCGAGATGCGCTCCACCGGCGAGGTCCTCGGGATGTCGGAGTCGTACGGGGAGGCATTCTTCAAGGCGCAGGTGGCGGCATCGCAGATGCTGCCGATTGAGGGGACGGTCCTTATCACAGTTTCCGAGCGGGACCGGCCGGGGGCGCTGGATGCGGCCAGGAGGTTCGAGAAGCTCGGATTCTCGATCGTCGCCACCGACGGGACGAGGAGGTTCCTGGAGGAGAACGGCGTGGCGGCCAGGCCGATCCTCAAGATGCACGAGGGACGCCCCAACATAGCAGACGCGATCCGGAACGGGGAGATCCAGCTTATCGTCAACACGCCGGTGGGAAAGACAAGCGTCCACGACGACTCTTACATCCGGAAAGCGGCCATAAAGCACAAGGTCCCATACATAACGACGACGGCCGCGGCGGTCGCCACCGCCAAAGGGATCGCTGCGCACCGGAGCGGGGGGAGCCCGGTCAAGAGCCTCCAGCAGTTCCACGCGGGGATCGGCGGTTAAACGTCCGTCCCTCGCCGCTATTTGCCCCGCCCTTTCCCCTTGCCTTTACCCTTCCCCTGTCCCTTGCCGGAGCCGCCGTCGAACCCCTTTTTTAGTTCATGGAACTCCCGCGAGCCGGGCTTTATGCCGAGGTTCTTCGCGATCACGCCCCATCCCTTGCCCTTGTGCGCCCGGTACTCGTCCAGGACCACTTCCCTGGGCTGCGCGGCGACCTGCCCGACCCGCAGCACCATGTATGCGTCCCCCGGCGTCTGCACATTTGCGATGACCGCTTCCACCTGCGGCACCGGAATGCCGAACTGCGCCGACAGCTTGACCTTGAAGCCCGGCAGGTCCGCCCTGGCCTGAACGTTCAGGTTTCCGATGAAACTGTCCAGGTCGCCGCCGCAGGACCCGGCGACGGGCTGCATCATGAGCGCTGCCAGCAGCGTCCCGACAAGTAACGCTTTCATTCTCGTCTCTCCTTTTCAAAAATCGGAATAAACGCGAGCGTCAGGGAGCGGACTCGATTATAGCCTCATTCGCTCCCGAAGAAGCATCGGTCATGCTCCCGAACAAGCCCGAGCAGCTCGTCTTCCGCCTCCCGCAGCATCTCCTCGTACCGCGCGAAATCCGGCGTCTCGTTCCCGTCCAGGAAGCCCATCGCCCGCCCTTTACCGTCGGCAAGCAGGTACCGGATCTTGGATCCGGGCCGCAGCGTCACGCCGCGCCCGCACAGCTCCCGGGTGACCGCGGCGGCCGCGGTGTCGGCGACGTACTGCTCTGGCGCCTTGGAAAGGCGCCGCGCGACGGCCAGCGCCTCGGGCGGGATGCGCCCCTCGGAAAGCCCGGCGACGGCGCGCTCCGTGATCCCGCGAAGCTCCGGCAGCATGGCCTTGAGGTCCGCGGCCGTTTCCGCCGCGGCCATCCGCTCCAAAAGCTCCCGCTGGAGGGCCGCGACCACCGGCGGGGTGTCGGACCGGCGCATGGCGATCCCGCGCGCCTTGATCGCCCCGGTGGAGAACGCTCCCGCGAACCGGTTCGGGACGGCCACCTTGGGATTGCGCTTGGAGGGGAGGAACATCAGCCACCGGTAGACCCCCTCCAGCGCGATCGGCATTCCGGTCTTCTCCGTGATCCGTTCGGCGAGCTCCCGGTAATCCTCCTCGGACGCGCCTTCCCGCTTGACCCAGACGGCGTCGGTCAGCCCGTGCAGGAAGAGAAAGCCGAGGCTCTCCGCGGTCTCCTTGGCGGCAAGGAGCTTCTCCCGCCCCCAGGCGGTTACCGCCTCGTGCGCCTCGATCCGGCCGAACCGGGCGTTGCGGTATCCCAGGAACCCGAAGCAGACCACGAGGAGCCATTTGAGCGCCGTCTGCCGTTTCCTGAACAGCTCGCGCTCTTCGGGATGCGCGCAGGCCGCCTGCCGATTTTTGAGAAGCCGCCGCTTGGCCAGGATCGGGGCGATCGTATCGGGAACGAGCCCCCTTCGGCGGACGCACGTGCGGGCGCCGATCTCCGGGACGGGGACGCCGGGGCGGCCGTAGGGCGGATGGCCGCCGCAGCACCCGCAGTTGATCGTTTCGGGGGAGATGTTGTAGCGGTCCATGAGGGACGGGTACATCGAGGCGAAGTCGAGCTCGCCCACGTTCTCGTGCAGCCCTGGGCGCGGCAGGTACGTGAGCCCCCCCTTGTCGGTGACGACCAGTTCGGCCCCGGACTTGAACTCCTCGGGCTCCCGCTTCTTGTAGGGCACCAGGATCCCGCGGCGCAGGGCGGTGGCGACCTGCATCGCGGATATGGCCGTGCCCGGCGAGGTCCGCGCCAGGCGCTGGAGGGGGATGCCGGAGAGGCGCGCAAGCTCGATCAGGCCCGGCAGGCCGGTCTCCCCGAATAGGAAGGAGTTGCGCGCGTCCACGTGCCACCGTCCGGAAAGCGTGTGCGGGGCGGCGAGAAAGACCACGCGGCCGTAGGAAAGGTACGACCGCTCCCTGGCGCGGCGGACCGCGGCGTCCGCCCCCGGGCGCCGCGACGGGCGCCCCAGCGGAAGGGGGACCCGCAGCCGGCCGGCCAGGCCGAGCAGGCGCGGCAGCAGGTAATCGTCCCCGTACTCCGTGACTAGCAGGTCGGGATCGGCCCTTTCAAGGAGCCGCAATAGCTCCCGGAGGAACCCCGCCCCGTCTTCCCACGAAAGAACGTGCGTGACGCCGCAGGCGGTGAGCTCCAGCGGGCGGACCCTCCCGTGCTCCGGGTGCCCCTTGCCTTCCGCGCGAAGGAGCGCGGTGGAAAAGAAGGGGAGGGGCGAGTCGATATCCCACGGGGAGTCGAGGACCCGCGAGGAAACGATCGTCCCGTCGCCGTCGCATTCCACGCGGGCGCGCGAGAGCGGGTAGAGCCCGGTGGCGCAGGCGAACTGCTGCTCCGGGGCGATGTCGGCGTTGAACAGCGCCTCCGGCCCGAACGCCTTCTCGGCTTTCCGGACGGTAGGCCCCAGGAGGGCAGGCGCGGGGACCGTGAAAGTCCAGGCGGGAACCGCCCTGCCGGAGAAGAACTCGGCGCCTTCCCCGCGCGCAAGTGAGCAGTTCCAGCGGGCCGAAGCCGCCCGAAGGGTCGTCTCATTCAGCGTTTCCCCCGCCAGGACGAAGGAGGGGCGAAAAGGGGCGGACAGCGCCGTCGTTTCCCCGGACTCGGAGCGGAACCACACGGTCATACCGCCCGGCGCGGGGATCACGTCGAACACCCATCCGGCCATGTCCCATGACGGGGTGAGCGGGTCGCCCATATGGGTATGTTAGCATACCTATATGACCCGTCGTCGCCTCTTCGGGCAACCCGGGTTGCGGTTTTGCATATAATCGGATAACCGGAAGAGGGAATCGAACGAGGGAAGGGGCCTGCGGCAATGGCGCTTAAATCGTGGAAGAAGCTTGCGGAGTCTGTCGTGCTCAGGAACCCCTGGTGGACGTACAAGCGGGACGCCGTAGAGCTGCCGTCGGGGAAGCCCGGCGAGTATCATTACGTCCATACGAACGGCTCATCCATGGTCGTCCCGGTTCTGGACGACGGGAAAGTGCTGCTGGTGAACCAGTATCGCTACCTTATGGACAGGGAGAGCGTCGAGTTTCCCTGCGGGAGCGTGAAGGACGGGTCGAACCATGTCGAAACGGCCGGGTGCGAGCTGGCGGAGGAGACAGGCTATTCGGCGGAGAGGCTGGTCCTGGTCGGGGAGTTCAATCCCTACAACGGCGTCACCGACGAGATGTGCCGGGTCTATGTCGCCAGGGGATTGCGGTACGTAGGGGAGGCGCCCGACGAGACGGAGGAGTTCGAGATCGTCCGGGCGACGCGCGGCGAGATCGACGCTCGAATCGGCGCCGGCGCGATATGGGACGGGATGACGATCGCCGCGTGGGCGATCGCCAAGGCAAGCCCGGAATTCAAGGAAGGCTGATCGGCGGGGCCGCTCCCGGCCCCCGCGGAGAGGAATCCTCCTTCCGTGATATATTGCAGTCGGCATGAACGATTCGGGGGGCGCGGAGTCAGGAAGAAGATGCGGAAATTAATCCTGTTCGCCGTATTGCTTGCGCTTCTTCAGGCGTGTTCGCGCAGGGAAGCCGTTCGACCGCCGGTGGACGTCCCGAAGCCGGCGGATGCACCGAGGATCGAAGTGGTCTATTGCAGGCTTGCCCCGAGCAAGGAGATAGTGGACGTCCAAGTCCGGCTGCACGGAATGAAGGAGATCGCCGCGGACCCTGCCGACACCTACCTGATCGACGAGGGAACCGGCGGAAAGTATTACCTCATGATCCTGCGGCGAATCGGCCGACTGGCGGAAATAAGGAATCCGGAGGAGGCGGCCGTTCACTCCCTCATGTTCAGAAATCCCTACGGCAAGCTTAAGCCCGGCACGTCGGTTACATTAGTGGTGGGCGGGATGCGCCAGCAGCATGTGATTGTGGAGAAGTGAGCCGAAGTATTTCGCGAATCTTTGCGTAGAGCCTCGCAGGGGTGACCGGCTTCTGGAAGAAAGCTTCCCCGGGCCCCATGAACCCGACCCGCGACAGCACCTCCTCCGAATACCCCGACATGAAAAGCACCGGCATCCCGGGACGGCTTTTTTTAAGGTTTTGCGACAACTCGAGCCCGCTCATCCCCGGCATGACAACGTCGGTTATCAGCAGGTGGATGGTCCCGTCGAACTTCGCGCTGGCCGAAACTGCCTCCGGTCCATTGGAGGCTTCGAGAACGGTGTATCCGTACCCCCGCAATGTTTCGCACGCCAGTTTCCGCACGGTATCCTCGTCTTCTACCAGGAGGATGGTTTCGACGCACGGCGATTCCCCCGGTGCGAACAATTCGATCATGTCCACCGTCTCGGCGCTATTGTCGCGGGGGAGGTAGACGATAAAGCTTGTACCGCTGCCGGGGTTGCTGGTGACGCGGATGTATCCGCCGCTTTGCTTTACTATCCCGTAGACGGTCGCAAGTCCAAGGCCCGTGCCTTTCCCGTGCTTCTTCGTGGTGAAAAACGGCTCGAAGATGCGGGCGACGGTGTGCTCGTCCATTCCGCATCCGGTGTCGGTCACTTCGAGGACGACGTATTGTCCCGCCGGTATTTTCAGCGGGCCTTCGACGAGCGGAAGATCGATTTCGACATTGGAAGTCGAAATGGAGAGCTTTCCGCCGCGCGGCATCGCGTCGCGGGCGTTGACCGCAAGATTGAGGACGATCTGGTCGATCTGTATCGGGTCCGCGCGCACCGTCCACAGGTCCGCGTCGACGTACGTCGCCAGCTCGATATTCTCGCCGATCAGGCGCCGGAGCATCTTTCCCAGGCTCGACACGACATCGTTCATCCGGATCGTTTTCGGGTTGAGGACCTGGCGGCGGCTGAAAGCGAGCAGCTGGTGGGTCAGCGCGGCCGCGCGTTCCCCCGCCTTGTTTATCTCCTCGATTTCCCGAAAGCCCTGGCCGTCCTTCCCGAGCCTGCCCATCAGCAGTTCGCTGTAGCCGGTGATCACCGATAGGAGATTGTTGAAGTCGTGCGCGACCCCGCCTGCAAGTTTTCCGATCGCTTCCATTTTCTGGGACTGCCTCAGCTGCTCCTCGCTTCGCCGCAGGGCATCCCGCGCCTGTTTGGACTCCGTTATGTCGGCCATGATCGCCGTCATGCCGATGATCCGGCCGTCGCCGTCGACGAGCGGGGCGCCGTAATATGAAAGGTCGATCGCGGAATCGTTCTTCCCCTTGCATTGAATCTCGATGTTCGAGATTTTCTCGCCGTTCAACGTCAGCGTCAGGATGGCGCCGAGCTCGGAATTCCCCTCTTTCGCGCAGATGGGGTTCCCTCGGCCGATCGCCTCGTTCCCGCTCCATCCGAAGATGTGCACGGCGGCGGGATTCCATACCTTTATATCGCCGGATGCGTCGGTGACGATGATGGCCAGCGGAGATGCTTCGATCAGCGCCTGGAGCGTTCGTCCGGTCTCACGCAGCGCCTCTTCGGTTTTTTTCCGCTCGGAAATGTGGTCCCTGATGGTTTCCACCATCAGGTTGAACGCCCGCACCAGCGTCGATATCTCGTTTCCCCTGGAGGCGGCTTTCGAATCGTCCCCGGAATATTCCCTGACGACCCCGCGGGCTTTTTCCTGCAGTTCGTTCAGCGGATGGATGATCGTGAAAGTGAAGGCGGCGCCTATCGATGCGACGCACAGGAAGATGATCAGCCCCCATTGGAACATCTCCATCCTGTATTTGCTCAACAGTTCCTTCACGACGCTTATGTCCGTCTCGACGACGAGGCAGAATTCCTCGTCGATTATTCTGATCGGGACGTAAGTGTAGGATCGGAAATTGCGCCGGTCCGCGAAGAACAGGGGCTTTTTGTCCGCCAGGCTTCTGTTCACGAGGGACAGGTCCATCGCCGAAGAGTCCAGCGTCTTGTACGAACCGGCGATCACGCCTTCCGGCGTAGCGATGAAGACCTGGCTGCCGGTTTCGCTTGCGATCTTTTTCGCGAACCCGTCGTCGATCCTGCTTCCGAGAATCATGATTCCCGACGGCTCGCGATTCTCGAAGGCATGGATCGGGACGACTGCCCGCAGACCCCACCCGCTGGGAGACCTGGATGCGGTGATGACCTGCTTTCCCTTCAACGCCTCGTGAAACGCGTCGAACGAGAGGAGCTTTTCCTGTTCCTTCGATTTGTCCGTCCGGTAGAGGATGTTCCCGTTCCTGTCCGCCATTATGAACAAAGGCAGGTTCATCTGCGCGTACAGCTGGTTCATGACCGATTTCAACGGTCTCAAGTCGCCGCCGGCAAGCTTGTAGTGGTAAAGCGAATACGAGATGTCCGTATCCCTTTTCAGCACCTTCGCAAGGCTGTTGAGCCTTTTTTCTTCGCTGGACAGCATGGATTCGATGGTCAGGTGTATGTTTTTCGCCTTGCTTTTCTCCCTCTCTTCGAAAACGTTGTAAAAAACGTTCCTGTTGATCTGAAAGCCCGCCAGAAGTATCCCGGCGGTCAGTATCAGCAGGATGAAGACGATGGGAATCGCGATGCTGTTCCTGAACCTGGACAGGTTCTTCATGCCAGCGATTCCCATTCGTCGTCGCACAGCTCCAGGACGCCATCCTTTTCCTCGATGCCTGCCGCATTATCGCCGGCTGCCGGGACCTGCTTCGCCGGCTCCGATCCCTGCCCGTGGAGGATCGCGCCGTCAAGGCCCAGGGATTGGATGAGAACGATGTTGTTCCTTCCTTTGCGTTTCGCTTCGTAGAGGGCGACATCGGCGCACTGCATCAATTCGGTGGTCGACTGCCCGTCGACCGGCCACATCGCCAATCCGCCGCTGATCGTCAGGCGGACGGGAGCGTCCTGTCCCGGAATCCGGATATCCGTCGCGGAGATGATCTCACGCAGCTTCTCGGCGTAATGGCGCGACTGTTCCGCGTTGGAAGACATCATCAGCACCATGAACTCGTCGCCCCCGAATCGCCCGATAAGGTCGGAGCTCCGGGTGTTCTGCCTGACGATTTCCACCATTTTCTTCAGCACGACGTCTCCTGCGGCATGTCCGTACGTGTCGTTGATCTTTTTGAACTCGTCTATGTCGAACATGAACAGGGCCAGCGCTTGCCGATAGTTCTCGGAGCGCCGGACTTCGCTCTCGAACCTCTGCAGGAAATGCAGCCTGTTGGATACGCCGGTCAGGTGATCGACCCAGGACCTGGATATGCTCGAATCGATAAGGGTCGCCTTCTGCATGGCGGTGGAGAGCAGATCGGCGAGCATCGACATGTATTTCCGCTCCTCTTCGAGGGGGAACGGACAACCGGCGATGACAAGGGCGCCTATCGTTCCGGAAACGCCGAAAACCGGCGCTACGAAGTCGGGGATTGCCCCAAGCTGCTCGAGCGACCGGCTGGACGATCTTCTGCCGGCGAATGAGAGCGGATCCATCCGGGAGACCACCACCTTCTTCTGGAGCGCCATGCCCAGGATTCCCTCGTCGGCGTCGATTCTTATCTTGCCCTGCCAATCGGGGGGGAAGCCGGCGCCGACCTCCAGGGTATATTCGGCGGTGCCGTTGACCGGGGTGAAGAATCCCGCCTTCTCCGCATGGAACAGCTCCTTGGCGGACCGGACGGCCATTGCGGGAAGGGAGCTTTGACTAAGATTCTCAGTCAGCTTCTTGATGATAAGGGGAATCTGGTCGGCGATTTCGGTCTTTCGGGCAAGGTTCTTCTTAAGTAATTTCAATTCCTTCGAAAATTCAATGAGTTTTTGCTGTTTGGACCTGTTCTTTCCGGACTCGGCCAGTAATTTGCGTCTCCGGAACAGGTACTCGGCGAACAGGGCGATGCCCAGGAACAGCAGTGCCGCTTTTGTTATCAGGGATGAAAACGAATCCACGGGTATCCTTCCCCAAATAGGATCTGCGTCGCGTGCCGGAACTTATCAACAGTTTTATCGGAAGGCATTCAGTGAAACTTCATTTGCCGCCTGGGCATTTCGGTTCCCCCTCCATCAGCCGGCGCGCCAGCTCGTCCAGCCGGCGGGAGAGTTCGCGCACCGCCCGCCGCTCCTCGAGCAGGATGCTCATCAGGATCGCCTCGAAGGGGACGGCCCGACCAGAGCAGGTGCAGGCGGCCGTGTGGTAGCGGGCGGCGGCGAACAGCTCGTCGAAGAGCTCCCGGTCCTCGCGGCGCAGCGCACGCCGGAACGATTTCCAGGATTCCTCCTCGCGGTACAGCTCCTGGGTGAACGGGAGCACCGTGCGGCCCATTCATCGTCCTCCCGGCAGGCGGGCAGGGGAAGCGCCTCTCCGGCGCAGCTCCCACCGCAGCCCGTTTTCTTCCCGGTGCAGAAGGAGCACGGGATCGGCCGTCCGGGCGAGGTGCCGGAAAAACCCGTCGCGGTTTTCGGCGGCGGGCGCCGGGGAACGATATCCCGCGCCCCGCCTTGCGGCTTCCGCCTTGCCGACAAGCACTATGCGGGTTCCCTTCCAGGCGATCCGCCGCAGCGCGGACAGGCAGCTACGGAAGATGCGGCAAGCCTCCGCGTACGGGACGTCGGCGTCCGTGAACGTCTCCGGCAGGCCCAGGACCAGGGCAAGCCGGGCGTCGTACCGTGCCAGGGCGGAAGGCAGCTTGCGGACCAGGAGCGCCTCCATCTGGTGGCAGGTGAACGCCCGGGAGACGCGGATCCTTTCGAGGGCGTCCTTCCCGTCTCCCCCCAGCGCCCTGGCCGCCTTGCCGATCTCGTACGGGTCGAACCGGTTCCCCCCGTCCACGGCGACGACGGCTTCCCCGAGCAGCAGCGGCCGGGCCAGCGCCCGCAGCGCCAGGGGGCAGGCCCCGTCTCCGAAGATCCCCGCCATCCTGCCCGGAGGCGGGGAGAGGCAGATGAAGGAGGCGCGCTCGATATCGGCCGGATTGCCCATATAGGTATGTTAACATACCTATATGGCGGCCTGGCCTACATTTTCCGGAAGACCCCGATGACCTTGCCTGCGATGCGGAAATGGGGCGAGTCGGCGGGGACGGCGATCGGCGGGTAGGACGGGTTGGCCGCCTCGAGCTTTACCTTGCCGCGCTGCCGGCGGAACCTCTTGACCGTGGCATCTCCGTCGATCACCGCCACGACGATTTCCCCTCCCTCGGCGTCCTGCTGCGCCCTGACCAGGACGTAATCCCCGTCGCAGATGTGGGCGCCTTCCATGCTGTCCCCCTTGACGCGCAGGGAGAAGACTTCCCCTTCTCCCAGCAGGGAGGGGTCCAGGAACAGCTCTTCCTCGATCTCCTCTAACGCTTCCAGGGGGTTGCCTGCCGGGACGCGGCCCAGGACGGGCACCCGCGCCGGAGTCCGGGGCAGGGGCTCTCCAAGGAGCTCGATCCGCCGGGGCTGGTGCTTTCCGCGCCTTAAAAACCCCTTGCGCTCGAGGACGTCCAGGTAGTAGAAGCCGTTCTTCTCGGCGATGCCGAAGCGCGCGGCGATCTCCCTGGCCGTGGGGGCGAACCTGTGGCGCGCGATGAACTCCCGGATGAACGCCAGGACCTGCCGCTGCGACCGGGTGAGTGGAGCGCCCATGAGGGTATGCTAACATACCTGCTGACCGTCGGCTACGAGAGAGAGGCTATGCACGCCTTGTCGTCGATCGCCGGGCTGTTGACGCGGGCGCTCACCGGGTAGGATGTCATTTCATCGGGATCGTACGGCGCAAGAAGGGGGCTCGCCGATTCCGGCTTTCGGTCCGCGGGATCGAGCCAGCGGTCGTAGTCCCCGGGGCCGATGATCGCTGGCATCCGGTCGTGGATGGGCGAGAGGACCCGGTTCGATCCGGTCGTCAGGATCGCGCACGATTCGATCGCGTTTCCGTCCGGCCCTTCCCAATGCTCCCACAATCCGGCGAAGGCGAAGGGCCGTCCGTCAGTCATGCGGATGAAGTACGGCTGCTTCGCCCGCTCGAGCCGCCGCCATTCGTAGAAACCGCTCGTCGGGATAAGGCAGCGCCGGCTCCTGTAGGCGGCCCGGAACGCGGGTTTTTCGTGCGCGGTCTCGGAGCGGGCGTTGATGAGCCGGTTTCCGATCGCCGGGTCCCCGGCCCAGGAAGGGACAAGCCCCCACCGGACGAGGGCGAACTCGCGCCGTCCCGATCCCTGGGCGCGACGGACCACAAGGACCGTCTGGGACGGGGCTATGTTGTATCTCGAGGCAGGGGCGTCCGAAAGGGGGGCGTCGAACATCTTCGAAAGGATCCGGCCGGATTCGAACAGCGTGAATCGCCCGCACATGATCGCTTCGCTTCTATGCCATCACGACTTCGATTCAGGCCGCCCTGCGGTACGCCGCGGCGAAAACGGTTTCGGCGAACTCCTCCAGAGTCGTAGGCGTTGTGCTCCCCACGTCCCGATCCCGGGTCGGGCGGATTTTCCCCTCGTTGAAGCCGCGTTGCATCTCGAGCATGGCATCGACCGCGCTCGCGGACATTCCCATCGCGGACATGGCTTTGCGCGCCTCCTCTTCGGGGAACTGGACGTACCGGAGGTCCGGCTTCCCGATCGCCCTGCCGAGGATGCCGGCGGCCTCCGACAACGTCAGGTCGCGCGGTCCCAGAAGGTAACGGACGGCGTGCCCGGTGAACGTCCCTTCCAGCAGCAGGCGGGACGCGGCGTGCGCAATGTCCTTCGTCGCGACCATGGGAATCGGGACGTCGGGCCGGACAGGGCTTCCCGCGACACCGTGTTCGCGTATCACGGAGATGCTCCAGAGGTGGTTCTCCATGAAGTAGCCGGGCCGCAGGTGGACCGCCGCCGCGTCGCGGAGCTCGCCCAGCTTGTTCTCGAGATGGTGAAGTCCCAGTATCGGACCCGATCCCTCCGAAAGGTGCGCCCCGATGCTGCTCAAGGCGACTACGCGAGGGACGCGGGCCTTCGCGATCGCCGCCGCCACCGTTTCCGCGATCCGGTTCTGATAGCCCCTGTGGTCCGCGGCGTCGTGTTTGGGCGGGATCATGGCGAACACCGCGCGGGCCCCTGCGAATGCTTTCGCCAGGAAGGACGCGTCCCCGATGTCGCCCGGCCACGGCTCCGCACCCTTGGCGGCGAGGGGTCCCAGCCGGACCCGCTCCCTCCCTATGACGCGAACCGGCTCCCCGGCGGTCAATAAGATGTCGGCGATCTTCCTCCCCACGTTCCCTGTCGCTCCGCAGATGACGAATGGCGATTTCATCGCAAACCTCCCCCTCTTCCTCCTGGATTCACGAAATTTAGATTCACGGGGAAAAGGAAAGGATCCCGGTTGAATCCGAACCGCGTCAGCGGGGCTTGCGCATCCCGGCGGATCTTATATGCGGGTCGACCTGGTCCGCGTATTGCGCGAAGTTCTCGTCGAACATCGCGGCAAGTTTGCGCGCCGTCGCGTCGTAAGCCGCGCGGTCCTTCCAGGTCGAGCGCGGGTCGAGGACCTCCTTCGGCACTCCGGGGCAGCCGGCGGGCACGCGCAGCCCGAACACCGGGTCCTCCCTCGTCTCGACGCCGTCGAGCTTTCCGGAGAGCGCGGCCCGGAGCATCTTGCGGGTGTATTCTATGTTCATCCGGCGGCCGGTGCCGTACGGGCCTCCGGTCCAGCCCGTATTGACCAGCCAGACCTTCACCTTGTGCCTGGCGATCTTGTCTCCCAGAAGCTTCGCGTACACGGAAGGATGCAGCGCCATGAAGGGGGCGCCGAAACAGGCGCTGAAAGTCGCCTGCGGCTCCACGATTCCCCGCTCGGTTCCGGCCACCTTGGCCGTGTAGCCCGACAGGAAGTGGTACATCGCCTGTTCGGCAGTCATCGCCGAGATCGGAGGCAGCACTCCGAATGCGTCCGCCGTCAGCATGACGATATGCTTCGGGTGGCCGACCGCGCCGCGCGGAGACACCCGCGGGATGGAGGAGAGCGGGTAGGATGCCCGCGTGTTTTCGGTGAGGGTCGCGTCGTCCAGGTCGATCCCCCGCGATTCGGTGTCCATGCCCACGTTTTCGAGGATCGTCCCGAACATCCCGGTCGTCCGGTGGATCTCCGGCTCCATCTCGGGGGACAGCCTGATCACCTTGGCGTAGCAGCCGCCCTCGAAGTTGAAGACGCCGCGGTCGCTCCACCCGTGTTCGTCGTCTCCCACAAGCGTCCGCTCCGGATCGGCGGAGAGAGTCGTCTTCCCGGTGCCCGAGAGGCCGAAGAGCACCGCCACGTCCCGTTCGTCGCGCCCGTAGCTGGCGGCGCAGTGCATGGGCATTACGCCGTGCGCCGGGAGCAGGTAGTTCATCACGGTGAATATGGACTTCTTGATCTCGCCCGCGTACAGGGTGCCGCCGATCAGCACCTCCTTCCGCCCGAAGTGGATGAGGATGAAGACCTCGCTGCGGGTCCCGTCCATCTCGGGGCGGGAATGGAAGCCCGGGGCGCCGATGACCGTGAACTCCGGCACGTGGTGCTTGAGCGCGTCGCGGCCCGTAACGGGGATGAACATGTTCCGCGCGAAGAGGCTGTGCCATGCCATCTCGGTGATTATCCGGATGGGAAGCCGGTGTTTTTCGTCCGCCCCCACGTGGCACTCCTGGACGAACAGCTCCCTGCCTTCGAGGTAGGCTAACAGCCGCGCCCTCAGGGACTCGTAACGGTCGGCGTCGAAGGGGCGGTTGATTTTCCCCCAGAAAATCGATCCCTCGCTTCCCGGCTCGCGAACGAAGAAGCGGTCGTTGGGGGAGCGTCCAGTGTACTCCCCGGTCCGCACGACGAGCGGGCCGGTGGCCGCCAGGTGACCTTCGCGTCTCCTGACGGATTGCTCGACCAGCGCCGAAAGCGAAAGGTTCCACCAGACCGCCTCTGCCTTTCGTATTCCGTGGAACGACAGGTCGTCAGCCCGGTTGCCGCTCAGACGGGCGCTCATGGTCATTCTCCTCGCCTCTTTTCTCCGTATGATATTTTATCCGTATAATAATATATAAAATAACGCGCCGCAGGGGAGTCGCGACCATGTCCGATAAGACCGGCAGCAAGCCCGTAGTGGAGGTCGACTGCCCCAGATGCGGGACGCATCTCGTCGTGGACGCCTCGAGCAGCGCCGTCCTGGAAAGCCGCGATCCCGTCAACCCGCGCAAGGAGGCCGACCTGAAGCACGCCGGGAAGCTGCTTCAGGAAGAGTCGTCCCGCATACATAAGAGATATCAGCAGATCGTCGAGGCGGAGAAGGGGCGCGGCACCGAGATGGACAGAAGGTTCAAGGACTTCCTGGAAAAAGCCAAGGACGAGCCGTTGCCGTCCAAGCCGGTTCGCGACATCGACTTGGACTAGCCGATCAGGCGCATCAGTCGTTCCTGCCACCCGTTCCGTCATTTTTTTTATCGTAATTTCAAAATTGTATTGAAGTTATGCTAAATATTTCCGTAATGTAACATTGAGGGCGGATGCGATGAGCGCATATTCCAAAGATGTCGGTGGGGAATCAACAATATTAACGCGCAATGCGGCGTCTTTAGAACAATTCCCGCTGTTTGAACGAGATTCATTCGGAAAGGTCGTGAGTTTCTCGATAGACGCCTTCAGCAAGGGCGCCGGGTACAGGAAACGGGCGGAAAGCGACCGCCCGCTGGCGCTGATCGTGGACGACGAGAAGACGACCCGCCTTCTTGCCTCCGCATCCCTCTCCGGAGCCGGATTTGCCGTAGAGGAAGCGGAGAGCGGAACCGCAGCGCTCGCGGCATTCGGCCGCTTCATGCCGGACATAGTATTGCTCGACGTGCTGATGGATGATATCGACGGCTTCGAAGTCTGCGCCGCCCTTCGCAGGATGCCGGGAGGCAGCCACGTCCCGATAATGATGATGACGGTCTTGGACGACGTCGAATCGATCAATCGCGCATACGAGGTCGGCGCCACGGATTTCGTGACGAAGCCGTTCAACTGCCTGATCCTGGGCCATCGCGCGCGCTACATGCTGCGGACTACCCGCACCGCGGCCGCCGGAAGGGATTCCGATTCGCCCGTTCCGGAGTTCAGGCGCAGAGACGTCTACCGGGCGCTCCATACGCTCGTTCATGCATCGCCCCTGGTCATCGTGGTCCACGATACCGATGGAAACGTGAGGATGTGGAACCGGGCGGCGGAGAAGATATTCGGGTGGAAAGAGAGCGAAGTGGCCGGCCGCCCGGACCCGACGGTCCATGAGTGCGACGAAGAGGAGAGCCGGGCGCTGCGCGCGAGGGTGCTGGACGGCGAGACGCTGACAGGGGTGGAGGCCAGGCGCCGGAGCAAGGATGGAACCCAGGTGGACATCAGGTTTTCCGCCGCGCCCCTGCGCCAGGAAAGCGGCGACATGCAAGGGGTCATGTCCGTTATCGAAAACATCACGGAACGCAGGATGGCGGAGGAGGAGCGGCGCAAGCTCAAGAAACAGATTTTCCAGGCGGCTAAAATGGAGGCGGTGGGACGGCTGGCGGCCGGCGTTTCGCACGACTTCAACAACATCCTCACGGCCATCGACGGTTACAGCGACCTTCTCCTGACCCAGTTGGATGAGGACGATCCGCGGCGCGGAAACGTCGAGGAAATACGGAAGGCGGGAGAGCGCGCCGGCACGCTCACCAGGCAATTGCTGACCTTCAGCCGCCAGCAGGCGGCCCAGGCAAAGGTATTGGACCTGAACGGGCTGGTGCTCGGCCTTGAATCGATGCTGCGAAGGCTTATCGGCGAGGACATCGAGATACGCACCGTCCTGGATCCCGGATTGTGGCCGGTGAAGTCGGACCCCGGCCAGATCGAGCAGGTGATCATAAACCTGGCGGTGAACGCACGCGACGCGATGCCGCGCGGCGGCAAGCTGTCGATCGAGACCTCGAACGTGCAGCTGGACGACGTAAGGATATTCGAGAACATCCCCGTGCGCCCGGGCAGCTACGCGATGCTCGTGGTGAGCGACAACGGGTCCGGGATGGACGGGGAGACGAAGCGGCAGATATTCGATCCGTTCTTCACCACGAAGGAAGGCGAGAAGGGGACGGGATTGGGCCTCTCGGTGGTGTACGGGATCGTGAAGAACAGCGGGGGATACATCTGGGTTTACAGCGAGCCCGGGCGGGGCACGAATTTCAAGATCTATCTCCCCCGGGTGGAGGAGAGGCCCGAGTCGATCGCCCATGCCGCCCCTTCCGGGCGTTTTCGCGGATCGGAGACGGTCTTGCTGGTGGAAGACGACGATACGGTCCGAAAGCTGCTTAGAGAAGTCCTGGAAAGGAGCGGATACAGGGTCCTGGATTCCTGCAACGGGGTGGAGGCCCTTGGGGTCTGCGAACGCTACGGAGACAGGATCCACCTGCTCGTGACGGACATCGTGATGCCGGAGATGAGCGGCGTCGAACTGTCCAGGAGAATTTCCCTGGTTCGGCCGGAGATGAAAACGATGTACATATCCGGATATTCCGACAACTCCCTTGCCTATCACGGGATAGTGGAAAGCTGCACCTCGTTCCTCCAGAAGCCGTTTTCGCCGGAAGACCTGGGAAGGAAGGTCCGGGAGACCCTGGACGGCTGAAATGAGCCGCGAACGGACGGTGTCCCGTTCAGCCGGCCTTCACGGATCCTATGTAAGGAAGGGTGCGATGCCGGTCCGCATAATCGAGTCCGTACCCCACGACCCATAGATCGGGGATGTCGAATCCGACGTAGTCGATTTCCCAATCCATCCTGAAACTCTCCCGCTTCCTTAAGAAAACGCACGTCTTCAGGGACGCCGGCATGCGCGGCTTCAACGCCTCCATGAGGTATTGGAGCGTGTAGCCGGTGTCGACGATATCGTCGACGATAAGGACGTGTTTTCCCGCGATCTCGGTCCGCAGGTCCATGATCAGGCGCACGGCGCCGGTCGACGTCGTTGACCGTCCGTACGAAGAGACCGCCATGAAGTCGATGGACCGCGGAATCGAAAGCCGGCGGGAAAGATCGGCAAGGAAGATGAAGCAGCCGCGGAGGATGCCCACCAGGAGCAGGTCGTCCACTTCGGCGTAATCCGAGGAGATGGTCCGCGCCATTTCCGCCACGCGCCGCCTTATCGCCTCTTCGGTGATGAGCAGGGCAGGCTTTTCCGGGCTCAAATAACGCCTCTTGCCTTATTTCGGATTGATCGGGCAGTGCTACGATAGCATTAAAGGCTTTTTGCCGTAACCCTGCCCGGAAAAAGGGCGAACATGTTCGACGGCGGAGCGCGCCGGAGATGAACCGTTGCATCGAAGGAAATATCGTCGATGTGATCTCGGGAGAAGTATTCCCGGGGAGGGTCGTCCACAGGGACGGGGTAATCATCGCCGTTGAGCGCATTTCCGGGACGTTTTCGGGATTCCTTCTGCCGGGCTTCATCGATTCCCACATACACGTGGACTCGTCCCTGCTTTGTCCTTCCCGGTTCGCCGAGGCTGTCGTCCCCCACGGGACCACGGCCGTAGTCACGGACCCGCATGAAATCGCCAACGTCCTGGGCCTGCCGGGAATTTCCTACATGCGGCGGGACGCCGCGGGATCGCCCTTGCGGGTCTATTTCACCGCCCCTTCCTGCGTCCCGGCCACTCCGTACGAAACCGCGGGCGCGGAACTGGGGGCAGGGGAGGTCGAGAGCCTCCTGCGGGAGGGGGATGTGGTGGCCCTGGGGGAGGTCATGAACTATCGCGGAGCGGTCTCGCGCGATCCCGCAGTCATGGCGAAGATCCAGGCGGCGCGCAGTGCCGGAAAGCCGATTGATGGCCATTGTCCACTGCTTGCAGGCGATAATCTAATGAAATACATAAATCTTGGAATTTCGACCGACCACGAGTGCACAAGCGCGAAGGAGGCGCTTGAGAAGCATTCCCTGGGGATGCGGATCATGGTGCGGCAGGGTTCGGTCGCCAAAAACCTGCCGGCGCTTGTCCCTTTCGCGAAAGAGAACGATTTTTTCCTCGTGTCGGACGACAAGCTTGCTCCCGACCTGCTGCATGGACACCTGGACGGTACGCTTGCCCAGGCGGTGGCGTCCGGGATCGATCCCATCCACGCCGTCAGGGCCGTCACCATCCGTCCGGCGCTGCATTACCGGCTGCCGTCGGGGGCCATCGCACCCGGCCGCGCGGCCGACATCGCAAGGGTGAGGGACATGTCCTCCTTCAAGGTCGATGAGGTGTACATAGGCGGAACGCTCGCGGCCGCCGGGGGGGCGCCCGTGTTCGAGGCGAGCCCGGTGAAGCTGGCGGGAACGATTTCCGTCGCCCCGAGGCGGGATACCGACTTCACCGTTGCGGCGTCCGGCAAAACGGCCGAGGTCCGCGTGATCGTAGCCGTCCGCGACGAGATAGTGACGGAGTGGGAAACCGCCGCGATGCGCGTCGAGACGGGCCGCGTGGCGCCGGACCCCGGGAGGGACATACTTTCGATCTCCGTGGTTAACCGTTATCGCGACGCCCCGGTCAGCTGCGGCTTTGTGAAGGGTTTCGGTCTTAAATCCGGAGCGATCGCATCGAGCGTGGCCCACGACGCCCACAACATCGTGGTCGTCGGCGCGGACCCGGCGGACATGGCATGCGCGGTCAATACGATAATTCGCGAATCGGGGGGTTTCTGCCTTTCCGCGGGAAGGTCCACGGTCTCGCTCCCGCTGGGGATTGCGGGGCTGATGAGCACGGACCCTCCCCGCGACGTGGGCGCCCGGCTCGAGCTCCTGCAGCGGCGCGCCCGCGATATGGGCTGCCTTCCGGACTGGCCGTTCATGGCGATGTCTTTCTTGAGCCTTTTGGTGATCCCGCGGCTTAAAATCGGCGACCTGGGGATGTTCGACGTCGACGAAGGCAGGTTCGTCGAAGCTGTCGTTGCGAAACCATCGAACCGGACCGCGCATTATTCCGGGTAAAGGAGACGACGCATGCCGGCAGCCGTCATGTTTGCCCTGTTGTGCCTTGCGGCCCAGGCGACCGCGACGCACGCGTCGACGATCGTGGGGGTCAGGACCCCGGCTGAGGCGGTCATAGCCGCCGACAGCCTCGGCACTTCGCGCGGGAACCGGATCGAATCGACGCAGCTCGTCTGCAAGATATTCACGGTCAACGGCGCCGGCTTCGCGATCGCGGGGCTTGCGAAAGACCTGCCGTGGGAGTTCGATGCGGAGGGGACGGTCTCCGAGATTCTCGGGCGCCGGAGAACAATGTCGGATGCCGTAAACGAAATATCGGAGCGGATTGCCGGCATGCTCGGTTCATATCTCGGGCGGATGAAGCGCAGGGACCCTTCCCTTTACGCCAAAACGATGAAGGCGGAAGACGGCTTCATCACATCGGTCCTGTTGGCGTCGTACGAAGACGGTCGGCCCGTCGCGGCGGCAATCGGATTCCGCGGGTCGGAGGATCCGTCCGGCAACGTCAATATGGATTCATCGCGGTCAGTATGCCCGGGGGATTGCCCGAACGGCACGATGCATTTCTTCCTGGGCGAGCGGGGGCCTATCGATCGCCATATCTCCGAGCACGGAAAGGGCGGCCTCCTGCCGGCCGCAACCGGAGCTCCCTTCCTTGTGCAGCTCGTGATCGACGGGGGTTCGAAACGCGTAGGCCCGCCCGTCGACGTGCTGGTAATCGACAGGCATGGAGAGTCGTGGCCTGCGCGCAAGGCCGGATGCACGGGCAGCCCGGGCCGCCAGGGGACTGCCGGTCAGTAGCGTCCCCTGAAGCCGGCGGGCGGCTCCGGCTCCACCACCTCGCCTCCGAAGCGGTCGGCGACCTGCCGGAATTCTTCCTGCGTATCGAGGAAGGCATCGACGACGTCCGGGTCGAAGTGCGTTCCGCTCTCGTCGCGAAGTATGCGCACCGCCTCCTCGTGCGGCATGGCCGGCTTGTATCCGCGGGCGCTTATGATGGCGTCGTAGGCGTCCGCCACCGACATGAGCCGCCCCGGGATGGGGATCTCGTCCTCCCGCAGGCCGCGGGGGTAGCCGGTCCCGTCCCACCTCTCGTGATGGCTCAGCGCGATCTCGTCGGCCACCTGGAGGAACGAATCCTCGCCTAAAAAGTTCTGCGCCTGCCTTATGGTCTCGGACCCGTAAACGGTGTGTTTCTTCATCTCCTCGAACTCCTCCGGGGTCAGAGGCGAGGGCTTGAGAAGGATGTGGTCGCGAACTCCCACCTTCCCGATATCGTGCAGGGGGGCGAGGCGGAAAAGCAGGTCCACCGCCGCGTCGTCCATATATCCGCTGAAGCGGGGGTGGTTCCGCAGGCGCATCGCGAGTATCCGCATGTAGCGCCGGGTCCGCTGGATGTGGCCGCCGGTCTCGTGGTGGCGGGTCTCCGCCAGCGCGGCGAGGCTCTGGATGACCGCGTCCTGGGTGAGGGCAAGCTTCCGGGTCCGCTCCCTCATTTCCCGGTCGGCCTGATGGTAGCGCAGCGAAGTGAGAAGGGAGAAAACGAGCGCGAGAGTAGCCGCCGGCATGAGCGGCGACAGGAAGACACGGTGGCCGGCGAGGAGCCACCATGCGCCGAGCCAGACTCCGCCGGTGGCGGGAACGACGGCGACCAGTCCCCATAAGGCGCGCGCCCGCGCCAGGAGGG
Organism: Deltaproteobacteria bacterium; assembly: GCA_050263095.1. Classification (GTDB taxonomy): domain Bacteria; phylum Desulfobacterota; class Deferrimicrobia; order Deferrimicrobiales; family Deferrimicrobiaceae; genus FEB-35. Next base: position 48,855 of record JBLNEW010000012.1, on the reverse strand, counting down.
CCGTCATCAGGAAGCCGGGGACTACGACGAGAAAGATCTGGAGTCCCCGCGCCCACCGGGGCTGCGCGATCGGGTCCTCCGCCAGAAGGTTGTCGATGACCGTGGCGTGTATCTCGGCGCCCGGCTGGGCGGCCTCAAGCGGGGTGGTCCTGATCTCGTGGAGCCCCGCGGCCGTCGTTCCCAGGATCGCGATCTTGCCCGAGAGCGCTGCGGGATCCGCGGTCCCGTCCAGGACGGAAGCCGCGGAGACGTGGGTGAATACCTTTCGCCGGCCGCGGTAGTTCACCACCAGGTTCCCCCGCCTGTCCAGGGGGATGCTCCTTCCGGAAATCCGCAGAGCCTCGATCCCCTCAGGACCCGCCTCCAGCACGGCGTCGCCGCCGCGGGCGCGCAGGTAGACCGCCAGGGCAAGGCTCGGGTAGAGCGCGCCCTTGTGGCGGATAACGAGCGGAACGCGGCGCAACATGCCGTCGGAGTCGGGCGTTACGTTGAAAAAGCCCGACGAGCCCGCCGCGCGGGAAAGAACGGGCAGGTTGCAGACTACTCCCGGAGCGTCGAACAGTCCCATGGATTCGTCCTCGCCTCCGTCCGAGCGGATCGCGGCCCGAAGCGGGTGCAGGACGCAAGACCGCCCGCGGGGGGAGCCGAAGTCGAACTGGTACCCGAGAACGGCGGGAACGCCGGAGAGTGCCTGGGCAAGGGCGCGGTCCGTGTCCAGCGCGTCGGGCGGTATCCCCGCAAGGGCCATCCCGGCGCCGAGGTCGCGGCGGATCTCGCCTGAAAGGGAGTTGAGGGACGTCCGGTCCGGCTCGGCGAAGACCATGTCGAGCCCGACCGCCGCGGCTCCCGCTTCACGGATCTTCAAGAGGAGACGGGCAACGCGATAGCGCGGCCACGGCCACTGTCCTATCTTTTCGAGGCTGGCCTCGTCCAGGTCCACGATCGTCACGGATCCCGTGTTCGCGGGACGGCGTGTGGAGCGCATGAACGAGTCGTAGATCTTCCCGTCCAGGAATACGGCCAGGGGCGGAGGCCACAGGCACAGGGCGCCCATGAGCAGCGTGAGGAGCGCGCCGGTGGCGAAGACAGGCATGGAGCGGGTTCGCGTAGGGCGCTGCACCTTATCGCACCGTCACCTCAACGCGGCGGTTCCTGGGCTCGGAAACCTGGTCGCCGGTGGGGATGAGCGGATTGTCCTTTCCGTGGGAGGCGATCTCCAGTATGGAAGGATCCAGCCCCTCCGCCGCAAGAATGGCCGCCACCGCCTTGGCTCGCTTGAGGGAGAGCTGGTAGTTGTAAGGCTTGTCGCCGACCGTGTCGGTGTGGCCCACGACGCTGACGTCGACCGGAGCGCGCGCCCTGGTGGCGCGCATCACTTCCTTGAGCCTGGACCGCGATTCGGCGGTAAGCTCGGCGGAGTCGTGCTTGAAGTAGAGGATGTATCGTACCGGCGCCTTCGGAAGCGTTTCCAGGGCAGCGCCTACGGCGGCTGTCACCTCCTTCTCGGGCATGACGAACGTCTTCCCGGGCGACGCGCCCGCTTCGACGCTGACCGCCTGGCGCGGCTCCGAAAGCGTGCGCTCGCTTCCCCCGCCGGAAACGACGACCGCGCCGGTTTTTCCGTGCTCGTCGGGAAGCAGGACTACGGAGGTCCGGCCCGACGGCGGGCGTGCCGGCGGCACCGTGGCGCAGGCTGCGGCAAGCAGCACGACGCCGGCGAGCAGCGCAAGCTTCATCGGTATCCCTCCGGTGACGGGATGAGGTTTTTTCATTTAATGCGACGCCCCTTCAAAAAGTCAAATCGTCTTGCGCGGGAAGGCGGCCTTCATCCAGCTCCTGACCGCCTTGATCACGGGACGCTTGTATATGGAATGAAAAAGCTTGTAGAGCCGCAGGAAACAATCCTGCTGCTCGAACCTGATCCTTGCGCCCTTGCGGATCTTCGTGAATTCCTCGGCGAAAGTTTTCGCCTTGTCCAGCTGGCGCCTGGCCGTCCGGCCCTCGACGGTCTCCTTGAGGAAAAACGAGATCTCCTCCGACTCGAGAAGCGTGCCTATCGCGGACGCTATTTCCCCGGCCCTCTTGCGGCTGGCGAATGGCGGGCGCCGCGGCGTGGCGCAGTCGGAGCAGATCCTCAGGGCGTGGTAGAAATTGCCGGGGTTGAACGATCCGCCGGCGGCCTCCATCATGTAGGCCAGCGCCGTCATGGTTTCGCGTCGTTTCAGGATGCGCGCGGCCTCGGCCTGTATCGAGGGATCGAAGGATTTGATCGCCTGCACGGCATCCGCCCGCCAGCTTTTCGGGGGGTGAGGGAGAATTCTCTTCGCCAAGGCCCGTTTCCTCCGCAAGATAGTTAATACTAGCCGGAAACGGGTCCGGCCGGAAGGGAGACTCCCTTCCGGCCGGATATCTTCTTTAAGGCTCTTGGGCGAAAACGGGCCCGGGGGGGACTGTTTTGCCGGCCTAGCTGACCTTCAACGTATCGACCAGGGACTTCACTGCCGCGACCGATTTTTCCATCATCGCTTTTTCTTCCGCGTTGAGCGAGAACTCGATTATCTTCTCCACGCCGCCGGCGCCCAGGATGGTGGGCACGCCGACGAAGTATCCCTTCACGCCGAACTCCCCGTTAAGGTAGACGCAGGAGGGCAGGACGCGCTTCTGGTCCTTGAGGATCGACTCGACCATGGAGATGGTCGAGGAAGCGGGGGAATAGAAGGCGGAACCGGTCTTGAGCAGTGCGACGACTTCCCCGCCGGCCTTGCGCGTGCGGTTCACCATGGCTTCCATGACTTCCTTCGCCTTGGCCGCGCTGCCGTACTTGCGCTCCAGCAGCTCCATAACGGGGATACCGGCTACGTTGGCATAGCGGACCAGCGGGACCATGTCGTCGCCGTGGCCGCCGAGCGTCATGGCGGACACGTCGCGGACGGAAACGCCGAGCTCCCAGGCGATGAAGGTGGCGAAGCGGGCCGAGTCAAGGACGCCCGCCTGGCCGATGACGCGGTTGAACGGGATGCCGGTGATCCTCTGGCAGAGGGTGACCATCGCGTCGAGCGGGTTGGAGATGACGATGACGAAGGCGCCGGAGGCGAATTTCTTTATCCCCTCCGCGACCTGGGTCATGATCTTCGAGTTGACCTCGATGAGGTCGTCGCGGCTCATCCCGGGCTTGCGGGGCAGTCCCGCCGTCACGATGACGACGTCCGCTCCGGCGATGTCCGCATAGTTGTTGGTCCCCTTGAGGGAGATGTCGAAGCCGTCCACCTTGGAGGCTTCGGCGATGTCGAGGCACTTGCCCTGGGGCATCCCCTCGACTATGTCGAACAGCACGACGTCGCCGAGTTCCCGAAGGGCGCAAAGCTGGGCGAGCACGCCGCCGATCTGACCTCCACCGATAATCGCAATCTTCTTCCTTGCCATCGCAGCCTCCTTGATGATGTGAAGTGTGGGATATGCTTAAAAACGTTGCCCCGAACTATACCACATACCGGACTGTATACTGTATATAGAAAAAGCAGGGGCCGGACGCCTTCAGTCCTTCCCGGCCAGCCTTTCTATTATCGGAGGTATCAGGTAGGTGGCCAGCTGCGTATGGGAACCGCCGCCAAGAACCACCTCGAGCTTTCCCCCGCACGCTTCCCTCGCCAAGTTCCTCATCATAATCGCGATGTTCCAGTAGCAAGGCCCCGTAAGGCCGATGTCGCCGTAGTCGCCCCGGTGCGTGTCGAAGCCGAAATACCAGAAAACGAAGTCGGGCCCGAACCTGGAGGCCCTGCCGGGGAAATTCCGGGAGACCAGGTCGAAATACGCGTCGTTGGCGGCCGATTCTTCGCGGCGGCCGCCCGGGAGTCCTTCATAAGAGATGTCGACTTTCGTGCCGTCGGGAGATTCGAAATCCGTGCCGCAAACGCATACGTGCAGGATATCCGGGTCGTCCCGGAAAAGGTCGCGGGTGCCGTCGCCGTGGTGGGCGTCGGTGTCGAGGATGGCGAAACGCTTAAGGCCGAATTTCTCCCGCAGGTTGACGATGCATAGCGCCACGTCGTTGAAGCAGCAATATCCGCCGAAATAGTCCCGCCCCGAATGGTGCCCGCCCGCGCCTATGAATGCGAAGGCGTTGGTTATCTCTCCGCCTGCGATTTTCTCCCCAGCCGACACCACGCCCCCCGCCGAGTGCCAGGCGGTGGAGCAGAGGGGATCCCCCTTGACGCCTTCCAGCAGGTCGGCGGTATGGATCTTGAGCAGCAAGTCCCGCGAGACGGGGGCCGGCTCGTACATCCTGGCTTTTCCGCCGGCAATCACCGGGTCCAGCGCCATGGGGAAGTCGGCCAGCCGCGCCCCGACGGTCAGATAGCTGCGCCGGGAAAACGACGGATGGTAAAAGATTCCCGTTGTATGCCTGGTCGGTTGCATGTCCCGTAAGAAGATTATACAACCGGCGGTCGATCGGCGCCCGCTAGAGGGCCGGGAAATAAAGCTCGAAACAGGCTCCCTTGCCCGGCTCGCTCTCGCAGCGGATCCATCCGTTGTGGCTCTTTACGATCCCGTAGACGGCGGAAAGGCCCAGGCCGGATCCCGCCCCTACCTCCTTCGTCGTGAAAAACGGATCGAACATCCTGTTCATCGTCACGGCGTCCATTCCAACGCCCGTGTCCTTGACCCGCAGGACGACGTAACTGCCGGGGATGGCGTCATCGGGCCGGCGGAGGTCGTCCGCCGATACCTGGCACTGGCCCGTTTCGACGGATATCACGCCCCCTTGCGGCATGGCGTCGCGGGAGTTGGTTCCCAGGTTCATGATCGCGTGTTCTATCTGCGAAGCGGCGCCCCGGACCTGCGGAAGGCCAGGCGAAAAGCGCGCCTCGACCCTGATCGTCTTCGGTACCGCGCGCCTCAAAAGCTCGACCGCGGAAGCTGCCGCGGCGTTTAGGTCGATGGGCACCTGCGGGGATTCCTCCCGGCGGCTGAATGCCAGGAGCCCTCTCACGAGCTCGGAGGCGCGGCCGGTCGCCTTCTCGATGTTCAGGAGATGGGACCGGCGCCTGTCGTCGTCCGGCATGTCCAGGAGCAGGAGCGCCGCGAAGCCGGATATGGCCTGGAGGAGGTTGTTGAAGTCGTGCGCGATCCCCCCGGCCAGCGCGCCCACGGCTTCCATTTTCTGCGAGTGGATAAGCTGCCCCTCCAGGTTCTTTTGATGGGTGATGTCCCTCAGGAAATTGAGCGTGGCCGGCTCACCCTCCCAGTTTACGAGAACCGAGGCGATTTCCACCCACAGCATCCCTCCCGATCTGGTGAGGATCCGGAAGGGGTAGCTGGTGGGGGGCGCTTGTCCCTGCAGCCGTTTCCTGTGGCGGTCGGCAACCATCTCCCGGTCTTCGGGATGGATGAATCGAGTGAAGGGAACGGCCGCGATTTCTTCCGGGGAATACCCCGTCTTCTCCGTCAGCCGCGGATTCGTGAACGTGATGAATCCGCCCCTGGCCACGAAGATGGCGTCGCTGGCGTTCTCCACTACCTGGCGGTACCTCTCCTCCGAGTGACGCAGCGCCTCCTGCGCCAGTTTGCGTTCCGAGATGTCCCGCTCGACCGATTCGGCCATCTCGTCGAAGGATTTCGCCAGGACCCCCAGCTCGCCGCCTGAATGATGAAGGCCGGCGCGCGCCGACAGGTCTCCGTTGCCGAGCTGCTGCGAGACCGTGACCAGTGCCTTGATCCTGTCGACTATGACGAAGTTCCCGAGGATCCAGGCGGCCGCGGCCGCGAGGAGGGTGGCGATGCCGAGAAACAGGAGGTTGCGCGTGAGGATATCTTGAGGGCCCCCGAAAATATGGGTCTCCGGGATGCCGGCAGCGACAAGCAGGTAGGGAGGCATGGAAGGGGAAAGGCGAAGCTTTCGATACGCAAAAAGCCGCTGGACCCCGTCGGATAAACGGGCGTTGAACATCCCTTCGCGCCCCGGATTCTTCAATGCTTCGAGAATCTTCACCTCCCCCGTGACGGTTCCGCCGCCGGAGGAATTCCGGGAGTCGTGCAGGACGACCCCGGCGTGGTCCGTGATCAGGAGCATCGAATCCTTCGGCATAGCTTTCCTTGCGTAGGTCATCTCGAAATGCTGGATGTCGAACGCGGCCGCGACCACCGTCAGGAGGTCCCTGTCCTTGTCGTACACGGGGTATGCGAAGTGGAGGGACGGTTTCCCCGTCGACCTGCTTACCGCATATTCCCCTACGGAGAAGCCTCGCGTCTCGACTGCCTCGCGGAAATATTTGCGGTCCGAAGCGTTTATGGGCTTGACGGGCACCCCCGAGGCTATGACGTTTCCCTTCGTGTCCATCGAAAAGATATTGGCGTAATGGGGCATGCGGCGCAGAAGGGAATCGAAAAGGCGGTTGCAGGCGGCAGGGTCCAGGCTATGGATCTCGGGCAGCTCCGAAAGCGTCTCGAACATGTATCGCGACTGGTCCGCGAGGTTTTCCTGGGCCGAAACGAGCTGCTCCATGAGATGAGACAGGTCCCGCCGCGCCTCCGCGAGGGTATTGCGCCGGGTTTCAAGACCCGTGTAAAGGATTATCCCCAACGACGGAAGGACCGCCAGAAAAACGAGCAGCATGAGATGGCGCCGGATAGGCCACGAGAAGAAGGACTTTGTGGAACGGCCCGAAAATGTATTTTCGCTTGGCATCATAGATTCTTATCGCCGGACCTGGAGGGAAAATTCACACTTGACCTCCGTCAAGGACATCGGGGGCCGCCTGCCGGAGAATGGCGCAAAAGGGAAATGGAAGGAGAATCCATGGAGCGGTATCTGGGAATCCCGATAAAGGAGCTGATCGACCGGTTCCAGGGGGTGGGAGCGATCCTCGACGGACGCGGCATCGGCTGCGTTCCCTGCAGCGTGGGGTCGTGCCTCTTCGGAGACATAATGGAGATTCATAACCTGTCTCCCGAGGACGAGAGCGCCTTGATGAAGCAGGTCGCCTCCGTCGTCGCCCCGGGAGAGGATGTCAGGCTGCCGGAATCGAGGAAATCCCGTCCGGCCCGCCCGGGCGGCGCCGCCTTGTCGGCCCCCATGAAGCTTCTGGTCGGAGAGCACACGCTTATAAAGAGGTTCATCGCCCTCGTTCCCGAATTCGCCGAAAGGCTGGAGCTGGAATCGGAGCGCGGGCGGCAGCTTGTTCTCGACGGCGTGGACTTCATACGCAGCTATGCGGACCGCTTCCATCACGCCAAGGAGGAGGACATACTGTTCGCGTACTTCGATCCCGAGCTCGACATACTCAAGGCGATGCACGAGGACCACAGGCGGGGCAGGGGCCACGTGAAGGGGATCCTGGGCGCCCTGGAGCAGGGGGATCGGGACGGGGTAGCCGCAAACCTCTTCGGCTATGCGGGGGTCCTTTCGGAGCACATAAAAAAGGAGGACGAGATCCTTTATCCATGGATGGACAGGAGCCTGTCGGTCCGCCAGGTGGGCGAGATGTTCTCGAAGTTCCGCGAGGCGGATGAACGGTTCGCGCATACACGGGAAAAGTACGAGACATTTGTCGAAACGCTGGAGGAAACGTTTCTTGAGCGCAGCACGGAGGTGAGGCGATGAGCGGATTTTCAGGATGCCCGGGGTCCAGGACGATCGAGTTCAAGAAGGAGGAGGCACAGGGCGGAACCGCCGCCAAGGTTCCTTCGCAGCTGCGGCAGTGGCCGATCCAGCTGCACCTGGTATCTCCGGGAGCGCCCTATTTCCAGGGGGCGGACGTGGTCCTTGCGGCCGACTGCGTCCCGTTCGCCATGGCGAACTTCCATAACGATTTCCTGAAGGGGAAATCGCTGGCGATCGCATGCCCGAAGCTGGACGGGGGGCAGGAAGCCTATGTCGAGAAGATCAGGGCGCTTTACGAGGACTCGGGGATAAACACGTTGACGGTGCTGATCATGCAGGTTCCCTGTTGCAGGGGACTCCTGGCGACGGCGGTCCAGGCCCTTCAGGGAAGCTCGAGGAAGGTCCCGATCCGGTACGTGGTGGTTAGCCTGCAGGGCGAAGTCCTGCAGGAGGAGTGGGTTGAGACCTGACGGGCCGTAACGACATCATACTGGCCGGATGCGCCTGCCTTGATGGGTTATTCGCGCGGAAGGAGGGCACATGCGGTACAAGCTGATGGGAAGAAGCGGCCTCAGGGTGTCGGAAATCTGCCTTGGAGCGATGACCTTCGGGGAAGAGTGGGGGTGGGGCGCGTCCAGGGAGGAGAGCCGCAGGATATTCGAGGCATACGCCGAAGCGGGCGGGAACTTCATCGACACCGCCAACTACTACACGAACGGCACCAGCGAAAGGTTCGTCGGGGAGTTCGTGGCTTCGGATCGCGAGCGGTTCGTGATCGCCACGAAGTACACCCTGAACATGAGCCCCGACGACCCCAACGCCGGCGGGAATCATCGCAAGAACCTGGCGCAGTCCCTGGAAGCCAGCCTGGCGCGGCTCCGCACCGATTACGTCGACCTCTACTGGGTCCACGCGTGGGACCCCATGACTCCCGCGGACGAGCTGATGCGCGCCCTGGACGACGCGGTGCGCTCGGGGAAAATCCTGTATGCCGGCATCTCCGACACGCCCGCGTGGGCCGTTGCGCGGGCGAACACGCTCGCGGACCTGAAGGGATGGACGCCTTTCGTCGGGCTGCAGATTCCTTACAGCCTCATCGAGCGCACCCCGGAGCGGGACCTGCTGCCGATGGCGGAGGCGCTGGACCTCGCGGTGACGCCTTGGGGGACGTTAGGGGGCGGCGTCCTTACCGGCAAATACAGGGCCGGCAAGGACCGTCCGAAAGAGACGCGTTTTTCGACCGCCGCGCAGTGGGGTGACGCATTCCTGACGGAACGGAACTTCCGGATCGCGGATGAGGTCGCGGCGGTAGCCGCCGAGACGGGCCGCAGCGCATCGCAGGTGGCCATGTCCTGGGTGAGGCAGCGCGAGCGCGGCGTGATGATCCCGATAGTCGGCGCGACGAAGGTTTCCCAGCTCAGGGACAACCTGGGCGTGCTCGAGTTCCGCCTGGCGCCGGAGCAGATTAAGCGCCTGGACGAAGCGAGCAGGATCGAGCTGGGATTCCCGCTCGATTTCCTCGATGGGGTACGACAGATCGTTTATGGGAAAACTTTTCCACTGACCGACGACCACAGGCGGCGCGGATGATCGCGTGAAAATGCATTTAATTTTTTACTTTCATTCGACGCTTCAAACACCAAGCAAAAAATAAGATTTGCAATTTTTCGATCCGCCTATATTATTTTATGCACGACCGGGGGGTCAAAGTACTGAATCGGATTCAGCGGAATTTTATTCGGCCATATATAAGTGTAACCGAATGCGATTGTTTTTCCTTTCCGGCGTGGAGGGACGGACGCGGCATAAGGTTTTGAATTTTCCCAATATGGACAAATTTTTCGTCATGCCGATATTGACGCGGGAAAACCGATAAAAGGAGACACCATGCAGGTTTCCGTACAGCGATTCCCCCCGGTGTTCGAGTCGGCGAAGCAGCTCAAATTAAGATTCGATCCCTCCCACAAAGTCCTTTGGACGTTCCTCGATCCCGAGGGGAGGTCCTGCTTCAACGAACCCTTGCTCGAGAGCCTGAAGCGCTGCTACGACAATATCGAGGAATACGGCAGGGATCACCTTTCGAAGTCGGGTTCCCTTCCTATCCTTTACACCGTTCTCGCGTCCAAACATCCCGCCATATTCAGTTACGGGGGAGACATATTTCTTTTCAAGAAAATGATATCGGAGCGGGACCGCGAGGGGCTCAGGAGATATGCGCAGCTTTGCATCGACAACGTCTACATCCAGTCGGCCAATTACAATCTTCCGATGACCACGATTTCCCTTGTCCAGGGCGATGCCCTCGGAGGGGGATTCGAGGCGGCCTTGTGCTGTTCGATCATGATCGCAGAGAAGCGCGCGAGGTTCGGCCTGCCGGAAATACTGTTCAACCTGTTTCCCGGCATGGGGGCTTATCACTTCCTGGCAAGAAGGGTTGGAATGAAGCAGGTAGAGGAGATAATGACCAGCGGAAACGTATACACGGCCGAGGAGTTGCACCAAAAAGGCGTGGTGGACATCCTTTCGGAGGACGGCGGCGGGGAGAAAGCGGTATACGAGTTCATAAAGAACCATTCCCGGAGGATAAAAGCAAGGCAGGGGATCAGCAAGGTCCGCCAGGAGGTGTTCCGCGTCGCCAAGGAAGAATTGGAGAGAACCGCCGATATCTGGGTGGACACCGCCCTAAGCCTGGACGATTCCGATCTGAGAATCATGGAAAGGCTCGTGCGCGCGCAGGTCGCCAAGGAGAGCGGCGGCCCCCGGCTCATCGCCGACGAAGGAATCCGTACCTAGAATTCAAGGATTGGTTTTTTTAAGCTCTTCGGCCTGGCCGCTGAGGGCCTCGCCGACCTTGAGGAACTCCGCGTTCAACCTGTCGATCATCTCCTTCCCCGAACGGACGAACTCATCGTGGCCGGCGAGCGCATATTCGCCGCACAGGGACGACAGGGGCATCGCCCCGATCTGGCCCGCCGAACCTTTCAGGGCGTGGTTGAGCCTCCTGAATTCCTCCGAGTTCCGCGTCGTCAAGGCATGCCTCATCTGCCGGAGCTTCTCTTCAGTCCCTTCCATGAACAGCCGGGTCATGTTGCGGATGAAATTCCCGTCGGCCCCGAGGCTGACAAGATCCCGTATGACGGAGAAATCGAGGGGTTCATCGAGACCTGCCGGTTTTTTCTCCTGGCCCTCGGAAAGGGCATGGAAATGCGCGCTTTCGCGCCTGTCGGCCGCCTTGGGAGCCAGCCTGTTAATGACCTCGAGCAGGTTTTTCGACTCGAAAGGCTTCGTGACGTACGCGTTGAATTTAGCTTCTTCGCATTTTTTCCGGGTCTCGGGCGTAGCATCGGCCGTAAGCGCGACCAGCGGTACCCGCGGGCGGTTCAGCGACATGAACTGGTACATTTTTGCGGCTTCGATTCCTCCCATTACGGGCATGTTGAGATCCAGGAGGGCCAGGTCGAATTTCTCGTTCTGCAGCGCGTCCAGGGCAAGCTCCCCGTTTTCGACGAGACGGACGCTGTGCCCGGCCTTTTCCAATATGAGGCTGATGACTTTCTGGTTGACCGCGTTGTCCTCGGCCACGAGGAGGCGCAGCCTGTCCGCGCCGGACTTCTTCTGCCTGTAGCGGTTGGCGAGAAACGCCAGGTCTTCCTTGTCGGGGGTGTCCGGCCTGACGAAGTGAATGGCGTTGAAGAGCATCGTCTTGTCGAGAGGGCTCTCCAGGGCGACGCAATACCCCTTCCGGGCGAGGTCGTCCAGGCTGGGAACGGCGAAGGGGCGGCAAACGACGATCAGGCGGGATTTGGCGATCTTCTTGACGGTTTTCACTACGGTGGCGAATTCGGACAGCCCCATGTCGAGGTCCTGCTCGACGACTATGACCGCGTGATAGGGGTTGCCCTGGTCGAACGCCGAGACCAGCTTCGAGAACGCCATCGCCGCGCGGGGGATCGCATCGGTCTCTATGTGCCAGGATTTCATGTGCGCGCACAAGGCGTCCATCGTATCCGGATCGGATGAGACGACCAGGAACCTGCAATCGGTCGCCTTGTCCGGGGCGAGGGGCGCATCCGCCGCGGCCTGCTTGTCGAATGACAGCGTGAACCAGAAGGTGCTTCCGACGCCGGCGGCGCTCTCGACGCCGATGGACCCGCCCATAAGTTCGATCAACTGCTTGGAGATGGTGGTCCCGAGCCCGGTCCCGCCGTAACGGCGCGTGATGGAGCCGTCGGCCTGCGCGAACCGCTCGAAGATCTTCTCCCTTTGCTCCTCGGTCATGCCGATGCCGGTATCGGACACCTCGAACTTCAGCGAAACCTTGTCGGGCGTCTCGAGGACGCGCTGGACGCGCAGCGTGACCTCTCCCGATTCAGTGAACTTGACCGCGTTCGACAGAAGGTTGAGGACGACCTGGCGTATGTGCAGCGGATCGCCCTGCAACAGGAACGGAACGTTGGGGGGCATGATCGTGGAAAGCTGCAGTCCCTTTGCGTTGGCGGCGTGATGCAGCATGGACGCCGTTTCTTTCAGCAGGTCGTGCAGATCGAAATCCGTTTTTTCTATCACGATCTTCCCCGCCTCGATCCTGGAGATGTCCAGGACGTCGTTCACCAGGGACAGCATGGTGCGGGTCGAATCGTAGATCGTGTCGGTGAAGTTCTTCTGCTCGTCGGAGAGGCGCGTGTCTTGAAGCAGCTCCGCCATTCCCATTATTCCGTTCAACGGGGTGCGAAGCTCATGGGACATGTTGGCCAGGAACTGGCTCTTCGCGTGGTTCGCGTCTTCCGCGCGGGCCGTCGCGTCCTTGAGCTTCTTCATCGCGTCCGTCAGCTTTCGGATCAGCGTCGAGATGTACAGCGGCAGGATGATCAGCCCCACGAAAAGTCCGATCGAAAGGGGAAGCTGGTCGCGCCAGTAGCTGGTCGCCCAGATCACGAACGTGAATCCGGCGGCGCTGGCCAAAGTGCTCGCGAACAGGTATTTATTGCCGTACCTGAAGCCGTTGCCTATAGTCACCCAAAGATACAGGATGTAAATGGGGGCGGTATTGGCGCCTCCTACGTAAAGGCAGTACGTGGTTATGCCGATGTCCCCCAGCATCCCTGCGATCCTGCGTATCGGCGATATCCCCGGCCGGATGACGATGGCCGCGAAAACCACCAGGGAAAATATTATGTAACAACCGGCAGAGTAGAAGGCCCAGCCGACTCCGCCCTGTTCGTGCCGGTTGGCGATGAAAGCCGAGAGGAAATACAGGAAGCAGATCAGCGTCAAGGCGAGCCGGATTAGGGATTGCTCGTGCTCCGAGTCCAGCCTTCCGTTGATGCGGGATTTCAACTTCTTGACTGGGGCCAGAAATACCCCTTTTATATCCATACGTTAGCTCCGCAAGGGCAAAAAATGTCCGGCCATGGGATTCCCCGGGCCTCTTTCCATGGATCCCACTTGAGGGAATTATCGGAAGGCCTGCAATATAACTTTATTATTTTATTGGGATATTTCTTAACGATTGGATTCGGAAGGGATTAAATCCATGCCGCCCGTTCCGGCATCTGAAAGCCGGAGGAGAGATGCGATGCCCAGGTACGACGCCGGCTACGTCCCCGGGTCGGCGATGGCGATTTTCGCCCACCCGGACGACGCCGAGTTTACGGTCGCCGGGACCATGGCGGGATGGGCGAAGGCCGGGTGCGAGATCGCGCTCGTCGTGTTGACGAGCGGCAACGCGGGCACGCACGACCGCACATTTACGCGCGAAACGCTTGCGATTACGCGCGAGGAAGAGGAGAGGGCCTCGGCCGGGATCCTGGGCGTCAAGGAAGTGGTGTTCCTGCGCCACGACGACTGCGCCCTGCTGCCCACGCTGGAATTGCGCCGCGAGCTGGTGCGCGAGATCCGCCGGTTCCGCCCGGAGGTCGTGGTATGCGGAGATCCGCAAGCGTGGTTCTTCGACGACAGCTACATCAACCACCCTGACCATCGCGCAGCGGCCGCGGCCGCGCTCGAGGCCGTGTTCCCCGCCGCCGAGATGGAGCTGTTGTGGCCCGAGGAGGGGCTGCCGCACAAGGTCCGTGCGGTGTACATAGGGTCGACTCCGTCGCCCAACACCTGGATCGACATTTCCGGCACGATCGACAGGAAGATAGAGGCCCTGAAGGCGCATGCCAGCCAGCTGGAAGGGTGGGATCCCGCCGCGAGAATTATCGAATGGGCAAGGAACGAAGCGGAGAGGGCCAGGGTCCAAGGGAATGGCGCCGGATGCGCCGACCCCGGAGTCCCCAGGGCGCCCGAATACGCCGAGGCTTTCCGCGTCATGAAACTTCATGAGAGGGAGAAGCCATCCGGTTAGAAAATCCGGTATTATGTAAAGATGCCGTTCGTGGAACGGAAAGGAGGCGGGCGGCAGGAAAACCTGAACAGGCGATCGGAGCTCTGGGCGGCAATCAACCGAAACAGGGATTCTGAGGAGGGGAGGAATGATGAAGAAAGCTGCGGTATTGACCCTGGTGTTGCTGTTCGGCCTTTTTCTGACCTCGAATGTCGTGGCGGCGGAAAAAGCCACGAAGGAAGAGTGCATTGCAAAGACCAAGGAAGCGGCCAAGCTGTACAGCGAGAAGGGCGAGGCGGAAGCGATCAAGGAGATCAACAACAAGCAGGGAAAATTCGTCTGGAAGGACACGTATGTATTCATGACGGACTTCGACGGAAAGATGCTCGCGCATCCCATGAGCCCCGCCCTTGTCGGGACAAACGTTCTCGGCATGAAGGACAAGGGGGATCCTGGGAAGCTCCTGTTCAAGGAATTCACGGATGTTGCCAAAGGGAAGGGGGAAGGTTGGGTCGATTACATGTGGACCAACCCCGGGGATCCTAAGGCGCGCAAGAAGGTCACCTACGTATACCGGGTGCCGGGCAAGAACGCGTACGTCGGCGCGGGGATCTACGAGTGACGTAAAATAAATCCGCGGGGCCGGCCCCGGCTTGCCGGCCCCGCTTTTCAAGCGATGTTTTTTCTTAATTCCACACGGGAGATGGCGCTAGGATAAGGCTGGCCGCATACGTCGGAGATCTGGAGGGATCATGGCGAGGACCTTGGGCCCGGACGACCTCCGCAAGCGTTGCGATCCCGGGATATTCGCTTTCAGGACAACCGATGAGCTGCCGCCGCTGGAAGGGATAATCGGCCAGCAGAGGGCGCTGGACGCGATCGATTTCGGCCTGAACCTGCAGAGCGCCGGGTTCAACATCTACGTCCTGGGCGACAGCGGGACAGGCAAGACATCCGCCATACGGTCGTTCATATCCAGGAAAGCGGAGAAGGAAATCGTCCCGCCCGACTGGTGCTACGTCCACAACTTCAAGGACGCGGGCGATCCCATCGCTGTCTGGCTCGAGCCGGGCAGGTCGGTCGAGTTCCAGAAGGACATGCGGGAGCTCGTCGATCACCTGAAAAACGAGATACCCAAGATATTCGAGTCGAAGGAATACAAGAAACAGAAGAGCGTCATCACGGAAGCGGTCCAGCGCAGGCAGAAGGAGCTTTTCGACGCCCTGGAAATCGAGGCCGAATCGAAGGGGTTCAAGGTAAAGACCGCAATGGGCGGGTTCTCGCTGGTGGCCATCGGCAAGTCCGGCGAGCCTCTTACCGAGGAGGAGTTCAACTCCTTCGACGCGAATCGCAAGGAGGAGCTGAGGGAGAACGGGAAATACGTCCAGGAAAAGCTGGACGACGTGTTGCGATTGCTCAAGAGGGAGGAAAAGGAGACCGGGGAGAAGCTGGAGAAGCTGGAACGGAACACGGCGCTTTCCGTCCTCGGGCACCTTGTCGAGGACCTCAAGAACAAGTACCCGAAAAACGAAAAGCTGCTCGCATACCTGGATGCGGTTCAAGATGACGTCCTTGAAAACGTCGAGGACTTCAAGGCGGTGCCGGAAGAGAATCCGGCGCCGGCGCTGCCGTTCCTCAAGATGCCGAAGCAGGAGCCGAATTTCACGCGGTATTCGGTGAACGTCCTCGTGAACAACGGAAACCGGAAGGGCAGCCCCTGCGTTTTCGAGAGCAACCCCACGTACTACAACCTCTTCGGCAGGGTCGAGCACAAGCTGCAGTTCGGCGCCGCGATGACCGATTTCACCATGATCAAGGCGGGTTCGATCCATGCGGCGAACGGCGGATACCTGGTCGTCAACGCGCTCGATCTTCTGCGGAACCTGTTCTCCTACGACGCGCTGAAGCGGGCGATCAAGAACGGGGAAGTGAAGATAGAGGATGTCTGGGAGCAGTACAGGCTGATCACGACGACGACGATGAGGCCGGAGCCGATACCGCTGGACGTGAAGGTGATCCTCATCGGAAGCCCGGAGATATATTACCTGCTCCTCGGGCTCGACGAGGAGTACGGGGAGCTTTTCAAGGTCAAGGCGGACTTCGACAACCGGATGGACCGGTCGGACGAGAACATCCTGAAATATGCCGCGTTCGTCTCGACGAAGATCCGCGAGGAGCGCCTCCTGCCGTTCGACGCTTCCGGCGTGGCGAAAGTCGTGGAGTACGGTTCCCGGCTGGCGGAACACCAGGAGAAGCTTTCCTCGAAGTTCAGCGACGTCTCGAACCTGATTCGCGAGTCCCATTACTGGGCCAGGAAGGACTCCGCCGACGTAGTGTCCGGGACGCACGTGGAAAAGGCACTGGGCGAGAAGACCTACAGGCACGGAATGATGGAGGACCGGACGCGGGAAGTGATGGCTGAAGGGACGCTGATCGTTGAGACGTCCGGCGAGAAGGCGGGACAGGTGAACGGACTGGCGGTACTGGATATGGGAGACCACAGTTTCGGGAAGCCCTCCAGGATCACCACGACGGTCTACGCGGGGAAAAGCGGCGTGGTCAACATCGAAAGGGAGACGAAGCTTTCGGGGAAGATCCACGAGAAGGCTGTGCTCATCCTTTCGAACTACCTGGGCAGGAAATACGCTTCCAGGAAGCCGATAAGCCTGTCGGCTTCGATAACCTTCGAGCAGCTCTACGGGATGATCGAGGGGGACAGCGCCACCTGCGCCGAGCTCTACGCGCTCTTGAGCGCCGTATCGGGGGTCCCGGTCCGGCAGGGCGTGGCGGTGACCGGATCCATGGACCAGAACGGGGACGTCCAGCCCATAGGCGGAGTGAACGAGAAGATCGAGGGTTTCTTCGACCTGTGCAGGCTGCGGGGGCTGACCGGGAAGCAGGGGGTCGTCATCCCCTTGAGGAACGCGAGAAACCTGATGTTGAAGAGAGAGGTCGTGGAGGCCGTGGGGCAGGGGAAATTCCACATACACGCCATCGAGCACGTGGAGGAGGGTATCGGGATACTCATGGGAATGCCGGCGGGGGAGCCGGGACCGGACGGGAAGTATCCCGAAAATACCCTGAACCGTCTCGTCGAGGAACGGCTATCCGAGCTGCGGGAGGCCGTAAAAAAGGAAGAAGCGGAAAAGGGCAAGGAAGGAAAATGATTTTGCCGCGTTGGACGGCGATCCTGTCGATCCTGGTGCTGTTTGCGGGCGGCAGCCCCTCCGCCGCAAAGGAGGACCCGTATCTTGCCGCCCGCCTTGCCATGGTCGGAGAACAGATCCAGCGCGAGGGGATCTCCGATCCACGGGTCCTGCAGTCGATGCGGGATGTTCCCCGCCATCTTTTCGTCCCCCGCGAAATGCGCTCCCGGGCGTACGATCCGCGCCCGCTGCCCATCGGCGAGGGGCAGACGATCTCCCAGCCCTACATAGTCGGCTTCATGACCGAGATACTGCGCCTGAAGCCTTCCGACCGCGTGCTCGAGGTGGGAACCGGATCCGGGTACCAGGCGGCGGTCGCATCCAGGATAGCGCGCGAAGTTTATACGGTGGAGATCTTCGAGTCCCTGGCCGCGGGGAGCCGCAGGACGCTCTCGGAGCTTGGATTCGCGAACGTCCACGTCCGCCAGGGGGACGGGTATTACGGCTGGGAAGAGAAGGCGCCGTTCGACGCGATCATCGTCACATGCGCAGGAGGCCACATCCCGCCCCCTCTGCTGCGACAGCTGAGGAACGGCGGAAGAATGGTAATGCCGGTCGGAGGCCCCTTTCTGACCCAGAACCTGGTTTTCATCGAGAAGAGCGCCGATGGCTCGGTCTCCCAGCGAAACGTCCTCCCGGTCGCCTTCGTCCGTCTCCTCGGCCACTGACCGCCCCGGGCGCGAGGCGGTCCTTGCGGCCGTCTTCCTCCTGTCGGCGGCCGCGCTGGCCGACGAGATCTTCCTCATAAGGCTTTTGTCTTTCCGTTTCTGGCCGCACTTCGTGCCGCTTATCGTTTCCCAGGCCATGCTGGGGTTCGGGGCCGCCGGGCTCGCTCTGCACCTTTTCCGCCGGAGAATCGAAAATGCCCCGGCGGCGGTCTTCGCATGGCTGGCGCTCCTGGCCGCCCCGTCGTTCGACCTCGCTTTCCGGGCCTCGCAGGCGATCTCCTTCGATCCGTTCCTCCTTATGTGGGAGCCTTCCGCGTGGATCGGATTCGGATGGTTCTTCCTTCTTCTTGCGGTTCCATTTTTCCTGGCCGGTGGAGCCATCGCGATCCCGTTTGCTTTCCGGTTCGAAGAGCCGGGTCCCGTCTACGCTGCCGCGTTCGCGGGGTCCGCCGCCGGAGCCGTCATCGCCCTCCCGGCCTTTTCCCTGCTGGAAACGGAATCGCTCATGCGCGCGCCGCTTGCGATCGCCCTTGCGGCGTCCCTTTTTGCGGCGGGATCGCCCGGAGGACGGCTGTACTTGGTGCGCCTGGCGGTCCTTGCGGCCTCGTCGCTGCTGCTCTTCCTGCCGCCGGCCGAACTGGCGCTGTCCCCATACAAGGACCTTGCGGTCTCCGCGCGGCTTCCGGGCGCGAAGACCATCGCATACCGCTTCGGCCCCTCCGGGGATTACCGTGCGCTTTTCGCGGGCGGCATACATGTCGCCCCGGGGCTGAGCTTCCGGTTCGCGGGAGAAATTCCCCCGCAGGCGGCGCTGTTCCTCGACGGCGAGGCCCGCGGCGTCGTCCCGCAGGACGGCGGAGAGAGCCCTCCCGCCTACCTCGACGGATTTCCCCTGGTGGCGGCGTACCGGATGGTTGACCGTCCCGCGGTGCTTCAGTTCGGGCTCAGGGGGACCGAGGGGATCCTTACAGCCGCAAGAAACGGCGCATCGTCGGTCACCGTCGTGGAGCCCGCCGCGGAACTGGCGGCGCTTGTGCGGTCGGATCTGTTCCGGTTCTCCGCGGGATTGCCTGCCGCCATGCCGGCGGAGATCCGGACGGAGGGCGCGCGGAATTTCCTGGCGCGCGATGGGGGCAGGTTCGACCTGATCGAAGTTTCGGAGATATCGTCGGCGACGTATTCGTCTCTCGGGATTCATGCGACCGGCGAGACGTACCTCCTGACGCGGGAGGGGATTCGGGCGGCGATGTCACGCCTTTCGGAAAACGGCGTGATCGCATTCTCGGGGTGGCTCAAGGCCCCGCCCAGGGAAAGCGTCAAGATCCTCGCCACGCTGCGTTTGGAGCTGGAAAGGGACGACCGCGCCCCGGCAACGGCGAAGGTGGTCATGGTCCGGGGCTGGGGGTCGTTCGCAATCATCGCGAGACGGCTCCCCTTTGGCCGAGAGGAGATGAGGCGCCTGGAACGTTTCTGCGGGGAGACGGGGTTTTCGATTGTGTGGCCCCCCGTGAACGGACAGGAAGCCGGGGATGGAGCGGCGGAAAAGGGGCTTCGAACGGCCGTTGCCGGCGTGCTCGCCGGCCGTCCAGGCGGGCCCGGCGGGAGACTGTTCGATCTTTCGCCCGTGGTCGACGATTCCCCGTATTTCCACCGCTTCCTGCGGCTCGGCTCGTTGCCCGAGTTCCGCAGGCTGCTTGGAAACCAGTGGGTTCCGTTCGTCGAATGGGGGGTTGTCTTCCTGCTTGCTTCCCTCGCCGTTTCTCTTGCGCTGGCCTCGGTCTGCCTGCTTGCTCCGCTTGCGGCCGTGCGCCTGCCGGACAAGGCGGGCGGGGCAAGCCTTGCGGCCTATTTTTCGGCGCTGGGCCTTGCGTACATGCTGATCGAGCTGACCTTCCTGAAAATCGGGATTCTCCTTCTGGGCGACGCCATCCGGGCCTCCACCGCCGCCATCGGCGGATTCGCGTTTTTCTCGGGGCTCGGCAGCGCTATTTCCGGGAGATGGGGGTCGGAAAAGACCATGAAGGGACGCGTCTTTCCCGGTATCGCGCTCCTTGCGCTTGCCGGGTTCCTGTTCCTTTCCCTTTCGGCGGGGGCGCTCCTGCCGCTGGGGGAAACCGCGAGGACGGCGATATTCATCGTTTCCCTGGGACCGGCGGCGTTTCTCATGGGGATGCCGTTCCCGGCGGGACTCTCGCGACTGACCGGATCGACCGCGCCCGCGATCCCCTATGCATGGGGAATAAATGGCTTTTTCTCGGTGGCGGGGGCATCGCTTGCGTCGGCCGGTGCGATGTGGATCGGATTTCGAGGGACCGTCGCGGCCGGCGGGCTCCTTTACCTCGCCGCCGGGTGGCTTTTTCCCCGGGTCGGGAAAAGCCACTGATACTGAAACCGTCCCTACCAGTACGGAATCCTAAATAAAACGCCCGGAGCATGCAGAGCATCCGATCGCCGGCCTGGCGTGCAGGAGGGACCGTGCGAACCTATCTGGCGTTAATAATCCTTGTAATAATGTGCGGCATGGGCATCGAGGAAGCGCCCAAGAAGTTCCCGTCTTTCGATGAAATGTGGGTGCCGAAAGATACGCTTGTGAGCCTGGCCAGGCATCACGGGGTCCTTTCCCTTAAAATAACCGAAGACCACGCCTACATCCTGCGAAACGCGAAGTGGATCCCCGTTCTCAAGCGAAACAGATCCTAAAAAAACAAGTCCCGTCGGAATGATAGCTCAAGGCCCGGACGCCGGAAGAAGGTGCGCGATCGAGTTGGCGTAGTAGCGCAGCAATGCAAGCTCCTCGGGCCTCGCGCGGCAGAGACCGTCCACATCTTCGACCAGGCGCCGCAGCGTCAGCATTCGGAGGCCGACTTCGACCGCGTATTCCCTGTCCTTGCGGGGCACATAGACGTGGGATCCGGCGGCGACCAGTTCTCCGATCAGCCGCTGCACCTCGGCCTTCAATTCAAGCCCGCTGAAACGGTTCTCCGGGTTCCGGACGAACGCCGTCGCGACCAGGGAGACCGGAGTAACCGGGATTACCCTGCCCACCTCCGCCATCAAAACTTTTGCGAGGTCCTCCACCTTTTGGAAGCGCTCCTCCCTGCCCATCGACCGGAAATCGATCCCGCGGACATTGCAGTACTCTCTCATCGAGACGGGGGATCCGAAGTTGACGCATGCGTATCCGAACCTGTACCACCGGCCCACAACCATCATGTACAGGTTGCGAAGAAGGAACCCGAGCGAGGTGCCGAGCACGAAGGGCACGCTTTTCCTGCGCGCCCCCGGGGACAGCTCTAGAATCAGGCTCCGGTCCTCGAGGGTGCGGTCGTAGTTTATCCCGACAGGCACGAACACCAGGTTCCGCCCGGCGTCCGGATTGAAGGATCTCACCATGTAATCGAGAAGGCCAAGCTTCGGCGGGCGCAGCGCGCCGTCGCGCGTCAGGCCGCCTTCAGGGTAGACGGCCTGAACCACTCCGCTCTCTGTGGCCATGCAGACGTATCGCTCGAGCACGAGGCGGTACAGCGGATTGCCCGAGTTGCGTCGTATGAAATACGCCCCCATGGATCGAATGAGGGTCTGAAGCGGCCAGATCCTGGCCCATTCCCCCACGGCGTAGCTCAAGGCCGTCCGGGTCGCGGCGAGGTAGGCGACCAGTATATAGTCCATGTTGCTCCGGTGGTTCATCACGAATACGACGCTGGATCCGGGGGCGATGCGCGAGAGGCCCTCGTCGTCGGTGAATCCCACGCGAACCCGGAAGAGGAGGCGGGCGGTTTTGCGCGCCAGCCAGTAGCCGATCCGGAAATATGCGTAGGCGTTGAACGAGGGGACGATCTCGCGGGCGTACCGCTCGACCTCGGCCATTACGACATCCCGGGGGACGTTGTTCTCCCGGGCGTGCGAGGCGCAGGCCTGCTGCACCTTGGGGTCGTACATCAGGCGGTCGATCAGCACCTGTCGTTTCGTCAACGCGAAGGGATGTATCTCGAGGTTCAGCCGCTTGCCGATCTCTTCGATGAACATGTTGGCCCTGCGCCTCAGGAACCAGCGTACGCTCGGGATCAGCAGCCGGTCGAGCGCCGCCCAGGCTGCAAGCAGGATGAGCAGCGCGGCGAGCCACAAGGGAAGCAGGACTTGTCCAGTCATGGGCGCCTCTCGGGTGACGGACCGGATAAGCGACATAGTACCGTCACTCCCGGGAAAGTAATCTATAATAAATTGAAGTTAACCAAATCTCGCGCAAGGGGAGGAAAAATGGCCGATTCGATTCGGAAGGCGGACTATTTCAAGGTCATTATACCGAACAGGACCGGCGAGGGGGCAAGGATACTGGAGGCCCTGAGTGACGATGGAGTCGACCTGCTCGCCTTCACAGGATTCCCGCGCGGACGGCGCGTCCAGCTGGATTTCGTGCCGAAAAATTCGGATCGTTTCCGGAAGGCGGCGAAACGCGCGGGCCTTAAGATCGCCGGCAAAAAAAGCTGCTTCCTGATCCAGGGGTCCGACAGGGCCGGAGCGATCGCAGCGGTCGCGGCGAAACTGGCGGCGGCCGGAGTCGGCATCAGGGCGCTGGACGGCATATCCGCGGGAGCGGGCCGGTACGGCGCGATCCTGTGGGTCGAGCAGAGGGACGCCGCAAAGGCGGCGAAGGCGCTGCGCGCTTCCTGAAAAAAAAGCGGGTGGCGGCCGGTCCTGCCCCGGATTGCCGTTCCGAAAGGAGGCGCTCATGGAATCCAGGCGGCTGGGAAAAAGCGGGCCGGCAGTGTCGGCGCTTGGACTGGGCTGCATGGGAATGTCGGAGTTCTACGGCCGGCGCGACAACGGCGAATCGGCGGCGACCATTCACAGGGCGCTCGACATGGGGATATATTTCCTCGACACCGCCGACATCTACGGGCTTGGGCATAACGAGGAGTTCGTCGGGAAGGCTATCGGCGGCCGCCGGGACGAGGTGGTCCTGGCGACCAAGTTCGGTATCGTCAGGGGGAGCGACGGAAGCTGGAAGGGAGTCAACGGCAAGCCTGAATACGTCAAATCGGCGTGCGAGGCGAGCCTTCGCCGCTTGGGAGTCGAAGTCATCGATCTCTATTACCAGCACCGGGTCGACCCGGATACCCCGATAGAGGACACGGTCGGCGCCATGGCGGCGCTGGTCCGGGAAGGGAAGGTCCGTTTCCTGGGACTGTCCGAGGCGGCTCCCGCAACCATCCGCCGCGCCTGCGCCGTCCACCCGATAGCCGCCCTTCAAAGCGAATATTCCCTCTGGACGCGCGACCCGGAGAGGGAAGTCATTCCAGTGTGCCGGGAGCTCGGCGTCGGGTTCGTGCCTTACAGTCCATTGGGCAGGGGCTTCCTGACAGGGAAGATCAGGCGGCCCGAGGACATTCCGGAAGGAGATTACCGGAAGAACTCGCCGCGTTTCCAGGGGGACAACTTCGGGCGCAATCTCGAGCTTGTCCGGCTTGTCGAGGAAATCGCGGCCGAAAAGGGATGCACGCCTTCGCAGCTTGCTCTTGCCTGGCTGCTGGCGCAGGGCGAAGACACGGTGCCCATACCCGGCACCAAGAGGCGGGACAGGCTGGAGGAGAACGCGGGAGCCTTCAACGTGACCCTGGCGAAGCGGGACATGGATCGGATCGACGAGGTTCTGCCTCCGGGGGCCGCTTCCGGCATGCGATACGGCGAGGAGGCGATGCGGGCCGTCAATCGTTGACTGCCCGCATCGGGCCCGTCTCTAAGCGAGTCCTTCCTTCAACAGCTCTTCGGCGCGGATCATGTACGGGCGCGGGGCGCTGTGCAGCCCGCGCGGGTCCAGGTTCGTCTTGGGGCTGGGGCGCACGGCGGAGCGATGCGGGTGGTCGTCCACCACGCTCAGGTGCTTGCGGATAAGCCGCTCGATCGAGGCGAGCAGGGGTCGCTCCTCGAATCCGCAGAAGGAAAGGGCGATGCCGGACGCGCCTGCACGGCCGGTTCGTCCGATGCGATGCACGTAGGCTTCAGGCTCGGCCGGCAGGTCGAAATTGACGACGTGTGAGAGGTCGACGATGTCAAGGCCGCGGGCGGCGATGTCGGTGGCCACCAGCACCCTAGTGGCGCCCCGCTTGAAGTCGGCCAGGGCCCTCTCGCGTGAGTTTTGGGACTTGTCGCCGTGAATCGCCTCCGCCCGGACGCGGGCGCGCGAAAGCTGCCGGGCGACCCGGTCGGCTCCGCGCTTTGTCCGGGTGAAGACGAGGGCGTTCTTGATCGAATCTCCCGACAGAAGATGCAGGAGCAAGTCCCCCTTGCCCTGCCTTTCGACGAAATAGACCGAGTGCTCGACCAGTTCCGCCGGCGATGACGCAGGCGTTGCGGCCACGCGGACCGGATCGCGCAGGATCGTGTCGGAAAGCCTCCGGATATCGGGCGGCATCGTGGCGGAAAAGAACAGGGTCTGCCGCTTCTCCGGAAGCTTGTCTATGATTCGCCGTATATCGGGGAGGAAGCCCATGTCGAGCATCCGGTCGGCCTCGTCCAGCACGAACGTTTCGACGGAGCGGAGATTCACCAGCCCCTGCGAGAAAAGGTCGAGCAGCCGACCGGGGGTCGCCACGAGGATGTCCATGCCCTGCCGGAGCGCCTGCTCCTGGGGCTTCTGGCTAACGCCGCCGTAGACCACGGCGTGCCGCAATCCCGTGTGCTTGCCGTAAGCGCCGAAGCTGTCTGCGATCTGCACGGCCAGCTCGCGAGTCGGGGTAAGCACCAGGACCCGGATCGAGCGCCGCCCGCGGCCTTTTTCCCGCGCGCTGAAAAGGCGTTGAAGGATGGGGAGCGCGAACGCCGCGGTCTTCCCGGTACCCGTCTGGGCGCACCCCAGAAGGTCCTTTCCCTCGAGCACGTGAGGGATGGCCTTCTCCTGTATGGGCGTCGGCATCTTGTAGTTTTTCGCGCTCACGGCGCGAAGGATCTCGGGGCAGAGCCCGAACGTTTCGAATGACATTTTTTCTCTTCTCCTCGAAGGATGTATTTCGCGGGGCCTTCCGCATGACGCGGACAGGCGGCGCGGTGCCGGATGTTCACCAAGCACAACCCGTGGAGGAGGCGTTGAAGCCTTGTCCGATCTTCCGAAGGGGAAGCCGTTCGGGGAAGCGATGCACATGCCCTTATCGGGCATCCGGCCCGCATCCGCGAAAGGACCGTTGGGGAGAGGATTGCGTCTTGTGTTTTTTCTGGCTGGAAACACTTTACCACCCGGCCCCCGCCAAGGCAAGAAGATTCGCGGATGCGGACGGATATCGACTTGGCGGCGGCCGTGTGATCTCCGATAGGGGAGGCAGGGGGAAGGGCGGAGGACGGACACCATTTTCCGGTAAAGATCTTGATGTCTTATGGCGATAAAGGTCTCCGGAAGACGTGTCTGTCGGGATATCGCCCGCTTTCGGAGGGATCCCCGAATGGCAGTGGAGCAGCACGAGAGCGTTTTCCCCGAGGTGGAACTGCTTCTCCTGGACCTGGCCCGCGTATGCCATTGGACCGGCCTTTACCAGGCCGGGCATCCTTTCCTTGCCGAGCGCATAAAGCAGATCCACGCAACGCTCATGGGGCGGATCGCGCAGGAGCCCGGAAACCGGCTTCTGTTCGGAATCGCGCGGGACCGTGTCCTGTACCGGGATGCCTTCCTGGGCGAAGGACATGCATTGATTTCCCCCTTCGCGGAGAATCTTTATATCAATCAGGTAGCTACGCTCGGTTTCAGCGGGGACGCCACCGCCGAAGGGCTTCTCTCGTTTTTCCGCAGCCTGCACGATTCGAGGTCGGGCAAGTCGGACGAATCCCCCGATGCTTTTCTGCAGCGGGAGCGGCTGCCGGGAATATTCCTTTATCCCTACAACTACAAAGAGGTTCTTTCGCGGCGGATCATGAACCCTGAAGAATGCGTCGAGCTTTCCGGCCGCGGGGATGCGTTGTGGCGAATGCTTCTGACCGCGAACATCGCGGACGAGGGAGGAGAGAGAAAGGTAGTGGAGGAGCTCTCGGGGTCGCCGGAGCTTATTCCCGCCATACTCAGGCACGCCCGGGCCTGCGCGCATAAATGCCCGGGCCCGCCCGGGACGCAGCAGCAAGAAGACGCCGTGTCACCCGAGGTCCTTCGCCGCATGTTCCGCCGCCTGGGTGAGACTATGCGGTCCCTTCCCGAGGACCGCAGGCAGGAAGTCCTTCATTTCCTGGATGAGGGAACCGCCTGGCAGGATGGTCCCGGAGAAGACATCCCGGACGCGGCCGAACTTTCCCTTCCGGTTTCGTTCGCCCGCTCCCTGTCGGCGGATTACACCGATGACGATTTTCTCGACCTTACCGCCAGCCTCCTGTCCGCCGAAGACAAGGGAGGGAAACGGCTTCGGAGGATTTTCGAAATCATCGCCGCGGAGCGCAACGTGCACGGCTCCCTTCTTCCGCGGCTCAAGGAGCGCGCCCGGGAAAGCCTTCGGGCAAAGGAGTATTACGCAGTCAAGACCTGGGAAGCCGTCGAGAAGCTACTTCTGGCCAGGTCGGAAAAGGCATATGCCGGGGAGGACCATTCACGTTTCATGGAGGCGCTGTCGGCCGGCGCGGGCATGCAAGCCGGCGCCGTGCCTTCCGCGGAACCGGATCCGACGCTGCTCGAACATTTCCGGGAGGAGGCCAGGCACAGGAAGGCGGTCCTCGTGCTGCTGGAGCTTCTGGCCCGCGAGAAAAACGATGCGGAGTTCCTGCAGCTGCTCGAGGATATCCGGAAATACCTTCCCAACATCATCTCGCGGATGGAGTTCGCCCTGCTCGAAACCGTGCTCGTCGCGCTGTCCTCGATAAGCGAAAATGCCCCTGGGGCGGGGCGGGACGAGGTGCGAAGGACGATACAGGGGACGGATTTCGCCCATATCGTGGACCTGTTCCTTTCCAGGGCGATGACCCGGGAGGACGAAGAAAGGATTCCCGCCTTTTTTGCCGCATTCGGCGAGGATGCGATCGCCGCCGTGCTTGACCGCCTCCTGACGGAGCCGGAAGCGGGCAAGCGAAAGCTCCTGCTGTCCCTGGGAGTCCGCATGGGGAGCATTGCGGTTCCCGCTATCCTGGAAAGGCTTTCCCATTCCCGCTGGTATTTCGTCCGCAACCTGTGCTTCCTGCTGGGCGAGATCGGCGACCGCGGAGCAGGGCCGGAGCTGGTGCGGACGCTCGACAACACGGACCTCCGGGTGAAGCGGGAGGCGGTGCTTGCGCTGGGGAAACTCAAGGTCCCGGAGGCGGTTCCCTCGCTTGGAAGGATCCTCCTGGCCGAGTCGATATTCGCGTCATCCAAGGAAGTTTCCCTGAGGGTGGACGCGGCGACAGCGATTTTCCGCATAGGCGGCGCGGAGGCGACCGGCTTCCTGCACAGGGGAAAGGAGTCGCGCAGGGCGGCGGTTCGCGAACATTGCGCGGCCCTGCTCAAATCCACGGAGGGCCGATGAAGAAGCAGGAACTTTTCGGCGTGGTATCCGACCTTGCCCTGGCCGTCCAGGCGGTGTCCGTCTATCCGGATACGCATCAGCGCGTCCAGGAACTTCTGACGCGCCTCCACCAGCGAATAAAGGATGAAACGGAAAGGCTCAAGATCCTGCACATGGGCTTCATGGGCGATCACGCCATCGTTGACGAGTTCCCATTCCTGGGAATTTCCCCAACCCTGGTCAAACTTATCCGCAGGATGCAGGAAAGGGGGATAGAGAAGGTCTCGTTCGGCGAGGGGATCACTTTCGGTGAATTGAAGCGGTTCGTATATTACGTCGGAGGGGGCAAGGAAGGGGCCGCGGAAATGCGATGGGAGCATATAACCTGCGGCCGGATCCAGGAGATCGCGGAGGGGGGGAATATCCCTTCCGGACTGACGCCCGTCATGAGGTCTCACGTCCTGCAGGGAGCCGCCGAGGTTTTGAAGAGCCTTCTGACGTCGCTCGCGGGGGAAGGGGCGGGGGCCCGCGTCTCCGAAGGGCGCGATCTGGTCGCGGCCGTGATGAAGGGGCTTCGCCAGGAGGGGATGCTCATCGACCGCCTGATGCGCCTGCAGGCGCACGACGACTACACGGTGACGCATTCCCTGAACGTCTGCGTAATAGTCGTGGCGCAGGCGATCCACCTCGGTTTTTCCGAGCCCCAGGTCCAGGAGCTCGGCATGGCCGCGCTGCTGCACGACGTAGGGAAGGAGACGATCCCGGCGGGAATACTAAACAAGCCGGGCAGGCTGGATGCCGGCGAATTCGAAAGGATGGCGGAGCACCCCGCAACCGGCGCGAAAATACTCAGGAAGCTTGATTGCGGTTCGGACCTGCCGATGATCGTCGCCTTCGAGCACCACGTCAAATACGACCGGTCGGGGTATCCGGCCGTCCGGTTCGAAGGGGCCTTGCAGCCCGCTTCGTACATGACCCAGATCGCCGACGTTTACGACGCGCTTCGCACCTATCGTCCCTACAGGAAAAGCCTGGACAGGGAAACGACGATCTCCATAATGAAAGAGGGCAGGGGGAAGGAATTCGAGCCGCGCCTGTTCGACAGGTTCCTGGAGCTGCTTCCGTAAAGATCTTTCCTTGACGCATGGTGGATTACCTGTTAGATTTACGAATGTTGTCAAATTTGAGCTTTGCGCTCAGGTTTTTCAGCAGTAAAAATTTAAGGAGGAACGGCAAGTGGCACAAGGCACAGTGAAGTGGTTCAATGACGCGAAGGGGTTCGGCTTCATCTCCCAGGAAGGCGGCCCGGATGTGTTCGTGCACTTCAGCGCGATCAAGGCCGAAGGATTCAAGTCGCTGAACGAAGGTGACCGCGTCGAGTTCGAAATCACCCAAGGCCCCAAGGGACCGCAGGCTTCCAACGTAACAAAGGTGAAGTAAGCGGGAACCGCCCAAGGGGTTTAACCCCTTGACAATGAAAACCCCGGCGAGCGCTCGCCGGGGTTTTTTTTTAGGGGGCAGGGATGGAGGAGAAAGGCAGGCGGATCTACGAGCCGCTCTTCGATGTTTCGTTCAAGACCCTCGTCACGCCGCGCGTTATAAAGGTCCTGTACGCCCTTTCCATAGTCGCTGCGGGGTTCATATCGATCGTGCTGATCATCGAGGGGTTCTCCGAGTCCGCGGCCAAGGGGATGCTGTCGCTGTTTTTCGTCGCACCCCTGGCGTTCCTTATACTTGTCATATCCTCCCGGATCGTTTACGAGCTGGCGATCGTCGTTTTCCGGATCTCGGACAACACCGCCGAAATCGCCCGCAACACGGCGGAGATCGCGCGTCGCATGGAGACCCCTCCCGCGGATGCCGGCTCGGGGGAAAAAGGGACTTAGAAGGATAAGGCCCGGGGAGATCCCTACCCGCCGGCTTCCAGGAAGCGCTCCGCGTCGATGGCTGCGCGGCACCCGCAGCCGGCGGCCGTCACCGCCTGGCGGTAGACGAAATCATGGACGTCCCCCGCGGCGAACACCCCCTCGACGCTGGTCCTGGATCCGCCGTGCAGGACGATGTATCCCTTTTCCAGGTCCAGCTTGCCTTCGAAGATCTTCGTGTTGGGCACGTGCCCGATCGCGACGAATACGCCGTCTATCCTGCGGGTTTCCTCCTTCCCGTCCCTGGTGTTCTTCAGGCGCACCGCCGTAACCTCGTTCTTCTCCGCGTCCAGGATATCCGCGATCACCGAATTCCAGAGGAATTCGATCTTCGGATTTTTCATCGCCCTGTCGACCATTATCTTGGACGCCCGGAACTGGTCGCGCCTATGGACCAGGAATACCTTCGAGGCGAACCGCGTGAGAAAAACCGCCTCTTCGACGGCGGTGTCGCCGCCTCCCACGACCATCACCTCCTTGTTGCGGAAGAAGGCTCCGTCGCAGGTGGCGCAGGTG
Source organism: Deltaproteobacteria bacterium (assembly GCA_050263095.1). Taxonomy (GTDB): domain Bacteria; phylum Desulfobacterota; class Deferrimicrobia; order Deferrimicrobiales; family Deferrimicrobiaceae; genus FEB-35. The sequence goes on along the minus strand of JBLNEW010000012.1, from coordinate 19,166 downwards.
GAAACCCCCCTGCCCAGCAGCCTTCTCTCGGACTCGAGGCCCAGCATCCTGGCGGAAGCGCCGGTCGCGATTATCAGAGTCCTGGCGCGATAAGTCGCTTCATCGGTTTTGACCGTGAAAGGGCGCGATTGGAGATCGACTTCCGCGGCGGCTTCGGAAACGTATTCGGCGCCGAACCGCTGCGCCTGCCGCTTCATTATGTCCACAAGCTCCGGCCCCTGGATGCCGTCCACGAAGCCGGGAAAGTTCTCAACATCGGTCGTGAGGCCGAGCTGGCCGCCGGGCTCCCGGCCCTCGAGCACCAGCGGATGCAGGTTGGCGCGGGCGGTGTAGATCGCCGCCGTGGAGCCTGCGCACCCGGATCCCAGTATGATAACGTTGCGGACCATTCCATTCCTCCAGGCGTGCCGTAGTTCCGTTGAAGTGTTACTTCGGGATGCAATGCTTGTCAAGGTGGATGCGGCCGTTGGATTATGATGGTAACTTGAAGCGTCATCAATATTCCACGCCAGGAGGCATAGGACATGACCGCAGGAAAAGCCCCCAAGGAGCTCATCGAGCTGCTCAACCAGGCGATCGCCAGGGAGATCCAGGTCGCGGTTCAGTACATGTGGCAGCACGTGCTGTGGAAGGGAGTGAAAGGATACGCGGTGAAGGATGCGTTCAAGAAGATAGCCATTGAAGAGATGAAGCACGCGGAGGCCATCGCGGAGAGGCTCAATTACCTGGGCGGCATACCGACCACGAAACCCACGCCGATCTTCGTAGGGAATACCCTGAAGGAGATGCTGGAGCAGGACAAGAAGGACGAAGAGGGGGCGATAGTCCTCTACAAGAAGATCATCGATGTTTCGAGGAGGGACGGGGACGAGGTGACGAATCACCTTTTCCGGGAAATATTGTCGGACGAGGAAGGCCATCACGACACCTTTTCGACCCTCCTGGAGGAAATCTAGGCGGGCGGCGCTGCATCTAACCTTTCCGAAAGGCGATTTTTTTCCCGGAGGCGTCTTTTGAAATCGTGGAAAGCCGCCGCGGTCCTGCTGGCCGCGATGCCGGGGGCGATATTCTCCCCGGGCGCGGGATACGCGGCCGGCGCGATACAAAATCTTTCTCCCAAGGAGGCCGCGGCGGCCATCCGGGAGCACGGGGCGCAGAAGGATTTCGTGCTTCTGGACGTCCGTACGCCGGCGGAATACCGGGAAGGGCACATCGAGGGATCCGTATTGATCGACATTTCCTCCGGCCGCTTCAGGTACGAGGCGGAGCGGCTCGACCGCGGGAAGACATACCTTTTGTATTGCCGGACCGGGAATCGAAGCGAAAAGGCTGCGTCGATAATGGAGGATCTGCGGTTCGGCAGGATCCTGCACATGTCCGGCGGGATCACCGGGTGGATCAGGGAGGGATTGCCTGTCGTGCGATAGGCGCGGGGGAAGCGCGCCGAAAAGGGGGAGCGCATGAAGCTTGAGGAGCGATTCAAGGAAGGTGGCACCGGCGTAATGGCGACGTCCGGCGCGGACGGGGCCGTCAATACCGCGGTGTACGCAGTCCCTCGAGTCATCGACGAGGAAACGGTGGCGTGGGGGATGACGGAAGGCCGGACCTACCGGTTCGCGATGGAGAATCCGCATGCCTCTTACATCTATTTCTCGCCGGACGGCAACGGAAAAGGGGTCCGGCTGACCCTCGAGCTTGCCAACGTCGAGACCTCCGGGAAATTGCTGGAAGAGATACGCGCCCGCGCCTCCAGGGCGGTGAATCCGCAGGCAGGTGCCGCCGTCAAGTACGTGGCCTGCTTCAGGGTCATCGAGGCGAGGCCCCTCGTCTAGGGAGGCGGGAGCAGGCCGTGTCCCGCGAAGTCTTGAAAGCACTCCGCAGGGCGGGTCCGGGCGCCGCGCTGCTGCTGACGGTTTTACTGTACGCCGCGGCGTGCCGGGGGGCCGACGCGCCGCTCGGCGACATCCGCCTGCCTCCCGGCTTCCGGATCGACGTATATGCCGCCGGCGTGCCGGGCGCCCGTTCGATGGCGATCTCTCCCGGAGGAATCCTGTTCGTCGGAACGCGCACTGCGGGAAACGTCTACGCGGTGCTCGATCGCGGCGGGAAAGGCCGCGCCGACGAGGTCATCACCGTCGCCAGGGGACTGAACATGCCGAACGGAGTGGCGTTCCGGGACGGAGCGCTCTTCGTGGCGGAGGTGAGCCGGGTGCTGCGGTACGACGGCATCGAGGCCCGCCTGAAGGATCCGCCGAAGCCCGCCGTCGTCAAAGACACCTTCCCGCGCGATACCCATCATGGCTGGAAGTTCATCCGGTTCGGGCCGGACGGGTATCTTTACGTGCCGGTCGGCGCTCCGTGCAACGTCTGCGAGGAAAAGGACCCGAGGTACGCCTCCATCATGCGCATGAAGCCTGACGGCACGGCCCTCGAGTCGTTCGCCGCAGGCGTGCGGAATACTGTCGGATTCGACTGGAACCCGGAGACGAAAGAGCTCTGGTTCACCGACAACGGTCGGGACTGGCTGGGCGACGACAGGCCTCCGGACGAACTGAACCGGGCCCCCCGGAAGGGGATGCACTTCGGTTTCCCTTACCGGCACGGGAAGGACGTGCGCGACCCGGATTTCGGAGGCAGGGCCGCCGGACGGGAAATCACGCCGCCCGAAATGGAGCTCGGGGCCCACGTTGCGTCGTTGGGCATGCGATTCTACACGGGGAGCATGTTTCCGGCGGAATACAGGAACCAGATCTTCATCGCGGAGCACGGGTCCTGGAACCGCAGCAGCCCCGTCGGTTACCGTGTTTCGCTGGTCAGGCTGAAAGGCGGACGCGCGGCGAGCTATGAAACTTTCGCTCAAGGGTGGCTCAAGGGAGGCAGCGCCTGGGGCCGTCCGGTGGACGTGCTTGTCATGCCGGACGGGGCGCTTCTCGTTTCCGACGACAAGGCGGGGGCGATATATCGGATCAGCTACGCGAATCCGCAGGATAAACGATCCGTTCAACCCGGGAACCGTTGAGATAATTCCGCGGGCCGCACAGCCGGCGGCATAAAAAAAAGGTCTACACGAAACGCGAAACTTTAAAATAGGATAGGGCATTGAAGGCGGAACTTAACCGGACGGGTCGGGAGGATCGGGTGAAAAAGGCGGCGATCGTCGCAGCGCTTGCGCTTGCTCTGTGGGGGTGCAAGGCGCCCCCGGCCAAGGAAATCAAGATCGGGCTGATAACGCCGCTGACGGGAGACGTCAAGACCTACGGCGAATCGGTGCGGAACTCCTTCGAGATCGCGGTCGACGAGGCGAACAAGGCGGGCGGCGTCGCGGGCATGAAGATCGTCACTGTCGTGGTCGACGACAGGAACGACCCGACCGAGGCAAGCAACGCGGCGAACCTGCTGATCAACCAGCACAAGGTCCGCGCGATCATCGGCTCGGTCACCTCCAAGGCCGCGATTCCGGTTTCCGACATGGCGCAGAGCGGAAAAATTCCCACACTCACCCCGACAGCCACCAATCCAAAGGTGACCGTCGCAGACGCGAAGCGAAAGGATTTCATGTTCCGGTCCTGCTTCATCGACCCGTTCCAGGGAAGGGTGATGGCCAAGTTCGCGAGGGAGTCGCTCATGAAGGACAAGGCGGCCGTCCTGTACGACGCCTCGAACGACTATTCCAAGGGGATCGCAGAGTATTTCGCCGACGCGTTCAGGCTGATGGGAGGCACGGTGGTGGCGTACGAGTCGTACGGAAAGGACGACGTCGATTTCTCCGCGCTTCTCACCAAGGTGAAGGCCTCGGGCCCCGAAGTGCTCTTCCTGCCGGACTACTACAACAAGGTAGGCCTCATCGCGCGGCAGGCAAGGGAGAAGGGGATCAATGCGACGCTTGTAGGCCCCGACGGCTGGGATTCCCCGGACCTGGTGAAGGTCGCCGGGAACGCGATCGAAGGGGGGTATTTCTCCAACCACTATTCCGCCGACGACACGCGCCCCGAAGTGGTCGCCTGGGTGAAGAAGTACAGGGACAAGTTCGGGCAGACGCCGGACGCGCTGGGGACCCTGGCATACGACGGCACCAACCTGATGCTCGAGGCGATCCGCAAGGCCGACTCCGACGATCCGCGCAAGATCCGCGAGGCGCTCGCCTCGATAAAAGGATTCAAGGGGGTGACCGGGGAATCCGCGATGGACCCCAACGGGAACGCAATCAAGAGCGCCGTGATCCTGCAGATAGCCGGCGGCAGGCAGAAATTCGTCAAGGAGGTGAGTCCCTGACGGCGGGCCCGGGTGGATTATTTCCTTCAGCAGGTCGTTAACGGGCTTCAGCTGGGGTTCGTTTACGCCCTGATCGCCCTTGGCTACACGATGGTGTACGGCATCGTGCGGCTGATAAATTTCGCCCATGGCGACGTCTTCATGGTGGGCGCTTTCATAGGCCTCTACGCGATCGAGGGAGCCCGCCTCCCGCTCCTTGCCGTGTTCCTGCTCGCAATCTGCGGGTGCGCCCTCCTGGCGATCGCCATGGAGCGGGTCGCATACCGCCCTCTGCGGAACGCTCCCAGGATCGCGTCGCTCATCACGGCTATCGGGGTATCCCTTTTCCTCGAATATTTCACCTCGCTGCGCCAGGTCTTCGGCCCGAACTTCTATCCGTTTCCAAGGCCGTTCGCCGTATCCGCATGGGAGTTCCGCAACCTGGCGATCACCAACATCCAGGCGATCATCTTCGCGGTCACGCTGTGCTGCCTTGTCCTGCTGCAGTTCGTCGTCCGCAAGACCAGGCTGGGCAGGGCGATGCGGGCGGTCTCGCACGACCACGTGACGGCAGGTCTCATGGGAGTGAACGTCGACCTGACGATATCCGTCACGTTCGGACTGGGGGCGGCCCTTGCCGGCGTGGGCGGAGTGCTCTACGGCTTCGCCTATCCGCAGATAAACACCTTCATGGGGGTCATGCCGGGGCTCAAGGCCTTCACGGCCGCTGTCCTGGGGGGGATCGGGAGCATCCCGGGGGCCGTGCTGGGCGGACTTATCATGGGCCAGGCGGAAACGCTGACTTCGGCCTACCTGTCGTCGACTTACCGGGACGGCATCGCGTTCCTCATCCTGATCCTCGTCCTCCTCGTGCGGCCAACCGGCATTCTCGGCACCCAGCGGACGGAGAAGGTCTAGGATGGGCATGAAACCGATTCTCGGCCTGGCCAGGTTCATGGCGCCCTTCGCCGCCGCGGCCGCGGCGGGAACCGTCCTTTCGGCCGCGGGCGCCGTCAATTTGTACTGGATCCAGATATTCCAGCTTGCCTGCATAACTGCCGTTTCCGCCCTCGGGCTCAACGTCATCTACGGATTCACCGGGCTGTTTTCCCTCGGGCACGCCGCTTTCTACGGCATCGGCGCCTACTGCGCGGCGCTCCTCATGAAAACCTGCGGCGGGGAATCGCAGGCGTTCTTCCTGGCCTCGCTCCTGGCCGGCGGGGCCGGCGCTGGGCTGATCGCCTGGCTCGTCGGGCTTTCGACCTTGAGGCTCACGTCGGACTACCTCGGCATCGCCACGCTGGGATTCGGGATCATCATGAAGGTCGTCTTCGACAACGCGGACGCATTCCTGCCCCATCTTGGGGGTGCGAGGGGGATGACCGGAATCCCGAAGATGACGGGGGTCGCGTGGGCCGTCATGTTCCTCGGCACCTCCCTTTTCGCCGCCCGGAACCTTGTTTATTCAAGCTACGGGCGCGCCCTCGTCGCGATCCGGGAGGACGAGATAGCCGCCGGGGCCGCCGGGATAGACACGTTCGGGTACAAGATGGCGGGGTTCGTCGTCGGCTGTTCCTTCGCGGGGGTCGCCGGGGGGCTTTATGCGCATCTCTACGCCTTCCTGCATCCGAGCAACTTCGATTTCTTCAAGTCGGTGGACGTCCTGATGATCGTCGTGCTGGGCGGGCTGGGAAACATGAGCGGGACGCTCGTCGCCTCCTTCGGCTGGATCTTCCTCCTGGAGGGATTGCGGGTGGCGCTGCCGCCGGACTACATAGAGCTGCGCTGGGTGCTTATCCCCGTTCTCCTTGTTGTCACGATGCTTCGGCGGCCCCAGGGGCTGTTCGGGATCAGGGAATTCCGGTTCCTGCGGGACGCTTCGGAATGAACATCCTGGAGGCGAGCGGGCTGGCAAAGAATTTCGGCGGGATAAAGGCGCTGAACGGCGTGGACCTGCAGGTGGGCGCCGGGGAGCTGGTCGGCATGATCGGCCCGAACGGCTCGGGGAAGACGACCGTGTTCAACGTGATAACGGGAATCTACCGGCCGGACCGCGGGACCGTGACGTTGGGGGGGGAGCGGATCTCGGGGCTTCCGCAGCACGCCATCAGCAGGCTCGGGATCGCCCGTACGTTCCAGAACATCCGCCTGTTCAGGAATCTTTCGGCGATGGACAACGTGAGGGCCGCCTGCCATCCGAACGTCCGGTACGGGCCGATATCGGCAGTGTGCCGGTCGGAAGGATTTCACGCTGGCGAGAGGGAGATAAGGGAAAAGGCCATGGACCTGCTTTCGCTGTTCTCCCTGCAGGACCGCAGAGACGACCTTGCGCGAAATCTCCCGTACGGGGACCAGAGGAGGCTTGAAATCGCGAGGGCGCTCGCATCCGAGCCGGACCTGCTGCTCCTGGACGAGCCCGCCGCCGGCATGAACGCCTCCGAGGTGGGGAAGCTGATGGAATTCATCCTCGGAATCAGGACACGGTACAAGCTGGCGATCCTTCTTATCGAGCACCAGATGCGCCTGGTCATGGGCATCTGCGAGAGGATCGTGGTCATGGATTTCGGCGAAGTGATCGCGCGGGGAACCCCTCGCGAGATACGAAACGATCCGCGCGTGATAGAGGCGTACCTTGGCAAGGATTCCCGGGACGGGAAATGAAGTGATGCAAAAGTTGAATATATGCTTTTAAATATCGAAAATATAAACGTATATCACGATAATCTTCATGCGCTGCGGGACGTATCCATGAGCGTCGGCGCGGGGGAGATCGTGTCCCTTGTCGGGGCCAACGGAGCGGGGAAGACAACCGCACTGAAGGCGATCTCGGGCGTACTTGCGCCGCGCTCCGGAAAAATCGAGTTCAACGGCAGGGACCTGGCGGGACTTCCGCAACACCGGATCGCCAGGATGGGAATTTCCCACGTGCCCGAGGGGCGGGGGATCTTCGCAAACATGACGGTAGGGGAAAACCTGCACATGGGCGCCTACACGCGGCGGCCGGGGCGGGAGACGGCGGAATCGCTCGAAAGGGTATACTCGCTTTTCCCGCGGCTCGCGCAGCGTTCCGGCCAGCAGGCGGGCACTCTCTCGGGCGGGGAGCAGCAGATGCTGGCCCTCGGCAGGGCTCTCGCGGCCGGCCCGGCCCTTATGCTTCTGGACGAGCCCTCGATGGGTCTTTCCCCGCTGCTCGTAAGGGAGATATTCGAGATGATCGGCGAGGTCAACCGGAACGGCGCCGCCGTCCTGCTTGTCGAGCAAAACGCATGCATGGCGATGTCCGTCGCGCATCGGGCATATGTGCTGGAGGCGGGAAGGATCGTCTTGCACGGGAACCCGGCCGACCTGCAGAACGATCCCAGGGTGCAGGCGGCCTACCTGGGCGACCTGCCGGAGGTCGAATGAAATGACGATGGAACGGGTCATGTGGCTCGACGAGCGCATCCGCGCGGGGAGCCGCCCGGCGTCCGCGGACCTTGCCGCCCATTTCAGGGTTTCGCTGCGGACCGCCCAGCGGGACATCGAATTCCTGCGCGATCGGCTCCAGGCGCCCCTGAAGTTCGACGCCGCCGCCAGGGGGTACGTTTACGGCGATCCCGAGTTCTACCTGCCGCAGGCCTTCTTCCGGAAAGACGAGGTGATAGCCCTGCTGTTCGCCAGGCGCCTCTTCAGGCGGATCAAGCCTCCGTTGAGGGACGAGGCCGCGGAAGTTTGCGGCCGGCTCGACGAGCTGTTCAAGGCGACCGCGCTTTCGAACGCGGAGGAGGCGGTATCCTTCGAGGCAGACAGGGGAGGCGATGCGCCTGACAAGGTGTTTTTCGACCTCCTGCGTGCGATCACCCGGCGCAGGGCGGTGCTGCTGCGTTTCGACTCCCGCCAGGGAAGCGAATCCGCCGGCGGGGAGGTGGAGCCGCTGAAGCTGCACTATTACCGCGGGGCGTGGCACCTGATAGGGATCTCCCCAAGGCAAAAAAGGGCGTTCCGTCATCCGCTTTCGAGCATAAGGCGGGTCGAGGTGACGGGGCGGAATTTCACGCCGCCGAAGGTCGGCATCGACGCGGACGCCGCGGTCCGAAAAGGGTTGCGGGGCGGGAAGGTGCGGAACGCGCGAATACGTTTCGCCCGGGGAAAGGCCGGGTGGGTTTCGGCGCAGGCCTGGCGCCCGGGCCGGCGCTTGCAGCCGGAGCTTTCCGGGGCGGTCGTGCTCGAACTGCCCGAAGCCCGCTTCCAGGAGGTCCTGGGGCTTGTCCTTCTGCACGGCGAAGAGGCGGAAGTCACGGCGCCGAAGGAATTGCGCGAGGCCGTCCGGGCGGAGGTCGACCGGCTTTCGTCAGCTTACCCGGAACGGTAGGCGCGGACCTGCCGGCGCATAATCTACCCTGCCGATGATTTACGGGCGAGGGCGGCCCATGGGGATCGGCTCGACCGCGGGAGGGGCCTGCCCGGAGAGCATGTCGGCCAGGCGTTGGCGGAACGCGCGCCCCTCCTGTGCCGCGGGAGCCGGGAGCAGGCTCACCCGCACCTTTTTCCCGACGGGAAGGAAGTGCTGTTCCGCGAGGCAGGTGCGGACCATCTGGCGCGCCGCGGCGCGTACGAGATGCGCCTCCTCGGAGACGGCGGGCGGAACGATCACGACCACGTGGCCGTGTTCGCGGACTGCCCTGAGGGACTCGGCGAAGGAGTTGAGCGCCTTGCCGATGTGGACGATGAATCCTTCCATCTCGTCGGCGCCGAATCCCGTTACCGGCCTGCCCGAAGCGGAGGTGCCCAGGCACAGGACCGCCCCTGCCGGAGGGGCTCCGCCGAGGAGGGTATTGTCCAGCCATGGCTCCAGGAGCCTGGGATCGGTAAGGTCGAGGTCACGTGAGATCTTTTCGAACGTACGGCGCTTGCCGCCGGCCCCGGCCCCCGGCGCCGGACGCGAGATGTCCACCCGGCCGGCGGAGGAAGGGGGTTCGACAAGCGATGTAACCACGCCGCCCGCGCCGCGGATGGCTTCCTCCAGCCCGTCGCCGTATCCGTCGCTCACTCCCATGGAGAGGAAAAGAAACGGCTCGCCGGAGATGCTTTCCTTTTTTGCGTGAGACTCCCCCGGGAACGAGGTGAAGGACGGAAGAGGGGAGACTCCGACGAAGCGGTCCTCCAGGAACCTCGCGTTCTTCGCGGCGAAGAGAACGGCGTCCGAGACCTGCTCGTTCGTAGGAGGGTCGTCCGGCACGGTTGCGACGAACCATTCCCGTATGCGCGCGAACCACGATTCCATTTCTTCCCGCCTGGACTTCGGCATGCCGCTCCCGCGGACCGAGGAAATAAAGGCCTTCGCGGAGGCTTCCCGCTCCGGAAGCGGAAGGGACCTGTCGAAGCAGCGGACGAACCGCTCCTGCAGCACCTTGGTTTCCGGGCCGCGGAGGTCGCGCAGCGATCCGAACTGCTCCGCGAACTTGCCGGCGTAATTCCGCATCACCCAGTCCATGCGGGGACCGGCGATCAGGCTGGGGGCGACGTCCGCCATGTGGATGTTCTCGCCCGCGAGGCGCGGCGCCAGCGAAAGCGTCAGCGCCTTGAGCAGGATCTTGGAAACCGTGTAGATCGTCCGGAAGAGGTACGGGTGGTCCGCATAGTGCGTGGACACGTTGACGATCGATCCTCCGCCGGGCTGGCCTTTCATTATTTCCCGCAGAAGGGAGACGGCTGTCCAGGGGCCGAGGAAATTCGCCCTTAAGACCGCGTCCCAGCTCTGCCTGTGTTCCCTCAGGACGTCGCCGATCAGTGAAAATTCTCCTCCGGCGCCGGCGTTGTTCACGAAGGCATCGATCCTTCCGAAGCGGTTCCGCGTCTCCTCGATCAGCGCCTGAACTCTCCGGGGGCGGGAAACGTCGGAGTCTACCCACAGGGAGCGTCCTCCGCGGCGGCGCATCTCCGCAAGGACGGCGTCCGCGGCAGCCATCTCCGCGCGCGCCTTTTCCGCCTCTTCGGGTGATCCTCCGGCGGCGCGCGGGCGCCTGCTTGCGATGACGACGGTCGCCCGTTCGGAGGCGAAGCGCAGCGAAATCTCCTTGCCGAGGTTCCGCATGCCGCCGGTGACAACGACGACTTTTCCCGCGGTGGAGCCTGATGCTTCGCGCGGCTCCTCGGGCAGGCGGGCTATGCTGTTCTGCTCGTCGGGCAGGATCGCGGCCCCCGAAACCTGCTTTCCGTCCTCGACAAGCCACAGGACGGTGGCCGCCGTTTTTGCGGCGCTCGCCGTTTTGTTCCGGCCGTCCGTCCTCCCGGGAAGGACAAGGCCCAGGTTGATTTCGCTTACGTGCGACGGCGCCGTGCTCTCGGCCTGAGCCTTGCGCATCAGCGCGCGCTCCATGGATTCGGTGGCGACCGCGGGGCGCAGCATCGCCTGGAACACCTGGACCAGGTTCCGTTCGCGTATGGAGGGGACGCCGGAGAGGTCCGGGCCGACGATGGCGACGGTGCCGCCCGTCTTGTCCCGGTCCATGCGGCGCTCCGCCTGCCAGCACAGGAGCCGGGGGATGAATCCGAACCGGTCCACGTACGCGTTCCATTCCTCGAAGGGAAGATGGGTCAGGGGACGTTTCCAGTCGACGTTTCCCGTGAAATGGAGCAGCAGGTCGATGCGGGGGAGGCCGTCGAAAAGCTCCTGGACCTCGGCGGGCCGCGAAAGGTTCACGGCCGAGACGGTGGCCATCCCCTCGCCCCCGGCGGAGTTTATCTGGAGGGCAAGCTGTTCCAGGTCCTCGGGCCTGGTTCCGGCGAGGACGACGTTCGCCCCGGAACGCGCGAGCGCCTTTGCGGACGCTTCTATCAGCGGGGCGTCGCTTCCCTGGACCCCGTGCAGGGCGACCAGGGCGACCTTCCCCACCATGTCAGGGTAGCGGCCCAGAGACGCCGGCGACGGGATGACGCCCGGAGGCTGCTCGTAGGTCACGCCGCCCATCGGAAGGCGCTGCCCGCCGATCGTCCTGCGAAAAACTATATTCTGGACCTTCAGCGCAACCCTAGCGAAATCCCCGGGCAGCACGAACTCGTGCCCCACGGTCCGTTCGAGGGTGTCCCGCTCGAGCGCCTCGGGGGATACCTTCCTGCCTATCCTTGCCCTGGCCTTGGAGCCCTTGTCGAATACCCCGGATCCCCTCTGGATCCGCTCCGTCGCCACGGCCGCCGGGTTGAGCGACAGGACGGTGACGTTCCTGTCCGCGAGCATCCAGGCAAGGTAATCGCCGAGCGCAAGCTTGGCGGACTGGGCGGCCGTGTAGGGCAGCCGCCCCGGGTAGGCGTGAAGCACGTGCCGGTGGATGCTCTCGCTGTAGAAGGTCCCGACCATGACGATCACGCCGCCCTTCGGCTGGGCCTCCATAAGCCGCGCGGCCTCGAGGCTCGCGAGCCACGCGCCCGTGAGGTGTATGTTGACGGCGTCCTTGTACTGGTCGAAGTGCTCCTCCCTGTACGCCGAGCCGAATTCCACGGGCCCGGAGACGCCTGCGTTGTTGTAGAGGACATCGATCCGGCCGAACACCCGCTCGATCCGCTCGAACATTTCGCCGACGTACTTCGGATCGCTCACGTCGCCCTGCACGACCAGCGTCTGGTTGGTGAGCCCGAGGAAACGGATCAGGTCGTCCATGTCCGCCCGGGTCTCCTCCAGAGGGGACGGCCGCCGCCCGGTGATGACGACGTTCGCCCCGCTCCTTGCGGCCTCGAGCGCGATCGCCCTTCCCATCCCGGTGCCCCCTCCGGTGATGACGACCACCTGCCCGGCCAGCGAGGTGTCGGGGTATCGCACGTAGTTGTAGGAGTGGGTCCGCGAGACGACCCGGCGTATCAGGTGGCTTGCGCGGGCAGGGTTCGTCTCCTCTCCGAGAGAGAGGAAAAGGCGGTAAAGGGGATCGTTCACCCCGCTCGATTCGCAGAACGAGGCTATCAGGTCGCGGGTCTGCTTCGGAAGCGCCTGGAAGAAACGATATCCTTCAAGCGCTCCTTTAACCGCCACGGCGAACTGCTTGTCTATCTTGAGCTTTTCATCGGGGAACGCGCCGTCCCTCACGAAGCGGCAGGCCATGAGGGCGGAGATGCCCTCCGAGGCGCTTCCCGGAGTCATTCCGGCAAGAAGGGCTTCCACGAACGATTTGTCGAAGACCCAGTGAACCAGGTCATGTCCGTCGATGAACTTCGCCGAGGGGCGTTCCAGGTCGGCGATCACGTGTATGCCCCTGGGGGAGCCCCGTTCCCCCAGCGGGTCCGTTCCCGATTCACCGCCGTCGCCGGATGGCGCCGCTTCACGCTGCTTCCGCACCACGTCGGCCGCCGCGTTGAGAAGGACCGCCAGCTCACGCGCCTTTCGCCCCGCCCAGGCTTCCGCCTTTATGCCGCCGCCCTCCATCCGGAGCCCCTCGTACCCCGGGTCGGCATCCAGGGAGCACGATCGGATCGCCAGGGCGATCAGGGCGTCGGTTTCGCCCCGGACGCCGTCCGGGGTGTCGGGCGAGAGCGAAACCTTGCGCAGGACCTGGAGCGCGCGGTCCGCGTCGCCTTCGTCCAGGGCCCTTCGCCCCAGGAGGACCTGTTCGCGGGCGATCTCCTCGCGCGTGCCGGCAAGGACCGTCTCGACCAGCCTGCGGTAGTTAACACCCATCGCGCGGGCGCGGGAGACCACTTCGCCTATCCTTCGCTCGTCCGCGCCGAACGCCGATGACAGCTCATCCATGCGGAACTCGTCAGGCTCGTATGAAGTCCCGAGGATGCGGTCGAAGTAGGAGAAATCCCGCTCCCGCCCGGCCTCCTCGGCGATGAACCTGTTGATGTCGCTGACTTCGTCGCCGTCCGTTGCGGCGCCGTTCGCGTTATACGCCGATTCGCACAGCACCGCGACCATGTGGGGCATCCCGAAGACCCATTCCACCACGGGGTGGAGGATGGCCTGCAGGAGGAGGTGCGGACGCGACCGCGTTTTCGAAAGGAAAGCCTTGGTCAGGAATATGCAAGGCTCGGCATCCCCTCCCTCCAGCAGCTTTTTTTTCCCGAGCCACAGGAGTTGCTTGCCCTTGCGGACAAGGAGCACCTCGTACGCCGGGCGCGCGTGCTCCCTCGGAAATCCGGTTTCATCCTCGAAATCGACCACGCAGATGCGGATTTCCCCTTTCTGGAGGAGGCGCGCGACGCGCTCTCCGATCCTGCCGCGGGCGGCCGGCACAAGAGATCCCACGGATTCCGGGACCTCGCGCTCGCGCAGTATGGACAGGACCTCCTTCATCACGCCGGCAGGGAGGTCCGAAAGCTTCCCTTCGTGCTCCTTTTCCATGATCATGGCGGCGATCCGGCCGATCTCGTCGAATGCGAGCGGTCGGTCGCCGGGTGCTTTCTTGGAAATCGGACGGTTTTCCGTCATGGCGCCTCCGGGATCCGCAGGAGCGTGAGAAATGAGGACTGGCGGGGATCCTTCTCGAGGAACCGGCGCACCCATTCCTGGCCGGCAGGCGAGGCGGTCACCTCCCCGAACGCGCGGGCGTCGTTCGCGAGGCCGGCGGCGAAGCCGTTGTCGTATCCGTACAGCATCGCCTGGAGCGCCGCCTTGCCCGCAGCCATGCGCGCAGCCCGAAGGTCCCCCGATCGCGCGGAATCGGGCACGGGGGCGGACAGCAGATCCCGCACTTCCTGCATCGCGAACATACGGACGAGCGCTTCCTTCTGCTTCGCCCCGTCGCCGTCCCAGTTCCTGCGGGGAAGGGGATTGGCCCCGGATACGGCGTCCCTGGCCAGGCGGACGGCGCGGTCGAGCGCGACGGCCGAAGGACGGAATTCGTCGGCAAGCCCTATTTCGACCGCCTCGTGGCCGTCCACGGGCTCTCCGTTGACGCACATGCCGGCCGCCTTCCAGGGGCCCACCAGCCTGGGGAGACGCTGCAGCCCGCCGTAGCCGGGAATGATGCCCAGCTTCACTTCAGGCTGGCCGAGGCTCGCGTTTTCGGTGACGATCCGGTAATGGGCGCTCATGGCGAGCTCGTTGCCGCCGCCGAGGGCGAATCCGTCGACGACCGCGATGACGGGCACCGGCAAGCCTTCCAGCTCCGTGAATACGGCGATGTTCTTCGCGGCGAGCGCACCGATCGCGTCGCCCGGTTTAGAGAGGAACTCCTTGACGTCCGCGCCCGCCACGAACGACCGTCCCGCGCCGGTCAGGATCAGGGCGCGCACCGGCCTCCCTTCTACGGTGCCCAGGTCGCGGATTTCCCTTACGACGGCCGCAAGCTGCGAAAGAAGCTCTTCGCTCAGAGCGTTCAGCGCGTCGGGCCTGGTGAGTGTGAGAACGGCCACATCGTCAAGAAGGCGAAGGCCGATGAACCGGCCCTGCGCGGGATCGGCGGCGCGAAGTCTTTCTCCCAAAAACATGTCTTCGTATTCCGAAATCGGCCTGCCCGGGCGGTCCGCCTGGACGAGGGCGACGCCCTTCGGCTTCCTCATCGTCCCGGAAAGCATCATCTGCTGCAGCTCCGGGAGCCCGGAGAGGGCGGCCACTTCCAGGTCGTCCTGCTCGATCGCAAGCCTGCCTCCGGCGATCAGCCGCATGACCTCCGCCGCCTGCGACGAATCGTACATGTGGGATCCCAGGATGGAAAGGTCCGACGGACCGCGCACGACTATATGACCGCTCCTGAAGGCGTCCGCCTCGTCGTAATCGCGAACGACGAAGGAGCTGAAGTGCATCGTGCTCTGGTCCGGGCGCTCGACAACGAAATCCGGACTGTTCCGCGGCCCGAATATCCCCCAGAGCGCCTTCCCGAGAGCCTGGGCATGCTTCATGAATCCGGCGGCGTATTCCGGATTGAGGCGCCCGTCCGAAGTCAGCGGGTCCGGCATGTCCTCGGGAAGGGTAAAGAGGTCGCGGTCCAGCATGTTCTTCGGCGGTATCCCCATCCGCCGGAGTTCCGATATACCGCGCTTCTCCCGCTTCACCGATGCGATGACGGCGACTTCCGCGCCGCGGGAAAGTGCGGCGCTCGCGAACCTGCGCGCGTAGGCGTCGGCTCCCCAGACCAGCCCCCTGCGCCCCGGCGGAAGCCCGATCTCGCCGAGGATGGCATCCGGACTTGCCTTGCGGAAGAGGATCTGTTTCTGCCGCATCCAGACCCACCGGGCGTCCATGACGAACCGGCGGCCGTTGTAGAAGAACGTCTCCTTGTATTCGCCCCGAAGGCCCGCTCCTGTGGCGCCGAAAAAGACGATGCGCCCGTTTTCCGCGAGGGAGGAGACGAGGAGCGGGAAATTGGCCCCGCCCGTGTGTTCGAATACCGCGTCGACCGGACGCCCTCCGTTCGCTTCGAGGACGGCGCGGCGGAACGGCCCGGTCCTGAGCTTCCATGCGTCGAAATCCTCGCCTGCCGGCACGGCGCCGAAGACCTCGGCCGGTATCCCCCTGCGGTCGACGAATGCGTCAGCCATCCTCCGGGCGATCAACGATCCGGCAAGATCCGGGTTGGACCCTGCAAGAATGACTCGTGCCCCCAGGGTCTTCGCGATCTGGGCGCCGGCGAAGCTGGTTCCTTTTCCGCCGCCCATGACCAGGACCGAGTCGCCCGGGGAGACACGGAGGCGTTCGACTACCGCGCGGTACGCCGTGCCGAAGGTGAGCAGCATCGCGGCGAGCCGCTCGGGAGTGTAGCGCCTCAAGGGCGCCGGGAGAGGAACGGCGCGCTCCTCGTCGACGACCGCCAATTGGGCATTGAACCCGTCGTGCGTCTCGTATCCGCGGATATTCCTCCCGGTCCAGGAATCGAGGATGACCGCCTGGCCGGCCTTTACGCGCGTTACCGAGGCGCCGGCATCGACGACGATTCCGAGCGCGTCGCTGCCCGGCACGTGCACGCTTGCGGTATCGCCGCGGCCGAACACGGGTACCGGAAGCCCCAGGGATGCGAAATTGGTGTTGAAGTTGGGTCCCGTGGCAAGTACTGCAACAAGCACCCGTTTGGCGTCCGAGGGAAGGAGGCGCGGGGCCGGGATGGTTTCGCAATGCAGCGAGTCGGACGGAGGACCGTACCTGTCCCTGTGGATCGTCAGCGCAACCATTTTTGCTGGAAGCTGCGTTCCCATCCTGGGCGGCGCGCCAAGGGGCCAAGGGCCGCCTGGCGGTGGGCTCGGTCCGTTCAATGGATTTCCTCCTGGAGCGGGATTACAGGCATGAAGTTCTTCCGTAATATACGGTAATATACCGTTTTTTGGATTCCTGTCGGTTGGAAACGATTCCTCGATCCGGTTAAAAAAAAATCTGCGCAATATGTAGGGAAAGGTGTGTCAGTGTTGACTTATTTTCCTGTTTTTGACATGGATTTGTATATTTTTTAGGTAATAATTTACTCATTTTCGTTTTATCCGTGAGGGTGCCGATTAAGATCATCCCGATAATAAATTGGTTTTTCTATGCCGGGCCCATGGTCTGATAGTTGCTTCGTCTTTGGTCGTAAAATAAGTTATTGTTTCGGCAAATACATGAAACCGCGCGGGAAGACAGGCATCCCATGACCATGTACGGCTATCCCGTCTACAGGATCGATCTCCCCGGGAACGACCCGATATGCATCGGCTCGATACTGGAGTTCCGCAGGAGCCGTCGCAGCATGAACCGGCTTGGACTGGCCAAGCTGGCGCAGAAAATTTTCTCGCGGGGGCCGGGCGACATAATCATCATTGGCTCCGATTCCACGCTGGAGCGCGAACGATACTCGAAGGATTATCCGATCGCGCTCTCCGCCGGCTGACCGTAATTTATATTGACAACACGGACGGATTCCATTACTTAGAAATCGGTTAATTCTTTCGGTCCCTTGTCCGGACGTTCCGCAGCGCCGAGAATGTGCGCGGGGTTTTGTTCCATCCTGACGGGCCGAACGCAGAGGGGCTGCGCACCGCCCCAAACGATCGACCCGACGGGTCGAAACAAAAAGGAGAGCAGCATGGCAACAGGAACGGTCAAGTGGTTCAACGATGCGAAAGGTTACGGTTTCATCACGCAGGACGAGGGCGAGGATATCTTCGTTCACTTCAGCGAGATTTCAGGCGACGGCTTCCGCTCGCTTGCCGAGGGGCAGAAGGTCGAGTTCGAAGTGACCGCGGGACCGAAGGGCAAGAAGGCGGCAAACGTCCGCAAAGTAATGTAACCCGAACGCCATACAGGCACGAAAAGGCGCCCCGGGCAAAGGTCCGGAGGCGCCTTTCTTTTTCCCCACCCCTTTGCTAGATTGTGAAAAATATAATTCGGCGGTGCCCAATGTCCGGCTCGCTTGCGCCACTGTTCCGCCCCGAGCGTCTGGCCGTAATCGGCGCTTCTTCCAATCCCGAAAAGATGGGTTTCCAGATCTTCAGGAACATCGTGGAGGCCGGTTTCCGCGGCGAGATATTGCCCGTCAACCCTAAAGGGGAGACGGTGCTGGGAAGGGCCTCCCTGAAATCGGCGGCCGACCTGCCGGCCGGCACGGACCTGGCGGTCCTGATCATTCCGGCCAGGTTGGTGCCCGGGACAATTCTTCAACTGGGAGAGCGAAAAGTCCGGGCCGCGATAGTGATAAGCGGCGGCTTCGCCGAATCGGGAGAGGAGGGAGCGGCCCTCCAGGCGGAACTTGCACGGAACGCGGCGCATTGCGGCATACGGGTGGTGGGCCCGAACTGCCAGGGAGTCAACTACCCGGTCCACGGATTATGCGCCTCCTGGCCGCTCTTGACGCGGCGGGGGGACATCGCGTTCGTTTCCCAGAGCGGAACGGTCGGCGCCGCCATGATCGACTGGGCGTCGGAGGACCGGCTGGGCTTCTCGGCGTTCGTCAGCATGGGAAACCGGGCGGACGTGGACGAGGCGGACCTTATCGAATTCTTCGCCGAAGATGCGGACACGAAAGTGGTTTCCTTATACATAGAAGGGGTCAAGGACGCCGGAAAGTTCCTCGCGGCTATACGCAAGTGCAAAAAACCGCTCGTGATATTCAAGGCCGGGCGGACGGAGCGGGGAAGAAAGGCGGCGGAGTCGCACACCCGTTCGCTTGCCGGCAGGGACGAGATCTACGACGCGGTGTTCCGGCAGTTCGGGGTGCACAGGGCATCCTCGCTTGAGGATCTGTACGACTTTTCGAAGGCGCTTGCCTACCTTCCTCCGCCGGAAGGCCCCCGGATGCTGATCGTCACGAGCTCGGGCGGGTCCGCGATCATAGCCACCGACGTCGCGGAAGAAGAGGGGTTCAGGGTCACGTCCCTGCCGCCAGATCTCGCAGCGCGGCTGAAGGAGATGCTTCCCTCGCACTGCATCGTCGGTAATCCCCTGGATCTTACCGGCGACACCGACGCCGAGCGGTACGGGAAGGTGCTTGAGGCTTCCGCCGGCCGTTACGATGTCGTAATGCCTATATTCGGCGACCCGATACCGGGGGCGAGCGGAGTGATCACGCCCGGACGCTGCGAGCTCGTAGCCTACCTGGGCGGGGCGGAGGTCGAACGGGCGGAGCGGGCGCTTCTGCACGAAAGGAAGATAGCCGTGTTTCCGACGCCGGAACGGGCAGTGCGGGCCCTTTCCTGCCACGCCCGCTTCAACCGAGGGAAGTTTCCCCGCGCCCCCGAAACGCAGGCCGCCCAGAAGACGGAAGGAGCCGCCGGCAATGCCCTCACCCCCGCCGAATCGATGCGGCTGCTTTCGGAGGCGGGATTTCCGGTGGTCCCCTCGCGGCAGGCGAGAAGCGAAGAGGAGGCCGCGGCGGCGGCCCGGGAAATCGGTTACCCGGTAGCCGTTAAGATGAACTCACCCGACGTCACGCACAAAAGCGACATCGGCGGAGTCGTCCTCGGCGCGGGCGATGATGCGGCCGTGCGGCGTGCCTGGCGGGACATTTCCGCGGCCGTCAGGAGGGAGGGCGCCCGGGACGACG
>JBLNEW010000011.1:0-36569 GCA_050263095.1 Deltaproteobacteria bacterium | reverse complement strand
TCCGCAATGGCTTCCTTATCCTTGTGAACCGCGCTCCTTTCCCGGAAAGATGCTCCAGGAACCTGGCTTCGGGATCGATCGCTATTCCCGTGTATATGACTCCCCCGGCGCACTCGATCATATAGACACGGTACGGCTTCTTCATATTTACTTCTTCGCCTCGCCGTGCTTGTGGCAGAATTCGCACATGCGATCGCCTCCTCCGGATGGACCCGCCTGAATCAATCATAGCGCAGTCCGTCTAAACGGCGCACCTGCACTTCCGGCGACGCTGCGTGCGATCAGGGATTCAAGTTGGGGGGGTGAATCAGGCGGATTTGCGCTTGACGACCTGGATCCACCTGCTGTCCTGCCGGATGTAGATACGGTCGTCGGTGATTTTCAATCCGTTGGTGCCGTGATAACGCATCAGGCGGAGTCCTTCCGATCTCGTGATCCAAAGGGGGTCGGCATTTTCCTTCGCTGTCTTCCATTCAAGGTGTAACACGGAGGCCACCAGCGGAATCCACAGCACCAGCAGGAACGCCGCCATCACCACGACCCATTTCACAAATGTTATGAATCTTTTCATATGCCCCTTTTAATTGCAGCATGCATGCCACGGCTTTGCCTTTTATTCGTGCGCGTTTTTCAGTGTTTGGGAGTCTGCGACATCGAGGGGGAAAAAATTTCCATACAATCGCCATGCGCTTATCTATAGTGTTCCATCGGTTTCCCTCCTTCTTTTTCAATCGCCGGCAGGGACCGGCGTAACGATATCGTCACTTCGGATCCGTCGGGAATCCCGAGCCGAGCCATTCGTCCCATCCGCCTTTAAGGACGGATACCTCCGTGTGACCCTTCTCCATCAGCGTGAGCGCCACACGGGCGCTCGTGCCCTCGTTGCTTCAGGCGCAATAAAGGACGATGAGCTTGTCCTTGGGATATCGATTCGCCCATGCGCCTGCGTTTCCCGGCTCTTCACGGACCGCCCCGCGGATCTTGACGTTGCTGCGAGTCCAGTCCCTCCCGGTCCGCACGTCCACTATGACGATCTTCGGATCGTCGAGCCGTACTTTGAGTTCTTCCTTGGTGATCCGGGGAGGCTCGGCCGCAGATGCGCCCGCGGCCGCCAACAGGCATGCCAGCAGAAGAAGCGACGAACCGAATGCGGCAAACGCTTTCCCGCTCATATACCCTCCATCGCAAGCCAGGCGAGTGTTAAATATATCTTAGCCTAAATCCGCCGGTTGAATTTGCCGATCCCCAACTTCATCCGCTATCGCTTCGAGACGAACGGGTTGCCCCTGACGTAAAACCTCAAAAGCCGCTTCGCCCAATGTCCGGCGTAATCGACGCCCACCCGGGGCCTTTTGACGATCCGCGGCGGCTCGGCGCCGGGAAGATCCGCAATGTAGAAATCGTCGCTGGTGAGATCGTGGGCGTTCAGGCGCCTGTCGATATGCATCGATCTGCATAGCCTGCCCGGGCCCTGGGTGCGGCCTTCGACATTCATGACCGGCTCGATCGCGCGCAGCAGGACGGCAGATGCGTGGCCTTCGCGCTCGGTGACGACGTTCATGCAGTAATACATCCCGTAGACCAGGTAAACGTAAGCGTGGCCCGGCGGGCCGAACATCACCTTCGTTCGCTGCGTCAGCCCCCTCGAAGAATGGGCCGCGAGGTCGTGGGGCCCCAGGTATGCCTCGACTTCCACGATCGCTCCGACTCGCTCCACTCCGTCGGACGCGTGAACCAGGCGCTTCCCGAGAAGCTCCATGGCGACCGTCACGGTGTCGCGGTCGTAAAAGGAACGGGGAAGTTTTCGCATGTTCCTCTTTATGAAAAAGAAAAAGGGCCACGATTTCTCGCGGCCCCGTCGTTGGTATTGGTAGCGGGGCCAGGATTTGAACCTGGGACCTTCGGGTTATGAGCCCGACGAGCTACCTGGCTGCTCCACCCCGCGTCGTAAGCCAACTATATTATCTATTCAGGCGCCGCACTGTCAATTTATTTAAAACAAGGCTAGCGGCCGAAACGCCTCCCCTTGCCGGGGCGGCTTGCCTTACGCGCGGGCGACCGGAATTCCCTGCCTTTTCCAGGTCCTTGCCCAGGGACTGCTCGTGGACCGCCCGGCGCCGCGGGGGATTTCGGAGTTTTTTTCCACTCCGGCTTGGGCTGGCGGGGGCCTTTCCGCTCCACTGTGGATTCCGCGGCGGCAGGAGGTTGCATTCGCTTCGCGCGCGGGATGAATTTCGGCTTGCCGACGCCCGGCGCGCGGGGAGGCGCCGAACGAGGCTCGTGTTCCTTTTTTTCCACGTAGGCCTTCAGGTCCCGCACTTCCTTCCCGGTAAGATAGCGCCACTCCCCGGGCTCCACCCCCGCAAGCTCTATCGGGCCGATCGCTGTCCGCTTGAGTTTCATCACCTTGTGCCCGATCGCCTCGAACATCTTCCGCACCTGGTGGTACCGCCCTTCCGCTATGCGGATCGCGATCCACGCCTTCCCTTCACGCTTTTCCAGGAAAGCGACCTGGGCGGGATTGGTCATGACGCCGTCGATAGGAAGTCCGCTGCGAAGGAATTTGAGCGCCGCCGGAGGGGGGGCGCCCATGACCTTCGCCACATATGTCTTCTCGACTCCGAACCTGGGATGCGTGAGCTTGAAGGCAAGTTCGCCGTCGTTGGTGAACAGGATAAGGCCGGTCGTGTGGTAGTCCAGCCGACCGACGGGAAACACCCGCGCGGCAAGGTCGCCCACGAGCGACGCAACCGTCTGCCGGCCTTCCTTGTCCTTCATCGTGCTGACGACGTTGTCGGGCTTGTACGCCATCAGGTAGATCTTCTCTTCCCTCAAGGGGACGAGCGTATTCCCGTCCAGCCTGACCTCGCCCTTCCCCGGGTCGAAGAAGGATCCGGGGTCGAGGACCGCCTGCCCTCCGACGGTCACCCGCCCGCTGCGGATCAGCTCGTCGGCCGTTCGGCGGGAAACGCCCGCCGCAAGCGAGATGTACCGGTTGAGGTGTTCGCTGGAATGCGGGCTAGCCATCCGTCTCGCCGCCCTCCTCGCGGGAGGCCGCATCCGACAGGACGTCTTCCGACACCCCTTCGGGCAATCCGGACTCGGTGGACAACAGCGGTTCGCCTGGCTCCGCCGCTTCCAGGCTGGCCGCCAGCTCCGAATCCGCATGAAGCTGCAGGTGTTCCTCGGGAGAGGTCTCCGCGACTACGCCGCCGGTGGCCGCCGCCAGGAAATCCTCGATGTCGCGCATCGAAGGCAGGTCGGAAAGGCTGGCCAGCCCGAATATCTCCAGGAACTCCCTGCTCGTCCCGAAGAGGAACGGTCTTCCGATCACGTCCTTCTTGCCGACGACCTTTACCAGCCGCCGCTCCATCAGGGTCTTGATCGACCCGGCGCAGTCCACTCCGCGTATCTGCTCGATCTCGAGGCGAGTCACCGGCTGCTTGTATGCGATTATGGAAAGCGTTTCGAGCGCCGCGCGCGAAAAACGCGGAGGCTTGATATCGAAGAGCTGGCGAACGTACTCCTGGTTCGCCGGGTTCGTGCGCAGCTGGATCCCCTTTGCGACCTCCTCCACCAGGATCCCTGAGGAGTCCGGGGGGTATTTCGCCTGCAGGATCCGGATCGCGTCGCGCACGGTCGCCTTGGAAATGCCTCCCAGCACCTGGCCCGCCTTTTCCAGCGAGAGCGGCTGCTCGGAGACCAGCAGCAGGCTCTCCAGGATGGATGCCGCACGGGAGAGGTCCACTTCCTCCCCTTCTTTCTTTTCCCCGCCGGCTACGACTCCTGCCGCGAAGTCGGTATCGGGAGCGGCATCCGGCTCGGTATCAACGGGTGTCTGGTTCTTCGGGCTCTCTTCCATTTTCCTCCTCCCGCACGGCCGGGACGATCGTGATCAGTCCCATCGGGTTGGCCTGGTAGGCCTTTACGGTCCGGAGCCGGATGAGCTCCAGGATACCCAGGAAGAACGAGATTATCTCGTTCCTCGTCCTGAATTCCTCGACCA
The DNA here is from genome assembly GCA_050263095.1 of Deltaproteobacteria bacterium. Lineage (GTDB taxonomy): Bacteria > Desulfobacterota > Deferrimicrobia > Deferrimicrobiales > Deferrimicrobiaceae > FEB-35. The sequence goes on along the minus strand of JBLNEW010000011.1, from coordinate 32,563 downwards.
GGCGGTCGAACCGGATCGACCCGTCTTCCCGGATCCGGTCAAGCAGGAACGATATCGCGTCCGCGATGGTGAGGCGATCCACGAAGACCTCGTGAGCCTCGTCCTTCGGCATCCGCTCTATGACGCTCTTAAAGGCGGTGATTAGGTCCGCCAGCGACAGCTCGGTGATCGCCACCTCTTCCCCGGAGATCTCCTCGCCCAGGAAATCCCGCGCGAAAACGTCCCGCCCCAGGATCGGGCGGTCGGACAGCCTGGCGGCGGCCTCCTTGAACTTCCGGTACTCGATAAGCCGCCTGGAGAGCTCGGCCCGCATCGTTTCCGGGTCCTCCTCCGGCTCGAGCTCGTCACCCGTCCGCGGAAGCAGCGACTTCGACTTGATGTAGATGAGCGTCGACGCCATCACGAGGAACTCTCCCGCGACGTCCAGGTTGAGCGCTTTCATAGCGTCGAGATATGCCAGGTACTGCTCCGTGATGCGCGAGATCGGGATGTCGTGTATATCGAGCTTGTCCTCGCGGATCAGGTGCAGGAGCAGGTCGAGCGGGCCTTCGAAGACCTCGAGGCTGACCGCGATGCCCGGCGCGCCGTTGGGCGATTCAGATCCCAACCGCTTCCCTGACCTCCTTCATCTTCTTCTCGGCGTTTTCGAGCGCCCGTTGCGTCCCCTCCGCCAGGATCTGCCGGACCGGGATGCCGCCGTCGACGATCTGCCTGCGTTTTTCCCGGATGGGGGCGAGCACCTTCTCCATGCGGTCGTACATCCACTTCTTGCACTCTATGCAGCCGATCCCCGCGGTCCGGCAGCCCACGTCGACCCTCTTGATCGTCTCCTCGTCCGAGAAGATCTTGTGGTAGGCGAACACGTTGCAGATCTCCGGGTTGCCGGGATCGGAGCGGCGCACGCGCGCCGGGTCGGTGACCATCGGCTTGACCTTCCCCCAGACCTCTTCCGCCGTGTCCGAAAGCATTATCGCGTTGCCGTACGTCTTGCTCATCTTCCGGTTGTCCGTCCCCATGATCTTGGGCGTTTCGGTCAGGTACGCCTGCGGAATGGCGAAAACCTCCTTGTAGAGGAAGTTGAACCTGCGGGCGATCTCCCGGGAGAGTTCCAGGTGCGGGACCTGGTCGATTCCGACGGGCACCAGCTCGGCGTCGTACATGAGGATGTCGGCCGCCTGCAGCACCGGGTAGCCCAGGAATCCGTAGGTGTGCAGGTCCCTCGTCGTCTGCTCGCGAAGCTGCTCCTTGTAGGTCGGGTTGCGCTCAAGCCACGGCAGCGGGGTGATCATCGAGAGGAGCAGGTGCAGCTCGGCGTGCTGGGGCACGTTGCTCTGGATGAATAGCGTGGCCTTCAACGGGTCGATCCCGGAGGCGAGCCAGTCGATCACCATGTCGTCGATGCTCTCGCCTATCACGCTCGTGCGCTCGTATTCGGTTGTGAGCGCGTGCCAGTCGGCGACGAAGAAGAAGCAGTCGTTATCCTCCTGCAGCTTCCTCCAGTTGACCAGGACCCCCAGGTAATGTCCCAGGTGCAGCTTGCCGCTCGGCCGCATGCCGCTCAAGATGCGCTTGCGCAAAACTTTGCCTCCTTGATTGATCGTTATCCGCCCAGGAACAGATACGTGAGCAGGTGGATGACCGGATAGATTATCCGATGGATTATACCAAAAGGATCGAACATGAAGAGCGCGATGAGTATGAGCATTCCGTAGCGCTCGACCGAGGCCAGGGCCTGCGAGGGGCCGTACGGGAGCAGCCCCACGGCGATCCGGCCGCCGTCCAGCGGCGGAATCGGGATCAGGTTGAATATCGCCAGCAGGACGTTCCACTTGACCGACGCCACGCACATGAGCGCCACCGGGATGAGGGCCATCTGCATTGTCCCGTCCCCGGTCGCCTGCATGCCGGAATGCACGATCTTCGCGATGACGTCCGGGTCCAGAAGGCCGACGATCCGCAGGAGGATGCCCGACGCCGCGGCCAGCGCAAGGTTCGTCACGACCCCCGCGGAGGCCACGTAGACAGGGTCCCGCTTCTGGTCCTTGAGGAGGCGGAAATTGACGGGCACGGGTTTGGCGTACCCGAAGAGGAACGGGCTCCGCATGAGGATGAGCATGGCGGGAAGGAGGATGGTGCCGAACGGATCGATGTGCGCCAGCGGGTTTAGCGTCACCCGCCCCAGCATCTTGGCGGTCGGGTCGCCCTTCTTGTAGGCGACCCAGCCGTGCGCGGCCTCGTGGAACGTTATCGCAAGGAGGAGCGGAATGGCCTGGATCGATATCTGCTGGAGAAATCCCTGGATGTCGAACAACGAATTCCCCTTTCCAAAATAGGATATCTTAACAACTTAAACCCGGGGACGTTCTTAAACTTTTTTTAATCTCATCGACCTTCACACATCGATAAACCTGAGACCGTCCCTTTACTTTTTGGGGAAGTGGGAGAGGACGAAGGACATCTCGGCGGCTTTCGTCTTGAGTTCTCCGGTGAACTTCCGCTCGAGGATCTCGTCGAAGATTCGCTTGAAATCCGGGCCCGGGGGGTAGCCCAGGTCGACCAGGTCCTTCCCCGTAACCAAGGAGCGCACGTTCTTGAGCTGCGTGAAGTAGAGAGAAATATATCTTTTGATATCGGGGTGTTTCGATTTGGCCATCATGTAAAGGATGACTTCGTTGGGCATCTGGCTCAGGCAGTCGTAGATCAGCTTGCGCGAGATGGCCCGGCTGGTAAGCAGCCTGGCGATCAGTTCGTCCGCCTCGAACTTCGCGATCCGCACCCACTCCCTGGCGCGTCGCCCGACCCCCAGCTCGGCGGCGAAATCCCTGCCTTCCGCGGGGGTCAAGGGGTCCAGCAGCGCGAGGAGCAGTACCCCCCATTTCTCGGCCTTCTCGTCCAGGAAAAGGAGCGAAAACCACACCAGGATCTCGGCGGTCTCCTCCAGGAGGGCCATCTGCCTGCGGTCCAGCGTGATCTTGGGGTGGATCGACGGGCCGATGTTGAACTCCGAGAGGCGCCGCAGAATGGCCGTCGGGTCCTCTTCCTTCAGGATCAGCTCCAGCTCCCCGAAAAGCCTGGGCTTGGGCAGCCTGCCGATCAGGTCGAGCCGGACCGCGTTTCGGATGAGATTCAGCGTGTGGCGGCCGATGATGAACCCGAACCGCCGCTCGAAGCGGGACGCGCGCAGGATGCGCGAAGGGTCCTCGACGAACGACAGCGAGTGAAGGACGCGCAGGACCCGTTCCTTGATGTCGCGCTGCGCGCCGTAAAAGTCGATCAGCTCGCCGAAGACCGGCGCGTTCAGGCGCACCGCCAGCGTGTTGATCGTGAAATCCCGGCGGTACAGGTCCTGCTTTATGCTGCTGTACTCGACCGTGGGCAGCGCCGCCGGCTCGAGGTAATACTCGACGCGCGCGGTCGCCACGTCGACCTTGAAGCCGTCGGGGAAGACGAGCACCGCCGTGCCGAACTTGTGGTGCGGCCGGACCCGGCAGGGATTCTCCCGCGCGAACGCCTCCGCGAACTCGATCCCGTCCCCCTCTATCACGATGTCCACGTCGAGGTTGTCGATCCGCATCACCAGGTCCCGCACGAATCCGCCGACTACGTACGCGGACATCCCCAGTCCTTCCGCCACGGCGCCCGCCGACCGGAGGAGATCGACAACCTGCGACGGAAGCCGCTCCTTCATGAGGTTGGCCACGTTCTTCGTGCGCGAGAGGAATCCGCCCGCGGGGATGTCCTCTCCGGAATCGGGGGGCCGGACGTCGCGGACGTCGTGCAGGAACCGCAGGAGCCCCGTCCTCGTGATGATTCCCGCCACCTTTCCGTCCGACACGACCGGGACAAGGCGCTGGTTCTTCCTGAGTATGATTTCCTGCACGCGATCGATCCCCTCGCCGGGATCGACCGCATCGAAATCGGTGTTCGTGTACTCGCTCACCTTTTCGGTTCCAAGGCCGTGAAAAAGCGCCTTTTCCACGACTTGCCGGGTGATAATGCCGAATACGCCTCCCCTTCCTTCGCCCCCCTCCTCACCACGCAGGACGGGAACGGCGTTGATGTTGAACCGCGTGAGCATCTGGTGGACTTCGGCGATCGTGCTGTCGGCCAGGGCGCTGCGGGCCGGGGTCGCCATGAGGTCCGCCGCGGTGCGCCGCGGGATCACCTTTTCGGTGAGGACCTTGAATATCTTCTCCCGCACCTGGAAGGTGGTCGCCTCCTTTATGTTGGCCGAGGCGGCGTACGAATGCCCTCCGCCGCCGAACTCCCTCATCACCGCCCCGACGTCCACCTCGGGCTTGCGGCTTCGGCCGATGATCACGACCCGGTCCCCCATCTGGCAGATGGCGAACAGGACGTTCACCGCCTCCATGTCGCGCAGCTTGTGGACCAGGACCGCGAGGTCGCCGACGTACTCCTCCCTCCGCGCCTCGGCGATCACCACCTCCACGCCGTGTATGGTGTAGGACTTCGATCCCTGGATGAGGTCGTACAACAGCGATATCTGCTCGGAGGTCAGGTCCTTGGCGAGGATGTCCGAAACGGCGCCCAGGTTCGCCCCGCAGGACAACAGGTGCGCCGCCGCCAGGTAGTCGGAAACGGTAGTGGAGGGGAAGATGAGCGAGCCGGTGTCCTCGTAGATCCCGAGCATCATGACGGTCGCCTCGTCCGGCGTGATGGGGATCCCTCGTTCCTTGAGGATCTCGACGAGGATCGTCGTCGTGGACCCCGCCTGGCGGATCACCTCGACGCTTCCGTGGAGGTCCGCCTCCTCTTCCGGATGGTGGTCGTAAATGTGCAGGTCCACGCCCGGCCGCTTCACGACGTCGCGGAAAACCCCGATCCGCGCGGAGTTGCGGATATCCACCAGGATCACCCTGGCGACCTCGGAAAGGTCTATCTCCCTCGCCTTGCGCACCTCCAGGGCATAGAAGGCCGACTGGATGAGGAACCCCTTGACCGTCTCCTCCTGCGACCCGGGCAGCACGATAACCGCCCCGGGATACAGCTTTCGCGCAGCCACCATGGAGGCGATGGTGTCGAAGTCGGCGTTAATATGCGTGGTTATGACTTCCATTTGATCTAAGTATGCGGAATTATGAGAGGGTCGTCAAAGGAACCGGGATTCAGGCCGGCGATCGGAATCGACATAAAAAAAAGGGCAGGAGCGAAACCGCCCCTGCCCCTCGGTTCGAGTCTTTTGCGGCGGGTTTATTCACCCGTGAATTCGTGCGATCCCGCCTTCGCCTTGAACAGGGCTTTCAGGAACTCCCGGTTGAGCCTGGCTATGAACTTGACGTCGATCCCCTTCGGGCACACCGCCTGGCATTCGTAATGGTTCGTGCAGTTGCCGAATCCGCACTCCTGCATGGCCCGGACAAGGTTGGCGACGCGCGCGGGGGCCTCGACCTGCCCCTGCGGAAGCGCGGCGAGCTGCGCGACCTTGGCGCCCGTGAACAGCATCGCGGCCCCGTTCGGGCAGGCCGCCACGCAGGCCCCGCACCCGATGCATTCCGCGGCGTCCATCGAGTAATCGGCGTCCGCCTTGGAGATGGGCGTCGAGTTTCCGTCCGGCACCCCGCCGGTATGAGCGGAGGTATATCCCCCCGCCTGGATGATCTTGTCGAGGGCTCCCCGGTCCACCATCAGGTCCTTGAGGATCGGAAACGCCCGGGCCCGCCACGGCTCGATGTAGATGGTATCTCCGTCCTTGAACAGCCGCATGTGGAGCTGGCAGACGGTGGTCCGCGCCTGCCCTCCGTGAGCGACTCCGTTGATTACCTGCGAGCAGACGCCGCAGATCCCCTCCCGGCAGTCGTGGTCGAAGACGATCGGCTCTTTTCCGTCCTTGATCAGGTCCTCGTTCACCACGTCCAGCATCTCGAGGAATGAATGATGATCGGTTATGTTCCTGGCGGTGTACGTCTCGAATCGCCCGGTCTTGTCTGTGCCCGCCTGCCGCCAGACGATAAGCTTCAGGGTCTTCGTTCCGTGTTCGGCTTTTTGCGCGCTCATTATTTATAGCTCCTTACCGCGGGTTTGATGAGGCTGAACTCGAGCGGCTCCTTGTGGAGCTCGGGCTCGGCGCCGTCGCCCTTGAAACCCCATGCGGCCACGTAAGAGAAGTTCGCATCGTCGCGTTTCGCCTCTCCGTCCGCGAACTGGTGCTCCACCCGGAAGTGGGCGCCGCACGACTCGTCCCGGTTCAGGGCGTCGCGGCAGAGCAGTTCGGCGAACTCGATGAAGTCCGCAGTCCGGCCGGCGTTCTCAAGCTGCTGGTTGATCTCCGTCCCGGTCCCCGCCACCTTCAGGTTCTTCCAGAACTCCTCCCGGATTCCAGGGATCTTCTGGATGGCCTCGGTGAGGCTCTCCTTGCTCCGTCCCATCCCGACGTTGTTCCACATTACGTTGCCCAGTTTCCGCATGAAATCGGCCGGGGTCTCCTTCCCGTTGATGGAGAGGAGCTTCTTGACGTAACCTTTCACGTCTTCGATCGACTTCCTGCATTCGGCGTGGTCCGCCTTCGCCTTCCCCGGCTTGGTCTGCACCAGGTACTGGGCGATCGTGTAGGGGATGACGAAGTAGCCGTCGGCCAGTCCCTGCATGAGGGCGCTGGCGCCGAGCCTGTTCGCCCCGTGGACTGAGAAGTTCGCCTCGCCCAGGACGAAGAGCCCCGGGATGTTGCTCATCAGGTGGTAGTCCACCCACAGCCCTCCCATCGCGTAGTGGGAGGCGGGGTATATCCGCATCGGCACCTTGTAGCCGTCTTCCCCGGTGATCCGCTCGTACATCTCGAAAAGGTTGCCGTACCGCTCCCGGATCACGTGCTCGCCAAGGCGCTTGATGGAATCGCGGAAATCGAGATATACGCCTCGGCCGCCCGGCCCCACGCCCCGGCCGTCGTCGCACGCTTCCTTGGCCGCCCGCGACGAAATGTCCCGGGGAGCCAGGTTGCCGTAGCTGGGATACTTCCGTTCGAGGTAGTAGTCGCGGTCCTCCTCGGGGATGTCGTTGGCGGCCCGCTTCTCATCCTGCTTTTTGGGCACCCAGATCCGGCCGTCGTTTCGGAGGGACTCCGACATGAGCGTCAGCTTCGACTGGTAGTCTCCCGCCTGCGGGATGCAGGTCGGGTGGATCTGCGTGTAGCAGGGGTTCGCGAAATAGGCGCCCTTCCGGTAGGCCTTCCATATTGCGGTCACGCTGCATCCCCGGGCGTTCGTGGAGAGGTTGAACACGTTCGCGTATCCGCCCGTGCACAGGCACACCGCATCCCCTACGTGGACACGGATTTCGCCGGTGACGAGGTCGCGGATCGTGATCCCCTTGGCTTCTCCGTCCACCAGGACCAGGTCGAGCATCTCGGTCCGCGGGAACATCTTCACCGTGCCAAGCTTGATCTGGCGCGAGAGGGCCGAGTAGGCGCCCAGGAGCAGCTGCTGCCCCGTCTGCCCCCTGGCGTAGAAGGTGCGCGACACCTGGGCGCCGCCGAAGGAGCGGTTGTCCAGGTAGCCGGCGTAGTCCCGCGCGAACGGCACTCCCTGGGCCACGCACTGGTCGATGATCTCGTTGCTCACCTGTGCGAGCCGCCACACGTCCGCTTCTCGGGAGCGGAAGTCGCCTCCCTTGATGGTGTCGTAGAAGAGCCGCAGGATGCTGTCGCCGTCGTTCGGGTAGTTCTTGGCGGCGTTGATCCCGCCCTGGGCGGCGATGCTATGGGCGCGCCTGGGGCTGTCCTGGTAGCAGAAGCTCTCGACGTTGTACCCGAGCTCTCCGAGAGTCGCGGCGGCGGAGGCGCCGGCGAGGCCGGTGCCGACCACCAGGATCTTGTACTTGCGCTTGTTCGCGGGGTTCACCAGCTTCATGTCGAAGCGGTGCTTGTCCCACGACTTTTCGATCGGTCCTGTCGGACATTTGCCGTCGAGTATCACTTTCGAACCCCCTATTTGGTCAGGATGCCGGATAGGATGAGAACCGGAATGGCGCTGTAGCCCAGCAGGAACACCACTGCGAGGAGCTGGCCGAGCCGTGTGTAGGTCGGCAGGGTCTTGTCGTTGTTCCAGCCGATGGTCTGGAAGATGCTCTGTATGCCGTGGCTCAGATGCAGGAAAAGGGTCACCATCGCGGCCACGTAGATCGCCACGATCGGGGTGGAGCTGAAGCTGGAGGTCACCATGGTAAAGACGTCGAATCGCCCCTTCGCGTCCTCCCCCAGCACCACGTCCGGCGTGATGCGGACGGTGAACTGGAGCAGGTGGTACACGATGAAAACGAGGAGCAGCGCGCCGGTCCAGATCATCGTCTCGCCCGCGAATGTCGCCTTGAGCATCTTCTTGACCTTGTACTTGTCGGGATTGGCCGACCAGTTGTCGAGGGTGACGAGGATCCCGAAGAGGATATGGATGCCGAGCATGGCGAGCATGAAGAGGCGGAAGGCCCAGACGAAGGGCCCGAGGCCGTGCAGCTTGTCGGCATATGCGTTGATCCCGTCGGGGCCGACGAAAATGCTTGAGTTCCCCAGAAGGTGGACGATGACGAAGAGTAGCATGAACAGTCCGCTGCCCGCCATCAGGACCTTCCGGCCTACGCTGCTTGTCATGAATCGCATGAGACTACCCCTTCTCTATGGATTTTTCTTCCCGAGGCTAAAGATTGTATTCTGCATACAAGACGTTCAGCTATCCTTTATATCCCCCCCGGATGCGAATCGCAACAAGGAATCTTTGGGTTTTTTTTGAAGAAAAATTCTATCCCCTGGGGTGGTGTTTCCGGTGGATCTCCCGGAGCCGTTCCGGCGTCACGTGGGTGTAGATCTGCGTAGTGGAGATGTCTGCGTGCCCCAGCATCGTCTGCACGGCGCGCAGGTCCGCGCCGCCCGCCAGCAGGTGGCCGGCGAAGGAGTGGCGCAGCGTGTGGGGCGATATCCTGGTCCTGATCCCGGCCTCGCGCGCCCACCGGGCGATCCGGTTCCACAGCGTCTGCCGCGTGACCGGCCGCCCCAGGCGGCTTAAAAACAGCGCGTTCGTCGCCTTTTTGGCGGGGAACCTGGGCCGCCAGTCCTCCATGTATTCGCGCAGCGATACCAGCGCCGCGTCCGCCACCGGGACGACGCGCTCCTTGCCTCCCTTTCCCAGCACGCGCAGGAAGCCCGCGTTGGAATCGATGTTCTCGATACGCAGGGTCACGACCTCCGTGGCCCGAAGCCCCGCCGCGTACATGAGCATGAGCATCGCCCGGTCTCGCATCCCCTCCGGCGTCGCCCTGTCCGGCGCGGCCAGCAGGCTTTCCACCTCGGTCACGGTCAGGTACTTCGGAAGGGGCCGGCCGATCGACGGGGCGCGCACCTCGGAAACCGGGTCCGAATCGAGAATCCCCTCCCGCACGAGGAACCTGAAGAAAGAACGCACGGATGAGATCCGCCTTGCGACGCTTCGGGAGGAGAGCCCGCGCAGCGAGGAAAGGAAATCGAGGAGGTCGCCGCGCCGGAATCCATCGAGTGAGACGGAAGCCCCGGACAGAAAGGCGGAGAACCTGCGAAGATCGGAGCCGTAAGCCTCCAGGGTGTTCGGGGAGAGCCGCCTGCCGATCCGCAGCTCCACGAGGAACGCGTCCACGAGGGCGTCCGCGTCCAGGCTCCGCACGGGGGGCTTCATCCGCGGCTTTCCGCCCCGGGGGCGCCGGCGTCCCCGTTTCCGGCGTCCGCCGCCGCGTCAAGGATGAAGGCGGACATCGAATCGAGGTCGATCACCGCGCAGGTCGCCCTTCCGCTCATGAACCCGCACGCCTCTCCGGGGTTTATGACAAGGGCCCTGCCCACGCGCATCGTCAGCGGACGGTGGGTGTGCCCGAAGAGGACCAGGTCGAACTTCCCCCCGTCGCCGATCTCGCCCTGGAGCTCGTCGAACGAATGCGACATCAGGATCCTGCGCCCCCCGATTTCGCAGATATGGGGGCCCCGGTGGAACCGGTTCCCGGAGGCCGCCTGCAGCCCCCCCTTGTCCGAGTCGTTGTTTCCGAAAACGCCAACGAGCGGGATCCCGCTGCCGCTGAACGGCTCGATCAGCCGGGGGGAGCAGACGTCGCCGAGATGCAGGATGGCCTCCGCGCGCTCCCGCAGGAAAACGGACAGGACGTCGGCGGCGCTGTCCATGTTGTCGTGCGAGTCGGAGAGGACACCCACCTTCACTTCGCCCTCACCTCACTCCCCTATCGCTTCCAGCAGCGCCGCGCGGATTTCCTCCAGCCGGCTTTCGCTGGTGATCTTCCCCAGGCCCCGGTCCGTCAGGTAGAAGACGTCGGCCACCTGGTCGGCCTTCGTGGATATCTTGGACAGGGCGATGTCGATCCCCATGCCCGCCAGCGTCCGGGTGATGTCGTAGAGGAGGCCGATGCGGTCGTAGGTGAAGATGTCCACGACCGTGTAGCGCGAGGAAACCGAATTGTCGAAGACCACCCTGGTGGGGCGGTACCTGGAAACCTTCTCCCGGACGAACCGCGCGATCTTGCGCTCGGCCATTAGCTGCTCGACCGTCGTCTCGCCGCGCAGGACGGAGGAGAGGTCCTGCAGCGCCCGGTTCTTCTTTGGATCCACCAGCAGGCTTTTCCCCAGGTAGGAAACGTAGAAGGTGTCCAGCGCGACGCCGTCGACCGAGGTGGCGATCGTGGCGTTGAGGATGTTGATCCCGTTGGCCGAAAGCGTCCCGGCGATCCTGGAGAAAAGGCCCCGTTCGTCGTTCCAGACTATGATCAGCTCGGAGGCGCCGGATTCCTTGTAATCGATCGACTCGATGCGGGGCGCGGTCCGGTCGAATTCCGACAGCAGCCGGATGTGATACGAAAACCGCCCGTCCGGCGTCCCCAGGAAATAGCGGTCGTCGAACCTGGACAGGTACGCGTCGACCTCCTCCCTGGGGAAAGCCGAGAGCCACTCCCGCACCTGTTCGCGGCGCTGCAGCGGGCGCTCCTCGTACACCCGCTTGAGCTTCCCGGTCTCCAGGATGTTCTTCGCCTTGTCGTAGAGCTCGGCCAGGAGCATCGCCTTCCATTGCGTCCAGACGTCGGGCCCCACCGCGCGAAGGTCGGCGTATGTGAGCAGGTATAGCGTGTCGAGCCTGGGCTGGGTCGTCACCACGTCCGTGAACGAAAGGATGAGCTCGATGTCGTGCAGATCCCGGCGCTGGGACGTGTGCGCCATCAGCAGGTGCTGCTCCACGAGGAAGACGAGGTCGGAGGTCTCAGCCCCGGAAAGCCCCATCCGCGGGCCGATCCTGCTCGCCATCTCGGCGCCGAGCTGCGAATGCCCGTGCCCCTTCCCCTTCCCGATGTCGTGGATCAGGATCGCGAGATTCAGGAGGTCCTTGCGCGGGACCGAGCGGTAGACCTTCAGGAAATCCTCTTCGTCCCTGGTTCGCGTGGAGGCGGTCTCCAGCCTCGCGAGGACGCTCGCCGCGCGTATGGAGTGGATGTCGACCGTGTAGGTGTGGTAGATATCGCGCTGTACCTTGCTGTACAAGGGGGCGAACTCCGGCATGTACCGCCCCAGGAACCGGCACTCGTTCATCGCGAGCAGCGTTTCTCTCAGCCAGTTCGGGTCGGACAGGATCTCCAGGAAGATCCGCCCGGCCCTGGGGTCCTCGCGGAACTCCTGGCCGGCCGCCGGGAGCGCCCGCTGGATCTGCTTCTTGGCCTCTACGGAGAGCACCGAATGCGTTTTCTGCATGGTGCGGAAGAATTCGAGAATGTTCACCGGGTCCTTGTGGAAGGAGGTGCTGTCCTTGAGGCTCAGCTTCCCACGGTAGAGGATGCCGGCCCCCGCCGTGGTTTTCCTGCGGAGCGAGAAGAAGGACCTGCGGCCCCCGTCGGGCAGGAACCTGTCGACCTCGTCGAGGAGCTCGTCGGCTAGGTGCGCGACGGAAGAGGCGTGCATGTAGTACGCCCGCATGAACCGCTCCACGCCGTAATGCTTTCCGAAGGTCCGGTAACGGAACAGGTCCGCCATCTGCTCCTGGACCTCGAAGGAAAGCACGTCGGTCTTTTTCCCCGTTAGGGAGTGCAGCTCGTTGCGGACCCGGAACAGGTATGAAAGTCCGTGGTGGATGGCTTTTATGGTGCCGGATCCGACCACCCCCTTGTTCCGCAGGTCGAGCAGGCTGCGGCACTTGTACTTGATCCGGGCCGTCCAGATGGCCGTGTGGAGGTCCCGCAATCCCCCCCTGCCTTCCTTGACGTTGGGCTCCAGCACGTAGACCGTGGAGCCGAACTTCGCGTGCCGGCTCCGCATCTCCTTGATCTTCTTCTCGATGAACTTGTCGGCGTCCGAGTAGAAGAGGAACTTCTCTATGTCCTTCTCGGCGTCGCCGAAGAACGTCTCGTCCCCCGCGATGAACCGGTAGTCCAGGAGCGCGGTCCGGATCGAATCGTCGGACGCGGCCATCCGGATCGTCTCCTTTATGTTGCGCACGCTGTGCCCTACCTCCAGGCCGAGGTCCCACAGCGGGTAGAGCATCCACTCGGTGATCGCCTCGACGTAGCGGTCCACCTTGTACGGATGGAGGAACAGCAGGTCGATGTCGGATTTGGGGCAAAGCTCCTTCCTGCCGTACCCACCCACCGAGACGACCGCCATCCGGTACCTCAGATCCGGCGCCGACGAAAGGAACCTCTGCCTCGCCCGTTCGTGCAGGGCCGCGATGACGGCGTCCATGGCCTCCGAGTACCGCCGGCAGGCGTCGACCCCGTCGGAGACGGCGTCCCGCTGCTCGTCGCGCAGGACGGACAATGTAGATGAAAGATAGGCCTTCAGGTAATCGAGGAGCTCGCGGTCGGACAACACCCCGCCGGCGGAAGGAAGCGTGAAGGCGGGCGGCGACATGGCGTCCCCGTCACATGCCCGCATGGGCAATGGCGCCCTTTTTCCCGTAGTAGCGGATGGCCTCGACGACGCTGTCCGCTATGGTCGAAACGTATTCGGGGTCGTAGAGGCGGGACTCTTCGCGCCTGTTGGTGATGAAGGACGCCTCGACAAGCACCGCCGTCATCCGCGCGCCGACCAGGACGTAGAACGGCGCCTGCTTCAGCCCCAGGTCGGATACCCTGCCGAACCGGCCGTTCACGTTCTTCACGATGGCGTCGTTCACGGTCTTGGCGAGCCTCAATGATTCCTTTTTGCGCCCGTAGGTGGACAGGTCGTCGATGATGAACTTGACGGCCGAGAGCTTCGCGACTGGCACGCCGTTCTCGCGTGCCGCGAGCTCGAGGGAATGCCGGTCGCTGCTTGCGCGGCTTAATACGTAGGTCGATATCCCTTCCGCCTTCCGGTTGGGGCTGGCGTTGACGTGAAGCGAGACGAACAGGTCGGCCCGGGCCTCGTTCGCCATCGCGGTGCGCTCCTCAAGGGGTATGAACACGTCGGTGTCCCTGGTCATCATGACCTCGAACGACTCGTCCTGCCGAAGCCTGTCCCGCACCATCCTGCCCAGGGCCAGCACGACGTCCTTCTCCTTCAGGCCGGTCGAACCGATAGCGCCGGGGTCCTTGCCGCCGTGCCCCGGATCCAGCATCACGCGGATCCTGTCCCGCCAGGGGGCGGGCCGCTGCGCGGCGTTGTCCTGCGGCTTCGCGGATCCCGCGGGGGGCGCGCTTTCCGCCTTTCCGTCGATGTCGATTATGATGCGCGAGGGGTCCGTCATCGCGAAGACCCTGTAGCTGCTCTCCCTCTCCAGGTCGACCACGACGCGGACTATCCCCTTGCGGAACCGGCCGGCGCGTACCACCTTGAGAAGGCCGTTGCGCACCTGGAGCGGTTTTTTCAGGATCTCCCCCCCGATTTCCGCCCCCTTGATATCGATGAAGATCCGCGGGGGGAGGTTGCGCTCCGGGTCCGCGCGAAGGAAGTTCGCCTCGTACTGCGCCTCGTCGGCCAGGTCGACGGCGACTCGCGTGTATTCGTCGTTGGTCCAGAAGCGTATGCCGGTTACGGTGGCGTGGCGCGGAGACGAAAGTGACAGCTGGGGCAGGACCAGGAGAAACGCGGCCATAAAGGCCGCACGTAATATCGGCGTGAGTGGGCTCACGGCTTTCCCTTGAACATCCTCGCTTTCCACTCCGCGAGACGAAGGAGCGCGTCAAGCGGCGAAAGCCGGTCCGGTTCCGCCCTGCGGATTTCCTCCAGAACGGCCTCCTCTTCCGATGAGCGCCTGCCGCCGAACAGCTCCATCTGCGCCGCGGAGACGCCCTGGGATGCGCCCGGGCCGGCGATATTGGGCAACCCGTACTCATTATACTCGGCGGATTCGAGGTTTTTCAAAATATCTCGGGCGCGGGCCACCACGCCCTCCGGGATTCCGGCCAGGCGCGCGACCTGGATCCCGTAGGACTTGCTGGCGCTCCCCGGGTCGATCCGTCGCAGGAAGATGATGTCACCCTGCCACTCCCGGACCGCCACGTGGAAGTTCTGCGCGCGGGAGGACGTCTGGACGATGTCGGTCAGCTCGTGGAAATGGGTGGCGAAAAGCACCTTCGGCCGGTGCGGCGAGTCGTGCAGGTGCTCGGCGACGGCCCAGGCGATGCTCAGCCCGTCGAAGGTGCTCGTGCCGCGGCCCACCTCGTCCAGCACGACGAGCGTGCGCGGGGTGAGCCCGGAAAGGATCCGGGCCGTTTCGCGCATTTCCACCATGAAGGTGCTCTCGCCCCTGGAGATGTCGTCCGCGGACCCGATACGCGTGAAGATGCGGTCGACCACGCCGATCTCCGCCTTCTCTGCCGGCACGAACGATCCCATGTGCGCCATTAGAACGATAAGGGCGACCTGCCGTATGTATGTGGATTTGCCTGCCATGTTGGGCCCGGTCAGGACCGCCATCTGGCACCCGTCGGGCGACAAGCGGCAGTCGTTGGGAACGAAGGCGTGGCGGCCGAGCATCTTCTCGACGACGGGGTGCCTGCCGTTCTCGATCACTATTTCGCGCCCGGCGTTGACTATCGGCCTGCCGTACCCTCCCGCGGCCGCAAGGTCGGCGAACGAGAGCAGCACGTCGATCTCGGCCAGGCTTTCCGCCGCCCGGACGATCTCCGGCAGGAAAGCCTTGAGCTCCTGGCGAAGCGCGAGGAAGAGCTCCTCTTCCAGCGCGTTTCGCTCTCCCTCCGCGCGCAGCACCCTCGCCTCGAAGTCCTTGAGCTCCGGAGTTATGAACCGCTCGGCGTTCACGAGCGTCTGCTTGCGTATATAGTCGTCGGGGACGCGGTCGAGGTTGGACCTCGATATCTCGATGTAGTAGCCGAATACGCGGTTGTACCGGATCTTGAGGCTCGATATGCCCGTGCGCCCCCGCTCCCGCTCTTCCATTTCCGCTATGGCGCTCTTGCCGTGGGTCAGCAGGTGCACGAGCTCATCGACGCGGGAGTCGAATCCCTCCCGGATGATCCCCCCCTCCCGGAACCCGGCGGGCAGTTCGTCGCCGAGCGCGGCGGAGATCTTCCCCACGGCGGCGGAGTGGTCGCCCGCCCTCTCCCGCGCGCGCACCAGGAGCGGCGAGTACGCGTTGGCGAGGACCTCGCGGACCATTGGCACCGATTCAAGGGTGTCGGCCATGGCGGCGATGTCCCGTGGGCCCGAGCGGTCCTGGGCCAGGCGCGACGCCAGGCGCGAAAGGTCCGACATCCCGGACAGCAGGCGGGAAAGCTCCTGCCTTGCGGGCTGCACCTCGAGAAGCTCCGCGACGGCGTCGTGCCGCTCGCCTATCCTTGCCGGGTCGACAAGCGGCGCGGACATCCAGGCCCGAAGCAGCCTCGCTCCCATGGGGGTGCCGGTGCGGTCGATGGCCCATAGCAGGCTCCCCCGCCGCTCCCCCGCCATGCTGGAGAATACCTCCAGGGTCCGGACCGCGGTCTCGTCCATGGACAGGTAACGGCGCCCCTCGCGCTCCCGCACGCAGGATATGTCGGCAAGGGCCGCAGGCTGGTGGAGATGGAGGTAATAAAGGGCCGCGCGGACGACGCCCCTGGCGGGATGGTCCGGGCCGGGCATCCCGTCCGGCTCGGGCTGCGGGGAGAACGATCCCGCCGCGGCCGCCGAGAGGGACGAGTGCAGCTTCCCTTCGAGGACACGGCGGAACCGGTCGGAGGGCGGGTCCCCCTCGCCGGCAAGCGAAACCACTTCCGCCGGGGCAAGCCGGAAAAGCGCGTCCGCCAGCGCCTCTTCGGAGTCGCACGCCTCGTAGAAGAACTCGCCCGTCGTCGCGTCGAGCGCCGCGTAAGCGAACGGCGGAAGGAAACGCACCGCCGCCAGGAAATTGTTTCCGCGCGCGTCCAGGCACTCCTCGTGGAACACCAGGCCCGGCGTCACGACCTCGGTGACCTCCCTGCGGAACAGCCCCTTCCCGCCGGGCTCCTCGATCTGCTCGCAGATCGCCACCTTGCAACCCTGGCGGATGAGCTTCGACAGGTATGCGTTGCGGGCGTGATACGGAACCCCGCACATCGGGATGTTCGATTCCTTGTCCCGGCTCGTGAGCGCGATGTCCAGGAGCCGCGATGCGCGTATGGCGTCCTCGAAGAACATCTCGTAGAAGTCGCCCATGCGGAAGAACAGGATGCAGTCCCGGTACCGGGACTTGATCTCCACGTACTGCCGCATTGCGGGGGTAAGCTGCAAGGAGATCAGGGCTTGAGGTTCCGGAACCGTGCCGACAGGCGGGCGAGCGTCTCCGGGAGGGATTCGGGCAGGACCCGCGTCGACTGGGCCGCGGTCATGAAATTCGTGTCCCCCGTCCATCGCGGGACGATGTGGATGTGAAGGTGGTCCTCGATCCCGGCCCCGGCAGCCCTCCCGAGGTTCATTCCGACGTTGAACCCCTGCGGGGAATATTCCTCCGAGAGCGCCGAGACGCCCAGGGCAAGGAGCGACATCAGCTCCGAGAGCTCCTCCTTCGACAGGAGGGACAGGTCGGAGGCGTGCCGCCTCGGGGCCAGCAGCACATGGCCGTTATTGTACGGGTAGCGGTTGCAGATCGCGACGGTGCGGGGATACAGCCCCAGGACCAGGCGTTCGGGGTCGTCGCGCTCGGGCTCGCCGACGCAGAAGATGCAGCCGGCGCCCTTCCCGCCGGAAGCCCCCCGGCGAACGTATTCCATCCGCCAGGGGGAGAACATCCTTTCCATCAGGCCGTCAGGCGTTGACGAGTTCCCGGAGTTCCTTGCCGACCTTGAAGAAGGGGATCCGCTTCTCCGGGATCGACACCTTCTCCCCGGTCTTGGGGTTGCGACCTTCCTTTGCGCGGCGGACGCGGACGGTGAAGCTGCCGAAACCGCGGATCTCGATCTTCTCGCCGCGCTGAAGGGCGTCCTTCATGTGGTGGAAGACCGTATCCACGATGACCTCGCACTCCTTTTTCGTCAGGGTTGTGACCTGCTCGGACAGCTTCTGGACAAGATCGCTTTTCGTCATGCTTTCAATCCCTCCGGGGAAATTTATTGTGCGAGGTATTCGAGACGGATTCGCTGTTCGGTCAATTTATCACCGATTATACTTTTCGCTTCCTCCTTTAGCAATTCAAGGATGGAAAGCTTTTTCTTCGGGGGGGTCACCACGCGGGGCTCCCCTTCGATCTTGGCCATTTTCCCCGCCTCCGCGACGGCGTCCTCCAGGTTGCCGAGCACGTCCACCAGGCCCAGCGCTTTCGCCTGCTCGCCGGAGAATATCCGGCCGTCCGCGATCATCGCCACCTTCACGCGGTCCATCTTCCGCGACTCCGCGACGGCCCCCACGAACTGCGAGTGCACGTTGTCGATGACGCTCTGCAGGAGCTCCCGCTCCTCGGGTCTCATGTCGCGCACGGGGGAGCCTATGTCCTTGAACGCGCCGCTCTTGACCACCATCCCCTTGAGCCCGATCTTCTCGATCAGGTCCTTGACGTTCACGAACTGCATGATCACCCCGATGGATCCGGTGATCGTGCCGGGATTGGCGTAGATCTTCTGCGCAGCGCAGGCGATGTAGTACCCGCCGGAGGCCGCGAGGGCGCCCATCGACGCCACCACGACCTTCTTGCCCGAGAGCTTCCTGACCTCCTCGTAGATCTCCTGCGACGGTCCCACGCCGCCGCCCGGGGAGTTTATGCGCAGGACGATGGCCTTTACGGAGTCGTCCTTGGCGAACTTCTTGAGCTGCTCGATCGTGCTTTCGGAGTCGGAAATGAGCCCGGTGACGGGCAGGACCGCGACCTTTTCGCCGGTCGTGAACGACCATTCGTCGACGCGGGAGACGAGCGCTATGAGGACGAAAAACGCGACGAATACCATCGCCACGACCGCGCATCCGCGCAGGAACGGGCGGCGGGCCCGCGGCGGCAGGGGAATTTCCATGCTCATAAGGGGCCTTGCTTCACTCGCTGTTGATCTTAAGCTTCGCCCGCAGCGCTTCCCCGAGGACCGTCAGGTTCTCCGGCGGGTCGGAAGGGCGGGTCATGTACGACTCCATGTTCCTGCGCTCCGCCTCGTCCTGGTGCGCGCGGATGGAAAGGGAAATCTTCTTGCTTCCCCGGTCCACCGCAAGCACGACCGCTCCCGTCTCGTCCCCGGGCTTGAAAAGGGAGTTCGGGTTGTCGACCTTCTCGCGGGACAGCTCCGATATGTGCACGAGCCCCTCGATGCCGTCCGCCAGCTCCACGAAGACGCCGAAGTCGGCCACGCGGGAGACGCGCCCGGTGACGACGTCGCCCTTCTTGAAGCGCGTCTCGATGCCGGCCCACGGGTCCATGGTCAGGTGCTTTATGCTCAAGGAGAACTTCTGGGACTCGGGGTCGACCTTCAGGACGCGTGCCTGCAGCCGGTCGCCCTTCTTGTACAGCTCGGAGGGGTGCTTGACCCGCTGGCTCCACGAGATGTCGGAGACGTGCACCAGGCCGTCTATCTCGCAGCCGATGTCGACGAAGACGCCGAAGTCGGTGATGTTCTTGACGACGCCCTCGACGATCGAACCTTCCGGATGTTTGGACCGCAGCTCGTCCCACGGGTTCGACAAAAGCTGCTTGAGCCCCAGCGAGATCTTCTTGTGCTCCTTCTCGACCCTCAACACCACGACATCGACGTGGTCGCCCGGCTTCATGGTTTCCGAAGGGTCCTTGAGCTTCTTGCTCCAGGACATCTCCGAAACGTGGAGCAGCCCCTCGACACCCTCCTCGAGCTCTATGAAGGCCCCGTACTTGGTGACGTTGGTCACGCGCCCCCCGTACCGGCCCTCCGGAGCATACCGGTTCTCGATATCCAGCCACGGGTCGGACTTCATCTGCTTGAAGCCCAGGGATATGCGCCCCTTCTCGCGGTCGAATCGTATGACCTTGACCTTGAGCACGTCGCCGACCTTGCAGAGGTCGGAAGGATGGGCCACCTTGCCGTAACTCATGTCGGTTATGTGCATCAGGCCGTCGAGGCCGCCCAGGTCCATGAACACGCCGTAGTCGGTAATGTTTTTGACCTTGGCCTCTACGGTGTCCCCCTCCCGTATCTTTTCGAGGATGACCTTCCGCTGCACGTCGCGCTCTTCCTCGAGCGCCGCCCGCCGCGAGACGACCACGTTGGTTTTTTTCCGGGAAAACTTGAGGATCTTGAATTTGCCCTGCAGCCCCACCACGGTGTCGTTGTCACGGACCGGGCGTATGTCGACCTGGCTGCCCGGCAGGAACGCCTTTACGCCTATGTCGACCGTGAACCCCCCCTTGACCTTCGCGACGATGGTTCCCGGGACGGCTGTCCCGTCGTCATAGGCTTTCTGGAGATCGTCCCAGACGCGGATCTTGAGCACCTTCGATCGGGAAAGGAGCACGAATCCCTGCTCGGGATCGAACCGCTCCACCATTATGTCGATTCTGCTTCCCGGCGAGAGCGCGGCCAGCTCCTCCGGAGGCAGTTCCTCCAGCGGGAGCATCCCTTCCGACTTTCTGTTGATGTCGACCGCGACGTAATCCTTGAGGACCTTGATCACCACCCCATGAATGATCTGGCCCTCCTCGGGCACCTCGATGCTTTCCTCGTACAGCTTGGCGAAATCGTCCTCGTTCTTGCCTGCAGCCGGTCCGCCGGCGCCCTCTTCCCCCCCCCGGGAAGGGTCGGCCAGGTTCAGTTTGTTTTCCATAAGTTCCACCTCTAGAGGGGTTTCCTGAATACTACTATCCTCGGAATCAGCCGAGAATGCAAACCGTCCGGAAAAAATAATACTATCACTGATAGTAGGAAACCTGGATATTTTCTTCCCGCCAGATCGCCCGGATCCTTTCGACCAGCCCTTCTATGATCCATTCGGGAGTCGAAGCGCCCGCGGTCACGCCAAGGCAGGTTACCCCCGAGAGCGTGTCGGGGGAAAGCTCCGACGCCGTCTCTATGTGATGGACCCTCGGATTCAGCTCCCTGCATATCTCAGCCAGCCGCCTGGTATTGGCGCTGTTGTACCCGCCCAGGACGATCATGACGTCCGCATTGCGGGCCACGGCCATCGACTCCTTCTGGCGAAGCACCGTGGCGTTGCAGATCGTGTTGTACACTCGGACCTCGGGGATCCTCTTGAGCGCGACCGAGACGAATTCCATAAGATTTTCGAATGATTGAGTAGTCTGGGCGACGATTCCGACCTTGCGGATCCCGGTCGCTTCCTTCAATTCCGCAAGCGAGGTGATGACCGGCACACCGGTTTCTATGTAGCTGATTATGCTCTTTACCTCCGGGTGGTTGGCGTCGCCCACCACCGTCACGGCGTACCCTTCGCGGCTCAAGGAACGCGCGTACTCCTGCGCTTTCTTCACGAATGGGCAGGTTGCGTCGATGATCTGCACGTTCTTGCCCGCCAGCTCCTCCGCGTCGCGCCGGGTTATCCCGTGGGAGCGGACGATCACCTTCCCGCAGGGGATGTCGTCCACGGATTCGACCACATGCACACCCTTCTTCTCCAGCTCCTCCACCGCCTGCGGATTGTGGATAAGCGGACCAAGGGAATGGATCGGGAGGGAATCCGGCCCGGCTGCCCCGCCCGCGGCCGCCTTGCCCGCCGTCTCGTTGGCGATGGATATGGCCCGCTTGACCCCGAAGCAGAACCCCGCGCTGGCGGCGATAAGGATCCGTTTCACGGCGCCAGCCTCTTCCTTACGCTTTCGGGGAGCCTGCGCAGGATCTCCTCGACGGCTTCTTCCGCGGATAGCGTCGTCGTGTCGATGCAGACCGCACCTTCGGCCATGCGCAGCGGCGAATTGTCCCTCGTGCTGTCCTGGATGTCGCGCACAAGCACCTCGCGAAACACCTCTTCGAAAGGTTTCTTCCCGCCGGCCCCCCATTCGCGGTACCGGCGCATCGCCCTTACGGCGGCATGGGCGTCCAGGAAGATCTTGGCGTCCGCGTCCGGGAAGACCACGGTCCCGGTGTCTCGACCCTCGAGGACGACGCCGCCCCGCTCGGCCATCTTCCTCTGCAGCGCCACCATCGCCTCGCGCACCTGCCTGTGCGTCGAGACCTCGGACGCCCCCATGCTCATCTCCGGGGTGCGTATGGCTGCGCTTACGTCCTCGCCGCCCAGGTGCAGGCGAAGGTCTCCACCCTCCCCGCGCCTGAATTCCATCGAAAGTTCCGCGCACATGCGGCCAAGCCCGGCGCCGTCGCTCCAGGGAATCCCCGCCCTTCGGGCGGCAAGGGCGCAGGCGCGGTACATCGCGCCGGTGTCCAGCCGGGTGAGGGAGGCCCGATCGGCAAGCATGCGCGATACCGTCGTCTTGCCCGCCCCGGAGGGTCCGTCGATCGCCAGAACGGGGAGTTCCCTCACGCGAGCACCCCTTTCAGCATACCTCCGAAACCGGGGAAGGACGTGTCGATGCATGCCGTGTCGGTGATCTCGATCGGGACCGCGGCCGCGGCGGAGAGGACAGCCAGGGACATCGCTATCCTGTGGTCTCCACGGCTGTCGCACCGCACCCCGGGGGCGATCTGCGCGGGGCCGTCGATCCTTATTCCGTCGGGGTATTCCTCGCACGATACCCCGAGAGATGACAGCGCGGACGCCATCGTTCCGATCCTGTCCGACTCCTTAACCCGCAGTTCCCCCGCGCCGCGGATCACCGTGCGGCCGTTTGCCAGCGCGGCCGCCGCGCAGAGGGCCGGGATCTCGTCGATAAGCGAAGGGATCTCCCGCGGGGAAACCTCGGTCCCCGTCAGCTCCGCCCCAAGCACCACGATGTCGGCCACCGGTTCTCCGCCTTCCTCCCTCAGCGCCTCCAGCCGGATCTCGGCCCCCATCTTCCGCAGCACGGTGATCAGGCCCGTCCGCAGCGGGTTCACGCCGACCCCGGGAAGGTGCAGCTCCGCCCCCGGAACGCACGCGGCCAGCACGATGAAGAACGCGGCCGAGGAGATGTCGGCGGGAACGTCGATCGAGAGGGGCCGAAGCGTCGAGGCGGGCTGGACGCCGACCTCGTCCCCGCGCCTGGCGACCTTTGCGCCCATCGAGGACAGCATCCTCTCCGTGTGGTCCCGCGACGGCAGCGGCTCCACGACGGTCGTCGGCCCCGCGGCGTACAGACCGGCCAGAAGTATGGCGGACTTGACCTGCGCGGATGACACGGGCATCTCGTACCGCATCCCCGAAAGCTTCCCTCCCCGGATGCAGAGCGGCGGCAGCGTGTTCCCCCGCCTGCCCGCGATCGACGCTCCCATGCGCGCGAGCGGCTCCACGATGCGCTTCATCGGACGGCGGCGAAGGTACCGGTCTCCCGTGACGATCGTCATGAACGGCTGCGCGGCGAGTATGCCCGCCCCGATCCGCATCGTGGTCCCGGAGTTCCCGGCGTCGATGACGTCCTCGGGCTCGGACAGCCCGCGCAGGCCCCGGCCGTCGATGCGCAGCTGCGTCGGCGATTCCTCGACGACTTGTACGCCGAGGGCGCGCATCATTGCGACCGTGCAAAGCGTGTCCCCGGCGTGCAGGAACCCCCGGATGCGGCTTTCGCCCTCCGCCAGCGCTGAAAGCATCACGGCCCTGTGGCTGATCGACTTGTCTCCGGGCACCCTGACGGTCCCGGAAATCCTTACGCGTTTCCTCATCGGCTCACAGCCTGTCCCTGGTTTTTTTCGCCTTGCGGAAATAGGCGAGGAGGCCCGGAGCGTCCCTCCCGCGCACGAGGCTTTCGAGCAGGGCCAGGTTTTTCCTGTAGTGCCCCAGCGCGCGCAGGACTTCCCCCCGGTTCTGCAGGACGATGTCTTTCCACATCTCCGGGTTGCTGGAGGCGATGCGCGTGAAGTCGCGGAACCCTCCCGCCGAGTACCCCAGCGGCACCTTCGAATCGAGCGTTGCCACCGAATGGACCAGCGCATAAGCGACCGCGTGCGGAAGGTGGGATACATAGGCGAAGACGTGGTCGTGCAGGCGCGAATCCATCCTCAGGACCCTGGCTCCCGCCATCCTCCAGATCCGCCCTACCCGCCCGACCGCCGCCTCGGTGTTGTCTTTAGCCGGGGTCAGTATGACCGTCCTCCCCTTGAAGAGCGAGGGGTCGGCCGCGGCGTAGCCGGAGTTCTCGGTGCCCGCGATGGGGTGGCCTCCCACGAACTCGGCCCCGCCTTGCACGGCCGCCCGTCCGGCCCTGACCACCTCGGCCTTGACGCTGCCGGCGTCGGTCAGCACCGCGCCGGGGCGCATCCGCGACCCGATCCGGCGCAGCAGGTCCACGGACCGCAGCACGGGGACGCAGACTACGACGATGTCGCACGAGGCGATGTCGTTTTCGGCGCAGGCGCGCGATATGGCGCCGTCGGCAAGCGCCATCCGCTCGTGCCGCTTCAGCCGGTCGCATCCCCAGACCTCGGGCGCTCCCCGCTTCCCTTTCAGGGAAAGGGCGAGCGATCCGCCGATCAGCCCCAGCCCGACGATGCCGATGCGCTCCGTTCTCAAGTCCGCCCCAGGGTCCTGCCGACCGCGCCCGCGATCTTGGCGAGCCTGGAAACCATCCCCTGGAACGCCTCCGGCCGCAGCGACTGCGGTCCGTCCGAAAGGGCCGTCTCCGGCTGGTGATGGACCTCCACCATGAGCCCGTCCGCGCCCGCCGCTATGGCGGCCGCGGAAAGCGGCTCCACCAGGCTCATCCTGCCCGCGGCGTGGCTGGGATCGGCGATCACCGGCAGATGGGACAGGTCCTTCACCACGGGAATCGCCGAGACGTCGAAGGTGTTCCGGGTCGCCTGCTCGTACGTCCTGATCCCCCGTTCGCAAAGGATGATCTGCTGGTTCCCCTCGGAGGCTATGTATTCCGCAGACATCAGCCATTCCACGATCGTGGCCGATAGCCCGCGCTTGAGGATCACCGGCTTGCCGAGCCTTCCGACCTCGGTCAGCAGCCGGAAGTTCTGCATGTTCCTCGCCCCGATCTGTATGATGTCGGCGTACCTTGCCACAAGGTCGATGTCCCTCGGGTCCATGAGCTCCGTCGCGACGGGCAGCCCGGTGACGTCGCGCGCCTCCGCAAGGCACTTGAGCCCCTCTTCCCCCATGCCCTGGAAGGCGTAAGGCGAGGTGCGGGGCTTGAACGCCCCTCCGCGCAGGAAGGAGGCGCCGGCCGCGGAAACCTTCCCGGCTATGCCCACCATCATGTCCCGGCCCTCCACCGAGCATGGCCCGGCGAAGAGCGCTATCGTCCCGCCGCCGATCTTCTGCCCGCGGACCGTGATGACGGTATCCTCCTTGCGGAAGTCGCGGCTCACAAGCTTGTAGGGCTTGAGGATCCGCAGGACCTTCTCGACGTACTCCAGCCCCTCGAACGCCTCGGCGTCGACGTGCCGCTCGTCCCCGATCGCGCCGATGATCGTCCGTTCGGTCCCGCGGGAGATGTGGGCCGAGAGGCCGTGCGACTTGATCTTCTCCTCGATCAGCCGGATTTCCCTGTCGGTCGCACCGGCCTTCAATACGATGATCATGGATCGGTCCTCCTTAAGGTCACGCCCCGGCGGTGCCGCCGCTTGATGCGCCGGCGGCGGTTCAGATAGCCCGGGGGTAGGATCCCAGGATTTTCAAGAATTGGGCCCGCATCTTCAGCTCGTCCACGGCCTTCGCCACCGGGTCGACCGAGATGTGCCCTTCCATGTCGAGGAAGAAGAGGTACTCCCACGCCTTCGTCTTGACGGGCCGCGATTCGATCTTGGTGAGGTTGACCTTGTGCTTCGCGAACGGCTCCAGCATCAGGTGCAGGGCGCCCACCTCGTCCCTCGCGGCGAAGAGGATCGACGTCTTGTCGTTGCCGGTCCGCTGCGGGGCGATCTTCCCTATGATGATGAAGCGGGTGAAGTTGTTGGTGTTGTCCTGGATCCGCTTGCGGATGCTTTTCAGCCCGTAGATCTTCGCCGCCGCCTCCCCC
The DNA here is from genome assembly GCA_050263095.1 of Deltaproteobacteria bacterium. Classification (GTDB taxonomy): domain Bacteria; phylum Desulfobacterota; class Deferrimicrobia; order Deferrimicrobiales; family Deferrimicrobiaceae; genus FEB-35. Next base: position 7,190 of record JBLNEW010000011.1, on the reverse strand, counting down.
GCGATCGCCGCGGCCGAAGGGTCGTCCGCCGCGAGCTCAGCCGCCCGGGCGGTGCTCTCCACGTCGAACACCGGCACGGCGCGCATGTTCCGCTCGAGCCACCCCCTGCACTGGGCGATGGCGTGCGGATGCGAGTAGACCTTCTTTACGTGTTCCGTTTCGCCCGTAACCGAGAGCAGGTCGTGCGCCACCTCGACCAGGATCTCCCCGCAGATGCGCAGGTTGTGGTCGACGAACATGTCCAGCGTGTTGCTGACGATCCCCTCGCTGGAATTCTCGATCGGCACGACGCCGAAGTCGGCCACGCCGCGCTCGACGGCGTCGAAGACCTCGGACACGTTTATCTGCGGGACGTAGTCGGCGCTCTCGCCGAAGTGCTTGAGGCACGCCAGGTGGGTGAACGTCGCCTTCGGCCCCAGGAAGGCGACGGAGAGGCGCTTCTCCAGCGACAGGGAGGCGGAGATGATCTCCCGGTAGATAGCCTTGAGCGCTTCGTTGGGAAACGGGCCCTGGTTCGCCGCCGAGAGCCGCCGCAGTATCTCGACCTCGCGCTCGGGTACGTAGAACCGCAGGTTCTGCTCCGACTTGATCTTCCCCACCTCCATCACCGCCTCCGCGCGGCGGTTGAGGATGGAAAGGATCTCGTCGTCCAGCCGGTCGATCTCCTCGCGAAGCTCCTTCAGCCGGTCCCCCGTCACCCGCCGCTCCCCGCCTTCCGCTTTATCAGCCCTATGTCGCGGAATTTGGCGTACCGACGGTCCAGGAGCTGCGACATGGAGTGGGACCGCAGCGAGGAAAGCGTCTCTACCAATGCGATCTTCAGGGCGTCGGCGGCCGCCTTGTGGTCCCGGTGGGCCCCGCCGAGCGGCTCCGGGATGATCCGGTCCACGACGCCGAATTTCTTCAGGTCGAGCGCGGTTATCTTCATCATCTCCGCCGCGGTCTCCGCGCGGGCAGTGTCGCGCCAGAGAATCGAGGCGCAGCCTTCGGGGGAGATGACCGAATAGATCGCGTACTCCATCATCAGTATTTCATCCCCTACGCCCAGCGCCAGGGCGCCGCCGCTCCCGCCCTCGCCCAGGACCGCGACGATGATCTGCGTCTGCAGGCGCGCCATCTCGAGGAGGTTCCTCGCGATCGCCTCGGACTGGCCGCGCTCCTCCGCGCCGATGCCCGGAAACGCGCCGGGGGTATCGATGAAAGTGATGACCGGCAGGCGGAATTTCTCCGCGAGCTTCATGACCCTTAAGGCCTTGCGGTACCCTTCCGGGTTGGCCATGCCGAAATTGCGCCGGATCTTCTCGGTGGTGTTCCTCCCCTTCTGCTGCCCTATCACCAGCACCTTTTCGCCTTCCAGCTCGGCGAACCCGCACACGACCGGGGGATCGTCCCGGAATGCCCGGTCCCCGTGGATCTCCAGGAAATTCTTAAAGCAATGGTTTACATAATCGAGCATATATGGCCGATTCGGGTGGCGCGCAAGCTGCGTGATCTGCCAGCGGGTGAGATTCGAGAAGACCTCCTTGCGGATCTTCCCTATTTTCTTGTCGAGCTTTGCTATCTCCTCCCTGAGATTCTTGTCGTTCCCGTCGTCGACCCGCCTCAACTGCTCGAGCCGGTTTTCCAGGTCGATAATCGGCTTTTCGAAATCCAGGTATTGGAGAATCATCCGGGCTCCTTTGTCGATAAACCTTAAATCTAGGCCAATCCACCCGTTAAAACAAGAGCCTTTTAGCCGATTCCACCGCGGCGGCGGGTGCTCCCCCGGCCCCTATCCACACCGCGTCCGGCTCCCGCGAAAGCCACGTCGACTGACGCTTCGCGTAGCGCCTCGTGTCCCGCTTCGTCTGCTCGACGGCGTCCGGCAGGGACACCGCCCCGGAAAGGTGGGAAACGACGTGCCGGTACCCCAGCGCCTTCATGGATTTAAGTTCCGGCCCGTATCCGTTCGCCAGCAGCCCCCGGACCTCGCCGACGAGCCCCCTGCGGAACATGTCGTCGACGCGGGCGTCGATCCGCCCGTAAAGCTCCTTGCGGTCCAGCGAAATCGCGATGAACAGGATCCGGAACCTTCCCTTCGCCTCGGTCCACCTGCGCTTCAGCCCGCTCGGGGGTGCGCCCGCGACCGCTGCCACTTCCAGCGCGCGCAGCAGGCGGACACGGTCCGCGGGGTGGATGGCGGAGGCGGAAGCGGGGTCGATCGCCCGCAATTCGGCGAAAAGCGCGGCGCTTCCCTCCTCCTCGTACCGGCGCGCAAGCGCAGCGCGGATTCCGGCGTCCGAAGGCAGGGGATCCAGGCCGCGCAGCAGGGCCCGGATATACATGCCGGTCCCTCCGGCGACCACGGGGAAATTCCCGCGCGTGCGGATGCCCCGGATCGCCTCCTCGGCGTCGGCGACAAACCTGCCGGCGTTGTATCCCTCGTCGGGGTCCGCTATGTCGACCAGGTGGTGCGGGACTTCCCGCCGCTCGGAAACCGACGGCTTCGCGGTCCCGATGTCCATGCCGCGATATACCTGCAGGGAATCGGCGTTGACGATCTCCAGCGGCAGCGTGCGGGCAAGATGGAGAGCGAGGGCCGTCTTTCCGGACGCCGTGGGGCCCGACACGACGATGATCCGGTTCTCTTCCATCCGGAGCGAAGCCCTTCTGGATTAATTTGTTTTTTTAGGAGCGCCCGAACATCCGCCCGAGCTCGGAGCCGGACAGCTTCACCCACACCGGGCGCCCGTGGGGGCAGCTGTGGGAGGCCACGGCCCGTTCGAGCTCGTGGAGCAGAGCCCTCATGCCCTCCCTTTCGAGGATATCCCCCCCGCGCACGGACGCGTGGCACGCCATCCGCCACAGCTCGCGGTCCGCGTCGAAGATCCCCTTGGGCAATGTCTCGTGCGCCTGCATGAATTCGCAGAGATCCTTCCACCACCGCTGGACGTCGAAGTGCCCGAGGATGGCAGGCCCCCCGAGGATCTTGAAAACGTTGTCCCGCAGCGACTCGAAAACGAAGCCGACACGCGAAAGGAAGTTCTCGATCTCTGCGCGTTCCTTCGCCGCCGCGCCGGGGAGGGAGACGATCTGCGGGACTAGCCACCTCTGCGCGGAAGCGCCGCCCCCGAGCATCGCGTCCTTTAGCCGGGAGAAGACGATCCGTTCGTCGGCGGCGTGCTGGTCGACGATAACGACCTCCCCCGCCCCTTCGCACACTATGTAGGTCCCCAGTATCTGGGCCACGGGCCGAAGCGAGGCGAAAAAACCGGACCCCGGCTTCCGCGGGCCCGCGCCGGCGAACGGGAGCGCCCCCGGTTGCGTCTGGCCGGACGGCGGATCGAAATGGACCGCTTCCCCGCCCGCCGGAACGGACACAGCCTCCCGTTCCTCGACGGGCGCCGGCGAAACCCGGGATGCCGCGGAAAGGGCCGGCGGCTCCCCTACGGCCGCGCCGATCGCGTGGCGCACGAGTTCGTTCAGCTCGCGGGCATACCTGAAACGCGCCTCCGTCTTGGACGGATGGACGTTGACGTCGACTTCGGATGGATCGCAATCGATGAATATGCATACCACCGGGTAACGGTCCGGGGGGAGTATGCCGCGGTAAGCCTCCCTGACCGCCGCGAATACGACCCTGTCGCGGAAATTCCGGCCGTTGACGAAGAAGGAGATCCCGGAAGCGCCGAACCGGGAGAGATGAGGAAGGCCCGCCCAGCCCGCAAGCCGGAAGAAAGGCGACGACAATTCCAGCGGCACGAGGTACTTCCCGTCCTCCCCGGCGTACCTGAGCGCGCGGGCAATCCGCGTCTCCTGCCCTTCGTAGGAGAATTCCCCCCTTCCGTCGGACATGCGGAACGAGATCCCCTCGCGGGGTATCGCCACCATGTGGTAGACCTCCCACAGGTGGGCCATCTCGGTGCGAGGGGTCTTGAGGAACTTGCGCCTCGCGGGCACGTTGCCGAAAAGGTCCGACACGACCACCGTGGTGCCCGCGGGAGCTCCGACCGATCGCTGCCGTTCGGCCGTCCCCCCGGCGATCTCCATCTCCGCAGCCTGCGGAAAGCCCGCGGGGCGCGTCACGATCCTTAACCTGGCCACAGATGCGATGGAAGGGAGCGCTTCCCCCCTGAAGCCGTAGGTAGAGATCTTCCGGAGGTCTTCCGCAGTACGGATCTTGCTGGTAGTGTGCCGCAGGACCGCAAGCGCGGCCTCGTCGGCGGTCATCCCGATCCCGTCGTCCGAGACCCGCAGCGTGAAGGGAAACGCCCCGGACACCTCGGCCTCTATTCGCGAGGCGCCCGCGTCCACGGCGTTTTCGAGAAGCTCCTTCAAGACCGAGGCGGGCCGCTCGACCACTTCCCCGGCCGCGATCTGGTTGATCACACCGTCGTCCAGGAGCTGGATCCGCCCTCCCACGTCCTCAGCCGTCGCCGCCGACGCGTATCTCGGCGGGCGCCCGGCCCTCCATCTTCCGCATGAAACGCTCCCGGAGGCGGGCCGCGGACTTTTCGCCCATGAGCGCGCGGGTGATCTTCTTTCCCTCCTCGACTCCGGGCTGGTCGAACGGGTCGATCCCGGCGCACTCGCCCACGACCGCCGTGACCCACTCCCAGAAGTGCAGGAACGCGCCGATGTGAACCTCGTCCCGTTCCCCCAGCTCGATCCTCGCGACGGGCCTGCCGGCGTTCCACAACGCCCCGATAGTGCCCTCGAACTCCGCATCGAACAGGCTGCGCAGCCGCCCGGCGCCCGGGACGGACGCGCCGCCCTTCATCCACTTGACGAACGTGTAGACCTTGTCGGCGGGGCCGTCCTGGTATAGCTGGACCTGCGAGTGCTGGTCGGTCACGCCCACCGCGCGGGCGGGCGTCTGCCCCACGCGCCTGCCGTCGGACCGAAGTTTCCCCAGGCTTTCCGCCCAAAGCTGCTGCCACCACTCGGCCACGCGGTCAAGCCCCTGGCCGTATGTCATCCAGACGTGGACCGGCTTGGGATTGACGGCCAGGTAGTGCGAGTATGCCGCCGATGCGAACAGGACCGGGTTTTTCATCGGCTCTTTCTTTCGGAAGGCGGTTTCCATGGTTTTCGCTCCAAGCAGGAGCTTTTCCGGGGACACCCCCGCGGCGGCCAGGGGGAAGAGCCCGACCGGCGACAATACGGAAAACCTGCCGCCCACGTTGGGGGGGATGGGATAGGACGCGATCCCTTCCTCGTCCGCCATCCGGCGGAATGCCCCGTTTTTCGGGTCGGTGACCAGGACCAGGCGCTCTTTCCAGGAACGACCGTTGGCCCTCTTCAACGCGTCGACGGCCAGCGCGAGCTGCGCGTTCGTCTCCGGGGTCCCCCCCGACTTGCTTATTGCGACGACCACCGTCTTCTGCATCGGGTGCGAACGAAGCAAGGGAATGAACGCCTCGGGATCGACGTTGTCCGCGACGGTCAGCAAAAGCCCCTTCCCCGCCCTGCGGCCGCCGATCCCTTCCAGCACGGCCTTGGTCCCGAGCGCCGAGCCGCCGATCCCGAGGACCAGCATGTGCGTGAACCGCTTCCGCATCCGCGCGGCGTCCCGGGAAATCGCCCGCGCCTCCTTTGCGAGGAACGGCAGGTCCGGGAAGCCGACCTTTCCTTCCGCGTGCCTTCGGGCGACCGAAAGGGCGGCCTTTTCCGCGTCGCGAAGCCGGATGCGCAAATCCCGCGCGCTCATGCCGTCTCCGCTGCGGAGGTTCTTTTCGAGGAACAGCGAGAAGTCGAAACGTATGTCCATGTCTCTACGCCGTTACCTCCGACTTGCCCAATTCGATCCGGAACTTCTTGTCCATTTTGTGCAGCCGGTCCACGATCCCGCCGTACTCGAGCTCGCTGTAGGGCAGCATGGCGGGGCCGAAGAATCCCTGCCGCCGCAGGTCCTCGGACTTCGCGGATACCTTGGTACGCACGTATTCCCAGTACGGGTGATCGAAGGGGTCGGCCGGGTCGGTCAGCTTGCCGTTCTTGACGCAGAACGCCAAACAGGAGACTATCGGCGGCCCGTCGAAGTAGGAGGTGCCGGTGTTCTTCGGAACCGGCATCAGCGCGCCGTGGTGGCTGCCCCTCATGAACCCCGCTACCAGGTGCCCTATCGTGAACGGGGAAAGAATCTCCCCCGTTGCGGGGAAATTCCCCTGGACGCGGACGAGCATCACCGGATCGTCCTTGCCTGTGTACTTGCCGGCGATGTTGTGCAGCCGCGTCGTGCTCACGGAAGCCGCGATGTCCCCGGTGGCCCGCGACCGGATGGACTCCACGACGAACCGCTCCTGGTCGCGCAGCAGGGCCGCGATGTCGTAGAGGTCCTCCGGCGCGTTCAGGTCGATGACGCGGTCCCCGTCCGTGTTCTCGACGTCCATGATCCGGAAAGTGAACCCGGCCCCCACCTTGGGCGACAGGATCAGCCCCGCGCTGTGCATCGGGTCGGCGAAAGACAGGTAACACGGCAGGTTGTAGGCGCCCGGATCGGTCTTGTCGGCGGCGAACAGAAGGAAAGGCTCGTTTGGCCGCTCGTCGAAAGTCATCTCGGCCACGGCGGGCCCCATTCCCTTGACGTTCCCCGAGAAGGAGTCCTTGAGCAGGTCCTGCCCGGCTCCGTAGAGCCCCTGGGCCTTCGCCACCTCGGTGCCCGCGAGGAACGTGTCCCACGCAAGCTTGTGGACTTTCTCGTCCAGGTCCCCGCGGGTGTGGGTCATGAGGATCGCGATGTCGTCGCCCGTGTACCCGATGTAGGAATCGATCAGGAGATTTTTCCCGAGCTCGGCGACCTTCCTGCGTACCTCGGCCACAAGCTGCGAGCTCGGTTGAATGTGGCCACCGATGGAGCCGATATCCGCCTTGATGACAGAGAGCGTGATCTTCATCGTTTGCCTCCTTTATCCTGCGGGATTATTGGATCGCCGTCATATCGCGGAACCACTGCACGAATCGCTTCACGCCTATTTCCACGGGGGTTTTCGGGTCGTACCCTATTTCCGCCCGCGCCCGTGCGATGTCGGCGAACGTCACGGGCACATCCCCCGGCTGCGGCGGCATCGCCTTCCTTTTCGCGCGGACACCCGTGGCCCGCTCCAGCAGGGCCACGAGCTCGGCCAGGGAGATGGTGGCCGATCCGCCCAGGTTGTAGACGCGGTATCCGCGGGGCGCGGAGAGCGCCCCCAGCACGCCGCCCACTATGT
>JBLNEW010000010.1:0-5584 GCA_050263095.1 Deltaproteobacteria bacterium | reverse complement strand
AAGATCGCCGGCGTCGTCGGCGTCTCGAAGGCGTACGCCACCCGGGTGGGGTGAGGGCCGTTTCCCACGGAGCTGTTCGACGAGGAAGGGCAGCTGATCCGCGATCGGGGGAACGAGTACGGCTCCACGACGGGGCGGCCAAGGAGATGCGGCTGGTACGACGCCCCCGTGGTCCGCTACGCCAACCGCCTGAACGGCCTCTCCGGCATCGCGCTCACGAAGCTCGACGTCCTGTCGGGATTGCCGCGGGTCAAGGTGTGCGTCGCCTACGATATCGGAGGAGTGCGCCGCGACGAGGTGCCGCTCTCCCTCGCCGAGTTCGAAGGGGCCACCCCCATCTACGAGCAGGTGGAAGGTTGGAAGGAGGACATCTCCGGGGCGAAGGAGTTCGGAGACCTTCCCAGGGCGGCGCAGAAATTCGTGCGGCTGCTCGAAGAGGTGTCCGGAGTGGAGATCTCCCTGGTATCCGTGGGCGCGGACCGCAACGAAACGATCATGCGGAAGAACCCCTTCCGGGCTTGACACCCCCGGCGACCGGCCGTTAGCATAGTACGTTTCCGGGGGAGCCCATAGCTCAGTTGGTAGAGCATCTGACTTTTAATCAGAGGGTCGCAGGTTCAATCCCTGCTGGGCTCACCAGAGTTTCTCGCGTCCCCATCGTCTAGTCCGGCCAAGGACACCGCCCTTTCACGGCGGCGACGGGGGTTCAAATCCCCCTGGGGACGCCAATTCTTTCGTTTTGCGTCCCCAGGGGGATTTGAACCGGCTCGGGGCGCCGACCGACGAGGATTCTGCCTCCGGCAGTGTTCGTGGCAGAATTCGAGTCCGAGGGGCCGCCGACCGAGCAGGGAGGAAAAGCGCGAGCGATTGCGAGCGCGACAGGCCCCGAGGCGGGCGGCGCAGCGACACCTGCATGGTGTGAGCGTGAGCCGCTAGGGAGGAAAAGCCCGACCCTGTGGAGGGCGACAGCCCCGAGCCGCGCCGCCAAAGGGCGGCCCCAATCCCGGATAAAGCGCGCTCCCTGGGGTACCCCGCTCCCTACTCTCGAGGGGTAAAGGCGTGATCGCCGGAGCCTCAGGCGGGCAAATCCCCGCATTATGCTGCCAAATCTATCGTTGTGCGTCCCCAGGGGGATTTGAACCGGCTCGGGACGCCTATCGGCTGGTTTTTCTCTTTCTTGCTTTTTGGGGTACCCCCGCCTGACAATATCAAGGCCATGAATTTCCTCCGTCCTGAAAACCTCCTCCGATTCGGCTACAAGGACTGCGTCCTCTGCGAAGTCGAGCGCAAGGGGGAGGAAAAGAGGTGCCTTCGCTGCTCGGGGAGAGTGGACCAGCGGGACCGCCTCCTCTGGGAGATCAACCGCGCCAGGATCCGTCGCATCGCGACGAGGCTCTCCCTTGTCTTTCCCGGCGCCGGGCATTTCTATTGCGGCCGCTTCCTGCAGGCGGCCTTCTGGGCATCGCTCATCCCTTTGAGCATCGGACTGACATTCAGCATCTGGCAGGGGCCCTCCGGCGGCCACGCTATCCTGCTGCTGGCGTTTGGGCTGATTTATTACCTTGCCTGGGTGGACGCGGGTCGCGGATTCCGGGAAACGGCGGCGCCCTGCCAGGACGCCTGTCCGTCTCACATAAACGTGCCCGACTATATCGCTCTCGTGCGTCTCGGCCGCCCGCTCGAGGCGCTCGCCCTCGTCCACGACAAACTCCCCTTTGCCGCGTTCTGCGGAAGGGGGTGCCCGCATCCATGCGAGCAGGTTTGCGTCAGGAACGAATTCAACGCCCCGATTTCGATCATGGCGATCAAGCGCTACCTGGCCGACATCGGATACGACGCAGGGATATCCCCCTCGCCGGTGGCGGGCGGATCCATCCCGTCGCCGGGCGTGGCGATCATCGGCGCGGGTCCGGCCGGTCTTTCCGCTGCCGATACGCTCGCGCGCCTGGGGTGCCGGGTCACCGTGTTCGACGAAAATCCCGAGCCCGGCGGGATGATGCGTTACGGCGCCCCCGGATTCCGCTTCCCCCGCGACGCCGGGCTTTGCGACCTCCGCATAATTCTCGCAAGAGGGGTTCTTTTCCGTGGGAACGAGCGGTTCGGCCGTGATTTCTCTCTTGCGGACTTGGGCCGCGAAGGGTTCGCCGCAGTGCTGCTGGCGGTCGGGGCGGACGAGCCGATGCGGCTGCCGGGGGCCGGAGGAGAGAAGGAAGGGTTCCTGGACGCGCTGACTTTCTTATCCCGCCTTGCGCGCGGGGAACTGCATCCGATCGGCGGCAGGGTGGTGGTCATCGGGGGCGGGGACGTCGCGGTCGATGTCGCGAGGTGCGCGTTGCGGCTGGGGGCGGAGGAAGTGAGAATAGCCTGCCTGGAATCGCGCGAAGCCATGCCCGCCTCCCCGTGGGATGTGGAGGACGCGGTCGCCGAAGGAGTCGGGATCCTGCCATCGACTGCCGTAAAGCAATTCATGGTTCGCCAGGGGCGCGTCGCGGGGTTCGAAGCGCTCCGGGTCGACCGGATCGAGTTCGGCGAGAAGGGCGGCATCGTGCCCCGCACGGTTCCGGGCAGCGAGTTCGAAGTCGGAGCCGACTGGATCGTCATGGCCATCGGCAGCGGTCCCGGCAAGGAGTCCATTCCCGCGTCCGCCGCAAGGAAGGCGCTCGATCCCGTACACCATGTTTATCGATTGATTTTTCGGGAAAAGGAAACTAGAATTCCCGCCTATGCGTGCGGGGACTGCGTGCGCGGTCCCGGGACGGTCGTCGAGGCATCGGCGTCGGGGAGGGCGGCCGCCCTGAATATCTACGAGCATCTCTGCGTCCAAGAGGTCAGGAAAGCGCGGTTCGTGGACAACTTCCGCCGCGCGGGCGAGCCCCAGCTCCCCGACCGGCCCGAATGGCGGGTCCGAAGCGAAGCGCCGAGGCTTTCACCGGAAGAAAGGCGGCGAACTTTTCAGGAGGTCGAAAAGAGATTGACCGACGAAGGCGCTCACCACGAAGCGGAACGGTGCGCACGGTGCAATCTCTGGCTATAAACCAACAAGGGAGGGGGTGAGTACGGATGAAGAAGTTCGCAGCTTTCATGGCGATCGTCCTGGCGGTGACGTTCTCCGCGGGCCTGGTCATCGGAGCAAGCGCCCCGGACAAGGTCACCATCAAGGAGATCCAGAAGTCGAAGGCGCCGGTGGTGTTCGACCACAAGGCGCACGCGACTTCGAGGGCCAAGGCCTGCAAGGACTGCCATCACAAGAACGAGCCCGGCAAGGAGCAGAAGTGCTCCGCTTGCCACAAGGCCAAGGCCGAAGGCAAGGTGGTCGAGCTCAAGGAGGCGTTCCACACGACCTGCAGGGACTGCCACAAGAAGGGCAAGGGGCCGACCAAGTGTGACGACTGCCACAAGAAGTAACCGGCTCCACGGACCGGAAGAGGGGAAGGGCGGGCGGCCCCCGTCCTTCCCCGTTTTAAATTGACTATTCCCCTTCCTTTGTGGTATCTATTATCGATTTTGGCGTAAAATTTTCGCCCATTTCCCGAAGGTGAACCCCCATGGCGGACGATAAGCGCGCCCAATCCACGATGGACAAGGTGTGGAATTTCTTCATTTCGCTGAAACTGGCGATCACCGTCCTGATAATCATGGCCGTGGCCTCGATCTTCGGGACCATCGTCGAACAGAACCAGCCCATCGAAAAGTATCGCCAGTTCTACAGCGACTCCACCATCCGGATGCTGGACGCGCTGAACCTGTTCGACATGTACCATTCCTGGTGGTTCCTGCTCCTTCTGGTCCTGTTTACCGTCAACCTTACCTGCTGCACGCTGGACCGGCTGCCGAGGGTGCTTAAAATCGTCCGGAATCCCAAAACGACGCTCGACGACAATCTGGAGAAGAGCCTGGGCCTGGTGGACCGGTGGAAGAAGAAGGGGAACATCGATGCATGGGCGGACAAATACGCTGAGGCCATGGGAAAGATAATCGGCAAGCCCCTGGTGACCAAGAGCGGCGACGAGATCCATCTCTATGCCGAAAAGGGCGTCGTCTCGCGGTTCGGCGTCTACGTGACCCATACATCCATCGTCATCATCTTCATAGGCGCGATCGTGGGCAACGTGCTCGGCTTCAAGGGATTCGTCAACATCCTGGAAGGGCAGTCGGTGCGGCAGGTTTCGACGCCAAGCGGCAACAGGGCGATCGATCTCGATTTCGCTGTGCGGTGCAACAAGTTCTCCCTCACCTTCTACACGGACTCGCACGGGCACCAGACCCAGCAGCCCAAGGAATACGCGTCGGACCTGAGCGTCATAGAGAACGGCCGGGAGGTTCTTCGCAAAAGGATCGTCGTCAACGACCCTCTCCAGTACAAGGGGATCTGGTTCTACCAGTCGAGCTACGGCCAGGCCGGATCGGCTACGGCGCAGGTTACGGTGCACGATGCCGGGGGCGCCCCGGTGACGACCGTTCAGCTCTACGCCGGGATGCCGGTGGAGATACCCGGATACGGGAGCATCACCGGAATGGATTTCCAGCAGAATTTCCAGGGGTCGGGCCCCGCTCTCCTTGTGACACTTGAAAAGCCGGGGCAGCCGGCGGCCCAGATCTGGCTGCCGCAGGCCCGCCCTGACCATGACCGGCAGCGCAAGGACAGGTACTCCTTCTCCTTCGGCGGCCTTAACCAGGCTTTTTACACGGGACTCCAGGTGGCGAAAGACCCCGGCGTGAACGTCGTATGGGTGGGGTGCACGCTGATGGTCGTGGGCATCCTCATCGCCTTCTTCATGTCGCACCAGCGGCTCTGGGTGCGCCTGTCTCCGTCGGCGGACGGCCGCGTGGAGGTGGTGCTTGCCGCCTCCGCGAGCAAGAACAGGCTTGCCTTCGAAAAGAAGTTCGAGAAAATCCAGGGCGACCTGAAGGCGGTCGCGATATAATTTAAGGAGTGTCTTCATCCCAGTCACTGCGACAGGAGCTGCTTGAGCCATGCTGAATGTCCGCCTCTTCGACCTGACGACCCTACTGTTCGGCGTTGCCTCCGTTAACTACGTGGCTGCCCTTTACGGCAAGAGAGACACGCTGGCGCGCGTGGGCACGTGGATCTGCATAGCCGCCGCGATAGTATCCACGGCCGCGATCGGCGTGCGCTGGGCCGAGTCGTACAAAATGGGGATCGGCCGGATCCCGGTCACGAACCTGTACGAGTCTCTCGTGTTCTTCGCCTGGTCCGTCAACCTCTTCTACCTCTTCGTCGAATGGAAATACAGGAACCGCACTTTCGGCGCATTCGTCATGCCGATCGCGTTCCTGACCATGCTGTTCGCATTCACGAACGAGAGCAGCATCCAGCCGCTGGTCCCGGCGCTCCAGTCCTACTGGCTGCACGCCCACGTGATAACCTGCTTCGTCGGCTATGCGGCATTCGCCGTTTCGGCCGGTGTGGCGGCGATGTACCTCATCAAGGCCAGAAAGGAAGAAGCGAAGGAGGATGGGGGGGTGGTCGGTCTCTTCCCCACAAGCAAGGTCCTGGACGACCTGGTTTACAAGGCCATCATATGGGGATTCCCGTTCCTGACCGCAGGAATCATCACCGGCG
>JBLNEW010000009.1:0-15022 GCA_050263095.1 Deltaproteobacteria bacterium | reverse complement strand
AGATGGTCATGCCCGGGGACAACGTGTCGATGACGGTGGAGCTGATAGTCCCGGTGGCGATGGAGAAGGAGCTCCGGTTCGCGATCCGCGAGGGCGGCCGCACCGTGGGAGCCGGAGTCGTATCGGAAATACTGGAGTAGGGAAAGACTCGAGCGGGAAAGGGGATACGCCGTGGCGATAGAGCACCAGAAGATACGCATCCGCCTCAAGGCCTTCGACTGCAAGCTCCTGGACAAGGCGACCGGAGAGATCGTCGAGAAGGCGAAGCAGACCGGGGCCAAGATCGCGGGGCCGATCCCGCTGCCCACGAAGATCGAACGCTTCACCGTGAACCGCTCGCCGCACGTCGACAAGAAGAGCCGCGAGCAGTTCGAGATCCGCACGCACAAGAGGCTGCTCGACATCCACGAGCCGCCCGCGGCGACGATCGACGCGCTCATGAAGCTGGATCTGCCGGCGGGCGTCGAGGTCGAAATCAAGCTCTGACGGTTGCAGCAGGGGACCGTAACCCATTGAACGAAACGGCAAGGTGCCAGCCATGACTACAGGGATCTTAGGGAAAAAACTGGGGATGACCCAGGTTTTCGACGCCGAGGGGAAGGTGATCCCCGTGACGGTGATCGAGGCGGGTCCGTGCACCGTCGTGCAGAGGAAAACCGGCCGGGACGACGGATACGACGCGGTCCAGATCGGGTTCGGGACGAAGAAGGCGCACCGCGCCGCCAAGCCCATGGTCGGCCATTTCCGGAAGGCGGGGAAAGGCGCTTTCGGGGCCCTAAAGGAGCTCCGGGTTCCCACCGAGTCCCCCCTCGACGCGGGACAGGAAATCCACGTCGACATCTTCAAGGAAGGCGATTTCGTCGACGTCACCGGGCAGACCAAGGGAAGGGGGTTCGCCGGCGTCGTCAAGCGATGGAATTACAAGGGCGGGCGCGCCACGCACGGTTCGATGTTCCACCGCGCACCCGGCTCGATCGGCGCTTCGGCATGGCCCTCCCGGGTCATCAAGAACATCAAGATGGCCGGGCACTACGGGAACGAAAAGGTGACCACCCTCAACCTGAAGGTGGTGGGCGTCCAGCCGGACAAGAACCTGCTTCTGGTCAGGGGCGCCGTGCCGGGGGCCCGGAACAGCCTGGTCTTCGTCCGCCTCGCTGTCAAGAAAAGCAGCCAAGCGGCAGGGAGTCGATGATGGCGACGCTGGATATGGTCGATAAGGAACGGCAGGTCAAGGGGTCGGTGGAGCTGCCCGAATCCGTCTTCGGCGCCGAGGTGAAGACGCACCTCCTCCACCACGCCGTGGTGGCGACGCTTGCGGCGCGGCGCTCCGGGACGGCGTCGACGAAAACCCGCAAGGACGTCTCCGGCGGCGGGAAGAAGCCGTTCCGCCAGAAGGGGACCGGCAGGGCGCGCATGGGAAGCAGCCGCTCGCCCCTGCTGCGGGGCGGGGGAACGGTGTTCGGGCCTCACCCCCGCGGCTACGAGATCAAGGTCAACCGGAAGGCGATGAAGGCCGCGCTGCGCTCGGCCCTGAGCGCCAAGGCGAAGGAGAACAAGCTGCTGCTGGTCGACGACCTGGACCTGTCCGCCCCGAAGACCAGGGAGTTCCTGAAGGTGGCGGACGCGCTGGGGCTCTCGGATGCGCTGCTGGTGGTCGACGGCCCTTCCGGGAACCTGGGCCTCGGCGTCAGGAACCTCAAATCGTTCAAGGCGCTTCCGGTCTCGGCGATCAACGTCTATGACATCCTTTCGTACGACCAGCTCGTGATCACGCGCCCCGCTCTCGAAAAAATCACGGAGGTGCTCGGATAATGAACCCCTCCGACATCCTGAAGCGGCCCCTGATCACCGAAAAGGCGACCCTCCTGAAGGGAACCTCCAACGCCGTGTCCTTCGAGGTCGACCGGCGCGCGAAGAAGAAGCAGATCCAGGAAGCGGTGGAAAAGATGTTCAAGGTGAAGGTCGTCGACGTCCGGACGATGAACGTGACCGGCAAGGTAAAGCGCCGCGGGCGCACCGTGGGGCTGCGCCCGGGCTGGAAGAAGGCCGTGGTCACCCTCAAGGCGGGCGACAAGATAGAGTTCTTCGAAGGCGTGTGACGGGACCGCCAAGGGAAGGAGCGGATAGAGATGGGAATCAGGAAATTCAAGCCGACCTCTCCCGGCGTTCGGGCAATGACGGTCCTGACCAACGAGGACCTCACCCCGAAGAAGCCGGAGCGGCAGCTCGTCGAGAAGAAGCGGAGCACCGGGGGACGGAACAACCGGGGGTCGATCACCTGCAGGCATCACGGGGGCGGGCACAAGCGGAAGTACCGGATCGTCGACTTCAGGCGCGACAAGAAGGACATCCCTGCGGCGGTCGCGGCGATCGAATACGACCCCAACCGGTCCGCCAGGATCGCGCTTCTCAACTACGTCGACGGCGAAAAACGGTACATCCTGTGCCCGGCCGGCCTTTCGGTCGGGGACACCGTAGTCGCGGGCGCCAACGCCGACATAAAACCGGGGAACGCGCTTCCGATCCGGAACATCCCAGTCGGCACCCTGGTGCACAACGTGGAGCTGAAGATCGGGAAGGGCGGGCAGATCGCCCGGTCGGCCGGGAGCGTCGTCCAGATCCTGGCGAAGGAGGGGCAGTACGCCCACCTGAGGCTTGCATCGGGGGAAGTCCGGCTCGTATTCATCGACTGCATGGCTACGATCGGCCAGGTGGGCAACCTCGACCACGAACAGGTCTCCCTGGGCAAGGCGGGCAGGAGCCGCTGGATGGGGATACGGCCGTCCGTTCGTGGCGTCGCGATGAACCCGGTGGATCATCCCCTGGGCGGAGGAGAGGGGAAGTCGTCCGGCGGGAGGCATCCATGCACCCCGTGGGGGAAGCCGACGAAGGGCTACAAGACGCGGAAGAACCCGTCGACCGACCGGTACATCGTCAAGCGGAAGAAATAACGCATAAGGGGCGAGAACAAAGTGGCGCGATCCGTCAAGAAGGGTCCTTACGTAGAGGAAGGCCTCATGCGCAAGGTGCGCAAGGCCTTGGAAACGGGCGAAAAGAAGGTCATCAAGACCTGGTCCCGGCGTTCGACGATAACCCCGGACATGGTGGGATACACCTTCGCGGTCCACAACGGCCGGAAATTCATGCCCGTCTTCGTGACCGAGAACATGGTGGGGCACAAGCTGGGCGAGTTCTCCCCCACCAGGACGTTCCACAGCCATTCAGGGGACCGCAAGGCGAAAGTGAAGAAGTAAGGGCTTTTTCAAGGAGAGGCAGATATGGAAGCCAGAGCGACGGCGAAATTCATGCGCTTGTCCCCCCGGAAGGCGCGGCTGGTGGTCGACCTGATCCGCGGGAAGAAGATCTCCGAGGCAAGGACGGTGCTCTCGCTCGCGAAGAAGGCGTCGGCCTCGGTGGTGAAAAAAGTGCTGGATTCGGCCGTGGCCAACGCGGGGCAGACAGGGGTCATCGACCTGGACACCCTCTACGTGAAGCAGGCGTACGTCGATCTCGGGGCATCGATGAAGCGGTTCCGTCCGGCCCCGATGGGCAGGGCGCACAAGTACCGCAGGCGGTCGAGCCACATCACGATCGTGGTAGACGAAGCGTAACCGGAAACGGTAGGGAGGGACTTTTGGGACAGAAGACGCATCCGTACGGGTTTCGGCTGGGGATCATAAAGAGCTGGCGGTCGCGGTGGTATTCCGAAAAGGAATACGCCAACTACCTCCAGGAGGATCTCCGAATCCGGTCCTACGTCAAGAACAGGCTCGTCCACGCAGGCGTGGCGGCCGTCGAGATCGAGCGTAAATCCAACCGCGTTCACGTCGTAATCCACACCGCCCGCCCCGGCATCGTCATAGGCAAGAAGGGCGCGGAGATAGAGAACCTGAAGAAGGACCTCCAGAAGTTCACGGACCGCGAGGTGTCCATCACGATCCAGGAGATCCGGAGGCCCGAGACCGACGCCCAGCTGACGGCGGAGAACGTCGCCATGCAGCTGGAGAGGCGGGTCGCCTTCAGGCGCGCCATGAAGAAGACCGTCCTTTCATCGATGAAGCTGGGCGCCAAGGGGATAAAGATACAGGTCGCCGGGCGCCTCGGCGGGGCGGAGATGGCCCGGACCGAGTGGTACCGCGAAGGCCGCGTCCCGCTGCACACGCTGCGGGCCGACATCGACTACGGTTTCGCGCAGGCGAGGACCACTTACGGCACGATCGGCGTGAAGGTGTGGATCTACAAGGGCGAGGTCCTGCCCTCCGCTTCCCAGGCTCCGAAAACCGAATAGGAGATCAAGGATCGATGCTCGCTCCCAAAAGGGTCAAGTTCCGCAAGATGCAGAAAGGAAGGCGGCGCGGCAAGGCGCTCGCGGGCAACGCGCTGAATTTCGGCGACTTCGGCGTGAAGGCGGAGACCGCGGGATGGATCACTTCCCGCCAGATCGAGGCCGCGCGCGTCGCCATGACGCGCTTCATCAAGCGCGGCGGAAAGATATGGATCCGGCTCTTCCCGGACAAGCCGATCACGAAGAAGCCCGCCGAGACGCGGATGGGGAAAGGCAAGGGCGCGCCCGAGGAATGGGTGTGCGTGGTCAAGCCGGGGCGCGTCCTGTACGAGATAGAAGGGGTCGACGAGGCGACGGCGCGCGAAGCGTTCCGGCTGGCGGGCCACAAGCTCCCCATACAGACGAAGTTCCTGTCGAGAGAGGGATAGGCCCATGAAGCTGAGAGAGCTTAAAGAGCTTGCGGCGGAAGAGCTGAAGCACAAGGAGATCGAGCTGCGCGACGAGATCTTTCGCCTGAAGATGAAGCGCGCGGCGTCCGCGCTCGACAACAAAATGCTGATTCGCAACCGCAGGAAGGACCTGGCGCGGGTGGTGACGCTGCTCGGACAGAAGGCGAAGGAGCGCGGAAGGGAAGGCCAACTGAAATGAATCCGGAGAAAGCGATGGAGAGCCGGGGAATAAGGAAGAACAAGGTCGGGACGGTGGTCAGCGACCGCATGGACAAGACGGTCGTCGTCCGCGTGGAGCGGCTCGTGCCGCACCCGGTCTACAAGAAGTACGTGAAGCGCCGGACGACATACAAGGCGCACGACGAGAAGAACGAGTACCGGATCGGCGACAGGGTGGAGATAGTGGAGACGCGCCCCTTGAGCAAGGAGAAGCGGTGGCGGGTGTCGCGGCTGATCGAGCGTCCGGTGGTCCGTTAATAACGAGAGCGGAGAGCTTACGCCATGATCCAAATGCAAACCATGCTGGACGCGGCCGACAACTCGGGCGCGAAGCGCCTCTGCTGCATCAAGGTCCTGGGCGGGAGCAAGCGCAGGTACGCGGGCGTCGGGGACATCATAGTCGTGAGCGTCAAGGAGGCCATACCCCACGGCAAGGTCAAGAAGGGCGACGTGTACAAGGCCGTGGTCGTGCGCACCACCAAGGAGGTAGGCCGGGCCGACGGCAGCTACCTGCGGTTCGACCAGAATTCCGCGGTTTTGATCAACCCGCAGATGGAGCCCATCGGGACCCGCATCTTCGGGCCGGTGGCGCGCGAGCTCCGGGCACGGAAGTTCATGAAGATCATATCCCTGGCGCCTGAAGTCCTTTAAGGGCCGGGGGAGAGAGGAAACGATGGCCGAAGGCACCCTGCACATACGGAAGAACGACATCGTCAAGGTCATGGCCGGCAAGGAGAAGGGGAAGGTCGGCCGGGTCCTGAAGATAGACAGGGAAAAGAGCCGCGTGTTCATCGAGAAGGTGAACATGGTGAAGCGGCACGTCAAGCCCGGAAAGACCAATCCCCAGGGGGGAATCGTCGAGAAGGAGGCCGCCCTCGCCTATTCGAACGTGCTCGTGATGTGCAACAAGTGCAACAAGCCTGCGCGAATGGCGATCAAGGTGGACGAATCCGGCGAGAAGCTCCGCACGTGCAAGCGGTGCGGCGATATTTTCGAGACGAAGAAAAAATAGCGTGCGTCCGGCCGGTCGGGCGGACGGGGGTGATCGGACATGCCAAGGCTGAACGATATCTACAAGTCGGAAGTCGTACCCAGGCTCAAGGAAAAGTTCCGGTACAGGAACACGATGGAGGTGCCGAAGCTTTCCAAGGTGATAGTCAACATGGGGCTGGGCGAGGCGATAGAAAACATAAAGATCCTGGACTCCGCGGCGGAGGAGATCGGCGTCATAACCGGGCAGAAGCCGGTGGTCACGAAGGCCCGGAAAAGCATTTCCAACTTCAAGCTGCGGGCCGGGGTTCCCATCGGGATCAAGGTGACGCTGCGCCGCGACCGGATGTACTACTTCCTCGACAAGCTGATGGCAGTGGCGCTGCCGCGCGTACGCGACTTCAAGGGCGTCTCCCCCAAGGGATTCGACGGGCGCGGAAACTACACCCTGGGGATAAAGGAACAGATCATATTTCCCGAGGTAAATTACGATAAGATCGACAAGATAAAAGGGATGAACATAACGATCGTAACCACCGCCCGCACCGACGAGGAAGGCATGGAGCTGCTCAAGCTCCTGGGGATGCCGTTCCGGGCATAGCGGAAGAGGAGGACAGGATTTGGCCAAGAAGTCGATCATCGCTAAGTCGATCCGGACCCCGAAATTCGGCGTCCGCAAGTACAACCGCTGCCCTCGCTGCGGAAGGCCGCGCGCCTTCTACCGCAGGTTCCGGCTCTGCAGGATCTGCCTGAGGGAACTTGCGCTCCGGGGGGAGCTCCCCGGCGTGATCAAGGCGAGCTGGTAGGGGAGGGGCCATGGCGATAAGCGACCACATTTCGAATCTCCTTGCGAGGATCCGCAACGCCCAGATGGCGCGGTTCGATCAGCTCGAGCTGCCCTGCACGCACGTCCTGGAGAACGTCGCCCGGATACTGAAGGAGGAAGGATTCATAAAGAATTTCCGGGTCGTGCCGGAGAAGAACCAGCCCTCTCTCAAGATCTTCCTGAAGAACGCGCCTGAAGCGGGATATGCGATCAAGGGAATGAAGCGGGTCAGCCGCCCCGGCCGGCGCGTCTACGTGGGGAAGGACGACATCCCGACCGTGAAGAACGGCTTCGGGGTCGCAATCATCTCCACGTCCAGGGGAGTGATGACCGGGGAAAAGGCGAAGAAGCTAGCCATCGGCGGGGAACTGCTCTGCGAGGTCTGGTAGAGCGGCCGCGGGTTCGAATTTCGGAGGAATGAGATGTCCAGAATCGGAAAAGTACCGGTGGCATTGCCTTCAGGGGTAACCGTGCAGGTGCAGGACGGGAGCATGACGGTATCCGGAAAGAAGGGGAAGCTCTCACGCCCGATCCCCGGCGAGGTGAAGGTGGAGGTGGCGCAGGGCCGCGTGGTCCTGTCGCTCGATTCGGCGGACCGGAGGAACCTGTACGGAATGTACCGCACGCTCGTGTCCAACATGGTCAAGGGAGTGACGGAAGGGTTCACGAAGACCCTGGACATCGTCGGAGTCGGTTACAAGGCGGAAAGCAGGAAGGGGGCGCTCCACTTGGCGCTGGGATATTCTCACCCGGTCGTTTTTCCCCTGCCGGAGGGTATCAGCGCCGAGGTTGAAGCCAACACGGTGATCAAGGTCATCGGCATCGACAAGGAGCTGGTCGGGGAGACCGCGGCCAGGATCCGCTCGCTCCGCAAGCCGGACGTCTACAAGCTGAAGGGAATCCGGTACCGGGGGGAGAAGCTGATAAAGAAGGTGGGCAAGGCGGCCGGCAAATAACCCGGACCCGGTAAATCCAAAGGAAACCACAGGACGGAGCAGCACGAGCCATGAGCCAGACCAATTTGCGGGAAGCTGCAAGGCAGAAGAGGAAGGCGAGAGTCCGCACGAGGATCTTCGGAACGGAGCAGCGTCCGCGCCTATCCGTTTTCCGGAGCGCGAAGCACATATACGCGCAGATCGTGGTCGATTCCACGGGATCGACGATCCTGGCGGCCTCCTCTCTCAGCCCTGAAATCAAGGGCGAGCTCGAGGGGCTGAAGAAGAGCGACGCCGCGAAGAAGGTGGGCGAGCTTCTCGGGAGGAAGGCCGCCGAGAAGAACATCCGCAGGGTGGTTTTCGACAGGAACGGCTTCCTATATCACGGGCGCATCAAGGCACTCGCGGAAGGCGCCCGGGAGTCGGGCCTGGAATTCTAGAGCATTCGACCTGAGCGTACAGGGAGGCAAGTTTGAAGAGAGTCAATCCGGAAGGGCTGGAGCTTAAGGACCGCGTCGTGCACATAAGCCGCGTGGCCAAGGTCGTGAAAGGCGGCCGGAGGTTCTCGTTCAGCGCCGTGGTGGTTGTGGGCGACGGCAACGGCCACGTGGGGACCGGTCTGGGCAAGGCCAACGAGGTCCCGGACGCGATCCGGAAGGCCGTCCAGAACGCGAAGCGGGTGCTCGTGGAGGTTCCGCTGGTCAACGGGACGATACCGTTCGAAGTCGTGGGAGAGTACGGAGCCAGCCGGGTCGTCATCCGGCCCGCGTCCCCGGGGACCGGCGTCATAGCGGGCGGGGGGGTGCGCGCCGTCATCGAATCGGCGGGGATCTCCAACATCCTCACCAAGTCGCTGGGCAGCAACAATCCCCACAATCTCGTGAAGGCGGCCATCGATGGCTTGAGCCAGCTTCGGACTCCCGAACAGATCGCAGGGACGCGCGGGCCGAAGGAAGAGGAGGCGTCCGCATGAGCGGGTCGCTGAAGATAACGTTGACTCGGGGCTTGAGCGGCCAGCGCGAGTCCCACAGGCGCGTGGTCAAGGGCCTGGGCCTTACCCGCGTGAACCGGTCGGTGGTCCGCATGGACACCCCGGAAATCCGCGGTATGGTCGAAAAGGTCAAGTTCCTTCTCAGGGTAGAGGAGACTGGAGAGTCCAGATGAAGCTTAACGATCTGCGTCCGGCAAAAGGGGCGACAAGCGCGAAGAAGCGGATCGGCCGGGGACAGGGGTCGGGCCTGGGCCAGACTTCGGGCAAGGGTCACAAGGGATTGCGCGCCCGCAGCGGAGGAGGCACGAAGCCCGGATACGAAGGCGGCCAGATGCCGCTGCAGCGGCGCCTTCCGAAGCGCGGTTTCGTCAACATCTTCCGGAAGGAATACACGATCGTCCACGTCAAGGACCTGAACCGGTTCGAATCGGGGTCGGTGGTGGACGTCGCCGCGCTCAAGGCCGCGGGCCTGGTAAGGAAGGTTTCCGACTGCGTGAAGCTGCTGGCCGACGGGGACGTTGACCGCCCGTTGACCGTCAAGGTCGACAAGGCGAGCCGGGCCGCCGCCGGGAAGGTGGCCGCCGCCGGCGGAACGCTGGAGGTGACCGCTCCTTGCTGACCGGCTTCCAGAACATAACCAAGGTCCCCGAGCTCAAGAAACGGATCCTTGTAACCTGCGCCCTGCTTATCGTTTACCGGATAGGCGTCTACATTCCCACCCCCGGGATCGACAACCAGGCGCTGTCGGCGATATTCGCGAGCCAGTCGGGAACCCTTTTCGGCCTGATCGACATGTTCTCCGGGGGGGCGCTCAGCCGCTTTTCCATCTTCACCCTCGGGATCATGCCGTACATCAGCGCATCGATCATACTGCAGCTGCTGACGGTCGTAATACCGCAGCTGGAGAAGCTGTCGAAGGAGGGGGAACTCGGGCGCCGCAAGATAACGCAGTACACCCGGTACGGGACGATCCTTCTTTCGGTCATACAGGGGATGGGCATAGCGGTCGGGCTGGAGAGCGTCGGGACCGGCGGCTCTTCGGTGGTCTACAACCCGGGATGGAGCTTCCGGCTCCTCACGGTCATAACGCTGACGTCGGGTACAGCCTTCATAATGTGGCTCGGGGAGCAGATAACCGAGCGTGGTATAGGCAACGGGATATCCCTCATCATCTTCGCAGGCATAGTCGCTCGGTTCCCGAGCGGGCTCGTCCGAACCGTGACGCTGGTCCGCACCGGCGAGATGAGCCTTTTCATCGGGCTTCTCATCCTGGCGCTGATGGTGATCGTGGTCGGATTGATCATCTACTTCGAGCGGGCACACCGGAGGATCCCGGTGCAATACGCGCGCAGGATAGTCGGCCGCAGGGTCTACGGAGGCCAGAGCACGCACCTTCCCCTCAAGGTGAACACCGCGGGCGTCATCCCCCCGATTTTCGCGTCGTCGATTCTTCTTTTCCCGGCTACCCTGGCGAGCTTCATCAAGCACCCCGTAACCGAGCGGATCTCGCAGGCGCTGACTCCCGGCAGCATCGCCTATGAAAGCATATACGTCGCCTTCATCATCTTCTTCTGCTATTTCTACACCGCCGTCACGTTCAATCCCGTCGACGTCGCGGACAACATGAAGAAGTACGGCGGGTTCGTGCCCGGGATACGCCCCGGGAAAAAGACCGCCGAGTATATCGACAAGATCCTTACCCGCATCACGCTGGGCGGGGCCATCTACGTATCGGTCATCTGCGTGCTTCCCAGCATCCTCATCTCGCGGTTCAACGTTCCTTTCTATTTCGGCGGAACGGGGCTGTTGATAGTGGTCGGGGTGGCGATGGACACGATCCAGCAGATCGAATCCCACCTCATCACGCGGCATTACGAGGGATTCCTCAAGAAGGGCCAAATCAAGGGGAGGAGGGCGTGACGACGATGCTGGGAATCATCCTGCTGGGGCCTCCGGGTGCCGGGAAGGGAACACAGGCGAAGAGGATCTCCGCGCAGTTCTCCATCCCGCAGATTTCCACGGGAGACATGCTGCGCGAGGCCGTCAAGAACGGGACGGAGATGGGGCGGCAGGCCAAGGCGTTCATGGACAAGGGCGGCCTGGTCCCCGACGAGGTGGTCATAGGGATCGTCAAGGACCGCCTACAGGCGCCCGACTGCGGAAAAGGGTTCATCCTAGACGGCTTTCCGAGGACTATCCCGCAGGCCGAGGCTCTCGACCGGGCGACGAAGGACCTCAAGAAGGAGATCCGGGTGGTGCTCTCCCTGGAGGTGGACGAGAAGGAGCTGATGGAGCGGCTTTGCGGCCGGCGGACCTGCACGGGATGCGGCGCCATGTACCACGTGAAGTTCAATCCCCCCAAGGCGGCGGGGAAGTGCGACAAGTGCGGGACGGCGCTCATCCAGCGGGACGACGACAAGGAAGAGACGATCCTGGCGAGGCTCGTGAACTACAAGAAGATGACCGAGCCGCTGCTCCAGTACTACAAGGGAAGCGGCAAGATCCGCGCGGTGCGGGCGACCGGGGACATCGACGCGATCTACGCGGGCATCGCGAAGATCCTCCGGTAGCCCATGATCATAATCAAGTCGCCTCAGGAGATCGAGGCGATGAGGCGCGCGGGCGCCATGGTAGGACAGTTCTTTGAAGAAGTGAAATCGATGATACGGCCGGGGAGCGCGACGTTCGATCTCGAGGAGGTCGCGGAGGAGTTCGTGACGCGGCGCGGGATCAAGGGGGCATTCAAGGGATACCTCGGGTACCCCGCGAACCTGTGCACCTCCATCAACGAGGAGGTCGTCCACGGAATCCCTTCCAGGAAGAGGGTCCTGCGGGAAGGCGACATCGTGAGCATCGATTTCGGAGTAATACTCGACGGCTACTACGGGGACGCCGCCAGGACTTTCGCGGTAGGCGCCGTTGCGGAATCGTCCTCGAGGCTGATGAAGGCGACCGAGGAAGGCCTGGCGAGGGCGGTCGACGCCTCCCGCCCTGGAAACCGCATCGGCGACATCTCGGCCGCCGTGCAGGAGGCGGCCGAATCCGCGGGATTCTCCGTCGTGCGCGATTTCGTGGGGCACGGCATCGGGCGCGCGCTCCACGAGGAGCCCCAGGTCCCCAATTTCGGCGTGCGGCGGACGGGACCCGTGCTCACCCCCGGGATAGTGCTGGCGATCGAGCCCATGGTGAACGAGGGAGGATACGAGGTAGAGGTGCTGAACGACGGCTGGACCGTCGTCACCCGGGACCGGAAGCGGTCGGCGCACTTCGAGCACATGGTGGCGGTTACGGAAGACGGCTGCAAAATATTGAGCCTCCCCTGAAGGAAGGGGGAGCGGAGCAAAGGAGCAGATGGCGAAGGAAGAAGCCATTGAAGTGGAAGGAACGGTGATCGAACCGCTTCCGAACGCCATGTTCCGGGTCGAGCTGGACAACAAGATGAAGGTGCTGGCGCACATCTCGGGCAAGATGCGCATGCACTTCATCAAGATCCTGCCGGGCGACAGGGTTACCGTGCAGCTTACGCCGTACGACCTGACGCGCGGGCGGATCGTATACAGATCCAAGTAGAAGGGGCAATGACATGAAGGTCAGGCCGTCGGTGCGCAAGATGTGCACGAAGTGCAAGGTGGTCCGGAGGAAGGGCGTCGTACGCATCATCTGCGAGAATCCAAAACACAAGCAGCGCCAGGGCTGACAGGGTGAGGAGGGGCATTTGGCACGCATAGCCGGAGTCGACATACCGAAGAGCAAGAAGATAGTGGCCGCGCTGACGTACATCTACGGCATCGGCCCTACGACCTCGATGAAGATCCTGGAGGAGGCGCGGGTTTCCCCGGACACGAGGACGAACACCCTCACGGAGGACCAGGTAGCCCGGATCCGCGACGTCATAGACGCCAACTACAGGGTGGAGGGCGATCTCCGCAAGGAAGTGTCCATGAACATAAAGCGGCTCATGGACCTGGGCACGTACCGGGGACTGCGTCACCGCAAGGGCCTGCCGGCACGCGGGCAGCGGACGCACACGAACGCCCGGACGCGGAAGGGACCGCGCAAGGGAGCGGTCGCAAGGAAGAAGGAAGCCCCCAAGAAATAGGGCCTTGAGGAATTTTTCCCGCGTACAAGCGGGAGTCCGGAGGAAAGATGGCTACGCCGAAGAGGAAGGGAAAGAGGAAGGTCCGCAAGAGCGTTCCCGTGGGAGTGGCCCACATAAAGGCGACCTTCAACAACACCATAATCACCATCACGGACCCCGACGGGAACACCCTTGCGTGGTGCAGTTCGGGCTCCAAGGGTTTCAAGGGATCGAGAAAAAGCACCCCCTTCGCGGCTACCGTGGCCGCCGAAGAGGTGGCGAAGAAGGCGATGGAGTACGGAGTCAACACCGTATCCGTCCACATAAAGGGCCCCGGGTCCGGCAGGGAAGCGGCATTGCGGACCCTGCAGGCCGCCGGCTTGAAGATTAACTATATCCGCGACGTCACGCCCATCCCTCACAACGGATGCCGCCCACCCAAGCGGCGCCGCGTGTGAGACGGGACGGACAAGGGAAAGAGGAGGACGGGATTTGGCCAGGTATCGCGAGGCGGTATGCCGGCTTTGCCGGAGAGAGGGAATCGAACTCTACCTCAAGGGAGACCGCTGCTTCACCGACAAGTGCGCTATAAAGAGGAGGGGATATCCCCCCGGCCAGCACGGGCAGCGCCGCCCCAAGCACAGCGATTACGGGGTGCAGCTGCGGGAGAAGCAGAAGGCGAAGCGGATCTACGGGCTCCTGGAGCGGCAGTTCCGCACCACGTTCGAGAAAGCTGACAGGATGAAGGGCAAGACCGGCGACAACCTGCTCATCCTCCTGGAGCGCAGGCTCGACAACGTCGTCTACAAGCTCGGGTTCGCCGTTACCCGCCGGGAGAGCCGCCAGATGGTCCGGCACGGTCATTTCATGGTCGGGGGGCGCAAGGTGAACATTCCGTCATTCCTGGTCCGCCCGGGCGACGCGATCGAACTCAGGGAAAAGAGCCGGAAGCTGGCCTCGATCAACGAGGCCCTGGATGCCGTCGTGCGCAAGGGGATACCCCCCTGGCTCGAGCTGGAGAGGGACATCTTCCGCGGCTCCGTAAAGACGCTTCCGACAAGGGCCGAGATCAGGGAGCCTATCCAGGAACAGTTGATCGTCGAACTTTATTCGAAGTAAAACCTTCCGGACGGAAGAAGGGGGCACCATGTTCCAGCGTAACTGGAAGCAATTGATAAAGCCGCGCCGCATCGAGATACAGACGGATTCGGCGACCGCGGATTACGGCAAATTCGTGGCGGAGCCGCTGGAAAGAGGATACGGAACCACTCTCGGCAACTCTCTCCGCAGGATCCTGCTCTCCTCGCTCCAGGGGGCGGCGATCACATCGGTCCGGATCGAGGGGGTCCAGCACGAATTCTCCACGATCGTGGGAGTGGTCGAAGACGTCACGGACATCGTCCTCAACCTGAAGGAGATCAGGCTCCGGATGCACTCGCCCGAGCCACGCACGATCGTATTGGAGGCCAAGGGTCCCAAAAGGGTAAAGGCATCAGACATCCAGCAGGATCCCATGGTGGAAATCCTGAACAAGGACCGCCATATAGCCGAGCTGTCCGAGAACGCCACCCTCAGGATGGAGATGACCGTCCGGATGGGGAAGGGATACGTTCCTGCCGAGCGGAACCTGGAGGAGAACGCGCCGATAGGCACGATCCCGATCGACGCGATCTTTTCTCCGATCAGGAAGGTGAATTTCAACGTGACGAACGCCCGCGTCGGCCAGCAGACCGACTATGACCGCCTCGTGCTCGAGGTATGGACGGACGGCTCGATCCTTCCGGCGGACGCGGTCGCATATGCGGCCAAGATCCTGAAGGACCAGGCGACCGTTTTCATAAACTTCGACGAAGAGGCGGAAATGCCGGACGAGCCGGCGCACCTGGAGGCCGGCGCCATAAACGAGAACCTCTACAAGCCCGTTGAAGAGCTGGAGCTCTCCGTTCGCGCGTACAACTGCCTGAAGAACGCCGACATCAAGTACATCGGCGAGCTGGTTCAGCGCAGCGAGCAGGAGATGCTCAAGACCAAGAACTTCGGGAAGAAGAGCCTGAACGAAATCAAGGAAGTGCTTTACGGGATGGGGCTGTCGCTCGGCATGAAGGTCGAAAGCTTCGCGCCGGACAAGTTCAGCCCCCCGAGGGAAGAGGACTAAACCACTTAAACGACACGAGGAAGCACGATGCGTCACGCGATCGACCACAGGAAATTGCGCCGGAATCCCTCCCACCGGAAGGCGCTGCTGAAAA
>JBLNEW010000008.1:0-28169 GCA_050263095.1 Deltaproteobacteria bacterium | reverse complement strand
ACCGCCGGGCTTGCAGGGCCCGGATGCCCCACGTTGGTGCTCCACTTCTCTGCGTCCTTCAGTACGGCGAGCTTGCCCTTGGCTTCGCCGGGCAGCGCGAAGGGATCGTTCTCGAACCACGCGTTGTTCAGGTCGCGCAGCTTTTTTGCGCCCTTGACCGGGGCGTATCCGCGGTTGCCTGACGGGATGGGGGTGTCGAAGAAGGCGGGAGAGTTGTAAAGCTCGCTCGCGTACATCGCCTGGTCGTAGTTCTCCACCAGCGCCAGGAGGAACTTCTTCGCCGTGTCGACGTTTTTCGAATACTTGGGAACTATGTAGTTGTATATGACGTGCTCGCAGCTCCACCCGGTTCCGCGGGGCCCCTTGAGGGCGGGGGTGAAGAATATGTCCTTGGCGATCTCCGGGACTTCCTTCTGGGCCGAGCGGTAGGCCGAGATGGAGTTGAGGATGTAGGAAGCCCGCCCGGCGATCAGGGCCTGGTTGTTGGACACGGCAGTCCACGCGAAAACCTCGGGAACCATCGCCGCCTGGTAGAGGCGCGACATGTAATTGACCGCTTCCACGGTTTTCGGATTGTTGATGACTACGTTCTCGTTCGCGTCCTGGACGCCCGTGTCGTACGACCACATCAGCGCCCGCCCCGCCATGTTGGAATCGAGCTCCTGCGACAGGCCGATGCCCAGCTGTATGCCCTGGTCCTTCTTGATCTTGCCGCCGTAAGTGATCAGGTCCTCCCAGGTCGAGGGGCCGGATCCCTTGCCGGCCTTCTCCCACAGGCTTTTCCTGTAGCAACCCGGATCGATCGTCCAGCCGTGGCAGAAACTGTAGAACTTCTTTGTGTTCGGATTGTACGAGCTCCTTTTGCACAAGGGGTGCTGCTTGCCGAACCTCTTCTCCGCCTCATTCACCACGTCGCCAAGGTCGAGCACGCTGGGCTCGAACTGGGACGGCGGGGCGATCCACTCGATCAGGTCGTGCCCCTGACCCGCCGAGATTTCGGCGGCCGTGCGGGAGGGGATCTCGGCGAGCCCTATGTGGTCCACGGTCACGTTCACGCCGTTCGCCTTTCCCCAATTTCTCGCGAAGTTGTCGAACCATTCCTTGTCGAACCGGGGGACGAAGTGGGACCAGACAAGGATCTTAAGCTCCTTTGCCTGGGCGTAGCTGCGCCCGGGAAGGGCGATCGCGGGACCAAGCCCCGCCGCCGCCGCTCCTATCCCGGCCGCCTTGAGGAAATCACGCCTTGAGATAAGCCGTCGTTTTGCCCTGCCCATAACGCCCCCTTCCTTTGGGTATGAGTTAGCGGCCGTCACAGCAACGAAAAGAAGCATCAAACGACGCCGATATATCGAATTCAATAGACCAGATGAAGGAAGGGGTGTCAAGATTTCCGGAATTTTTTTAAGGCAGGGCGGCGATCTGCGCCGCGATTCCGGCGAGGAAGGACCGTTCCGCCGCCGCCGCTCATCAAATGAGCATGGGAGGAAAAAGGGAGGGGATGGCGAACCGCAGGGTATCGCCCGAGGAGCTTCTCGCCGAGCTGCGCCAGACCGTGGAGGGATTGGCGGAAGACGGCGCGGACCGCGGAGACCTGAAGATACTCACGCGCGCCATGCGCGAGCTCAGGTATTCGTTCCGGGTTTTCTCCGGGCTGCGCGGGCTCCGGAAAGTGACGGTCTTCGGCTCCGCGCGGTGCCGCGCAGGAACTCCGGTGTACCGGCAGGCGGAAGCCTTCGGCAGGGAGATGGCGCGCCGCGGCTGGCTTGTCATCACAGGCGGCGGGGAGGGGATCATGGAGGCGGCCCACGTCGGCGCGGGGCTGGACATGGCCATGGGGATCAACATCATGCTCCCCTTCGAGCAGCCCGACAATCCGGTGATCGCCGGCGACGCGAAGCTCATCCACGTGAAGTATTTCTTCACCCGCAAGCTCCTGTTCGTGAAGGAAGCCGACGGCGTCGCGCTTTTCCCCGGCGGGTTCGGGACGCTGGACGAATCGTTCGAGGTCCTGACGCTCCTGCAGACCGGGAAGAGCCGCCTGTTCCCGGTCGTATTGGTGGACGAGCCGGGGGGCGATTTTTGGCGGCTCTGGAAGGAGTTCGTGAAGCGGCACCTCCTGGGGCGGAGCTGGATCTCGCCTGAGGACCTCTCGTTTTTCCGCGTCACGGACGACGCCCGGGAAGCCGCCGACGAGATCCTGGGCTTCTACCGCGTTTTCCACAGCATGAGATACGTCGGCAAGGAACTCGTGCTCCGCCTCAGGATCCCGGTCCCCGACGATCTCCTGCGGCGCATCGACGAAAGCTTCGCCGACATCCTCGAATCCGGCTCGTTCGCCACGGGGGCCGCCCTTCGGGGAGAGGAGGACGAGCCGGAGCTTTCCGGGCTTCCCCGCCTGATCTTCCGCTTCAACAGGAGGAGCTTCGGGCGGCTCCGGACACTCGTCGACTTCCTGAACCGCGAAGCGTCGTGAGGCCCCGCGGATCGCGCGACCCCTCACCGGATCTCTTCCCTCAAGTCCATCGCGTCCCGCAGGCCGTCGCCGATGAAGTTGAACGCCATCACGGCCGCCATGATCGCGACGCCGGGAACGGCGGCGATGTGCGGGGCGAGGAAGAGAAAGTGCCTCCCCTCGTTTATCATCGCCCCCCAGGACGGGGCCGGGGGCGCGACGCCCAGCCCCAGGAAGCTCAATCCCGCCTCGGCGACGATGGCGCGGGCGATCCCGAACGTAGCCTCCACGATGATGGGGGAGAGGGCGTTGGGTAGGATGTGCGCAAGGAGCAGCCTGAACGGCGGGCTTCCGACCGCGCGGGCGGACTGCACGAATTCCATCTCCTTCACTTTAAGGACCTGGCCCCGTATCAGCCGCGCATACCCTACCCATCCGAGAAGGGATAGCGCGATCAGCACGTTGCGCAGGGAGGGCCCCAGCACGGATGCGATCCCGATGGCCAGCAGTATTCCGGGGAACGCGAGCAGTATGTCGGCAAGTCGCATGAACAGGTGGTCGGTCTTCCCGCCGAGGAACCCGGACAGGGCCCCCGCCACGAGCCCGATCGCAAGAGAGATCGAAACGGTCCCCAGGCCGACGGCGACCGATACGCGCGCGCCGTGGATCAGGCGGGAGAGGAGGTCCCGCCCCAGCTTGTCCTGGCCCAGGAGGTGGGAGGGCGACGGTCCGGACAGCCCGGAATCCAGATCCTGTGAGTTGGGATCGAACGGGGAGAGCCATGGCGCAAGCAGCGCGACGAGCAGCAGCGCCGCCACGGCGACGAGTCCGGCAACCGCCCCGCGATGCCGCAAGAACCGCGCGGCGACCGTTTTCCGGGAGCCCGCGTCAACCATGGCGGATCCTCGGGTCCAGCCGGGAATAAAGCAGGTCCGTCGCAAGGTTCACGGCGACCGTGCACAGGGCGATGAAAAGGACGCACCCCTGGACGAGCGGGTAGTCCCTCGCGTCGATGGCCTGGACCGTCAGGCGCCCGATACCCGGCCACGAGAAGATCGTCTCGGTGATTATGCTGCCGGAGAGCAGCGCCCCGAACTGCAGCCCCAGGACCGTGAGCACGGGGATCATCGAATTCCTGAGCGCGTGGCGCAGGACCGCCGCCCTGCGGGAGAGTCCCTTCGCCGATGCCGCCCGGACATACTCCTGCCGGATCTCGTCCAGAAGCGAGGACCGCAGCATCCGCATCAGTATCGCCGCCATTCCCATCCCCATCGTCATCGCCGGGAGGACGAGATGCATGGCGGTCCCGTACCCGGCCACCGGGAACAGCCCCAGCCGGATGGAGAAGACCAGTATCAACAGCGGCCCGAGCCAGAAATTGGGCATGGAGAGCCCCAGCATCGCGATGAACGCCGACAGATGGTCGAGGAAAGTGTGCTGGCGCATCGCCGAAAGCACGCCCAGGGGGAAGGCGATCAGCACCGCCACTAGGATGGAAGCCGCGGCCAGCAGCAGGGTGGAGGGGAACCGGGAGAGGATTTCGCGGGCAACGGGCTCGCGGCTGCGGAACGATACGCCCAGGTCGCCGGTCGCCAGGCCCCGGAGATATTCGGCGTACTGGGTCGCGACGGGGCGGTCGAGCTTGAGCTCCCGGCGAAGCTCTTCCTTCTGCGCGGCCACCGCGCTTTCGCCCAGCATGATGTCGACGGGGTCGCCCGGAATCAGGTGGATCAGGAGGAAGACTATCGTGACGACGCCGAACGCGACCGGGACGAGCTGCGCCAGGCGGGAGAGCACGTAAGTTCTCACTGCGCGCCTCTCCCCGGGATGTTCCCGCCCTCCGGAACAATTCGCATCTCTTTTACCGACGTGTAGTCTTCGCCCGGGGTGACCTCGAATCCCGCGAGCCGCCGGTCCCGCAGCAGTATGTTGCGGTTGCACCACAGGGGGACGACAGGCAGGTCCCGCGACAGGATAAGCTGGATCCTGCGATAGATTTCCTTGCGCCTCGGGCGCGAAAGCTCCCGGCGGCCGGCCTCGAGGAGGCGATCGATCTCGGCGTCGGCGTACCGGCCCCGGTTTGCTCCTTCCGGGGGGACCTGGGAAGAGTGGAAGGCGTAATGGTACACGTCGGGATCGGCGATCCCCACCCATGTCAGGCTGTAAAGCTGGAAGTTCCCCTTCTTCACGTCGGAAAAGAAGGCGCCCCACTCGAGGGACTGGACCTCCACCGCGATGCCGGCCTGCCGCAGCTGCTCCTGGATGACGGCGGCGATGCGGCGGCGAAGCTCGTTCTGCGATGTTTTGTAGGTCAGCGTGAAGCGGGGCTGCGGGCCGCCGCCGTCCGGATCGCGGTACCCGGCGAGGTCAAGGAGCCGCATCGCCTCCGAAAGGTCGCGCCGAAGCGGCGGGATGCCGCCGGCGTGCGCCCAGAGGCCCGGCGCGAGAATCGAGTCCGCGAGGTCCGCGCGGCCCTTCCAAATGGTGCGGACTATCGCCTCGCGGTCGATGGCGAGAGCTATCGCGCGGCGCACCCGCGCATCCGAGAGGATCCTGTCGCCGAGGTTGAACCCGAGGTACGAGACGTTGCTCCCCGGGGCCTCTTCCATCGCCAGGTTCGGGTTCTCAAGGGCGGCGGGAAGAAGGTCCGGGTCCACGCCGTTCAGGACGAAGTTGACGCTTCCTTTTTTCAGCTCGAGGAACCGGACGTTGCTGTCGGAAATGAACTTCACGATCACCCTGGCGATCGCGGGGGGGCGGCCGTAATACCCGTCGAAACGTGACAGCGCGGCGGCTTCGTCGGGCCGGAAATCGTCCACCTTGTAGGGACCCGCCCCCGGGACGGGCGCGTATCCGCGCGCTCCGGATCCCGCGGGCACGATCCCGCGCGCCATCCCGACGAGGAACGGGGCGAACGGCTCCTTCAGGCGGAATACGACCGTCCGCGAATCGGGCGTCTCTATCCTCTCGATTTTTTCGTAGGTGGCCCGGTGGGGAGAGCGGTTGCCCGGATCGAGAATCCATTCGAACGTGTAACGGACGTCGGCGGATGTGAGTTCGCGCCCGTCATGGAAGCGCGCCCCCTTTCGAAGCCGGAACAGGATCTCGGTCGGCGATTTCTCCTCCCACGTTTCAGCCAGGTCCGGGACGGGATTTCCCGACGCGTCCAGCTTGATCAGGAATGCATGCGTCATCTGGAGGACCTGTTCGCCGTAGGCGTCCGTCGCCAGCCGGGGGTCGATTCCGGAAGGAGTTCCCGGCAGGGCGATGACCAGTGTCCCCTCGTCGATCGGGAGCTTCGGGGCGCATCCGGCCGGGGCGAGCGCAATCGACGCGAGCAGGATCGCGAAGAGCCCGATGCGAGAAGGAATTCCCACGCGCCCATCGTAGCATGCGCCGGCGGGGGGGTCGACCGGCCCGGAGTTGTTCTTGTTCCGGGGATGTCCCGTGGTTTAGAATATCCGGATGCACATCGCCCTGCTGAAGGTAACGACCGCCTTCTACCTGGTCGGCGCCCTCCTTTACCTGTATTTCATCGTCACGCTCAAGGAAAAGAGCGCGAAGCTGGGGAGGATGTTCCTCCTTATCGGGGTCGCCCTCCACGCGGTCGGCTTCGTGGCGAGATATTTCGCTGCGGGCTACACTCCAATAACCAACCTCTTCGAGTCGCTGTCGTTCTTCGCCATGGCGATCGTGGCGGTGTTCCTGGTCACGGAGCTGCGCTACAAGCTTCGCATCCTGGGGTCCTTCATAGCCCCGCTGGCGTTCGCGTTCAGCATCTTTTCGGCGTTCCAGTCGGGGGATGTCGCGAGGCTTGCGCCCGCCCTCAACTCGTACTGGCTCCCGATCCACGTCATGCTCCTTTTCATCGGCGACGCGGTCTTCGCCGTGGCTTTCGGTGCCGGGATCATGTACCTCCTGCAGGAGAAGGAGGTCAAGCGGAAGCGGCTCGGGGCGATCTTCAAGCGCCTCCCCTCCCTCGACGTGCTGGACGAGATCAACTACAGGTGCCTCACCGTGGGATTCCCGCTGTTGACGCTGGGTATAATCACGGGCTCCATATGGGCCGAGTACGCCTGGGGGTCCTACTGGAGCTGGGACCCGAAGGAGACGTGGTCCCTTATCACATGGCTCCTTTACGCGGCCCTGCTGCACGGGCGGTTGACGGTCGGATGGCGCGGGCGGAAGGCGGCTATCCTGGCCATCGTGGGATTCTGCGCCATCCTGTTCACCTTCCTCGGCGTCAACCTGCTCCTGCCCGGCCTTCACTCCTACACCAGCCTCTCCGGGTGAGGGAAGGGTCTTGAAGGACTTCCGATGAGCAGCATCGTCATAGTGGGCCTGAACCACCGCACCGCTCCGGTCGAGGTGCGCGAGCGGCTCGCCTTCCCGGCCGACTCGATCGGACGGGCGCTCCGGGGGCTCGTGGAGCTCGAGGAGATAGCCGAGGGGATCATCCTGTCCACCTGCAACCGGGTCGAGGTATGCGTGCTGGCGGGGGGGGATTCCTACAAGGGGGTGACGGCCGTCAAGGAGTACCTCGCCTCCTATCACGGCATCCCGGGCGACGAGCTGAACGGCTTCCTTTACCACTACGACGGCGAAGCGGCGGTGAAGCATCTTTTCCGCGTGTCCTCCAGCCTCGACTCCATGGTGCTTGGCGAACCGCAGATCCTGGGACAGGTCAAGGACGCCTACGGGTTCGCCGCCGAGTTCCGCACGATCGGACCGATCCTGGACAAGTTCTATACCAAGGCTTTCTCCGTCGCCAAGAGGGTCCGCACCGAGACGAAGGTGGCAAGCTCTGCGGTGTCGGTTTCCTACGCCGCGGTCGAGCTCGCCAAGAAGATCTTCGGAAGCCTCAAGGACAAGACCGTCATGCTGATAGGGGCGGGGGAGATGTGCGAGCTGGCGGCGCGCCACCTCCTTTCGGCGGGGGTCAAGGGCATCATGGTCACGAACCGGACCTTCGAGCGAGCCGTGAAGCTGGCGGAGGAGTTCAACGGGACGCCGGTCCGGTTCGACGAGCTGGGCGTCCACCTCAAGACCGCGGACATCATCCTCTCGTCGACGGGGGCGCCGCATTTCATACTGAAGAAGGAGGACGTGGAGGACGTCATACGCATCCGGAAGAACCGGCCCATGTTCTTCATCGACATGGCCGTGCCCAGGGACATCGACCCGGACGCCAACCAGATCGACAACGTCTACGTCTACGACATCGACGACCTGAACAACGTGATCGAGACGAACCTGGAGGAGCGCCAGAAGGAGGCGGCACGCGCGGAGGAGATCGTGGCCGGCGAAGTGCGCAGCTTCTTCCGGTGGCTGGAGTCCCAGCAGGTGACGCCCACCATCGTCATGCTGCGCAGGAAGTTCGAGGAGGTAAAGAACGCGGAGGTGGCAAAGGCGATCGCAATTCTGGGCGCCGAGGACGCCAAGACGAAGAAGGTGGTGGAATCCCTGGCGTCGGCGATCCTGAACAAGGTGCTGCACCCTCCGATCTCGGCCCTCAAAAAAGACGTCGACGGCCGCGACGTGACCGAACTGGTGGCCACGGTCAGGGAGCTGTTCGACCTTCCGGAGAACGGCGGGAACCAGCCGCCCGCCCCCGATCCGCAGAACGGGAAAGAAGGAGGGTAGATTGGGCAGGGATGGGATCATCCGCATGGGCAGCCGGGGGAGCAAGCTCGCCCTCTGGCAGGCCGAGTTCGTTCAGTTCGAGGTGGAGCGCATGACCGGCGGCAAGGTGGAGATCGTCAAGATCAAGACCACCGGCGACATGATCCTGGACGTCCCGCTCGCGCGCGTGGGCGGCAAGGGCCTTTTCGTCAAGGAGATAGAGGAGGCGCTGCTGTCGGGGCGCATAGACCTCGCGGTCCATTCCATGAAGGACGTCCCCACCGACCTGCCTCCGGCGCTGGAAATAGTCGCCATCACGAAACGCGAGGATCCGCGGGACGCGTTCATTTCCGACAAGGTGAAGCGGTTCGAGGACCTTCCGAAGGGGGCGCGCGTGGGCACGAGCTCCCTGCGCCGCCAGACGCAGCTGCTGGGCATCCGCCCGGACCTGGTCGTGCTCGACAACCGGGGGAACCTGGACACCCGGATCCGGAAGATGGAAGAGGGGAAGTTCGACGCGATAATCCTGGCCGCTGCGGGCTTGCGGCGGCTGGGCTGGGAGGGCAGGATCACCCAGGTGCTCCCCGAGGAGGTTTCCCTTCCCGCCATCGGGCAGGGAGCGCTTGGAATAGAGATTCGGCGGGAGGACGCGGAGACGCGCAACGCCGTGTCGTTCCTGGACGACCGCGACACCTCGCTCTCCGTGCGCGCGGAGCGCGGGTTCCTCAAGCGGCTCGAGGGGGGCTGCCAGGTTCCGATCGCCGCGTACGGAAGGACGAACGGGGATTCGATCGAGATCGACGGGATGGTGGGCCGTCCCGACGGATCGGAAATCGTGCGCGGGAGCGCTCGCGGCGCCGTCGCCGACCCCGAGGCGCTGGGAGTGAAGCTCGCGGAGCAGCTCCTTGCGCGGGGCGCGAAGGAAATCCTGGACGAAGTGTACCGGGCCGCCGGTAAGTAGGCGGGGGCCGGGCTTCGGGCGATGTCGATGCTCGGGAAAAGGGTCCTGGTCACCCGCGGCGAAGGCCAGGCGGAGGAATTCGCCGCGCTGATACGAATGCGTGGAGGTATCCCCGTCATTTTCCCGACGGTTCGGCTGGTCCCCCCAGACGATCCCGGTCCGCTGGACGCGGCCCTGGAGCGCCTGTCCTCCTTCGACTGGATCCTGTTCGCCAGCGCCAACGCGGCGAAATTCTTCTGCGCGCGGGCTGCGCAAATGGGCATCGGCGGGCCGCCGCAAGGCGTGAGGGTGGCAAGCGTCGGGCCCGGCACTTCCCGGGAGCTGCACAGGCTGGGATTCCGCGCGGATCTTACGGCCGAGCGGCATACGGCGGAAGGGCTGGCGGATGCGCTCCGGCTGCGGGGATTCTCCGGAAAGAGGTTCCTCCTTCCCCGCGCCCAGGAGGGGCGCGAGTCGCTTACCGAGGAGATCGTCCGCGGAGGGGGGAGCGTCGTGACGGTGGTCGCATACCGGAACGGGCTTCCGGATCGGGACGATCGCGCGGCGCGCGACATCGTGGAAAAACCTCCCGACGTCTGCACGTTCGCCTCGCCGTCCGCGTTCCGCAACTTTTTCCTCCTTCTCGGGGAGGCTCCCGCGGCCAAGGTGCTCTCCGCAAGCAGGATCGCGGTAATCGGCGAAGTGACGGCCCGGGCAGTCGCCGAAAGGAAATTTGCGGTGGACATCATGCCCGAAAAATATACGCTGGACGGGATGGTGGAGGCGATCGCCGCCCGCCTCGCTTCCCAACCCGGCGACGGAGGATCGAGACGATGAACTTCCCCGAATACCGCCCGCGGCGCCTGAGGAAAAACGAGCTGTTCCGCAGGATGGTCCGGGAGACGGCGCTTTCGGTCGACGACCTTATCTATCCGCTCTTCGCCGCCGCCGGCAGGAGGATCCGAAGGGAGGTCCCGTCGATGCCCGGCGTCTTCCAGCTGAGCGTCGAGAACCTCGTCAAGGAAGTGAAGGAGGTCCGATCGCTGGGGATCCCGGCGGTGCTTCTGTTCGGCATCCCGGCGAAGAAGGATCCGCTGGGCTCCGACGCCTGCTCCGACGACGGGATCGTCCAGACGGCGGTCCGCGCGATCAAGGACGCCGTCCCGGGGATCCTGGTCATCACCGACGTATGCTTCTGCGAATACACCGACCACGGGCATTGCGGGATCCTCACCGGCGACGGGGACGTGGACAACGACGCCACGCTCGCCATCCTGGCGGAAAGCGCGCAAAGCCACGCCCGTGCAGGCGCGGACATGGTGGCGCCGTCCGACATGATGGACGGGCGCGTTGCTGCCATCCGGGAGGGGCTGGACAGGGAAGGATTCCATGGGATCCCGATAATGTCCTATGCCGCCAAATACGCTTCCGGCTTCTACGGCCCGTTCCGCGACGCCGCCGGCAGCACGCCCAGGTCCGGCGACCGCCGGTCGTACCAGATGGATCCGCCGAACGCCCGGGAGGCGCTCCGAGAAGTCGCGCTGGACGTCCAGGAGGGGGCGGACATCGTCATGGTCAAGCCGGCCCTGGCCTACCTGGACATCATCCGGCGCGTCCGCGACGAGTTCGACCTTCCCGTGGCGGCGTACAACGTCAGCGGGGAATACTCGCTGATCAAGGCGGGCGCGAAACTGGGATGGATAGACGGGGAGCGCGTGACGATGGAGGTGCTGACGGGCATCAAGCGCGCGGGGGCGGATCTCATCCTTACCTATTCGGCCAAGGAAGCGGCGAGGATCCTGTCCAGATGACCGCAATGGCCGGGGAAACCGGGAGCAGGAGCGCCTACAAGGTGGTTGAACTGGCCGACGTCACCGACCAGGCGATCGAGGCGGCGCTTAACCGCTGGACCGAGGAAGGCTACCGGTTCGAGTCGATACATTTCGTGACCCAGCCGGGAAACCGGCGTCCGACGATGGCGTTCGTCTTCCTGGTGCGCGGCGACGCGCCGGCCAAGGGTTGACGTCGATGGGCTTCCGGTGGCAGGAACAGAGGGAGTTCTTCAAGGACGCGCGCCGGGCCCGTTATCTTTCGCGGCTGGTGGCCAAGGCGGCCGACCTCATCATCGCCATGTCGCTGTGGCACGTCCCTGGCGCTGCTGGTGCGTTCGCCTCCCTCTTCTATATCCTCCTGTGCGACGGCTTCCCCGGAGGGCAAAGCGCGGGCAAGCGGCTGACCGGCCTGAAAGTCGTCCGCGTCGACCGGGACGGCATGGATTTCCAGTCCTCGCTGCTGCGCAACCTGACGGTGGCTGTGCCTTTCCTGTTCTACCTCATACCGGTCGCCGGCCCGTTCCTTGCCTACACCATCGGCCTGGCCGTCCTCCTCATCGAGACCTACCTCGGCTTCTACGACGCCGACGGGCAGCGGGCGGGCGACACCCTCGCCGAAACGCTCGTGGTGGAATGCCGTCAGGCTGCCGATGACGCCCCTCTATCTGATCGACGGGCATAACGTCCTCTACCGCACCTTTTACGGGGTCCCGCGGCTGTCCGCGCCCGACGGCACCCCGACAAATGCGATCCTCGGGGTGGCGAGGATCCTGCTGAAGATCCTCAAGGAGGACCGGCCCGCGGGGATCGCCGCCGTTTTCGACAGCCGGGAGCCCACGCCGCGCCACGACCTGTTCCCCGCCTACAAGGCGACGCGCCTTTCGGTCCCCGAGGACCTTGCCGTTCAGATTCCCCTGGTGATGGAGGTGATCGACGCGCTGGGAATCCACAGGATACAGGTTCCCGGCGCCGAGGCTGACGACATCATCGGGACGCTTTCGAGGATGGCCGAGGAGAAGGGCGTCGAGGTCGTAATCATATCCTCCGACAAGGACCTCTACCAGCTGGTGTCGAAAGGCGTGAGGGTTCGGGACGGGCTCAAGGAAAGGACGGTAGGGGAGGAAGAGGTCCGGGAGACCTTCGGCGTGGAGCCGGCGCAGGTGGCGGACCTTCTCGCGCTCTCCGGCGACCCCTCCGACAACGTTCCCGGCGTCCCCGGCATCGGTGAGAAAACCGCCGCGGAGCTGATCCGGGAGTTCGGCTCGCTTGAAGGGCTTCTGGCGCGCGTCGACAGCCTTAAAGGGAGCCGCAGGGAGAAGATCGGGAGGAACGCGGAGACCGCGAGGCTGTGCCGGACGCTTGTGACGATCGACCGGCGCATTCCGATCGAAGAGACCCTGGAGGACCTCGCTCCACGCCCGATGGCGAACGCCAGGATATCGTCCCTGTTCAGGAAGCTCGGATTCAGGAAGCTGCTGGAGGAACTGGGGCTGGACGCGGAGCCGGCGCTGCCGCTTCAGGGCCCGTCCCGGTCCATCCCACGGAAATGGAACCTCGCGGAAAAGCCGGAGGACATCCTTGCCGTGGCCTCGAAGGATGGACCGTCCGCGGCGGCGATCGTCTCCGGAAGGGAGGGATACGCCGCCGTCTGCGCGGCGGGCGGCGGGACCTTCGTTTTCCCGGACGCTTCCGTGCCGGGCGTCCTGCGGCGGCTCGCGAAGTCGGGCGGCAGGGTCTTCCTCTTCGACGGCAAGTCGTTCTTCAGGAACCACGGAGGCCTTCCCGAACCTTCCTTTGCGATCTTCGACCTGCAGGTCGCGGGCTACCTGCTGGACCCGGACGACGGCACTCCGACGCTCGCCAAGCTGTTTGCGAGGCACCTTCCCGCCGCGGTGGGCGCGGCCGGGAATGACTCGCCGGAAGACCGCGCCGCCGGGGACGCCGAAGGGCTGATGTCGCTGGGGCTGGTTCTCGATGCGAAGCTGTCCGAGGCCGGACTCGCGCCTATCTTCAGCGAAGTCGACATGCCCTTGCTGCCTGTGCTTTACCGCATGGAGGAGGCAGGGATACGGATCGATCCGGAGGTATTCCGGAAGCTGTCGGACGAGCTGGCCTTGGGGACGCGCGAAATCGAGGAGAAGGTGGCACGGATCGCGGGGACCGGCTTCAACGTAAACTCTCCCAAGCAGCTCTCGTTCCTTCTATTCGAGAAGCTCGGCCTGCCTCCGGTCAAAAGGACGAAGACCGGGTACTCGACGGACGTCGAGGTGCTGGAGCAGTTGAAAAGCGCCCACGAGATCCCGGGCCTGGTGCTCGAATACAGGACGCTCGCCAAGATAAAGTCCACTTACGTGGACGTCCTGCCGGGTATGGTCGACTCCCGGGACGGGCGGATCCACACGACGCTCAACCAGACCCAGGCGGCGACCGGGCGCCTCTCGTCGTCCGATCCCAACCTGCAGAACATACCGATCCGGACCGAGCTCGGCGTGCGCATCCGTTCGGGATTCGTCGCGGATCCGGGTTTCCTGTTCGTGGGCGCCGACTACTCGCAGGTGGAGCTGCGCCTCCTGGCGCATTTGAGCGGCGACCGGGAGCTTTTGCGCGGGTTCATGAAAGGGGAGGATATCCACACGGCCACGGCGTGCGGAGTCTTCGGCGTCTCCCCATCGGAAGTCACCCCGGAGCTTCGCAGGCGCGCGAAGGTGATCAACTTCGGGATCCTGTACGGGATGAGCCCGTTCGGCCTCTCCCGTGAGCTGGGGATCGGCGCGCGGGAGGCGAAGCAGCACATCGACCAGTATTTCAGCCGCTATCCAGGCGTGGGGGAATACATCGAGCGGGTCAAGGAGCAGGCGCGGAAGGACGGCTACGTGCGGACCATCCTGGGGCGGCGGCGTTACATACGGGACATAAACTCCCGGAACAAGGTTTTGCGCGAGGCGGCCGAGCGCATGGCGATCAACGCGCCCATACAGGGAAGCGCCGCGGACATCATAAAAATCGCGATGATCCGGATCGACCGGGAGTTCCGGGGCAGGAAGATGGAAGCCCGGCTTGTCCTCCAGGTGCACGACGAGCTGATCGCCGAGGCCCCGGAGGCGGAAGCCGGCGATACCGAAGGGATCGTGCGCGATGCGATGGTGGAGGCAGCGTCCCTTTCGGTCCCCCTGACGGTTTCCATGAGCCGCGGGAAAAACTGGGGGGAAATCCATTGATTCGGGGCGTCTGGCGATGAATAGATCGCGCAAAATCTCCGTCCTATGAATGAAAAGGAGAAGCCGGGCGCTCCCGACGAAGCGTTGATCCGCGCGGCGCTCGACGGCGATGACGAGGCTTTCCGGCTTCTGGTGGAAAGATACAGGAACCGGGCATTCCACGTGGCGCTCGGAATCACGGGGGACCCGGACGACGCGCTCGACGTGGTCCAGGAAGCCTTCGTGAAGGCGTATTACAACCTGAAGGATTTCAGGTTCGGCGCAAACTTCTACACCTGGTTTTACCGCCTGCTGGTAAACCAGGCCATCGACAGGTGGAGGAAATCGTCCAGGTCCCAGACGGTTCCTCTCGACGAAAAATGGCTTTCCGAGGAGGTGTCGGCGCCGGACTCGGTGATGTACCCCAGGACCCCCGAGGAGCTTGCGCAGAACCGCCAGCTCTCGGCGGCGCTTTCGCGGGCGATAGGGGACCTTCCTGAGTACCACCGCGCGGTGATC
Source organism: Deltaproteobacteria bacterium (assembly GCA_050263095.1). Classification (GTDB taxonomy): domain Bacteria; phylum Desulfobacterota; class Deferrimicrobia; order Deferrimicrobiales; family Deferrimicrobiaceae; genus FEB-35. Next base: position 13,607 of record JBLNEW010000008.1, on the reverse strand, counting down.
ATTCTCAGGGAGGTGGACGGGATGGCGTACGAGGAAATTTCCAAGGTGCTCCATTGTTCGGTCGGCACCGTGATGTCGCGCCTCCATTACGCGAGGGCCAAGCTCAAGGAGGCGCTGAAAGGATTCCGGGAAGGATAAGGCGATGGACTGCGGCAAGGTTTGCTTGATGCTCCAGGACGAGATGGACGGCAGGCTCCCGCCTTCGGAATCGGCGGAGATTCACCGCCATCTGGAGTCATGCCCGTCATGCGCGGCGGAAGCGGCCGGCTACAGGCGGGTGGGAGATTTGCTCCGGCTTTGGGCGGAGTCGGGTGCCGGAGAAAAAGCGGCCAGGCTCGACGCGATGTGGATTCGCGTGCGCGCCGGCATCGACGAGCGGAGGCAGCGGGACGAGCCGGCTTCATGGCTGCGGAAATGGATCTGGGTGCCGGCAGGCGCCGTTCTTGCTGTTTTGGTACTCCTGTTCTATCCTTCGGATGTGAGCAGGGCGCCATTTCACCCGACCAGCTTCGACGTCGCGGTGGAGGACCTGGAGTCGGACGCCGCGACGGTGGCCCTCGTGGACAAGGGGGACGACCTTCCCCGGGTGATCTGGATCATCGAAAATGACAAGACCTGAACGCCGTCCGGGCATCCTCCTACCGGGAATCGCGCTTCTCGCCGTCGTACTCGCCGCCCTCGCCGCGGAGGCGGCCCCCGCGGGCCCGGTGAGCGTGGACATCGGGGTGGCGGTCGCATCGAACCAGGGAACCACGATCGATCCGGCGCTTTCGGCGCTGCGCGCCAAGCTGCAATCGATGTTCAGCTATTCATCCTACAAGATGCTCGACCGCGCGAAGCGCAACCTCGCCGTGGGGGAGACGGGGGAATTCGCCCTGCCCGGCGGCCGCAGCATGAAGGTGACGCCTGTGGCCGCGCCGCCGAACAAGGTCCGGCTTGCCGTGCAGATCATGGAGGGGGAGCGAAACCTCCTGACCACGACGCTGGGAATGAGCAGGGGAGGGATGGTCCTGGTCGGGGGGCCCCCCTACCGCTCCGGAGTAATGATCCTGCTCATATCCGCCGAATAGCCGGTGCGATTGAATATCCTTCCTTATTGCCGCGTCTGATGACTGAAACTGGGAACTTGGAGCGGGCCGGCCGGGTTTATACAGGCATGGGGAGAAAAGGTCCCGAAGGAGGGGCAGGTGATGAAGAAGCTTATTGCCATAATCGTTGCGGCGGGCATCATTGCGTCGATGACGCCGGCGCCGGCCTCGGCGGGGGACCGCGGATGGGCCACGGCCGGCAAGATACTTACCGGGATCATAGGGCTTAACATACTGGGGCATGCCATTTCGCATTCCTATCCGTACCCGGCTCCCGTGTACGGCCCTCCCCCCCACGCCTATTACCCTCCCGAACAGGTATGGGTGCCCGGTCATTACGAGACCCGGCTGCGGCGGCAATGGGTCCCCGGCCACTGGGAGATAGAGCGGTTCGGCCGGCATGACCGCGGGGAAGGCTATGATGACGACGACTACCGCTACGAAACCCGCCGGGTCTGGATCCCCGGCCGCTACCGCGATATAGAGGTCGACGTGTGGATTCCAGGCCACTGGGAGGGATGACCTTCCGGAAGCGGCCGACCCGTCGGCACGTCAATCCAACCAACAGAAACCCCCGGGCATCCCGGGGGTTTTTTTTGTTTACTCCCATTTTCCTGCGGTTATCCTTAAAGCTATGCGCGAAAATTCATCTCCACACGCTTCCTCCCTGAGGAACTCGCTTTGGAACCTCCTGTACCGTGTCGTCTCGGCGACGGACCATTCGAGGACCGTGTGGACGGCTGTCCTGCGCGGATCGTGCCTTGCCTTTTTCAAGGAGCCGATCGACGAGATCCCGCAATCGGACAACGATGCCTCCCGCCTGTCATTCAGGGGACGTTTTTTCGCGCTGCCGGATTATCGCATCTACGACCTGTTCGAATTCCTGCTCGGCGACGACAAGGCAGGCCTGAAGGAGATGGACCGAAAACTTATCCGCCGCAGCATGAACGAATTGCTTGACCAGGAAAGCGCCCCCGTCCGGCTGCTTCGCGACAGGTTCGTTCCGCTGCCGGACTCACTCGGATTCGACGCGGTGGCGGCGGCGGAGGAGAAGCTCAACATGTTCGATCTGGCCGCGGGCTCGCGTCACCTGGCGTCCGCCGTGGCTTTCCTGTCGAGGCGCCCGGAGGCCGCGGCGCGCGAGGCGGTTCGCGAGGCGCTGCTCGCGGTAGCGGCGGTCGTCCGTACCCTGAGCGGGGAGAAAGGGGCTGTCGCATTGGGGACCGCTTCGCCGGTGGCGAAGTCCTTGGACATCCCTTCGGACCTGCTTGAAGGGATGAACGCGACCCTCCGCCGGTGTCACGCGTTGAGCGGTCTCCCCGGCGCCCCCGCAGGCGAGGGCTCCGTGGACCAGCGCGAGGCGGCGTTCCTGGTCGTCTTCTGCTCTTCGACGGTCAACTACCTGTTGTCCCGCCGTTAGTCCGCGCTACGTCCGCGCGAGGAGGCCTGGCGGGGGAACCGCCGGCCGGCGGCGCAGAAGCGCATCTACGACATGCGCGGCGGACGGGACTACCTCGAACAGGTCCAGGTTCCGCGCGGACACGGTCCGGACCTTCACCGATTTGCGGCAGAATGAGAGGACCGGGTTGAACCACCCGAGCGTGTTGGCCACCACGATCGGCCGCGAGTGCAGGCCCAGCTGCTTCCAGGTGAGGATCTCGAAGAACTCGTCCATGGTGCCGAATCCGCCCGCGAGCACCGCATACGCATCGGCGCGCCGGCTCATCTCCATCTTCCTCTCGTGCATGGAACCGGTTACGATCATCCGCGTCAGCCCCTCGTGCGCGAGTTCCTTGGTGCAGAGGAACCTTGGAATTACGCCGTATACCTTCCCGCCGCCGGCCAGGATACGGTCCGCAAGGACCCCCATGAGCCCCACCGAGCCGCCTCCGTAGACGAGCGAAATGTTTTCTTCCACCATCCTGTCGGCAAGCGCTATCGCGTCCCGGCGAAACCGCTCGGGAAGGCGATTGCTGGAGGAACTGAAGATGCACAGGCGACGGATCTTCATCTCTGCAGACCATACGGCGAATCGCGGAAAAAAGGAAGCGATTGAAATCTATTGACAGGATGAATCCAATTTAAATACTATATAGACGATAGACATAATGTGGGAGGATGACATGACAAAATGGTTCCGTGATAATTCCCTGTCGATCGGCCGCACCCCGCTGGTTAAGCTCAACAAAATAGTTGACGGATCCGGAACTACGGTCCTCGGCAAGGTCGAAGGGCGCAACCCTTCGTATTCGGTCAAGTGCAGGATAGGCGCCTCCATGGTATGGGACGCGGAGAAGAAGGGGCTGCTGGGTCCGGGCAAGACCATCGTCGAGCCGACATCCGGAAACACCGGGATCGCGCTGGCGTTCGTCGCCGCCGCCCGCGGATACGAGATCATCCTCACGATGCCGGAGACTATGAGCATCGAGCGCCGCCAGGTCCTTAAGGCATTCGGCGCGAAACTAGTTTTGACCGAGGGGGCAAAGGGAATGAAGGGCGCGATCGAGAAGGCGGAAGGGATCGTCGCCTCGAACCCGTCGAAATATTTCATGCCGCAACAGTTCAACAATCCGGCGAACCCGAAGATCCACGAGGAAACGACCGGACCGGAGATCTGGGAGGACACCGGTGGAGCGATCGATGTCCTGGTGTCGGGCGTCGGCACCGGGGGGACGATCACCGGCGTGTCTCGATACATAAAGAACACCAAGGGGAAAAAGATCGTCTCGGTCGCGGTGGAACCGGTCCACAGCCCGGTGATCGCGCAGAAATTGCGAGGCGAGCCGTTGAAGCCCGGTCCGCACAAGATCCAGGGGATAGGGGCCGGATTCATCCCCGAAGTGCTCGATCTTTCCATCATCGACCGTGTGGAGCAGGTCACCAACGAAGAATCCGTCGAGTATGCCCGCAGGCTGGCGAGGGAGGAGGGGCTTCTCTCCGGCATATCGGCAGGCGCTGCGGCGGCGGTTGCGGCCAGGTTGGCCAGGCTCCCGGAGTTCGCCGGGAAGACGATCGTGACGATCCTGCCTGACGCAGGGGAGCGCTACATGACGACCGTCCTTTTCGAGGGCTGGTTCGAGAACGAGGCGGCCGCCACGGTTATTTAATTCCGGCCCCGCCGGATGCCGACGTACAGGGTGACGATGCCGAAGGTGAGCGGACGGTATTCGACGGCGTCGCAGCCGGCGGCGCGCATCATCCCGGCGAAAACAGGCGGGGACGGAAACGCCCGTACCGATTCCGGCAGGTAGGCGTAGGCGCTGCGCTTCGAGACGATGCCGCCGATCCGCGGGAGCACCCGGGTGAAATAGAAGCTGTACAACGCGCCGAAGAGCGCCCCTTCGGGCTGCGAGAACTCCAGCACGACGATCCTTCCGCCATGCCTCACCACGCGGCACATCTCGGAGAGGGCGCGTTCCCGGTCCACGACGTTTCTGATCCCGAAGGCGATCGATGCCGAATCGAACGCGCAGTCGCGGAACGGAAGCGCTTCCCCGGGGGAGAGCACGAACGCCATCCTGCCCCCCTTGCCCGATACGGAAGCCTTCTCCCGCCCTATCCGCATCATTTCCAGGGAGATGTCCGATCCGACAACGAACGATTCGATTCCCTTGCGCCGGAGGATCTCCAGCGCTACGTCGGCCGTTCCGGTCGCGACATCCAGGTGCCTCCCTCCCGGCTCCGGCCCGGTACCGACGACGGCCTGCCGCCGCCAATGCCGGTCCCGACCCAGCGACAGCAGCCGGTTCAGCAGATCGTACCTGGGCGCGATCGATGAGAACATATCGCCGATCCTGCGGTTTCGCTCGTCCATCCGGTACAAGGCTTTTCTCCGACGGTAAAATCAGGGTGCTACAGTATATCAGCGCATTCCGGGCGGAAAACCGGAAACTATCAAGGGCAGGCCGGGGTTATAAGATTAAAGAAGGGCGACGGGAATTGAATTTCCCGGCCCCGGGGCTTCGTCTAACGGATGAGCCAATTTCGACGAAGAAACGTGAAGAGGGGCGCCATGAAACGATATATTTCCTTGTTCCTTGCTTCGACGATCGCCTTCGCCGGCGCCTCTTTGTCGAGTCCGGCGCTGGCGGCGGAAGGGGAGGCCGACGAGGAAGGATTTTCCGCCTATTCGGTCGCACGCCTGAAAATTTTCCAGGGGACCGCATGGATCCGCTCTCCGGACTCCGGAGAGTGGGAGGAAGTGACCACGAACACGCCGGTAACGGAAAGGTCCCGCGTTAACATACCTGCCGGTTCCGAAGCGGAACTTCAGTTCCACGGCGGGCAGTTCGTCCTTCTGACCGAGGGGACCGAGGTGGACGTCAGCAAGTTCGACGAGGCAAACACCGTGTTCCGGCTGCGGTCCGGCGAGGTCAGGTTCGATCTTCCCGCGGATGACTTCTCCCCCGTGCGGATGGCGATACCGAGCGGAGGCAAGGTCGATTTCAACGTTCCGGGCAGGTACTGGCTGAACGTCCGGGAGAACGGCCAGACCCGCCTGGTGGTGCGTTCCGGTGAAGGCTCCGTTTCCCACGAGAAAGGCGCGTTCGGGGTGAAGGCCGGCGAAGAGGCCGTCATAGGCGCGGACGTCCATATATCCGCGTACGAAGGCGCACCCGAGGAGGAGGCTGCCCCGCCTCCCCCGCTGTCCGAAGAGGAGAGACAGGCGCAGGTTCCTCCGGCGGCGGCATACGAACTGAGAAACTACGGCGATTGGGTCCACTCCGCCGACTACGGGTGGGTCTGGCAACCCAGGACCGCGGCCGGCTGGTCTCCTTACTACTACGGCCGCTGGTCGTGGGTCTCTCCTTACGGATGGACCTGGGTTTCCTATGAGCCATGGGGATGGTATCCCTACCATTTCGGTTGGTGGGCGAGCGATCCCTTCTTCGGGTGGGTCTGGTGTCCGTTCCGCTCGTTCGTTTCGGTGAGCTTCGCCTTCGGGCATTCCCACTTTTTCCACCATCACAGGAACGCCTTTTTCTTCCCGGCCACCGTTCGGTTCGTAAGGGACGGACGCTCAGTGCGCTGGGTGCCGCTGCGACCCGGCGAGCGTTTCGTCCGCTCGGGCTTCACCCGTACGGACGCCCGGCTCGCCAGGTTCGAGCGCCCACTGCAGCGCGGCACGGTATTTACGAGGGCCGACAGGAGCGGGAAGAGGGAATGGCGTGAATGGACTTCCGTACGCAGGGACAGGCAGACGGTGCAGGTGAGGGAGCGCGCCGCCAGGACGTCCGGAGATGCGGTGCGCCGTTCGGGTCCGTCAACGGAGGAACGCCCCATCGTTCGCACGCCACCGGAGCGGACCCGTCCCACGAGGCAGGAAAGGGTGCAGCCTCGCCGCCGCAGCCAGGACCTCCGGGAGCGGGCGCCGCAGCGCAGCCCTGGAATCGGAGACGGCCGTCCGGTTTTCAGGGGAGAAGCTCCTTCAAGGCAGCGGACGGATTCCGGAATTGCGGCACGCCCGCAGATGTCCGTCCCGTCTCGCCAGGAGCGGCAGGTGACGAATACACCGCCGCCGAGGAGGGAAGCTCCCAGGGCACAGGTACCGCAGCGGCGTGAAGGATCCGCATTCGTTGGGGAGAGGGTCCGGCCGGCACCGCCTGCCCGGGGTTTCGCGCCGAATCGCGGCTTCGTGCGCCCGGATAGCGGCGGCAGCGCCGGAATGCCCGATGTAAGGAGAGAGTCAAACCGGCCGGCAGTCCGCAATTCCGGAGGCGGGGGCGACTTCATCCGGGGAGGCGGCTTCAACCGGGGAGGCGAATCGAACCGGGGGGGCGGCTTCAGCCGGGGAGGCTCCGGCGGCCGGTCCGGTTTCGGGGGAGGCGGCGGATCCAGGGGATCGGGCGGGGGCGGCAGGCGATAAGGTAACTTTTTCTACTGCTTTTCCGGCTCCGCATCCGGAGGCCCTGCGACATCGGGCTGGTAAATGTCTATTTCTATAAGCCTGAGCCATCGTCCGCTGTACTCGTCGCCGACCGATTGCGGCTCCAGCGGAGGCCTCCACCGCCCCGACTCTTCGGCTCGCAGGCTTACATCGGGCGATTCGATAGCGGGAAGGCGGACCGCGACACCCGGCGGATTATCGGGCCGGGATGCCTGCGTCGCGGTCGAACACCCGCCTGCAAGCGAAAGAACAACCAGTACCAGCAACGCGAGAAGGATGACCATCGTTAACCGCTTCATGGCCCCTGCCTCCCCCACATCCCGATTCCATTCTACGCCTGTTTCGCAAGATGGGGGTACGGCGGTTATCGAGAGCTGGCGTGAAGCCGGGCATCGCAGGTGGAGGAAGGAGCGTTGACGATCATTGCAGGCCCGTTGCTGTCCAGCCTGGTCGATCTTGAACAAGGAGCGGCCCGTTCCGCGGCCCCTTATTCCCTTATTCCGCTTGTGATTTCCGTTGCTGGAATTCTTTTGGCCTTGCTTCTTTCCCTGCGCGGGAAATCGAAAGGGCAAGGCTGATCGCATCATTGCGGTTTTTCGCCTTGCCGGTAAGGACGGCTTCCCGCACTTCATCAAGCGCCGCTTCCAGGCGGGGAGAGGCGGGTATCCCCAGGCGGAGCAGATCCTGCCCGGAGAGAAGAGGGGGGTGAAGGGCCGCTATCTTCAACAGGGGCCGGAAGTTCACTGGCTTTCGCATCGCCGCGACTCTATTCGCCTCGTATAGCGACAGGAGATGCGATGGATTTTCCCACCTTCCGAATATGGATTCGACCCGGGCGTGCGGGCACTTCAACAGCCGATAGCGTTCGAGCCGGGCCAGGTCTTCCAGCATCCGGACGACTTCACGCACCTGGGGAAAATGGAGGCGCCTGACGATGCTCTCGGTGCGGGGAAGGCGGAAGAGCCGCATCTCCTCCCCGCGCGGCAGCGAGGAGATCTTAGCCTTGGACGCATGACGGGCATATTCCCGCATGCGGGCTTCGCACTCGAGTTCCGCAGCGTCGGCGAGTAGGCCGGCGAGCAACGGCGTCTCCGGCAGGGGACGTCCAAGGCGTTTTTCAAGGATGGCGAGCCTCCGCTTGATCCGTGCCGGAGTTTTCCCCGGGGCGCGCGCTTCGGGGAAAATGACGCTCAGGATTCCCGACCTGTGGAGATCCTCGACCGTTCCTGCGGGGCATGCCGCGAACGACCGCAGCAATTCCCCCGCGATGCGTTCCCCCGGAATCGTCGCCAGCAGTTCGGGCGCCACGCGCCGGATCGCGGCCCAGGTCTCCTTCTCGATCGAGTATCCCTGCCGCTCGTTTTTCTGGCGGATGGCGCGAAGCATGCGCAGCGGGTCCTCCCGGAACCGGTCCTCCGGATTTCCCACCCCCCGGATGCTCCTTGACCGCAGGTCGGCCATCCCCCCGAAGAAGTCGAGGAGCTCCCCGGTCAGCCTTCCCCTCTCCGTCCGGAGCGCGAACAGGAGGCTGTTGATGGTGAAGTCGCGGCGGGCGGCGTCCTCGCGCGCTCCGACATCCTTCGTCCGAACGTCGAACTCGCGATGCCCCGGTCCGGTGGAGCGCTCCGACCGTGCAAGCGCCACGTCTATATCGTCGCCTGCCCAGGCGGCAGCCACCTTGTATACGGCGAACGCCTTTCCGACGGGAATGACCCTGCGGATTCCCAGTCCCTTCGAGCGAAGGGAACGCAGCAGCCTGCCCAGGGTTTGGAATTCCATTCCGGAGACCATGAGGTCGACGTCCTTGCCGCGGCACCCCTCGGCGAGGTCGCGGACGAAGCCACCGACCAGATACGGCTTCCCTCCCGCGCGCTCGGCTCCGCGGCAGAATTCCTCCAGAAACCGCCATAGCGGCTTCCTGGCACGCAGGGCCCGAACGACGCGGCCGGAAATCCCGTCCGCGTCGGTTTTTTCGTCAGGCGGCGCCATTCATCCGGTCAGCTTCCCTATGACCTTATCCTTGTACTCGGGGAAATCCTCTATATTGAGGGGCCTCTTCCTGGTCAGGTTGAGCCGGAGGAGCTTGGCGTCCAATTCCTTGAGCTTGCGCCTTCTCTCGCCTTCATCTTCCACGGAGGCGATAAGGCTCTTCAACGTTACTATCTCCCTGCGGAGCTCCAGCTCCGGCGGAAGGCATCCGGCGTTCTTGAGGATCCTGTAGGCGACGCGCACATCTTCGGGGACCATCGAGTCGTCCTCGATCTCCAGCGGCTTCCCGGCTCCGGGGAGGTTGTCGAACTCCCCCCTTGCCATGGCTTCGCGGATCTTCTCCTCCGCGAGGAGCGCCAACGGGTCCATGGAGAGATGATATCATCGGGAGGACTGCGCAAGGAGGATGGGATGGAGCGGGAGTTTGCCGGCAGGAAGCTGCAACTGGCGCAGGGCGACATAACGCACGAGACTGCCGATGCGATCGTCAACGCCGCCAATTCCTCGCTCATGGGAGGAGGGGGGGTGGACGGCGCGATCCACCGCGCCGGTGGCCCTGCGATCCTCGAGGAGTGCAAGGCGATACGTGCAACGCAGGGAGGATGCCCGGCCGGCGAAGCCGTGATCACAACGGGCGGCCGGCTTGCCGCGCGGCATGTCATTCACACGGTGGGCCCGGTGTGGAAGGGCGGAAGGAGCGGGGAGAGCGCGCTGCTCGCATCCTGTTATCTTAACTCCCTTCGCCTGGCCGCGGAAAATGGATTGTCGTCGGTCGCTTTTCCGTCGATCTCGACGGGCGTCTACGGCTATCCCGTGAACGAAGCGGCCAAGGTGGCGATATCAGCAGTGGCCGGCTTCCTCATGGGGGAGGAACGCGCTCCGCGGCTCGTAAGGTTCGTGCTTTTCGACGAGGGGACATTCACCGCGTATCGTGAGGCGATGGAAGCGTTATAGCCAGCCGTGTTTTTCGAGAGCCGCGATTATCCTCCGCGCCGCGTCGGCGGGATTTTCCGAATCCCCCCGCACGACCAGTTCCGGATGAAGGGGGGGCTCGTACCCCGCCTGGATTCCCGGCACATTGGGTGCCTTCCCCTCGCGGGCCTTGCGGTATATCCCCTTCGGATCCCTCGATTCGCAAACCGGGAGGGGGCAGTCGACGTAGACCTCCATGAACTCGGGTATCTGCCCGCGCGCCCGGTCCCGATAGGCGCGGCGGTTCGCCGTGGCGTCGAAAATGACGGACACCCCGTGCCGCGAAAGCAGCGCCCCTATGTATGCCACGCCGCCGTAGAAAGCGTCCCGCTCCTCCTCGGTGTACGCGGGTGCCGGGGTCAGGATACGCCGCAGCGCGTCGGATTCCAGGATCTCCGCGTTCACCCCGCGCGCGGCAAGCTCGTTTCCGAGAGCGGCCGCCACGGTGGATTTTCCCGAAGCCGGCAGGCCCGTCAGCCAGACCGCGAATCCACGCCGCGCCGGCATCTTACGCACCGCAGTACGCGTTCACCAGCGCCGGGTCGAACGCCTCGGCGTCCAGCACCGCCTCGAGGAAGGAGAAGAGCTTGCGGCGCACCTCCTCCGGGAGGGTGGGGTACCAGACGGGGCTTGCCATGACAAGGCAGCGGAACGCATAGAACGGAGCGGCCACCTCCAGGATTTCCGTGTCGCCGGTTTTCTCCAGGTAGCGGTCCCAGAATCCGCGGAACAGGGTCTCGAAGGGACCCGCAAGCCGTCCTTCGCGCTGCAGCGAGCAGAAAAGGTAGTTCCCGGTTATGGAGGTTACGTCGTCGGCCGGCTCGCCCCATTCCCCGCGGGAGCGGTCGATCACGCTGAAGTCGGTCCCTTCGCGAAACAGTATGTTGTAGGGGTGGAAGTCGCCGTGGACCCGGCGCAGGCGGTGCGAGCGGCCTTTGAGCCGCCATCGCCATTTTACGCAACGGCGCTCGATGCCCTCGAGCAGGCCGCTCGTTATGAATCCGTGCTTCGCGGGGTAGCCGTCTGCTATGCCCATGATGCACTCGCCGTGCCCCAGCAGCTCCCGGATCCGGCGGACGTACAGGCCCTGGCCGGTCCCGCGCAAATCGTGGATTCCGGCAAGGTAGTCGCACAGGGCGTCGGCCCTTGCCGTGTCGAGTCCGCTCAGGCTGTACTCGGTCTGAATGCGGTCGAGGTCATGGATGTAGGCGGCTCCTTCGACGAAATCCGCGAGGAGGAAAAACTCCTGCGCTTTCCCGAGCGAGATCAATTCGCCTTCGCCCTGAAAGGCTCCGACGTCTATGGAGCGGGCGTGGCGCGGGAGCTTGTTGAAGGCGTGATAATCCCACAGGAGCATCTGGGCGCGGTCCGCCATGTGGTCGTGCCCGTAAGGCCCCGGCGAAAGCGTCTCCAGGACGGATTTCATCCTTTGCCCGCCGGCTTCGTACTCGATCAGGACCGGCATCCCGTAGCCGAATCCCTTGACGGCGCCGGCCGTCGTTTTCTCTCCCAGGAGGTATAGGCGAACAACGCGGACGGGTTTATTCAGCAGGCCCGAGAGGTAGGGCTCGAGATTATCGCGCGAGAGGTCGGGCATCTGCGCGCCCGCCTCAACCAGCGAGAATCTGTTTCAGGTGGTTTATGTCGTGCCGCGCCATCCGCGCGGCCAGCGCTTCAAGCGTCATGCGCCCCGATTCCGGGTGGACGCCCGTGCGCTTCATCTGCTCTTCGTTCAGGGAGGAAAGGAGCGCCACGTTTTCCGCCCGCAAAGCGGAAAACCTGGCGACCAGCCTCTCCGGCTTGCGGTCCCTGTACGTCCGCAGCCCCGCGATCCACTTTTCCTGGTCGAAGAACGAGATGTTGGGGTCCTCCTCGCAGATGATCTTTCGGATCCTGAACGACATGACGGTTTCCGTGTCCAGCATGTGTGCGAGGATGTCGCCCCGGGACCAGCAGTCCCCCGCGGGACGGGAGGCCAGCCACTTGGGAGATGCGGCGGACGCCGCCTTCCGGAACAGAGAGGGGCTCCTGCGCAGCGCGCCGATTACGTCCCCGCCGTCCAGTTTATCCTCCAGGGAGGCAATAAACGCCGCTGAAAAATCGATCCTGCCGGCCGCCATCGCATCCTCTCCTCGGTCGTCCCCAGTTTACACCAGCACGGCGCGCCTATTCGAGCGCGGCCCGGAATTCCCCGAATTCCCGGACGGCGTTGGACTGGGCGACGGCGCGCAATCCGTCCATCTCGTCGAATCTCCCCAGGGCAAGGCCAACGAGCGCCCCGTCCAGCTCGCCGCGGTCCGCCATGTCGCGAAGCACTCGCGTCGCTTCCTCCCGGGGCATCGCCTTGCGGTAGGGGCGGTTTTCCGTGACGCTGGTGAAAACGTCGGCGACCGCCATTATCCGCGCTCCCAACGGAAGTTCGTCGCCGGTGTAGCGGAACGGATATCCGCTCCCGTCGAGCCGTTCCTGGTGCAGCCCGCCCCAGGAGGCGATCTCTTCGAGCGCCTCGATGGAGTCCAGGACCTGGTATGTGTAGTAGACGTGCGTCCGCATTACGTCCCATTCCTCCCGCGAAAGCTTTCCCGGCTTTTCCAGGATTTCGGAGGGGATGGCGAGCTTTCCAAGGTCGTGCAGGTACGCGGCGATCTCGAACATGCCGCATTCCCGCGGGGAAAAACCGACCAGGCGCGCCAGCGCTCCGCCGGCGGCAGCCACCCCGCTGGAGTGCGTGGCGGTGAACTCGCTCTTGAAGTCGATAATCCGGCAGATCACGCGCGAGAACTCCAGCAGCCCGCCCATATCGATTCCGGCGATCTGAAACGACAGTTCCCGCCGGATGACGGATTCCATCGCCGAGGATGCGATCTCGAGCCAGATGTAATCCTTTTCGGCGAGCCTGGAAAAGGCATCCGCGCAATCGGGCTCGAACGATTCCCCCTTGTGCCTCATGATCGCGTCGCGAATGCGGTTGACCTGTCCCAGGACCTCGGGGCCCTTGGTTATCAGCACCGCCGCCCGGTCGGCAAGGTGAAGGACATGGCTCCCCGAAGGCACCGGCTTGCCGCCGGACGTCGTTCCTTCCCCGTGATTCCATGGAAGGTGGTGGAATTCCACCATGGACGCGACGCGGGAGAACGGCTTGAAGTCTTTGAGGAGAAGGTATCCCGCGATCGAGTGCTGCATCGGGCTGGTTTCCTCGAAGGCAAGGATGTCCAGCCGTTCTTTAAGGGAGAAAGCGCCGATATCGTGGAGCGCTCCGGCGATGCAGAGCTCCCGGCGCTCCTCTACGGGCATCGCCAGTTCCTCGCCGATCCGCATCGCCAGGTACGCGACCCGGAGATTGTGGTCAGCGACGGCGGGACACATCATGTCCAACGTTCTCGCGAGCGGAGTGACGAGGTCCCAGAGGTTTATGCGGAGTTCCTTGCCAAGGCTCACGGTGTTCACCCCTCCCTCCGCGGTCGTTGCCGCGGCATGGGGTCTGGATGCATCCCCGGCAGGCTTATTTCATTATTGCGATCTTGCGCCCGGATGGCAAGAAGCGATGAAGGCGGTGTAAGGAGCTAATGATATGTCCGGTCTTGTAGCACACGATCTGTCCGGTTTTCATGTTCACCATGGAGGTGACCATGAGACCGGCGGAGTGGCTGCAGGAGGTCCGGATGAAGCGA
>JBLNEW010000007.1:0-4136 GCA_050263095.1 Deltaproteobacteria bacterium | reverse complement strand
CTGGGCGTTCTGAGCATTCTGGTCGGCTACGTAAGCCATGGAATAAATCCCCTCCTGTCGCACAATATCGCGGAAACGTTTTCCGTCGTCGTCGCCTGCGGCATCTTCATGATGACGTGGAACGCGCGCAGATATATCGACAACCATTATTACCTGTTCCTGGGGATCTCATACCTCTTCGTAGGCCTGATCGACTACGTCCACGCGCTCTCCTTCGACGGCCTTTTCCCGGCCGACGGTCACAACCTGCACGCCCAGCTTTGGTTCGCGGCCAGGTATTTTCAGAGCGCGGCCCTTGTGATCGCCCCGTCTTTCGCCGACAGGAAGTTTTCGCCCTACCTGGTCGTCGCAATCCTGGCGGGCGCGACCATGGTTCTCCTTGCCTGCATCCTTGCATGGGGCGTATTCCCCACCTTTTTCACGAACGGGTCGGAGGCCACGGGCATCAAGTTCCTGAGTGAATTTGCCGTGGCGGTCGCCCAGGCGATTGCGATCGGGCTGCTATACGGCAAGAAGGAGCGCTTCGACGGCGTCGTGTTCCGGCTTCTCATCTTGTCGATCATGTTTTCGATCGCCTCGGGCCTCGCCGGCGAGCTTTACTCGGATACGCTTGTCTACAACAACCTGTTCGCGCACTACATGAAGATCGTCTCGTTCTACCTGGTCTACCGCGCGGTCATCGCGACGGGTCTTCGAACGCCGTACGACCTGCTGTTCCGCAACCTGAAAAGAAGCGAAGAGGAGATTCGCGCGGCGAGAGACGGGCTCGAAACCCGCGTGGCGGAACGAACCGCGGAGCTCACGAGCCTCAACGAACGGTTGGAGCTGGAACTTGCCGAGCGAAGGCGGGCGGAGGAAGCGGCCCGTGAAAGCGAAGACCGCTTCCGTTCCCTCGTGGAGAATTCCCTGGTCGGGATCCTGATCGTGCAGGACGGGCGCGTCGTGTTCAGGAATCCCGAGCCGGAACAGTATTTCGGCCCGATTCCCGAGGGGATCGCGTTCCGGGAACTTGGTGAGGTGCATCCCGAGGACCTGCCGAAATTCGACCTGTTGTACGAGGCGATAGCGACGGGGACCGCTGCCAAGCACGTCGCCGACATACGGTTTTTCACTGGAGGGAAGGAACATGGCCTAACGGAGATGAAATGGATCCATTTCCGGACGAGCCCCATCGAGTTCCGGGGGCGCAAGGCCGCCTTAGTCAACCTGGTCGACATCACGCGGGTCAAGGACCTCGAACAAAGCATAGCGACGCGGGAAAAACTGGCTACGCTCGGCCAGCTCGCCGCCGGGATAGCCCACGAGATACGCAATCCCCTCTCCGGCATCAACGTCAACATATCGGTGCTCCAGCATCAATGCAGCCAGTTCGAGGGCGTGGGGTCCGAGGATGAGGCGCAGATCGGCGCAACCGTGGGAAAGATCAGGACCGCCTCGGAAAGGATAGCCTCGGTGATCCGCCGGGTGATGGAGTTCTCCAAGCCTGCGCCCCCCAAGCTGGGATATGTCGACGTGAACGCCATAGTGGATGAGGCGATACAACTGTCGGCTGCTTCGCTGCGCGGACAGGGGATCGAGCTGCTGAAGGACCTTGCCTCCGACCTTCCCATGTGCCAGGCGGACTCCCGCCTGTTGGAGCAGGTGATGCTTAATCTGGTCACGAACGCGATACAGGCGATGGAGAATGCGGACGGCCGGAAACTGCTCGAGGTGGCCTCGTTCCGGGAGGGCGATTCCGTAGTCGTCAAGGTGGCCGACAGCGGTCCGGGCGTTCCCGTCAACATCCGGGACAAGATCTTCGATCCCCTTTACACGACCAGGAGGGACGGGCACGGCATAGGATTGAGTTTCAGCCATCGGGTGATTATCGACCACGGCGGCTCCCTGAGCGTCTCCTCAAGCCGATGGGGCGGCGCGGAATTCCGGATCCGGATCCCGCTTGCGAGGGCAGCCGCATGAGGCAGTTCTCGATCTTCATCGTCGAGGACGAGGAGACCACGCGCGACGGGATAGCGGTTTTGCTTGGGAACCGTTACAGGGTGAAGGCCTTCCCTGACGCCGAGTCCGCCATAGAGGCAGTACAGACCGAGACCCCCGACCTCGTCCTCCTCGACATCGGGCTGCCGGGCATGTGCGGCCTGGATGCCCTCCGGGTGATCAAGGCCAAATGCCCATCCACCGATTTCATCATGATCACGGCCTTCGAGGACATCCCCACCGTCGTTTCCGCCATGAAAGGAGGAGCCTCCGACTATGTCGTGAAGCCCCTGCAGATGGAAGCGCTCGAGGTGAACATCCGTAACGTCCTGGACGCGAAAAGGGTGAAAACGGACATCCAGTCCCTTCAGGCGCAGTACCTCAAGGAGAACCTTCCCTGCATCGTGGGAGAAAGCGACGCGATCCAGGAAGTTATGGAGTTCGTGGAGGCCGTCGCCGGCAGCCCGGACACGCCCGTCCTTATCCTCGGAGAGACCGGGACCGGCAAGGAGCTGGTCGCCGGCGCCATCCATTACAGGAGCCCGCGGTCCCGGGGGCCTCTCGTCAGCGTGAACTGCGCCGCCATTCCGGAGGAGCTTATAGAGAGCGAGCTCTTCGGCTACCAGAAGGGAGCTTTCAGCGGAGCGTCCGCTTCGGGAAAGAAGGGGCTGGTGGAGGAGGCGGACGGCGGGACGCTGTTCCTGGACGAGGTGGGAGATCTGAGCCTGGATGCCCAGGCAAAGCTCCTGCGTTTCCTGGAGGAGGGCGAGTTCTACCGCGTGGGAGGGACCAAGAAGTTCAAGGTGGACGTGCGGGTCGTCTCCGTTACGAACAAGGACCTCAAATCCCTGATCGGGAAAGGGATGTTCCGGGAGGATCTGTATTACCGGCTGGCCGTCGTCAAGGTCGCCGTCCCGTCGCTGAACGACCGCCGCGAGGACATCGTCCCGATCGCAAGGCACTTTCTCGACGAGTTCAGCCGGAAGTTCCGGAAGCCCTTCTCGGGGTTCGCGCCGGAAGCGGAGTCGGCGCTAACCTCCTACAATTGGAACGGGAACGTCCGCGAGCTGAAAAACGTGATCGAACGATCCGTCCTGATCGGCCGCGGGCCGCTGCTGTCACTGCATGAACTCGGATTGAAGGATGCGGACGGAGCCGGCAGCGGCATTTCGTCCGACACGGGATTGTCCTGCCCCCCCCTTACCCGGGAGGGTTTGGACCTGGACGCAATATGGGAGTCAATGGAAGGGCACTACATCGAGGAGGCGCTTCGGATGACCGGTGGAAACGAGTCCGCGGCTGCGCTCCTGCTGAACCTGAACCATCAGACGTTCCGATACCGGAGAAGGAAGCTCGAAAAGTAATTCCGCTTTTTCTCAATTCTTATATATCCCAATTCACATTTTTTATACTCCTCCCCCCATAAAACGATCATGCCGCGTGTCCAAGGAATGGTAAACAATCGAACGGCATTGCATTACACGGACAAATAGGCGCTGGCACAATCGCTGCACATAACCATATCAGAAGTCGCGCACAGGGGGTGATGATGCGCTTATACGAAAATCTTCGGGGGCTCAAGATTGCAATTATCGAAGACGACTTGCTGCTCAGGGACTCGCTTGTGCTTTTCTTCCACGCGAAGGGATGCGTTGCCGCTGGATTCGCCGATGCCGAAGCGGCGATGGAGTCCTTCGAAACGGAAAGCCCGGACATCGTCATCAGCGACTACATCATGCCCGGCACGGACGGCATGGAGCTTCTTTGCCGGGTAGGGGAGTTGCATCCTGCGGCGCTGAGGGTCCTCATCACGGGCTACCCCAGTCCGAACCTGACGCGCGAAGTGAAGCAGGCCGGAATAGACGACTTCATCCTGAAGCCGTTTTCGGTCGAAGAGGTGGAGGATGCGCTAAGACGGCTCATGGCTACACGGGAGAGAAAATTGGCCGGTGCCGCGACGTTAAAAACCGCAAATGGAGAAAGCCGATGAACGGACGCTGGTTCCGGGGATCGCGTCCCGCGAGGATTGCGATCTGCTTCTCGCTGGGCGCATACCTGGCTGCCGGAGTCTGCCTTGCCGGGGAGAAGCCGGAGATCAAGGACGAAAAGGACCGGATGAACTACAGCATCGGATACCAGATCGGCAAGGACTTCAAGAG
>JBLNEW010000006.1:0-4545 GCA_050263095.1 Deltaproteobacteria bacterium | reverse complement strand
TCCAGCCGGTGTTCATCGCCAGCATGATGTCGCTGTGGTCGCCGCGGATGTCCAGCGGCCCCGACACCGACCGGGTGACGATGTTGAACACCATCGGGAAGCGGGTCCCCGACTGGACGGGGAGCTGCTCGAAGCCGAACAGCAGCCCGTTGGCGGATGTGGCGTTGAAAACGCGCCCGCCCGCGGTCGTGGCCCCGTAGCAGATCCCGGCCGCGCCGTGCTCTCCGTCCCCCGGGATCATCCGGATGTCGTGCTCCCCTTCCGCCTTCATCGCGTCCAGCGTCTCTGCGATCTCGGTGGACGGGGTGATGGGGTAGTACCCCATGATGTGGTAATTGACGTGCTTGGCCGCCACCGCCGCAATCTCGTTGCCGCTGTGGACCACGACTTCCTGCGCCGGCCGCGCACCAGCCTTCTTTGCCGTTTCGGCCATCTTCTTCTCCCTTGGCGAACTTATTTCAGGAACTTGTGCTTGACGGTGATCTTTTCCATGTCCTGTTCGGCTTCCTTGACGGGTATCAGCGCGCCGAACTTGCAGATGTAGGTGCAGCGCAGGCACCCCTTGCAGAACTGGTAGTTTATCCCGTGGAGGATCATCCCGTCCTTGCCCGTCTTGCGGTCCTTCCCCTTCTCCCAGACGAAACAGTAGTCGGGGCATGTGATGTCGCACTCGCCGCATGACGTGCATTTGTCGACTATGAACAGCGGGATCATCCCGGTACGGCTGGTGGAGAGGTCCTTGAACCGCATGTTCCCCACCGAGTAGATGGTCCCGCCGATCGGGGCGTTCTCGTAGCCGAGCTTGGGCACCTCGCGACGGAACGGCGTGGGCGGGTACTTCCCGTCAACCGGGAATTCCTCGAACTTGACCTCGTCGTATCCGCGTTTCAGCGCAGTAAGATTCCCCTTCATCAGAGCCGGGTACTTCTTCCCGAACGCCTCATGGATGGCGGCCTCGAGAGCTTTCCATTCGAAGAACCCGGCTGCCTTCGCAACGGCGCCCATCATGACCATGTTCACGCGGGAGCCGGTGGCCATCGCGATCTCCATGGCGTCGACGGTGCCGACGCGCCCCCCTTCGATCTTCAGGAAGTCCCGTGCCTGGGACGCCGTTTTACGGGTATTGAGGATCACCGTAGTCTTGCCGGGCTTGGCTCCGGCGGTTACGGGCACCGTCTTTGCCAGCGCTTCGTGGAAGATGGCCAGCACGTGCGGCTCCTCGATCGGGCTGTTCACCCTCACCACCTGGCCGGCCTCGCAGATCCGGACGAACGCCTTGACGGGCGTTCCCTTCTTCTCGGAGCCGTACGATGCGAATCCGGCTCCGTTCATCCCCATGCCAATGATGGCTGCCTCGGTCAGGATCTTCCCAGCCACGTTGGCGCCCAAGCCCCCGATGCTCTCCATCCGGATCTCGAAGAAACCGAGGTCGTTCTTAACCGGCAGCTTTCCCGCGGCCTTTCTCTGCGTCATTTCTTTACCCCTCTCAAGTGGTATTCCCGTATTACCTAGACTGGTTTCCGGCCAAGTCGCGCCCTTGGACGAAAAAAGCACACGGACGACCCCAAAAAAATTCCCGGCAGGTTATCCGCCTGCATGAACGATGTCAAGTTCCGTCAGACTTCCCGGCGCCCCTTGATAGCACGGCCGACCGTTACCTCGTCTGCGTATTCCAGGTCCGACCCGACGGGCATTCCGTAGGCGATCCGCGTGACGCGGACGTTCAACGGCTTGAGGACACCGGCAAGGTAGGAGGATGTGGCCTCCCCTTCCGCCGTCAGGTTAGTCGCGAGAATGACTTCCCCGACCCCCCCCCGCGAAACCCGCTCCGTAAGCTCGCGAATATGCAGATCCTCGGGCATCACCCCGTCGATCGGGGATATGGCGCCCCCCAGGACGTGGTATCTCCCCCTGTGCTCCCCGCTTTTTTCGATCGGGATAATATCGGTGGGATCTTCGACGACGCAGATCAAGTCATCCCGGCGCGCGGGGTCCGTGCACAGGGCGCACGGGTCTACATCCGCGATGTTAAAACATTTCGAGCATCTTATCACAGCTTCCGACAGGCCGGCAATAGCCTCCCCGAGCTCCCTCAACGCCGGGGGCGGCATCTTCAGCAGGTGGAGGGAAAGGCGCGTCGCCGTCTTCTCCCCGATGCCGGGCAGCCTGGACAGCATGGCGATCAGCCGCCGCAGGGGCTTGGGGTAGGACACGGCTCTACGACAGACCCGGGAGGTTCATCCCCCCCGTTATCTTCGCCATCTCCGCGGCCATCATTTCGCGGGAGCGCGACAGGGCCTCGTTGACCGCGGCGCGGACAAGGTCCTGGAGAAGGTCGACCTCTTCGGGGGAAACGACTTCCTTCTCGATCTTGACGGAGAGGACCTCCTGCCGGCCGTTGGCGACGACCGAGACCATCCCCCCTCCCGAGGAAGCCTCTACGGTCCTGCCCGCCAGCTCCTCCTGCAGCTTGGACAGCCTGGCCTGCATCTCCTGCGCCTGCTTGAGCATTTCCCGAAAATCCTTCATCTATCCCCCTTCCGCCTCCTCGTCGTGCGAATCGGGCGCCGATCCATCCGGCTCCGGGACTTCCATGGCGGCCCCCTTTGACGGCGCAGGACGCACCTCAAGGACGGTCGCGCCCTCGAACTCCCGCAGGACTTCCGTCAGCAGTGGATCCGAAAGCGCCCGTTTCTCGGGGCGGTCCTCCTCTTTCGCCGCGGCAGCCCCTTCAGGGCTTTTTTTTTCCCCCGATACGGACAGGCGCACATCGATTTTCCTGCCGGCGACCTCGGTGACCGCCTGAACGAGGACGGGCCATTTGTCATCCTCCCTCAGCCGGTCGAGCACGAACTGGTGAGGAGAGAAGATTATGAGCGCGTCTCCATCGCGGCGCCCCTTCATCTGCGACAGCAGGCCCAGGAGGACGGTCTTCTTCTTCGCGCCGAGATTCCTGATAAGAGCGTCCCACAGGTCCGCTTCGCGTCGCGGCGCCGGGGACACGGGCGCGCGGTTCGCGAACGTCGTGGAAGCTGACTTCGGCGCAGGGTCCGTCACTTGCGCCCGGACGGCGGCGTCAGGCAACGGCCGTTGCGCGGGGGCCGTCTCGCCGGCAAGCCCCTCCACGGCCAGAAGCCCCGGGGCGTTGACCAGCCGCAGGAGGAGCAATTCGAAACCCAGGCGCGGGAACTCCGTGCCGAGGACGTCCTTCTCCGAGCGAAAGGCGATGTCCAGGAGAAACATCCACTCCTCGCGGCTTTTCAGGCCGCACAGTTCCTTCACGCGCGCAAGCGACGATGGGGAGTGGCGGAACAGCAGCCGGTCGTCCTCGGTGAATTTCCAGACGGCGGCGTCCCTCAGGACGTCCACCAGGGAAAGGTAGAGAAACTTCAGGTCGGCCCCGCGGGACAGGAGCGCGGAGAACTTCCCTATCGCCTCGCCCGCCCCGCCCGATGCCACGGCGCCCGCAATGTCGATCGCCGCTTCCGTGCCGACCAGGCCCAGCATCTCCTCCACGAGGTCGGCTGTTATCCTGCCGTCGCCCGACACCGCGGCCTGCTCGAAGATGGACTGCCCGTCCCGCATCGACCCGAAAGCGTAGCGCGCCATGAGCCGCAGGGCGTCATCTTCGCAAACTATCCCCTCGGCTTTCGCCATTTCGCCGAGGCGGTTCCGGATCTCCTCCTCGGAAAGCATGCGGAAGTCGAATCGCTGCACGCGCGAGAGGATCGTGTCGGGAATCCGGTTCGGTTCGGTTGTGGCGAATACGAATACGGCGTGTGGAGGCGGCTCCTCCAGTATCTTAAGCAGGCCGTTGAAAGCCGACTTCGAAAGCATGTGCACTTCGTCGATTATGTAAATCTTGTACCGCAGGCGAGCGGGAGCGTACGCGGCGCCCTCGCGCAGGCGGCGCACGTCGTCGATTCCGGTGTTGGACGCCCCGTCGATTTCCTGGACATCAGTGGCCGAGCCCGCCAGGATTTCCCGGCAGGCGTCGCAGGTCATGCAGGGGGACGCGGTCGGCCCAGTCGCGCAATTGAGCGCGCGTGCAAGAATCCTGGCGAAGGTGGTCTTCCCAACGCCCCTGGTCCCGGAAAACAGGTAAGCGTGGTGGATCTTTCCCAGCGAAATCGCGTTGGCAAGAGCGCGCGTGACGTGCCCCTGACCGACGACCTCATCGAATCCCTTCGGGCGCCATTTCCTGGCCAGCGCCTCGTACGCCATACGCTAACGCTCCCCCTCGGCCGGATTCCCTGCGGGAGTCCGCCGGCAGCCAGGGGAACCGCCGGCACACGGAGCCGTGCGGCTACCGCTGCTTCCTTCCGGACCTGACGGGGTTTGCCGCCTTCCGTTGCGGCGGGCCTGGCCGCCGGCGCACCCCCGTAAGGGCGCCCCGGCACATGCCTGAACGTAGATGTTCCATACTACGGGGAAAGCGCTGCAGGCGCAAGGGCGGCTGAAGTCGATCACACCCAAGACAGGTTCAATCCCCAACCAAACCCGCAAACGATGGCGGAGGGGGTGGGATTCGCCATTAGGCTCCGG
>JBLNEW010000005.1:0-19179 GCA_050263095.1 Deltaproteobacteria bacterium | reverse complement strand
CGGGAGTCGCGGAACTCCACGTCCACCATGAAGTCGATCGCCCCCTTCTGGAACCTGCCGATCATCAGGATGGCGCAGGCGAAAGCGATCCCGGTGACGGTGAGCATGGATTTCACCGGCCTGCGGCCTATGTGGCGCGCGATCATCCGTGCCGGCTGGGAGAGAAGGCGTTTGAGTCCAAGGCGTTCGATCACGGTT
The DNA here is from genome assembly GCA_050263095.1 of Deltaproteobacteria bacterium. Classification (GTDB taxonomy): domain Bacteria; phylum Desulfobacterota; class Deferrimicrobia; order Deferrimicrobiales; family Deferrimicrobiaceae; genus FEB-35. Next base: position 18,981 of record JBLNEW010000005.1, on the reverse strand, counting down.
TCCCGGTACCGGTCCGGCGGCTCAGGCCGCATCGCCTCCGCCGGAGGAAGGAGCGCGGCCCTGCGGACGGCCTGCAGCGCGCCGATAAGTGCGGCGGCGACGCTCACCAGGCAGGCAAGCCCCGCGACTTCCGGCCTTAGAACGTATTTCAGATAAGGAAACCTGTAAAAATCCATGTAGATCCCGCTCAATCCCTTCCCGAGCCAGATCCCGGCGGCAATCCCGCCGGCCGTTCCCGCAAGGGCGATCGCCACGACCAGCTTCGCATAGTGAAGGCCTACGTCCCGGTTCTGGTAGCCGAACGCCTTGAGGACCGCGATCTGCTCCCGCTGCGTCCCCACTAGCCGTCCCATGAGGACGTTCAGCAGGAACGCCGCCACGCCGAGGAAAATGACGGGAAAGATGGCGGCAAGGGTTCCAAGCTGCCGGAACTCCTCGAGGAGGTACTTGTGTGAGACCTGGTCCTTGCGGCCGTAGGCCCCCAGTCCTCCGTGCGGGGCGAGAATCGCGTCGAGCCGTTCGATCGTGTCCGGAAGGGAGGCTTTGCTTGACAGGGCGAGCGAGACGTCGTTGAACGCACCCTCCATGTTGTTGGCGGCCGCAAGTTGCGCCCGCGCCATCCAAAGGAGCCCGTATCGCTTGTTGTCCGGGAACAGCGCGCCAGGGCCGATCTCGTAGAGATGATCGGGGGAGAGGCCGATCCCGACGATCGTCAAGATCTTCCTCTTCCCGTTGATGACCGCCGCGAAAGAGTCCCCGGGAGCGAACTCGTGGGCCTCCGCGAACGGCTCGTTCGCTACCACCTCGCCGTCGCGACGCGGGTCGACCATGCGGCCCCTGCGAATGAACACGTTGTTTAGCAGCGGAGAGCCCTCCTCCGGCACGGAGACGAGCTGCGCCCGCACCGGATCCTGGAAGTCCGGGATGTCCAGGCTCGCCGCCGCCACGACGCGCGTTTCCACTGCGTCCACTCCGGGGATCTCCAGGATCCTGGACCGGAGCGCCTCCGGAGCGCGTTTCAGCGATGCGAATACGTCGGCGAATCGATAGTCCCGGTAATATGTCTCCTGGGTCCTTCGCAGCGAATCCAGCGTGCTGACCGACATCACGAGCGTCGCCACGCCGCTCACTATGACCATGGCGATCGCGATCGCCTGCCCCTTGAGGCCGACCAAATCGCGCAGCAGCTTCCGGTCTAGCATCCTCATGGGTTCACCAATGCATCTCCCGGGGGGATTTCCTTTGCTCGTTCCGCTCGATCTCGGCGATCACCCCCGATCTGAGGTGAACGACACGGTCGGCCATCCCGGCGATGTCGGCGTTGTGCGTGATGACGGCGGTGGCGGTCCCCAACTCCCGGTTTATCCGCTCCAGCGCTTCGAGCACGACGATCCCCGTTGCGGAATCGAGGGCCCCGGTCGGCTCGTCGCACAGCAGGACCGCCGGATTCTTGGCGATCGCCCGCGCGATGGAGACCCGCTGCTGCTCTCCTCCCGAAAGCTGGGCCGGGAAGTGGTCCTTCCGGTCGGAAAGGCCCACGAGATCCAGGGCATCCGCCGGCGGCATCGGTTTTTCCGAGATGTCCGTGACCACCGCGACGTTCTCCACCGCGGTCAGGCTCGGTATCAGGTTGTAGAACTGGAAAATGAATCCGACGTGGCGGCGCCGGAACGATGTGAGCTCCTTCTCCGTCGCCTTCGTGAGGTCCATCTCCCGGTAATGAACGGTTCCCGCGGAGGGTACATCGAGCCCCCCCAGTATGTTCAGAAGCGTCGACTTTCCGCTGCCCGAGGGGCCCAGGAGCACGATGAGCTCCCCTTCGAAAAGGTCAAGGTCAGCGCCGCGCAGGGCGTGGACCTTGACCTCTCCCATGTCGTAGATCTTCGTAATGCCCCTGGCGCGGAATACCGTTTCCCGGGGCTCCGGCGAATTGGGCGTCGGCCGGTTCATTCCCCCGAAGGATGCCGGTGGGGATGACTTCGATCCGTGCACCCATCCTCCAAGATGAAATTCCGGATCTTCCCAATGAACGAGACGTTACACGGACGCTATCTACCCTATAATTTTACACTATTTCAGCCGGGCCCTGTATATTCCGTCGGCGGGACAGGCAGGCTCGAACAGTTCGGAGGCATTACCCGGTATACAAGAGTTGGCGGGCATGCCCGCCAACTGGTAGATTTGAATTCGGCGGCGTCAATCGGCCCGCCGGGCATATTCCTTCAAGGAAGGACGAAAACGGTGACCACAAAAAGTACCGGGAAGAAGGGGACTATACCGCCTGTCCACATCGTCTCCGGCGGCTCGGGCGCAAGCGGCCGACAGATAGCGGAGACCGTGCTCGCGCAGTTCCCGGCGCTCCGGGTGCCGGTCATCGTCAGGAGCCGTATCCTGAGCTATAAGCAGGTGGAGTCCGCGGTGAAGGAGGCCGAGGCCGACGGCGGCATCGTGGTGCACACGCTCGTCAATCACAATTTACGAGAGGCGCTGATCGAACTCGGCATGAAGCGCGGAGTCGCAACGATCGACCTTATGGGGCCCCTGCTCGAGCAGTTGGCGCAGCAGACCGGCGCGAAGCCCCTCGAGCAGCCCGGCCTTTACCGGAAGCTCCGAAAGGATTACTTCGACCGGGTCGAGGCTATCGATTACGCCGTTTCCCACGACGACGGGAGCAGGCCGGAGGAGATTCCATTTGCAGACATCGTCTTGATAGGCGTCTCGCGGTGCGGGAAGACCCCCTTGAGCATGTACCTGGCGGTGCGCGGGTGGAAAGTGGCGAACGTCCCTATCGTCAAGGACATCCCGCTGCCGGCCGAGCTCTTGATGATAAGCCCGCGCCGGGTGTTCGGACTGGGAATTGAGTACAAGCGCCTGATCGAATACAGGAGAAGGCGGGAGGAGCAGCTTGGCTGGGTCGGCAATACCACCTACTCCAGGCCTTCCGCGGTCCTTGCGGAGCTCGAGGCCGCAAGGAGGATTTACAAGGAAGGCGGATTTTACGTAGTCGAAGTTACTGACAAGCCGATCGAGATAATCGCAGCCGAGATCGTCAAGGTCATCAGCCCCGACCTGGACAAGGAGCGCCGCCGGCCCGTGCCGTTTTGATTCCTGCCTGCAAATTCCCGCTGAAACCATGCCTTGCCGGCGGGCTTCCAATTCGGTGACAAGCTTCCTGCGGAAAAGGAGGTTGGACGGGCATGGCCTCGGGACCGAAAACCGTCCTGCCGGTGACGGTTTTCACCGACTACATCTGACCGTTCTGCTACGTGGGCGAGAGGCGTCTCGCCCGTCTTAACGAGGAATACGACGTGCGCCTGGAGCGCAGGTTCCTGGAGATCCACCCGGAAACTCCGCCGGAAGGGATGCCGGTTTCCCGACTGGGCTATCCCCCGGATCAATGGGCAAAGATGGTGGAGAACCTCAACAGGATGGGGAAAGCCGAGGGGATCGCATTCTCCGAAAGGTCGTTCACGACGAATTCACACAAGGCGATCCTCCTCGCGGAGGCGGCGAAGGAAGAGGGGCTGGAAGTTTTCGAGGCGCTCAACGAAGGCCTGTTCCGCGCCTACTTCACCGATGGCAGGAACATCGGGGACCCGCTGGTTCTGCGGGAGGTGGCGCAGGCGGCGGGCGTCCCCGCCGTGCGGATTCAACAGGCCTGGTCCGACCCGGCCTACGAGGATCGGCTGGCCCGCGACCACAACGCCGCCGGGAAGATCGGCATCACCGGGATCCCCACGTTCATAATAGGCGGCCGGTGGATCGTGGAGGGCGCCGTCCCGGTCGAAATGCTGCGCGAGGTGGCGCAAAAGATCGCCTCCGGGGATTAATGACAAGGCAACCAAACACCCCATGCGATGTTCCCGAACAGGAAAGGAGAACAAAATGGCTTCCGCCTTGCGTTTCGCCGCCGCCGTCGCCGCGTCCGCCCTTGCGATCCTGTTGCCGCCGCAGCACGCCGCCGCAGTAGACATTTCCTTCCGCAGCTTCAGCGGTTCGGCGGCGATGGGACCTCCGGCGGATCAATATGCCGCCAAGCTCTCAAACATATCGACGACCGTTTTGGGCGAGGCCGGGCAGGTAAGGTTCACCAGGCTGACGCCGACTCCCGCCGTTCCCGGATCGTTTAAAAATATCCTGGCGGCCGTCGCCGCAGGGGGCGACTTGGCGGGGGGATCCGGCTTCGACGCGGCATATATTTCGGGATCGGACCTGAACCCGGCATGGGGATTCATCTACAATTCCGGAGTTCCCTTCGGCCCCAATTTCGACGAGTTCACGGGATTCCTGTTCGGCAAGTCCGTCGAAGACGGCACGGCGACAGGCTTGGAACAGCTCCAGCGGATACTCGACAAGAACGGCGCGAACGTCGTGGCGTTTCCCATCGTCGGAAGCCCTAATCAGGGCTCCGGCTACTTCATGCAGCCTGTCGGCAACGCCGGATCGACCTCCGGCATCGGGCTGGCCGGACTGTGCAAGCAAAACTGGACGTTCCGCTACCTTCCGCCTGCCCAATACGTCCTCGACAGGGCGTGCGAAAACCTCGTCGCAAAAGGCGTCATACCGAAGAAGAACATTAAGTTCGCAGCGGCCCTCGCAGGAAGCGGATCGCTTGTCAAGGCCGTGGCCGAAGGCCAGATCCAGGCATACGAATTCGCCACGCCTTTGGACGACTACTCCCAGCTTTTCGGGCTTCCCGAGGGGAACCCCGGCACGGTCGGGACCAGGTTCCTGCACTTCCCCGGCTGGCACCAGCAGTTCCTGATCACCTACATGATCGTCAACAAGACCGTGTGGAACAAGTTGAGCCCGGCCCAGCAGGCGCTCGTCACGAGCGTGGGCCGTGACCACGTCATATCGTCCTACGGCGAAAACTTGAGGCAGCAAGGCCCCATGCTGATGAAGATATTGGAAGCAAACGACGGGGACAAGAATCCCGCGAACGACCTCGTGCTGGTTCAATGGCCGCCGACCGACCTGGCGCTGCTCCAGGATGCGACCATCCAGTTTCTGAACGGCAGGGTCAACGATGCGAAACTTGCCGAACAGGACCGGAATGACTACGGCAAGGTCCTCGAATCGCTGCGAACGTACGTCAGCGGCAACAGTCGGTACTGGAAGGTGCGTGAAGTGCCCACCTCTCTTCGATTCCAGGGCTGGAACGATCCGGAAGGCAAGAAGAGCTGGGATCAGATCCTGAAGTAGGCCCGGGGCTCACAAACCGGCCGTATAATTCCCGCGGCGTCCCGCCTGCGAATTCCAGGCAGCACCTGTCGCAGGCGGGATCTTTTCGCGGAAACGAATCGCTATTCTCCCGAAACCAGGCGCACATCCTCCTCGAGCGGAATGCGGTCCTTGTTCTCCGCGAGCCAGGACTCGAAAGTATGCATCGACGGGTTGAGTGACCTGGAGAAATCGAGGCTGCGCGCTCCGCAGAAATAATCCTCGAAATCGTGCTTGAACTGGAACATGTTGCCCAGGTCTTCCGCGCCCGGGAAGCCGAACGCGCGGTAGGCATCCGGGAACACTTCGTTGTAGAGGACTTCCTTGCCCAGCGCTTTTGTGAGCGCCGCCGCCATCTGGTATCCGGTCAAGTGGTCGCCGGCAATGCCGACGATCTTGCCGATGAACTCGGGACCTTTTCGGAAAATGGCGTAGGCGCACTTCCCGATGTCGCCGGAGGCGATGCCGGGAAGCTTCTTGTTGCCCATTGGCATCGTTATGTAAAGTTTTCCGTCCACGCCCTTCTTGGGGCCCATCCCGAAGTGGATCAGGTTCTCCCAGTAGAACGAGGTCAGCAGGAAGGTCCTCGGAATCCTGAGTTCCGAAAACGCCCGGTTGGCTTCGCCCTTTCCGTCGAAGTGCGGCACCTTGTATTTCCCGTTGAGCGTGGGCATGCGGTTGTCGCTGATCGGAATCCAATTCCTGGTGTCCTCCAGGGTCGACCAAATGACGTGTTCCAGGCTTGCGTGCTTCGCGGCCGCGGCCATGTTTTTCGCCTCGGCAACTTCCTTTTCGGGAGAGAAATGGTCCCAGAAGAACGTCACGCAGAACGCTCCGTACGCGCCGTGGAAAGCTTTTTTCAGGCTTTCCACGTCGTCGACATCCGCCCGAACGACTTCGGCGCCCATATCGGCCAGCTCCTTCGCCTTAGCGGATTCCGTGTTTCTCGTCAACGCGCGGACGCCGTAACCGCCTTCCTTGTCACCAAGGATAGCCCGGCACAGACCGCTGCCCTGCGCGCCGGTGGCCCCGACAACTGCGATTACCTTCTTTTTTTCCACTGCAACCCTCCTTTCCTGTTCTTCAAATAATTCATTTCGGTTTGGGTTATCTCGATAATCAATTTCGATAGTCCCAAACGGACGAAGGATTCCTTTTCTCGCGGGATTATCGCCATATCCGATTAGGCGCGCGTGCGGCTGAATCGCACGGCGCGGATTCCCCTTCCCTCGACCGTTAAACCGAAGGAGTTTTAAAATGGACATTGACGGCGGCGCCATGGAAATCCTGCATCCATTTCGGCGAATTCGGGTTAGATCACTTGATGGCGGTAAAAGATATAATAATGTCCATCGGAGCGATTCCTGAAGGAGGGTTCGATGCGAAAGATATTCCTTGCGACGCTAAGTCTTGCGCTTGCCTGCTCGACCGCACTTGCCGGAGAGATCTACGGTACGATCAAGGAGGCCGGGAAACCGGTCAAGGCCGGGACGAAGGTCGAGGCCAAATGCGCAAAGGGAAGCTACGGCGCGGAGACGGACAAACTCGGATCCTATCGCCTGTTCGTGCCGGAGCAGGGAAAATGCACCCTGTCGGTCAAATCGGGCGGCGACGCCGCGCAGATGACCATTCACTCGTACGATGATTCGGCGCGCTACAACCTGGTCCTCGACAAAAAGGACGGAAAAGCGGCCTTGCGGAGCGAGTGAGCATGGAACATAAGGAAAAGGATCTTTGGGACAAGGCGGCGATCGTCCTCCAGCCGGTCGGCGGACTGCTGGCCGCCCTGGCCGTCGCCGGACTCGGATTCTTCGGCTCCCAATTCATCGAGCGGCGACAGGCCGAGGAGACGCGCGCCCGGTTCACCTCCGAGCTGATCAGCAAGCGCGAGGAGGCTGACAGCGCATTGCGCAAGGACATGTTCGTGTCCATCATCCAGTCGTTCCTCAAGCCCGAATCGACGTCCATAGACGATCGCCTTCTCAAGCTCGAATTGCTGGCGTACAACTTCCACGAGTCGTTGAACCTGAAGCCGCTTTTCTTCCAGCTCGAGCGCGACACCTACAATGCCGGAGGGGCGAAGGCTGCCGAACTGCGGGAGCGGCTCAGCAAGGTTGCGCGGGAGGTGACGCGGAAGGAGATGGTGGTACTGGAAGAGGCGGGAAAGTCCTTCGAGCGCACCGTCGATTTCGACGAACTCGCCGGCAATCCGGGCGGGATCCCGCTGGAGCCGGCCGTATTGACGCTAAACAAGGTGGAGCGCAACTTTGCGCTGGTCGTAAAGAAAGTGGACGCACGGCGAAAGGAGATGCAGATCCGGCTGGAGGTGAAGACCCGGAATGAGGACACCGGCGAGTACCGCACCGACGACGCCGAGTTCTGGGTCGGTTATTACGATTTCCCCATGATCGACCATGTAAGGCTTTCCCGCGACCAGCGGTTCGCGGTAATCCTTAGAAATTTCAGCGGAGGGAGCGCGAGGATCGCCGCCGTCTACTTCCCGGGGGCGTACGCCAGCCTTAAAGAAAAACCGTACGTCCAGGAGCTGGTCAAGGGCATGCTTCAGACCAATAAGCCCGCCGAAGGGGCGGGCCGGTAGCCCTTCATCACGCGACGACCCTGACGCAGTTCCTGCCGCCGAATTCATTGTCGACCCAGGAGGAACAGGAAGGATCGTTCTCCCAGTTGCCGTCGACGACAAAACGGTACTCGTATTTTCCCGGTTCAAGTGCGAGCGTTGCCTTCCATGTTCCTTTCTTGTCCTTTTTCATCGGATTCGCATGGGGGATCCATTGATTGAAATTCCCTGCCAGGAAAACCTCCTTCGCCTCCGGAGCCGAAAATTCGAATTTGATTTTTCCCTTATTGGACTTTAAGCCCGCCACGTTGCTTTCTGCCTTTTTTATTACTGACATATCCCCACACTCCTCATGTCTTAAATCGATTCACCCGGTTACCGGTTGCGCGCGCAACCCCTCCATCATGGCAATCGTTTTCCCGATCTTTTCGTCGCCGACCGCAAGCTCCAGAAGCATCAACTCCTCCTCGTACACGTCCGGAGGAATGTGGTCCTTGATCTGCGGTTCCAGCACATGGAAAACCTTAAGGTGCAAGGCTTCTCCCGCAAGCGGGCCGGCCCAGCTTGGGTCTCCGTCCATGACCGTCCTGGAGCCGACCTCCAGGTATTGCTCGTTGGTTACTCCCCACACCACGATCAGGTTCTCCGGCCCGTGTTCCTTCGCCGCCTTCATGATCTCTTCTTGACTCGCCGAGTCAAGCGCCAGGGCGGCCGTTCAGACGAAACAGGCCTCCCGGACAAGCACGACCTGAGCCCCGGCAGCCTCCAGGCACTTCTTGAGCGACTCCGCCTTGATCTCCTGGCCGTCCCCGAAGGCGATCACTTTTTTGCCTTCAAGCATCTCTTTTTCCCTCCGCGTGTTTCGGGTTCTTTTCCAGGACAAAGGACAGGCCGTCCGACAAGTTGGTCATCCGGGTCAGGAACGGGCTCCCCTTGGCCACTATCATGATACGCCTTTTCTTTCCTTCCATGATTTCTCTGATTCCGTGCGCGATGTATGGGATTCCGGCGGGGATGTGCCCCTGCGTCGGGGCGAAGCCGACCAGCCCCCGTTTCTCGATGAATTCGTTCATCAGGGATTTGTCGATTTCCTTCTGCTGTACGGCCAACGCCGCGATGAGCCGGTAGTTCTTCAGGGGGATGTCGTCCTGGCCGATCGGGAGCGTGATCTCCGGATTCTGCAGCTCGGTGGCGTAGCGGTCGATATCCGTCATTTTCAATCCGTGGGCTCTCAGCGGCTCCAAGATCAGGCTCTCCTGGATGCGCTGCTGCGACCCGCCGGCGCCTATCGGGTACTTCCCCAGCAGATCGAGCCGAAGAACGGGCGAGCGGCCGTCGTCTTCGGTCACCAGGAATGCCACTCCCCCGATCAGATCCTCGAGAATCGGCATGCCCTTGTCGAGATGCCCCTGGAATTTCATCCCCAGCTTGGCGAGAGATCCCCCGGCCACGACGGCCACCTTCCGGAACAGCCCCGCCTTGACCAGGGCGGCCGCGTGGAGAATGCCGTAATGGGGACCGACGCAGAACGATTTGACGTCGCAGGAGGTGGCATTGCGGCACCCCGCCATTTCGCCGATGGCGCGGGCCAGGTTGCCGCCGCCCCGCTGGTACCGGTCGCCGGCCGCCTCCTCCGAGCAGCTTATGATGAAATCTATCTCCGACGCATCGGAATTCGAGCGTTCAAGCAGATGCCGGAGCGCCAGAAACGCCGAAGCCTTGGTGATCAGATTCTCCATCAGCACGAGCGCCTGCAGCGATTCGTCCTCGTCGTGATGCCTCTGAAAACATCCGATCAGCGCATCCTGATGGTAAAGAGGAACCGATTCGTCCCGGTCTATCTTCATCCGGATTTCGTCCATGCTTTTGCCGCGGCGCAACTTCTGAACCAGGTCGTCTTGTCCGAACAGCGGATGTTCGACGATCGCCGGCAAAACGATTTCGTGCAGGAACCTGCTTTCCAGCCAGACCAGGTCGTAGGAGGATTCGTCCGTCGCCGCCTTCAGGAGGGCGAAGAACTCCTCCTGGGGCATGAATTCCCCGAACGGGCCGGTTCGGCCGAGCGCGCGGTCACGGTTCAGGAGATGGCGGAACCACGGCTGCGCAAGCGTTCGGAGCGTGTCCGGCTCCATGTTTCCGATAAATACCTGGTTGGGGGCGTAGCGTACGGCATCCTCGAAGGTTCGCAATCGATCCCTTATTTTCCCCTCGAGGTCCGGGTGCTTCTTTATTTCCCTGGACGGCTTGGAGCCGTGACGGACGAAATCGGGAAGATGGACGAGGACATTGGCGCATTCCCGGATAATGACGTGATCCGCATCCACATCAGTTCTCCAGGATCGCTTTCACGCCGTCTTCGATACGCTTTTCGGTCGAGCCGTCGAACCCGTCTATACGGAGAACGTTTTGCCCGCCCTTGAAAAACAGAAGTGCCGGAACGCCCACGATCTTGAACCGGGCGCAAAGGGCCTGGCTGTTCCAGGCGTTGACCTTGACGACCTTGACGTTCGGAAATTTTCCCGCTGCTCTTTCAAGGACCGGAACGAGGGCCTTGCAGGGGGCGCACGGCGGGGTGAAAAAGTCCACGAGAACGGGGATCCCCGATTCGATCACCTCCTTCTCGAAATCCCCCTCTCCGACTTCGACCAGATGCTCTCCCGAACCCATCCGGACTGCCTCCCTCCTCCCGCCGGCGTCAGGAAAAAACGGTCTGCCCTTCGATGGGCGTCTGGAGCGCGGCGATCGCCTTCTTCAACAGGTTACGCCGCACTTCCTTCTCTTCCGCCCGCGGAAGCCTGGGGTTTCCCAGCGGATGCGGTATCGCTACGGCCGGAATGATCCGGTTTGCGCCCACGGTCTGCGAGATGGTGATGATGGAACAGACGTGCGCCACCGGGATTCCGGCGCGCTCGATCTCTTTTGCCATCGTTGCCCCGCAACGAGTGCAGGTTCCTCAAGTGGAGGTGAGTATGACCGCCTGGACTCCGTCCCGGATCAGGTCGACCGCGATCTCCTTCGCGAACTTCTGGGCGTTGTCCACCGAGGTCCCGTTCCCCACGGTCGCGTAATACCACGGATGGGTTTTGAACCCCATCTCCTTTTCCAGATCCCGCATCACGTCGATGGGAAGCACCCGGTTGGGATCCGCGTTGACGTAGGTGGTGTCATACCCCCCGTGAGCGGACTGATGTGTCCCGGCGTCCGCCGTCTCCATCCCGTCCAGCGGATATTTCCCGTACTTGGAGGCGCTCGAGCTTTCGATATGGTCCGGATTTCCTGTCGGCACGATGCCGCCCGAGGTGACCAGGGCTATGGTCACCCCCTTCATGCCGTCAAGGGCAGGCTGCGGATCGACGCGGTCGAAAAAAGGGATCGGATATTCGGTTTCGAACGGCTCCCCGTGGATCTTCCGGAGAAGCATGTCGATTGCGCGCCGCCAGGCAGGCTCCGCGTGGAAATAGTTCCTCCGTATTCCCTGCTCGAAGCACCCTTCGGCTTCGGGGAACTCGATTTCCTCTCCGTGCAGCCTTTTTATGCCGAGCCCGACCATCTTGCGTGCCGCGTCGTCCATTCCGGACACGGTGCTTGCGGATTCGACGATAAGAGCCGTCTTCCTGTATTGGTCCACGCCGGGGTTCTCTTTGAACATCGCGGTGACGGCGGGGATGCCCAGCGGTTCCACCGACGAGCAGATGGCGCCGCAGGCCATTCCGTACCGTCCGGCGTTGAACGCCGGCCCGGCAACGACCAGGTCCGGCCGGTGTCCAAGGATCGCGGGGATCCATTCCCGAAGGACGCTTTCCTGGTTCTCGGCGAAATAGCTGTCCCCGCAGACGACCGTTGCGACGATTTCGACGTCCGCGTTCCCCTCGCGGAACAGTTTCTCCAGGAGACGGCCGGGCCCTTGCGGGCCCGGGATCGTGAAAGGCTTGCAGTCCGCCTTCTCTTCGCCGCCCACGCCCCCGAAAAACTGGTTCACATAATGGACGATCCGGTATTTCCGGTTCCGGGAGGCGTCGCCCATCTACTTGAACCTCGCGGATATTCTTTCGAATCCCAGCTGGTTGGTGGACCCGATGATCGCCTGCAGCTCGATGGCGATGCTGCCGTCCGGAAGGCGGCATTTGCTGGAGCCGCCGGCCAACTCCGTGATGACGCGGTCGTCGCCGATGACCTTTTCCAGCGGCGGAAGAACGACCACTTCGTTCGCGTTTCCCGTGGAAACGATGGCGTCGGCTTTCGGGTGGCCGTCGACCAGGGATTGCGAAGCGCCCGCCTGTCCCGCGAATTCGTCGGTGAGCAGGACCGTCTTGATGCCATGCGCCTCGATCTTGGAGCAGTTCATCATGAGATCGGCGTCCGGATTTCCGAAGCCTTCCTTGGAAACGATGACGCCGTCGGGAGAAAACGACGCGATGAGCTCGGCCGCCAGCGTGGACGACCGCTGCTTGTCGGCCAGTGTGACGTTTTCGTTGGTGATGACGCAGCCCACGAAGTCCCAGTCCGCCTCGTGCCTGCGCAGTAGTTCCAGGATGATGGGATTGTTCTGGTGATGATACGTCGTGTTCTTGTCGCACGCCGAGACGCAATTTCCGGAGACGATCGCACCGAACAGCACTTCCGTAGGCACGATTCGCCGGGGCAGCATAGTCTTGACGTCCACGCCGCAGTAATACGTGTCATGCAGAAGGCCCTGCGATTGGAGCATGTACAGGTAGGCGATCCGCGGCCTGCCATTTCCTCCTGCAAGGCCCGGTGAGGCGGATGGGCCCGGATATTCCGGATTGAAAAGGGTTTCGCGGATGTCGGTTGAAGGTGGATTTTTCATGACCGATCCGGCGATGTAATTGGCGGCCTTGAGACCGGCCAGGCGGATCGTTTTTTCGTGATCGTGCCGGCCCATCCCCTCTTTCACGGTGACATCCAGCACGAGGTGGCGCTTTTTGGAAAAGTGCGAGTACCGTGCGCCCGGGCCGGACATGTCGACCAGCCCCTCCTGGAAGCCCACGATCGATCCCACGGTGGTCACTACCATGCCGGACAACGACACGATCTCTCCGGAAATGACCCCGTCGGCGTCCGGATCCCATGCGGAAAGCACTCCGGGAAAAACCGGATACCCCGGGATCAGGCTCAGGCGGGGCTCGATGATGTCCTTGACGGGGATGATGCGAACCGATTCCCCGGGACGGGCGATCGCCATCCTGACATCCCGGATGTTGGGATCGGATCGCAACAGACCGGTCAACTCATCGATATTTATGAATAATTTACCGTTTTCCAGCCGGGTGGGAGAGGAAAAACCAAGGTCTGAGACGGGGATTTTTCTCCAAAGATGCGTAACAGGATGCACACCCGTATGAGGTCTCGCATACGACACGGCTTCCTCCTACGGCGCGGGCTCTTTTTCAAAGATTCGGTTCCCGAAACTATATCTTTATCCCGATCGAAGTCAACCGATTTCGGTATCCGGTGACATTACGCGATCGACAGACCCAGTATAACATCTCCCCTTCCGCCAAATTTCAAGGTGCGGTAAATATCGTCTTCCCGAGCGACTCGTCCATCTTGTCGAGCAGCTCAAGGGCACGCGCCCGTGGGAGTTTCCCCGCAACGCCAAGGACGCGATTCCTTCGGACCGAGAACCAGGCCGGGCCGCGCTTGAGCTCGGCCTTGTATACGCCCTGGCCGTCCCCGGTCCATCCCGGGAGCTTCGCCAGGCGCTCGATCGCCCCGCCGTTCCCTGATCCCTTGGGCAGAATCAAGAGAAGCGTCCCCTGGACGCCGGCCGCATCGAACTTCGCCTCGAATCCGGGAGCAAGCCGTTCGTCGCCCAGGACGGCGCGCTTCTGGTAGACGATCGTGCCGGGAACTACGCCAGGGACGCGGAACACCAGCGTCTCCGCCGGCGGATCGCCTTTCCCGGGGATGTTTCCCGAGACCGCCCTGCCGATGGCCAGGAGTTCTTCGCGTGAACCGGGAACCGCCCCTGCGGCCCGGATCCGGACAAAGAAAGATCCCCGGAAGAAATCAAGAGACATATCGGAGACGATCGCTTCCGACGAATCGAGCCGCACCGTCTCCTGGTCGGGGAACCGGTGCTGGCTGTAAACGCCGAACGCCTCGCGCGGATCGCCGTGAAGGAACCGCTCGACCCGGTAGGTCCGATCCTCGTCCTTGGCCCGCGCCAGAATCGCCGACGTCATCTCCCGGAATTCGTATTGGAGGAAGAGCTCCGCCTCCCCGTCGATCTCCATGTAAAGGTTATCCGGTCCGAAGGATCGCGGCGGTTCCAACGCCGTCCAACCGTTTGCTCCCTCGGTAAGGACGGGAACGCCGCCCGCCGTGTATATAGGAGCTGCAACGCAGATTGTAATGAGGACCGAAAGGACAATGATCGCCGTACGAACTCCGGTACCGGGCGCTCCCACGAGGATCCCCTTATGCCAGGAGAGAATGGGCCCTGCTTGCCAATCGGCCCACCGAAAGCCCCAGGCGGCACGGGACGACGCATTTGGAGCAGGACGTACAGGCCGCGGCGGCGCCGTCGCCCAGCCCCCTGTAGGATTCGCGCGCCAGCGCCTCCACTCCGTATCCTTCTAAATACGCAAGCGATCGCAGCACGCCCGCCACGTCCACTCCGTTCGGGCAGAGATTTGCGCACTCCCCGCAAAGCCCGCAGTGGCGGTCGCCGATGGCCTCCTCGTAGCGCGCGAGGGTCTTTATCCCGCTCCACGAGATGCGCATGCCGGAGGCCTTCAGATTCTCGTCGACCTGGGCATAGCTCACCATCGACGGGATAGTCGTGGACACGCCCGGGTTCGAAAGGACCCACGCAAGCGCCGCCTGGTGTGGGCTTGGGCCGCTTCCTTCGACCGGATAGCCGCCGGCCTGCGTCTTCATCGCGATGATGCCGACCCCGGACGCGCCAACATCGGCGATCGCGGCGGAGAGCCCCTCGCCCATTCCAAGCGCGGCCTTGATCGACGACCTGATTCCCGTGTCGGACCGGAAGTTGTAGGCAACAAGGACGGTCCTGTAGAAGCCGTGCTTCTGCACGGCCCGCAAAACCTTCGCCTGTCCGCTGTGCGTCGTCACTCCCGGGACGCGGATCTTCCCCTGGTCCATGAGCTTCTGAAGCGCTTCGCGCGCCCGCCCGTCGGTCACCTCCCCTTCCGAAGAAACTCCGTGGAGCTGCATGACGTCGATCATATCGACCTTCAGCGACCGCAGGCTGTTCTCAACGGATCGGATCATCCCCGCCACGTCCATTATGTGGACCTTCGACGCAAGGACGACCTTGTCGCGGACTCCCGCCAAGCCGCGGCCCACTATACGCTCGTTTTCCCCTCCCATGTAGCAATCGGCGGTGTCGACGTAGTTGACGCCATGGTCGACCGCGTACCTGACGATGTCCGCATCGCGGGTGATCATCGCGCCCATCCCTACGGTTGCGACCTTGATGCCCGTTTTCCCCAGCGCCCTGGTCTCCGCAGGGTTGCCGCGGGTCAGGGTTTGCGCGACCGCTTCGGCACGGCGCGCGACCGGTCCCAGGACGACTCCGCCCGCGGCCATCGCCGCCATACGAAGAAACCGCCTTCTGCTTCCGGCATGCATATGCGCTCCCTTCACTCCCCTTCCGCCTGCGAGAAGTTCGTCTCCCGGAGGAGCAGCGCTGCCCGCTCCTCGTCATCCTTCCCCACCCGGATCTCCGCAGTGCCGATGCGGAACAGGTCCTGCAGAACCTCTCCCTTGACGAAGCATCGGATGCCCGCGCCCTCGAGCACAGACTTGGCCATCGCCAGGATCACGGAGTTCCCTGTCGTAAATACCGTGACGTGCTCCACGAACTCGGTCGTAGGTTCCGGCGGCAGCTCGGCCACGAGCGGCACCCGGCAGTCGGGACACAGGAACACCCCTTCAATGTATTCCATCCTGCATTCCGGGCAGAACATCCCCTCTTGCTCTCCTCCATATTCCAATGTACCCGAATCCTAACTCTACACCGAGCGAAACCACTTATCCGGGTTCCTAGTCTTAACAAAACGACGTGCAGAAAAATGTTTTTTTATCCTGGTAACGCAACCGGCTTCCCCGGCTTGCCGGGCGCAAGGCTAGGAGGGTCCCGATGAAACGGAAAACGAATGGGCTGTCCCGGCGGGAATTCATAAAAGCGGCAGGACTAGGAGCGGTGGCGGCGGGATTCGGCGCCAACATCGTCATCCCTAAGAAAGCCCGGGCGGCGAAGCATACGCTTCGCATACTGCAGTGGAACCACTTCGTGCCCGGCTACGACAAGTGGTTCAACAACACGTACACGAAGGAATGGGGCCAGAAGAACGACACGGAAGTTATAGTCGACAACATCGGGCTGGCGGGGATCAACTCCCGTGCCGCCGCCGAGGTCTCGGCCCAGAAAGGTCATGACCTTTTCATGTTCCTGTGGCCGCCGCCGGTCTACGAGGACCAGGTGATAGACCACACGGAGATCTACAAGGAGTGCGAGCGCAAGTACGGCAAGCCGATCGATCTCGCCGTCCGCAGCACGTTCAACCCGAAGACGAAGAAGTATTTCGGCTTTTCCGACAGCTACGTCCCCGACCCGGTGAACTACCGCACGGACCTGTGGGGCGACGTCGGCATGCATCCCGACACGTGGGACGACCTGCGCATCGGGGGCCGCAAGGTCAAGGAGAAGCACAAGCTCCCGGTGGGGATAGGACTCTCCGCGGAGATCGACACCGGAATGGCGATGCGCGCCATCCTCTACTCGTTCGGGGGCTCGGTCCAGGACGAGCGGGGGAACCTGGTCATAAACTCGAAGAACACCCTCGAGGCCATCAAGTTCGTGAAGGCCCTTTACACGGAAGCGATGAGCCCGGAGGTTTTCGCGTGGGACGCATCCTCGAACAACAGGGCGATGCTCGCCGGCACGGTGTCCCTGGTCCTGAACGCGATCTCCGTGACCCGCGAGGCCGAGAACAAGCAGATGGAGATCCACAAGCGGATCGGGCTTGCCAAGGCGCCCAAGGGCCCGGTGCGCCGGATCGGCCTCGAACACGTCATGGACGTCTACGTGATCTGGAAGTTCGCGGAGAACATCGAGGGAGCGAAGAAATTCCTGATCGACTACATCGGGAACTTCCGCCAGGGTTTCCTCGCCAGCGAGTACTACAACTTCCCCTGCTTCCCCAAGCAGGTGCCCGACCTGGAGAAGCTGATCTCCCACGACCCGAAAGCGTTCCCGACGGACAAGTACAAGGTGCTCGCGGACGTGCTCACCTGGGCCACGAACGTAGGATACCCCGGCTACGCCAACGCGGCGATCGACGAGGTGTTCAGCACGTGGGTGCTAAACACCATGTTCGGGGAAGTGGCGTTCGGGAAGGAGACGCCGGAGAACGCCCTCAAAAAAGCGGAAGCCCGCTGCAGGGAAATCTGGGCGAAGTGGAAGGAGAAGGGGAAGATCTAGGTAAACTTTCGGCGGGGGGAGGGCGGCAAGCTCCGTGGCAATCGTTGAGACCCGGGACATCCGGAAACATTTCGGCGAGGTCCGGGCAGTCGACGGCGTCAGCATCGCGACCATGGACCGCGAGTTCCTGGTCCTGCTGGGGCCTTCGGGGTGCGGCAAGACCACGCTCCTGCGGATGATAGCGGGGCTGGAGCGTCCGACTTCGGGCGATATTCTCATAGGCGACCAGGTGGTCACGGAGCTCTCCCCGCGGGAGCGCAAGACCGCGATGGTCTTCCAGAGCTACGCCCTCTATCCCCACATGACGGTCTTCAACAACATCGCGTTCCCGCTCAAGGCTCAAGGATTTCCCAAAAGCGACATCGGGCGGAAGGTCGAGTGGGCGGCTTCGATGTTCGGAATCGAGAAGCTGCTCGACCGCAAACCCCGGGCGCTTTCCGGTGGCGAGAGGCAGAGGGTCGCGTTGGCAAGGGCGATGGTGCGGGACCCTTCCGTCTTCCTGCTGGACGAGCCGCTCTCCAACCTGGATGCGAAGCTTCGGAACTCCGCGAGGGAGGAGCTGCAGCAGTTCCAGCGGCAGGTGGGCACCACGACGATCTACGTGACGCATGACCAGGTCGAGGCGATGGGGCTGGGCGACCGGATCGCCGTGATGGAGCGCGGCGTGGTGCGCCAGCTAGGCACCCCGCAGGAGGTCTACGACGATCCCGCCGACACTTTCGTCGCGGGGTTCCTCGGTTCGCCGCCGATGAACCTGGTGGACAGGCAGGAGGAGATCGTGGGCTTCCGCCCTGAGAAGCTCCTTCCCAAGACGGTCTTCCAGGCCCAGGAGGGGCTGATCCCCTTGAGGTTCCACGTGACCCGCGTGGAGAACCTGGGGGCCGACCGGCTCATCTACGGAACGCTCGGCGACCCTTTCCCGGACGCGAAGGCGATCGCCAACCTCCCGTACACGCTCCCGGGGCGGATCCGGCCGGGAGAGATTCACGATTTCGCCCTCAGGGAGAAGGACCTGCGCTTCTTCGACCGGGCCACGGGACTAAAGATCCCGCGCAACCCTGCGGTGGAACGCAAATGAGCGTGCTCGAACGGGAACTGCCGGCCCCGCCCGGCAAAAAGGGACGCCTGGCAAAATACCTTGACGACGATCGGCGGCTCGGTCGGACGATGCTCGCGCCGGCGGTCCTCTATATCGTCCTGCTAGTCGGATTCCCCTTCCTGCTGGCCCTCTACTACAGCGTGAGCGACGTCACCGTGGGCGCCCGGGAGCTTTCGTTCGTGGGGCTTTTGAACTTCCAGAGGGCACTGCGCAATCCCACTTTCCTCACGGCATTGAAGAACACGTTCATCTTCACCATAGTCTCGCAGATCGTGGTCGTCGTCCTCGCCAAGGCGCTGGCGCTGGCATTCATGAAGGAGTTCCGGGGAAAGCGTCTCGTGCGCTTCCTGGTCCTGCTCCCCTGGGTGGCGCCGATTTCCCTGGGTGCGATCGGATGGCTCTGGACCCTGGACTCCGTCTATAGCGTCATCAACTGGACGCTTCGGGACCTCGGGCTCCTTGCCCCTGGGACATGGCCAATATGGCTGGGGCAGCCTGCGCTGGCGATGGCATCGGTCATCACGGTGCACGTCTGGCGCCTGCTTCCCCTGGCCACGGTGATAATACTCGCGGGGCTCACCTCGATCCCGCAGGACTTGCACGACGCAG
>JBLNEW010000004.1:0-3221 GCA_050263095.1 Deltaproteobacteria bacterium | reverse complement strand
GTGGGGGACTTTCAGCCACTTCATCAGCCCGTACGCAAGCGACGAGTTGAAATAGACCTGGATCAGGATCGGGACGGCGATCAGGAGGATGTGAAACGAACGGGCGGTGATGTTGTCGGCCTGGAACGCGAAGATACACACCAGGGTGGCCAGCAGCGCGACGACGGTCACGGGATGGAGGACCGACAGGAACTTCTCGAACCAGGCGCTTCCCTTGGCTCGGATGAGCCAGGTCCTCGAAACGACCCCGGCGGCCAAAGGGATGACGATGAAGAAGACCACCGCGTAGACGAGCACCATGAAGGGGACGGCCAGCGACGAGGCCCCGCTGACGAGGAAGGTCACGATCGGAGCGAACAGGACCAGCATGATGAGGTCGTTGACCGATACCTGGACCAGGGTGTAGGCCGGGTCTCCATCCGTCAGGTAGCTCCAGACGAAGACCATCGCCGTGCACGGAGCGGCCGCGAGGATGATCGTGCCTGCAAGGTACTGGTCCGCAAATTCCGGCCCGATCCAGGGAAGGAAGACGTGCTTGAAGAAGATCCACCCGAAGAGCGCCATCGAAAACGGCTTCACCAGCCAGTTGACGACGAGCGTGACGATGAGCCCCTTGGGTCGTTTCCGTACGCCGAGAATCGAGGTGAAGTCCACCTTGAGCATCATCGGGTAGATCATCAGCCAGATGAGCACGGCAATCGGGATGTTGATCTGGCTTCCCTCCCCGAACTCCAGCGACCGGATGGCGCCGACCGCGCCGGGGAATCCCTTGCCCAGCAGGATCCCCGCAGCCATGCAGAGCGCCACCCACAGCGTGAGATAGCGCTCGAAGAGGTTCAGCGTTTTCGCTCCGGCCATTTGACTGCGCTCCCCGTATTGAATCGCGGACCGAGGGCATGATAATATCTCATATCGTCAACTGTCAATATGAAGGAGGCCGGCATGCCGCTCCGGGATTACGAGAGGGTGATGAAGTCCGTGGCCGATCCGACCAGGGTCCGGATACTGAAGCTCCTGGAAGGCGGAGAGATGTGCGTCTGCCAGGTCATCGCCGTCATGGAGTTCAACCAGTCGACGATCTCGAAGCACCTCTTCCTCCTCAAGGCGGCCGGGCTGGTCAGGGAGCGCAGGCAAGGCAAGTGGGTGCACTACTCCCTGGACGGCTCCGGCGGCTCCCCTTACGCGAGGAAGATGCTCAAGGTCCTCAAAAACTGGCTGAACGACGATCCCGTATTGGAAAGGGACCGGAAGCGCGAGGCTATCGCCCGGGATGTGGGGCCGATGGAGATCTGCGAGCGGGGGATGACGCTGCCGGCCCGCCGTTCCGGGGCGTGCTGCCCGGCCCCCCGGAAGGAAGCGGCCGTTTCCGGATAATACAGGGAGGCACGCATGAAGATATCCATTTTGGGAACGGGCTGCGCAAAGTGCAGGCAGACCGTCGATGTCGTCCGGCAGGCCGTAATCGAAACGGGCGCGGACGCCACCATCTGCAAGGTGGAAGAGATCCGGGAGATCATGAAATTCCAGGTGATGAGCACGCCCGCGGTCGCCATCGGCGACAAGGTGGTGATTTCCGGTAAGGTGCCGACGATAGAGGAAGTCAAGTCGTTCCTGGCGCGGCCGTAACGGGCGGGTCTGGAGCCGGGAACGGCAGAGGAACCTGTTATGAGCGATCGCAGCGGCAAAGATTCAACGCCTGCGCGGGAATCGGCGGCGGCGGTCGGCCGCCCCGGCGCCGTGGAGGCGGCAAGATATTTCGGGACCGGGCTGCTGGCGCTTGGGGGCTGGTGGCTGATCTACCGGGGTCTGGCGCCCCTGGCCAGGTGGTTCACCTTCTCCCTGCTGACGCTGCCGCAGGGATCCCGACTGGCATCCGCGGTGGAGTTCTTCGCATTCGACGCCCCGAAGGTGCTGATGCTCCTGGTTCTCGTGGTCTTCACGGTCGGGGTCATCAGGTCGTTTTTCACGCCGGAGCGGACCAGGCGCATTCTTGCGGGGAAGCGGGAATCGGCTGGAAACGTGCTCGCCGCCCTGCTGGGCATCGTCACCCCTTTTTGCTCCTGCTCCGCAGTGCCTCTCTTCATCGGGTTCGTCACCTCGGGCGTGCCGCTGGGCGTGACCTTCTCCTTTCTGATTTCCGCGCCGATGGTCAACGAAATCGCCCTGGTTCTCCTGTACGGCCTGTTCGGCTGGAAGATAGCCGCGATCTACGCGGCGACCGGCCTGTCGATCGCCATGGTCTCCGGGTGGGTTATCGGACGCCTCGGGATGGAGAGGCACGTCGAGGAGTGGGTCTACGATAACCCGTCGGGCGGTAAAGACGGCGACGAAGGCGAGGACGGTAACCGGAATGTCGAATGGCGGGACCGGATCCGTTACGGCCTGGACGCCGTCCGGGACATCGTCGGGAAGGTGTGGCCATACGTCCTCGCGGGCATCGCCGTCGGTGCCGCCATCCACGGATACGTCCCGGAGAACTTCATGGCCGGGATCATGGGGGGCGGAGCGTGGTGGTCGGTGCCGCTGGCCGTGGCCATCGGAATCCCCATGTACTCCAACGCCGCCGGCATCATCCCCATAGTCCAGGCCCTGCTCGGCAAGGGAGCGGCCCTGGGGACCGTACTTGCGTTCATGATGGCGGTGATCGGTTTGTCCCTGCCCGAGATGATCATCCTGCGAAAGGTTCTGAAAGTGCGGCTGATCGCCGCATTCGCGGGCGTCGTAGGCGCCGGGATCCTCATCGTCGGATATCTTTTCAACGCTCTGTTGTGACGTACCCTTGCGGGAGTGCGAAACATCCTCCCCGCGGTAATTGTAAATTGAATTTACAATTGCCACGGGCATATTCCGCTTGACAAGCTAATCCTGATATTACATGCTATTCAGCATATTCAGAATAATCAGGCTAATCAGGCCCTGATCGTGAAGGGGGGTAACGACTTGGACAGGAAGACCGGGAAATCTTGCTGTACGGAACCACCGGCGGGATTCGGCGGATGCAGGGTTGAGTCCCTGATAACCGTGGACGACCGCGGCCAGATGATCCTCCCGAAGGAGATCCGCGACAAGGCCGGCATCAAGGGGGGAGACAAGCTCGCCCTGGTCAGCTGGGAGAAAGGCGGCAAGGTCTGCTGCTTTTCGCTGATCAAGGTGGAGGAGTTCAGCGGGATGATCAAGGGTCTCCTCGGGCCCCTGATGGGAGACCTGCTGCCGAAAGGATA
>JBLNEW010000003.1:0-24280 GCA_050263095.1 Deltaproteobacteria bacterium | reverse complement strand
ATGATCGAGTGCGCCGGGGGAGTCATATACACGGGAATAGCGATCGATCCCGAAGCCAGGTTCCTGGAGCATCTTTCCGGGAAAGGAGCGCGGTTCACAAGGATAAGGAAGCCATTGCGGATTCTCGGCACGCGGCAATACCCGGACAGGGGATCGGCCTTGCGCGCCGAACACGAGCTTAAAAAGCTTAAAGCCCGGGAAAAGAGAAAGTGGGCCGGGGGATGCGGGGAATGACCGGCTTCGCAATCGGCGATATGCCCGTGCTCGGCCGGCGGCTTTGCCGGATGGGCCTTTCCGGAAGCTTCGGGCTCTCGACGGAGGGATGCCGCGAGGCGCTGGAGCGCATGCAGTACGTATTCTGGAGCCCCCGGATGAAGGAGCTGACCGTTGCGCTGCGCGATGCGCTCGGGCGCGACCGGGAGCGGTACGCGGTATCCGCGGGCCCGCTCCTGGGATATTTTCCGGGCGCGGTGCGCCGCGCCGCCGAAGGGGCTCTCAAAACCCTGGGCATCGATTACCTGGACGTCTTTCAGCTCTACTGGCTAGGCAAGATGTCCGCCTTCACGGGCGCCGTGCAGGAGGAGATGCTGAAACTGCGCGAAGAGGGAAAGGTGCGCGCGCTGGGGACCTCGATCCACGATCGGCCGCGCGCGGGAAAGCTTGCCGAAGATTCGATCCTGGATCTCCTGATGGTCCGCTACAACGCAGCCCATCCGGGGGCGGAGCAGGACATCTTCCCGCGCCTGTCCATGCGCCGCCCCATGATCGTCGCCTACACCGCCACGGCTTGGAGGAAGCTTTTGCGCGCACCCCGAGGCTGGAAGGGGAGAGTGCCCGCGGCCGGCGACTGCTACCGTTTCTGCCTCTCTAACCCGCACGTGGACATCGTGCTGGCCGGGCCCCGAAACGTGGCCGAGCTGCGGGAAAACCTGGCGGCG
Organism: Deltaproteobacteria bacterium; assembly: GCA_050263095.1. Taxonomy (GTDB): domain Bacteria; phylum Desulfobacterota; class Deferrimicrobia; order Deferrimicrobiales; family Deferrimicrobiaceae; genus FEB-35. Next base: position 23,342 of record JBLNEW010000003.1, on the reverse strand, counting down.
TTGGACAATGGCCCGCTTTCCCCCGAAGAGATGGGATTCATGCGGGAGTTCGGTCGGGCTGTCCACGGGTAACGCCCCGCCTATCGACGCCGCTGCCTTTCCACGTCGTCCCGTTCCCTGACGTCGCGGGAAGAATTATCCTGCGTTTCCTTGTTTTCACGGGCCTTGCCCTTGCTGCCGCCGCCTCCCTCGTCCTTCTTGTCCGCTTCCCGGGCTTTTCCGCGTTCCGCCTGCTCGGGCTTGGCCTTCTCCGCGGGCGCCTCCCTGGGCTTGGCCCGCTCTACCGGCGCTTCCCTCGGCTTGGCCCTCTCGACCGGCGCTTCTTTTGGCCTGGCCTTCTCCGCCGGCGCCTCCTGCGGCCTTATCCTTCCGGCGGGCGCTTCCCTGGATCTATCGCGCTCTATCTCTCTTTCGGGCTTTGCGGGCTGCCGCTCCGGCGCCTTCTTCACTTCCGGCGGTCCCTTGGGCTTTTCTTTCTCCTGGACCCGCTCCGGACCGCGCTGCGGACGTTCCGGCGCAACCCTTTCCTGCGGAGCCGCCGGGGAACGCTTCTCCTCCGGGGCAACCGCAGGCCGCCGCTCCGCCGGAGAACGTTTTTCCTCCGGGGCAGCCGGCCCACGTTGTTCCACCGGGGCAGCCGCGGGGCGCCGCTCCGCCGGACGGACTTCCCTCCGCTCCTTTGCCCTTTCCCTCGCAGGCTTCTGTTTTTCCACTTTCCTTACTTCCAGCGTACGGGGCTTGGCATCCGGCTGCCTTGCGGACCGGTCCTGCTCCTTCACCATCGGGCGGGTCTGCCTGACCTGCTTCGCCTCGATCTTGCGGACCGCCGCCGGCGCGCGCTTCGATTCCGGGATCGACCGCACCACCGGAGCGTAGCTGGTTTCCGCCGGCTTTATCGAAGGCCTGCCGACCACGATGTTTCGCCGCTTTGCGAAGTCCTCCCGCACGTTCACAACCACATTCCGGTCTACAGGCGCGTGCCGCCCGGTTACGAACGTCGTATGATGGACGACGGTGACGCTGTTTACGACGGTCACGTTCCGATAGACGTTGGTCACCCTGACCCTGTTTATGTCGACGTTCCTGACGTCGACGCTGTACCGGCCGAAATGGCCGTGGCCGTAATAGATTTCCCTTGGCGCCAGCGGGACCCACGCAACGACGTCACCCGTCCGCACCCATCCCACGTATCCGGGCGCCCAGAAAACCTCACCCCTGGGGGGAGGCACCCAGCACCAGCCGATGCGGGCCACGAACGCCCAGCGGCCGTAATGGTATGGCGCCCAGCCCCACGGCTCATACCCGATCCATACGTAATCGCCGCCTCTCCACACCCACCTCCCGTGGCGATAGGGGGCCCAATCGCTTATCACGCGGACCGTAGGAGTCCAGACGTACCCGTATTCCGGCACGCTTACCCAGCGGCCGTTCGCATCGAAATCGCTCGAGTATGTGCGGAGCTCCTCCGGCAGATGCCGGTAGCCTTCCCCGCGCGCCAGTACGACGCGGTCACGCTCCCTGTTCCACCTGTCCCAGCCGTCCGGCGGCGGCAGTGGGGAAAGATCCGCGTAGCCGTCCGCTCCGATGGCCAGCATGCTGCCCGCCCGCACAGTCGTCCTTCCGGCATCGTTCTCCGCCAGGACCGATCCCCTGAACACGAAGACGTCCGTCTCGGCGCCGGGGGTATCGATACGGAACGTCGCTCTGCCGAAGGCGCGGACGGAGGTGTCGGGAGTGTCGAACTGCAGCACGCTGCGCTTCGTTACAAGGCTCAGCACGTACACGGAACCCTGCGGGAGATAAAACTGGAAGGAGTCGCGGTCCATCCGCACGACCTGCAAGGCCGTGTCCCCGTCAAGCCTGATATAAGTCCCGTTGTTGGTCTGGATCGCAGCCCTGCCGCCGTCCGGGACCCAAAGCTCGTCCCCCTCGACGAGGGGCATGTTGATCGAAGCCGGAACCCATTCTCCCGTATCGGCGATTTTCACCTGCACGTCGCCTTGCTCGATAGTCACCCGCATCGCCCCCAGGGATTCCGCCCTGGAAACGGACGCGAAAAGCACCACCGCTGCGATGGTTGCTAACGATCCGGAAACCTTTGCGAATGTCTTCATTCGACCCTCCGCTTCGCCGGGACGGCTCTTCGTCCGCATCCGGATGATATATAGAAACCCGGCTTACCCCGGATCGTTTCGCAGGAATCGGCCGCCGATCAGAACCGGTCCAGGTATCCCAGCTGCCAGAAAACCAGGAGCGCCCCCAACAGGGCCAGAAAAATAATGTATGCGAGCCAAGGCTGCTTCTTCTCGGCGAACGGATCCGCCAGGGAGCGCTCCGCGTTCTCCGGCAGGCGCGCGGCGGCGGTGAGCGATGCCCCGAACGGTATGTTGATCTTCGCCCTTGCGTTTACGGCCCAGCCGTTGGCGTCGAGAATGGGGCCCAGGTTCCTCTTCCTTAGCTTGAGCCACGCAAGTAGCACCGACGGGACCGAGATGACCAGGATTATCCCCGCGAACAGAAGGGGGATCTGCCACCAGGCGAGGCGGAACAGCCCTGCGATCGCGGACGCCAGGGCGGCCCCGATCGCGCCGATCGCCAGGCCTATCGCCGCGAAGATCCCGGCGAACTTGGCGATGTCGAATGGCGGTGGAGGAGGAATCGCGGGCATCCCCGCTGCCGCAGCTTCCCCGGCCCGGGCCATCCTCAATGCGGCCGCCTGCTCGGATGCCCGGGACCTGGCCGCCGAGAGTTTATGGACCTGCTCACCGATCATCCGGGCGAGCCGCTTGTAAGGAGCCCAGAAGGCCTGCCGAATGCTTATGGGGTGGTCCACGATGCGCACGATCGTCGCGTCCCAGTCCTGACCCTTGCGGTCGTAGAACACGCCGTTGCGCCCGACCATGAGGAAATCGGAGTCCCCCGCCGTGAACCCTGCCGCTATCGTCGTCTTGTCCCCCCCGCCCCGGCGCGTGCACTCGCAGTAGACGAGGTATACGCGGCTCAAGCTCGCGATCTCCGTGTGCTTGGCAACGTCCGAGACGGTCACGCAAAGATCCGCGCTGCGCCCGTCGAGGTAGAGGGTGCCGGCCTGGAAGGTCGCCTTCCCCTTGCGGGTGTAGAAATCCCTGAAGGAGACGAAGTTGTTCGCCAGCAGGTGCAGGTCGCGGCAGTACCTCAAGAGCTTTTCCGCCGAAGCGATTGCGGCAACCTCGGGTTCCACCGCGCTGTCCTGGGCGGCGATGTCCAGGAGGAACGCTTCGCCGTCCTCCGCGAGCAGCTTCCTCACCCTTTCCTCGCCCAGCTCCTCCAGCTTCGTCGCCGGCTTCGCTGCCAGCCACGCCTCGCGGGGAGCGAAGCGCGAGCACAGGATAGCCCATCCCTCGTCGCCAAGCGTCTCCGCGCCCCCCAGGACCGGGGACACCACCTCTTCGCGGAAGCGCCGCACAGCGTCGGAATATGCGGGATTAAGTCCCGCCGAGAGCGGCATGGCTTTGCCTGCCGCGGGCACGGCGATCGGGAACAGCGCCACCGCCTCCACGGACCCGCCCAGGTTCTCGGCGGAAAGCTTCTGGTAATCCGCATCGGCGGGGCCCAGCAGCGATGCCGAGCGACCGTCGTACGCGGCGATCCGGCATCTTTGGAAGTAATCCTCGATCTTGGGTCGAAGGGACTTGAAGAGGTCGTATCGGGCCGCGGTGTCGTCTCCGAACGGTCGGATCTCGGGCTTTCGGCCGGCATCCCACCAGTCGCGCAGGGCCTTCGCCTCCGAGTAGAAGCGGCTTATCGACTCCGCGGTCACGCCGGGCTCCCCGCTTCGGTCCGCCTGGCTCCCAAGGCATGCGATGATGTCTTCCACAGCGGCGGTCAACGCCGGGTCCACGGCCGCCCGAGCCGGCACGATGCCGTCCCCGTTGAACCGGGCCTGGGAGAATATGCGCGCGGTGTCGCTTGCGTCCTCAAGCGTGATCTCCGTCGAGCCGGACTTGCCCAGGGCCGAGAGAACCAGGTTTACACCCGACATGACGGCCTTTCCCTCGTCCGTGGATTCGTCGATGGATGAAAGCGGAAGCCGATCCTGGCGCCGCACGAGGAAGTCGGGGTCAACGAGCGCTTTCCCCGCCCACTCGGCCGCGGCGATGATCTCGGGCGCCCGGATATGTCCATCCGCGTCCGAATCGACGAAATCGAGCGTTTTTCGGTCGAATTCGATCCCGGCGACGGGGCAGCTCAAGGCCACCCAAAGCTTCTGGTCAAGGGTTCCCAGCGACAAAAGGTCGTCCCCGGTTTCCAGGAGGACCTGGTCGAATCCGCCGGCGCGGAAGAACCGCCACCGGTGGTTTCGCGGGGAGGCAAAAACGGACTTGTCGGGGGCAGTCACTGTATTCGGTCCTCCTTCGTTCGGTTAAGCACGAATTATTTGAGTACGAATACGGCGCGGCTATCCTTCTGCTTCTCCTTCTTTTCGGGAGCGAGCGTCTTTGGCTCCACCAGGAAGACCCGCTCCGGCTCCACCTGCCTTGATGCGAGCAGGTAATCCTTTACTGCCTTGGCCCGTCTCTGGGCGAGCAGGCGCAGGTCGTCGTCGGTCACCTGGAGGTGAGTGTACATGAGTTTCTCCATCTCGGGGACGGGGAGGTCCTTGAGCATGCCGATGAAGTTCCGGGGCTTGGGGAACTTCTCTTCCCGGTATGCTTTTTTGAGGTAATCGGGATACTCCTTGGCGTCGACCGCGACGTTGTCGAGCGAAGGCGCCTCTCCTCCCTTTCTTACCAAATCCTTCAATTTCTGGGAGCGGACCTTGCGGTCGAAGATGATCTGCCGCAGCGCCTCCCGGTCCTTCTCCACGTCCACGTGCCCCGCGATCTCCAGCTTCAATGCGGGGCGGTCGTGAAGCGCCTTGACGAGGTTCTTGAGCTTGGCCTCCGCCGGCGCATCGACCGCGTCCTTGCCGTAGTTGAACTCCAGGTAGCTCAATTCCTCCCCCCCGCCGAACAGCGCCCCCAGGAGGGCGAACGGCGAGGTGGCGGCCTTGACCAGCAGGTTCACTATTATCTTTATGACGACGCTCCAGATGCTGAATTTCGGGTCGTCCAGGGAGCCGCTCAAGGGAAGGTCCAGCGAGATCTCCCCCTTGCGGTTCTTCAGCAGCGCCACGGCCAACCGGACAGGCAGCTTCGTCGCGTCCGGGCTGTCGACGGCCTCGCCGAATGTGAACTGGTCGAGGAAGACGTTGTTGGTCGCGGCCAGGTTCCTGTTGACGATCAGGTATTTAAGACTCAAGAAAAGCTTTCCCTTCTCGATCGTGTAGCCCGCATACCGGCCGGAGTAGGGGGTCAAGGGGCTTAAATCCATGTCCTTGAAATCGATTTTAAGGTCAACGAACAGGTCGTCGCGGAGCGGATTTATCTTCCCCGTGATCTCCAGCGGTGCGTAATTCTCGAGCTTCCCACGCAGGTCGACATCCGCCATCCGCGCCTCCTCCGAGGACAGCCCGGAGACGCGCCCCCCGATCTCGAGCAGGTTCGCCGAATAGTTGGGCTTTATGAAACGGTCGGTGAAATTTATCCTCCCGCCCTGAAACGACACCGTCTCTATCGCGACCGGCGTCGGCGGCGCGGCGGGCTCGGGCGGCTTTGCGGCCATGTTGTTGTCCGGGGATGCCGCGGCCGTCTCCCCGGCGGCCGCCTGGCCCTCCTTCCTGACGATCCCCTGCACGTTCAACGTGCCTTCGGGGGTGACTATGATGCGCGAGTAGAAGTCCGCGAGAGCCACCTGCCGGATAGCCACGGACAGGGGGGCGGTCGCCACCTTGATCCCGTCCAGGTGGAGCGAATCCCACTTGAGGAAATCCTCCGAGGTTATCTTGTCCACCGTCGCCAGGTTTGTAACGGAGGCCTCGCCCGAATAGGTAGTCCGGAATGCGCCGCCCCTCTCCGCAAGGTTAAGCTTCCCCTTCGCGGAGACGTTCCCGCCAGTAAGGGAAATATTGATGCGCTCGGCCACGTACGGCTGGAACGGGATCAGGTCTATCGCCCTCATATCCAGGTTCAGGTCCGCCGACAGCGGGTTCACGCCCACGTCGCCGCCGACGGCGATCCTTCCCGCCTTGTTCAAGGTGGCCTTGATCGTCACTTTGCCGCGGGCGTTCTTCTCCGTCGACAGGTCTTCGGCCGTTATGTCCAGCGGGGATACCCTCACGTTGACGGGATCGCCCGGCGTCCGGTCCACCGCCTTGACGGTGTACTGCTGCAGGAACGCCTTCTTGACCTTGACAAGCCATTCCGGCGGAGGGGGAGCGGTTTTTTTCGCAGCTGCTTCGGACGGGGGCATAAGCTTCGCCAGGTCGAGCGTGCCGTCCTTCTCCCGGACAACTTGCAGGACCCCCTTGCGCGTCGCCGCCTCCCCGACCGTGGCGGATTTTTTGGCGAGATCGATCGCCGCGCCCTTCACCACGATTTCCGGGATGTTTATGAAGTCCTCTTTCTCTCCCCGATGCCTGAGGCGCAGGGACGTTACGTTCAAATCGAGGCCGGACAGGAGCGCCTCCTCGCCCGCTTCGCCCGAAACCTGCCTGTAACGTGCCGCCAGATCCAGGACCGCATCGGCCTCGAAGGGCTTTGGGCTTGCGAGGTCGGTATAGGACGCTTTTCCGCCGGCAAGGCTAAACGCGCTCACTTCCACCGAGAAGGAGGATTCCGGCTTGTCCGGCTTGGACGCGCCCTCGCTGTCCGGCATGAGCGACAGCACGTTCAAGCCCCCCGTTTTCTCCCTGACGATGAATACCTCCGGGGAGGATATGACGACATTGTCCAGTTTCGCCCGCTTCGCGAGCGGCTCCAGGGAGCCGATGGCGACGAAGAGGGACGGAAGCTTAAGCACCGGCGCCTTGTTTCCGTCCGTGATGGAGAAGTTCCTGACCTTGACGTCTCCCGCGAGCGCCACGGTGGGAGACTTGCCGGCAGGCTGGGAAAAGGTGAGGACGGTCTTCGCGTCCATGGCGCCGGAGGGCACCTGGAATTTGAGCTTCACCGGGACGTACTCGAGGTAATAGGGGATGTCGAAATTGCGGATATTGAAGTCGACGGTGGTTTCGCGGGAAGCGCTGTAGGGCTTGGTCATCCCCTGGAGCCCCACCATCGTCCCGTTGACCTCGGCCTCGAAAGCGGGCCGGACGTACACGTCCGCGGCGTATGGCAGGTTCGACAGGAACGGGATGGAAAGCGACAGTCCCCGCACCGCGTGCCGCGTGCGCTTGGGGCGGTCGTCGAAATCGACGCTCCCCCCGACGATGCGTATGTTGTTGAGGGAATACCGGAGCGGCTTGTCCTTTTCGGACGGCTTTGATGCGAACTCTTCCAGGATATCGGAGAAATTGTAGGTCGAGTCTTCGTTTCGAACTATGGTTACGTTCGGAGAGCGCAGCATGATCTCCCCGAGGACCGGCCCGCCTCTCACGATGGAGGCGGCCTGCAGGTTAAGGTAGAGCTCCTCGAAAGAAACGAACGGTCCGGAGCCGCCGCGGTCCTTCATGGAAAACCCGTCTACGCGGACCGACAGCGCGAACGGATTTATGCGTAAAGTCCGGATCTCCACGGGCCGGTGAAGCGTTTTCGAGAGCTGCTTTACCAGGACCGATTTGACTATGGGAGGAAGGACGAGGAACCCGATGACCGCGAATGCCGCAAGCGCTATGGTGAACCACAGGACGTACCGTTTCAGGAAAGGCCTGCCCGCCAGCGCCTTTAAATCCATGGCAAGAGCCTCCATTCTGTCCCGTATCCATATTATCCCGGTTTTTCAATGCATAGACAAAGACGAATTCTTTTCCTCACCGATGACATCAAATTCCCAGGCGCAAACCGGTTTTTTCCCCGGGAAAAAAAGGGGGGGGAGCAAGCGATGGCGGCGATGCATTCCGAAGCGCTGCGTTGGATCCAGTCGGAGAAGGACGAGAAATTGATGCCGTCGGGCAGGTACGAACCCGGCCTTTCGGGAAAGGCGGACGTGGAGCTGCTCGACGCGTACTCGCGGGCGGTGACATCCGTGGTCGATGCGGTCGGCCCCGCCGTGGTGAGCATTTCGGTCGGGGGGGAGTCGCCTGCCGGGAGCGAAGCGGAGCCTGTCGGCGCGGGGTCGGGAGTGCTCCTGACGCCGGACGGATACGTGCTGACAAATCACCACGTGGTGAGCAACGCAAGCCAGGTGAAGCTTACGCTTACGGACGGGACAAGGATCGGCGCGGCCCCCGTGGGTTCGGACCCGCCGAACGACCTGGCGGTAATCCGCGCGAACGGTTCGGGAATGCCTTACGCGACGCTTGGCGAATCCTCGACGCTGCGCGTGGGGCAGCTCGTGATCGCGATCGGCAATCCGCTCGGGTTCCAGTCCAGCGTGTCGACCGGGGTCGTGAGCGCGACGGGGCGGGGGATGCGAAGCCTCGACCGCCGCCTCATAGAGAACGTCATCCAGCACACGGCGCCCCTTAATCCGGGCAACTCCGGCGGCCCGCTTGTCGACTCCAGGGGCAGGATCGTGGGAATCAACACGGCGATCATCGCCTCCGCGCAGGGCATGGGTTTCGCGGTCCCTTCCAACACGGCGCGCCACGTAGTGTCGCAGATTCTCACGTACGGAAAAGTGCGCAGGGGATACCTGGGAATCTCCGGACGGCAGAGGCAGCTATCAAGGCGGTTCGCGCGCTACTTCAACATTACCCGGGAGTCCGGCGTGGAGGTCGTCTCCCTGGATCCGCAGGGGCCGGCGAAAAGGTCCGGCATCATTCCGGGGGACATCCTGGTGGAGATGAACGGCCATCCCGTGGAAAGCGTCGACGACCTTCATCGCCTCCTGTCGGATATCGCCGTCGGGGGGATGGTAAGAATCGCCCTGGTGCGGGGGACGGATCGCAAAGTCGCGGACGTGGAAATAGGAGAATCGGCGGCGTGACCGGTTCTATTGCGTTATGAGGCCGGTTCCTCGACCTTTACCGCGAAGTAGGTCCCGCGGATCCCGATGGATGCCGTGGGAGTCTCGAAGCGCACGGTCTCGGGGGCGAGCTTTCCGATAAGCCCGGAGATGTAGGCCATCGTCCCCCTGGAGAGCCGCGCCAACAGGCCGATCTTTTCCTCGGCGGGCGCGAAGATGAACCTTACGACGACCAGGCGGCTTACAGGGCCCAGCGAGAGGAGAGAATTGTCCCTCAAAATGACGCCGATGGCTCCGTCGTGGCCTGTGCTCAATGTATCGCCTTCGTGGAGCTTCGTACCCGCGACGGCCTGGAACACCTGTTCCCCGCGGGTGACGGTGGCCGTCCCGGCCGCATTGCGCACTACGCCGATCGTTTCCTGCCCTTGGGGGGGGAGGCCCCAGCCGAGGGAGGGCACGATCACCAGGATCATCGCTGCGAACAGTGCGTATCTCATGGCCTACTCATCATGAAATTAGCGTGCCAATCGCCATTAAATCTTGAATTGTTTATAAAAACAATAACATAGACGGAACGGGAAAAACCGGGCGAGATGTTGGATGCGACAAGAAATCGACATGTCGGCAGGAAAGTGACAAATCGCGTCACGTATTCCGGCCTGCTGTGCCTGCGGCAACCCATGACCAATGCGGCGCATCGAATATTTTTGGAAAGCAACCTGCAGGGCATGCGCAAGCGGAGGTGACACATGAAGAAAATCCTTTACTGCAAGGATCTCGTGTCCGGATGCCAGGAAGTTTTCCGGGGAGATACCGAGGAGGACGTAATAAACCAGGCGTCGGAGCATTCGAAGAACGTTCACCACCTGAAGGAGATCCCCAAGAACCTGCGGAAGAAGTTTCACCGCCTCATACACGATGAGAAGGCGGCGTAGCAGGAGGATTGCGGCGTTTAAAACGCAACCGGGATCGTATATAATTTAATTGAAGTGGCGCGGCGAGGCACTCAGACCTCAAGGCCATGCGAACGGCGGGAAAGAGAAGTTGAGTTCCTGCCCACCCACCGCGGGATTTCCGGGATCCTGCGGAAGCGGAACCACGCAGGCAAGCCGCGGTGCCGGTGAGAGTCCGGCCGCCACTTCATTTTTTTTTGCCTTTTTCATGCTGCCATAATTGACTCCGTAGTACGCCCCTCGAAAGAAAAATCGGCATCTAATTTATGCATGCGAAAGGCATGTGAATCGCACCCGGGAATAGTAAGCAGATGGAAGCGGACCCCGCCGATGATGCCGTAAGAGCAAAGGGGCTCGAGATCTTCCGGCTCATGGGGACCGAAACGCCGGCCGTCTTCGACAGGGGATGGTGGGCGGGCAGAATGATGGAACGGGTGATGCGGGACCCCGCGCTCAAGGTCCCGCTTTTCCGCTTCATCGACGTCCTCCCGGCGCTGACCGACAGCAGGCGCATCGCCGCGCACGCCAGGGAATACTTCGAGGCGGGCAATTCGCCGCTCCCCCGGTTCTTGAATTCCATTCTTTCCGCCGGCGCGTCCCGCTCCGGCCCTGGCGCGTCGCTCGCCGCATATCTTGTGAAAAGGGGCGTCACCAGCTTCTCGAAAACATTCATCGCGGGGGAGAATCTTCAATCCGCCCTCAAATCTCTCCGGCGCTTGTGGCACGAGGGGAAAACATTCACCGTCGACATCCTGGGCGAAGCGGCGGTCTCGGAGGCGGAGGCCGATGCGTACAGGAACAACTACCTGCTGCTGGCCGAGGCGCTTTCCCGGGAGATGCCCGGCTGGCTTCCGCTCGATCTCCGTTTGGAATCTTCGTTCCCCCGCCTCAACCTTTCCGTCAAGATCAGCTCGCTCTATTCCCGGATCGGTCCGGCCAATCACGAAGACAGCGTGACGGAAGTCCGGCGGAGGCTCAAGCCGATACTCGCCAAGGTCCGTGAAGCGGGCGGGTTCGTGAACCTCGACATGGAAACGTACAGCCTCAAAGGGATAACGCTCGACGTATTCACGGAAATGCTGGACGATCCCGGGTTCCGCGACTGGGAAGACGCCGGGATCGCGATCCAGGCTTATCTCAAGAGCGCCGAGCAGGACCTGCAGCGGATAATAAGATGGGCGAAGGAGAGAAACCGGCGCATAACGATCCGGCTGGTCAAGGGCGCCTACCGGGAATACGAAACGATCGTGGCGAAACAGAAAAACCGGGAGGTCCCCGTCTTCCCCAGGAAGACCCATACGGACGCCAATTTCGAGAAGTGCGCGGGTCTTGTCCTTGCGAACCACGAGCACACGGCCCTTGCCGTCGGCTCCCATAATGTGCGGTCGATAGCCAAGGCGCTGGCTGCTGCGGAGGGGCTCAAGGTCCCCCGGGAACGATACGAGTTCCAGATGCTGTACGGCATGGGGGAGCCTGTAAAGCGCGCGCTTCGAGGCATGGGATTCCCGGTCCGCGAGTACGTGCCGATCGGTGAGCTGCTGCCCGGTATGGCGTACCTGGTGCGGCGACTGCTGGAGAACTCCTCGAACGAAGGGTTCCTCCAGAAAGCGTTCCTCGTAAACGTTCCCGCGGAAACCCTCCTTGCGGAGCCGGAAAGCTACAAGGAAGCCCCTCGAACAGATGAGCCGGATGGAACCGCTCCGTTTTCAAACGAGCCGGCAGCGGACTTCGCGATCGCCGAGACCCGAAACTCCTTCCGCAATGCGCTGAACGATGTAGGAAACCGGTTGGGGGAGAGTTATCCCGCGGTCATAGGCGGAAAAGAATACCGTGACGGGGAACCGATAATCTCGGTCGATCCCGCGCGCCCGCAAGAAGTCGTCGGGACCGTTTACGGGATCAGTCGGGAGCTGGCCGATCGCGCGGTATCCGCCGCACGCGATGCGGCTAAAGCCTGGTCGCGGCGCGCCCCGCAGGAACGGGCGGAAGTGTTATTCCGATCCGCCGCCGCGGCGCGTCGGCGAAGAACGGAACTGGCCGCGTGGCAGGTGCGCGAGGTCGGCAAGAGCTGGTCGGAGGCCGACGCCGACGTGGCCGAAGCGATCGACTATCTCGAATACTACGGGCGGGAGATGATCCGCCTGGGAAGCGCGGCAAGGCTCGGCAACTGCCCCGGGGAGGAGAATATCTACGCGTACCGCCCGCGGGGAGTGGGCCTCGTGATCGCTCCGTGGAATTTCCCCCTGGCCATCTCGGTCGGGATGACCTGCGCTGCTCTGGTCGCCGGAAACGCCGTCCTCTACAAGCCGTCGAGCCTTTCCCCTGTCAACGGCTGGCTCGCCTTCTCCCTGCTTCGGGAAGGCGGAGCGCCCGACGGCGCGCTTAATTTCATCCCGGGGAAAGGGGAGAGCGTTGGGGATCACCTCGTTGCCCACAGCGGGATCGATTTCGTCCTGTTCACTGGATCCAGGGCGGTGGGCTTGCGGATAGTGGAGATGGCGGGGCGGATCGCGCCCGGACAGAAATCGGTCAAGCGGGTCGTGGTGGAGATGGGAGGAAAGAACGCGATCATAATCGATGCGGACGCCGATCTGGACCAGGCGGTGCCGGCGGTGATGGCGTCGGCATTCGGGTACCAGGGACAGAAATGCTCCGCCTGCTCCAGGGTGATCGTCCATGCGGATTGTTACGACAGGTTCCTGGCCCGGATCTGCGAGGCGGTCAGGAGCTTGACGGTCGGACCGCCGGACGACCCCGCCAATTTGATCGGCCCTGTGATAGACGGCGCCGCGAAGGAGAGGATAAAGGCGACCATCGAGCTAGGGAGAAGCGAATGCAAGGTTGCCGCCGAAATCCGGGTCCCCGGGAAAGGATTTTACGTCTCTTCGACGATCCTCACCGATCTTTCGCCGGATTCCAGGATCCTGCGGGATGAAATTTTCGGGCCGGTGCTCGCCGTCATCCGCGCGCGCGATATCGAGGATGCCTTGGATATCGCCAACTCCTCCGACTACGCATTGACCGGCGGGCTATTCTCCAGGAGCCCGGCGACGATCTCGCGCGTGCGGGAGGCGTTCGAGGTCGGCAACCTTTACATCAACCGGGGGATCACCGGGGCGCTGGTGGGCCGGCAGCCTTTCGGGGGTTTCAGGATGTCGGGCGTCGGCTCCAAGGCGGGCGGTCCGGATTACCTCCTCCAGTTAATGGAGCCGCGGGTCATCACGGAGAACACGATGCGAAGGGGATTTTCACCTGAAATCATGCCGTGACCGCAGCGCGGGATCGGCCGTCGCTCCCCGGAAACCGATTCCTGCCTCATGCCCCGGCGAGATTCAGAAGTTCGATGTCTTCTGGAGCCAGTTCGAGCTCCAGCGACTTCATAAGCTCGATCAACTGGTCCACGCTCGTCGCGCTCGCGATGGGTGCGGTGATGCCGGGACGCGCGATCAGCCAGGCAAGGGCGACCGTTGCGGGAGTCGATTGATACCGGCTTGCCACCCGGTCCAGCGCATCGAGTATCCGGAATCCCCGGTCATCGAGGTATCTCCGTACGATTTCGGCCCGCGCTCGGCCCTCCAGGTCTTTTTCCGACCGGTATTTGCCCGTGAGAAACCCCGCGCCCAGCGGGAAGTAGGGGATTACCCCCAATCCCTTTTCCCTGCATAGGGGCTCGAGCTCCGCTTCGTACTCGGCGCGGTCGTATAGGTTGTATAAAGGCTGCAGGCTTCGGTAGGCGGGATATCCGTGCAGCTCGCTTGACCGCAAGGCCATCGAGAGCCGTTCGGCGCTGTAATTTGACGCCCCGATCAGCCGTACTTTTCCATCCCTGGTAAGCCGCGCGAATGCTTCGAATGTTTCCTCCAGCGGCGTCTCCGGATCGTCCGTGTGCGCCTGGTAAAGATCGATGTACTCGGTCTGCAGCCGCCGCAGCGAAGCTTCCGCGGCGCGCAGGATATAGGCCTTCGACAGCCCTTTCCTGTCGGGGCCCATCTCCTTTCCTACTTTCGTGGCGATGAGGACCTTCTTGCGGTTCCCGTCCCGTTTGAGCCATTTTCCGAGAACGGTTTCGGATTCGCCGCCCTTGTGGCCCGGCACCCAGGTGGAGTAGACATCCGCCGTGTCGATCAGGTCGCCTCCGGCGTCCGTGAACGCGTCCAGCAGGCTGAAGGACGTTTTTTCATCCGCGGTCCATCCGAAGACGTTGCCGCCCAGCGCAAGCGGCGCGATCTTTAGCCCGGAATTGCCCAGCTTCCGTTTCTTCATGGCGCCCTTCCGGTTTCGGAATCAGGTGAACTTGTTTCGGAACGTGCGAATCCGGCATGCGTTGGCGCCCACGTCGCTTATCCCTACCCGGGAGACCGAGCGGATGTCGACGCGGCTTCCGCCGCTTGGCGTCGGGGCTATGCGTATGACGACGTCATCCTTGAATCCGAACCAACGGGTTGTGGCCGTTGCCTCGATCCGCCCTTCCGACGGATTTCCGTCCACGATCTGCCAGCCCATCCGCCGTGCGACTTCGAGGGCTTTTTCGTACGCCTTCGCAGGCGGGATGCCGACCTCGATCGTGCGGATGTCCGGATACGCCGCGCGCTGCTTCGCCGCGATATCCGGCCCCCCGTACTCCGCGGAATTGGGCGCGCCCTTCCTCAAATCGAGCACCGAAACGAAAACAGGCGGGTTCTCGGTGTCGGTCGTGATGTCGTGGATTGCCGGGACCCGTTTGGCGATCCGCGACCAGGCGGCAGGCACGCCGAACGCCAGCGATCCAAGGACGACCCCGGCGACCGCCGGCAGGAATCCGCGGCGTCCGCTTCCAGGCCTTGCGATAACGGCGCCCGCCAGGGACAGTGCCGCTCCCGCGATGCCGAAGTACGCAGCCCAATTGAGAATCCTGAAACCTGTCCGGAAATCCCACCACTCGAGGCGATAGCCGGCGCCGGCACCCATTGCGGCGGATATAGCTATAGCCGAGAGGGAAAATCCCGAAACGGCAGGTAATTTCCTGTTCCATTCCATATCACTTGGAGATATGGAAGACAGGTTATGGTTTCAGATTTCCGTATATTGCAAGGTCAGGGCGCAACGGAAATCCAGAATGCCTCCATGCCGACGCCCGTAACGGCGTATCCCCTGGCGGTTACGACCGCGCCCTTCACGATGGCCGCCTGCCCTGTATCGAGCGGCAGAAGGGTGGTGTTGTCGTCGTAGCGGGCTGTTGCCCGGGACGGCCTCGGAATCACCGCGTTGTCGATCGACAGGTCGAAGACGAAAGTGTCGTTGACGTCTATCCATCCGCTTGCCAGGGTTCCAGACGCAACCGTGCCTGTGCGGTTGACGGGGAACGTGATGGTGACGTCGTCGGCAAGGAACAGTCCGCCGGCAGAGAAGATCCCGATGGCCGAAACGGTCGCCCCGTTGTCCAGGGCCGCTATGGCGAACTGGTTGTCGACCGCGATCGCCCTGGGCGCATCGCCGGACTCCATGAAGGACCAGGTCGTCGAATCGTTGTCGTAGGCGACGCGGAAGATCCGTCCGGTTTCGGTTTCGAGGTCGAAGGTGGATGCTGTCTTGTTCACGTTGTCCACGGCGCCGGCCAGGACGAACCGTACCGTCGACACTGTTGCGAATACCTGGGGGCGCATAAGGATTTTGTTCGGCCCCACCGTTATCTTTAGGCCGTCCTTGCCCAGCACGAAGACTACGATTACATCGTGAAGCCGAACCCCCTCGCCGGTGGATTCGGGAATCACCAGCTTTCCGCCGGTGAAATGGATGTCCAGGTGGAAGTTCGCCGTACCGTGCACGACCGTGTTGTCCGCCGCATCGATGAAATGCACCTTCGGATCGGTGTAATACAGGCGGATCTTGCCGTATGTCCCCGCAGGCACCCTTGGTATCTCATCGAGGAAACCGGCCAGGCCTCCGGCGGGAAGGTTCAAGAGGTCGATTTCTTCAGGCGGATCCACATCGGCCGAGATGTGGCCGGATGCGGCCGGCGGCGACGCATCTTCGACGGCCATCTCCCCGTTCGGGTCCGGACCCGGAGCGTCATTTCCCGGGATGAGCGAAACGCGACGGACGGTGATCCACACGTGGTCGACATTGTCCGCCGCGGGGATTGCCGCCGTCGGCTCGATCGCCGAAATCCCTGTCGCGAGCATTCCCGCATCGTTGGGGGCAGCGTTGGGCACCGCCGAGGCGAGGGCGATGTTTACCGTGGAACCGGCGGTCACGCCGCCGGAGGATCCCCCGCCGCACCCGGCAAGGATCAGTACGGGGAAGGCGAGCATGATGGCAATGCCGGTCAAATGGATCGTGCGAATCCTGGGGCTCATTCCGGCCTCCTTCGCTGCGTCGTTCGGGCTGGATTCACGCAGGTCCTGCCCTTTGGATGCCATTAACTGCGGCTACGCGGATAATTTGAAGACAGCAAGATTTATTCCGATCGCCGGGGTCAATTACCATGTTACAACCGGCCGAAATCGCGGGGATAGGGATTTGTTGCCGCCTGCCTACCAAGGCGCGGGAGATTCATTAATGTAAAGCGGCTGCCGGGAATGTTATCACCGCATCGCGGAATGTGCATTTTCCGCCACGGGAGAAGGTTACGGCCGCGGATCTGAAATCCGCGGCCGTAAGTATCTTAAGGGATTGATGTTACGCGATCTTTTTTTGCGAGCGGCGGCGCTTGCTTTCCGCCGCCACCGCCGACATGTCCTCGACCGGGCGGATTTCGAAGGGGCCCGCTTTAAGGCCCGGGTGTTTCGACATCAGCTGAATGGCATGGTCCAGGTCCTTGGCTTCGAGCACGAGCAGTCCGCCAAGCTGCTCCTTCGTCTCGACGTACGGGCCGTCGGTGACGGCCACCTTCCCGTTTTTCCATCTGAGAGTGGCGGCGTTGCGGGGACTCTGCAGCGCGTCTCCGCCGACGAAGTGGCCGTCTTTTTTAAGCACGTCATCGTAGGCGAAACATTCGTCCATGATGGCGGTCTGCTCGTTTTCGGGCAGCGTTTCCCACTTCTTCTCGTCGAAGTATCCAAAGCAAATGTATTTCATGATTTCCTCCTGGTCTGCGGCGTCACGAAGCTTTGCGCCGCCGGACATCCATTATTGGCAGGTGAATCGCCTTCTCATCGGATTGTCGCCCGAATGAGCCGGATTTCGACGAACGGCATCTAAAAAGAAGCGTGCACAGGCCGTTGACGGAAAGGAGTCCGCGATGCCGAAGGCGAATCGGGGCGGTTGGAAGACGTGCAGTAGGGGACATAAATACCGTGGCACCGAACCTTGTCCCGGCTGCTGGCCGAACCGGGTAAAAAAGGGCAAGATCAAAGGTACGGCAGGCATGACCTGGCAGATATCGACCGTGCCTTTGCGCGCAATAGGGATCCGCGCGAAGTCGCCGCATCATCGTTAGACCTTTCGCCGAGTTCCCCGGATCGTTTCGGTGCTTCAATCGAGTTTGCCGATATTCTTGAACCCGAAGACCATCCTGTCCAGGGAGAATCGACCCGGGCCCGATATCACGAAGAAGACGGCTATCACCAGGAAGACGGCCGCGAGTTCGTAGGCCCGCCCGCCTTTAAGGTTCACGAACGGATCCCCCAGGACAGCGCTATGCATATAGACGGCGCCTATCATGGTGCAGGCTATCCCGAATGCCCCCAGGCGGGTCAGGAATCCGGATATCAGCGCCATGCCGCCTCCGAATTCGGATATGGCGGCCAGCGCCTGAAAAATTCCGGGGACCGACGATGTCGGCCCCATCCAACCCAAGGGATTCTGGATCTTCCCCCATCCGTGAAGCATGAATGCATAACCGACGACCAGCCGGATGAAAAGAAGGATCAGGTCCACTTCGACCGGTAGATCGCGTATGGCGAAAACCTTTGATTTCATATGGTCCCGTCGTCCGGATGATCGCGCATCCCGATTTCTACTCAATAAGTTGTCAATGCTCGACGGGAAGTTTCGGTTTCCGCATTTCCGGCGGGAGCACTTGACGTACGAGGAGGGAAGATGTATATACAATTATTATGACGACGAGGAAATCGGATATTCCGGAGAGAGTGGCCGATTCGACGCTGCCGGCGCTGCCTTGCGCCTGTGCGAACATAAGGCGCGCCGCGCGGGCGGTGACGCAGTTGTACGACCGGGAACTGCGAGGCACGGGTTTGGGCGTAACCCAATTCACGCTGTTGCAGGTGCTCTCCCGGACCGGAGAGCTTTCCCAGGGGCGCCTGGGAGACGGGTTGTCGATGGACAGCACCACGCTGACCCGTACCCTGGCCAATCTTCGCAGGGAAGGGTGGATAGCCGTACGGACAGGAACGGACCGGCGTGAGCGGCTTGTCTCCTTGACGGCTGCCGGCCGTCGGCAGCTCAAACTCAGCTACCCGCAATGGGAGCGCGCGCAGGAGCGGCTCCGGAAGATCCTGGGGGACCAGCGCTGGGAAGAGTTGGGGGACCTGACGCACAGGGTCGTGCGGTCCGCGAGGGAGGCGTGAGGTTTTTTTTTGAACCGTAATAGATGTATATACATCTATAACGGTGAAGAAGGCTTCGGAAGGAGCGACGCCATGAATTACGTTGCGATGAAAATGCTGCTCGGAGACCGGGCGAAATATCTCGGCTTGGTATTCGCGGTCGGGTTTTCCGCCATGCTGATGGCCCACCAGGCTTCCATATTCTGGGGGGTCATGCGGCGGACGACGAGCCAGATCGTGGACGTCAAGGATGCCTCGATCTGGGTGATGGATCCGCGAGTGAAGTATGTGGACGAGGTCTGGCCTTTGCCCGACAGCGACCTTTACAGGGTAAGGGGAGTGGAAGGGGTGGACTGGGCGGTCCGGTTTTTCCGGGGGACAGCCCGGGCGAAAACGGAGGACGGAGGCTTCCAGGCGTTCATCCTGGTCGGCTTCGACGATTCAACGCTGGCGGGCGCTCCGCGCCGGATGACGCTGGGGTCGTTTTCGGATCTTCGCAATCCCGACGCGGTCGCTATCGACGAAGACGGCTATCGCTTCCTGTGGCCGGGGGAGCCGTTCCGGCTCGGCAGGACCCTTGAAATGAACGATCGGCGGGCCGTGATCGTCGGCGTCGTGAAATCGTCCGCTCCGTTTCAGCCGACCCCGGTGGTCTACACGCGGTTCAGCCAGGCGATCCGGTTCGTCGGCCGGGAGCGGAACATGGTCTCATTCATCCTGGCGAACCCGCGTCCGGGAGAATCCACGGATTCCGTATGCCGACGCATCGCGGAGCAAACCGGCCTGGCCGCGATGACCCGCGACGAGTTCATAACGAAGACGATCCGGTACTACGTGCAGCACACGGGCATCCCGGTGAACTTCGGCATCACGGTCGCACTGGCCTTTATCGTGGGCGCCGTCGTTGCCGGACAGACCTTTTACATCTTTACTATCGAGAACCTCAAGCAGTTCGGGGCGCTCAAGGCGATCGGCGTGACCAACTCCCGCATCACCGGCATGATCCTGCTGCAGGCCCTGGTAGTCGGCCTGATGGGTTTCGCGGTCGGGATGGGATTGACCGCCGCGTTTTTCGAATCGACCAGGAATATCTCCCATTTGAGGGGCTTTTACCTGATGTGGGAGGTGATGGCGGGGACTGGCGCGTCCGTCCTGACCATCATCGTCCTGTCGAGCCTTCTTAGCATCCGCCGGGTCTACGTTTTGGAGCCGGCTTACGTGTTTCGGGGGGGGAATTGACGATGCGTAACCAAAATATAGCCGTCAAGTGCCGAGGGATTGCGAAGGATTTCGGGGAAGGGGATTCGCGGACCCAGGTGCTTCGGGGGATCGACCTCGACGTTCAACTGGGACAAATGTCGTTTTTGGTGGGACCCAGCGGGTGCGGCAAGACGACCCTCCTGTCGGTTATCGCCGGCCTTCTCGAACGCACGGACGGCGAACTCCACGTGCTCGGCGTCGACGTTTCCAGGTTCTCCGACAGGGAGAAAGTGATATTTAGGCGCGAAAACATCGGCTTCATGTTTCAGCAGTTCAACCTGCTCCCGGCGCTTTCGGCCGCCGAAAACGTGTCGGTGCCGCTCCTGGCGGCGAAGGTGCCAAGGGATAAGGCATTGTCCAAGGCATATGCACTGCTCGGAGCCCTTGGACTGTCCGAACGGTCCAAGGCCCTGCCTTCCGAGCTTTCGGGAGGCCAGCAGCAGCGCGTTGCGCTGGCGCGGGCCCTGATCCACGATCCCCGGTTGCTCGTGTGCGACGAGCCGACCTCGTCGCTGGACGCAGAAACCGGCCGCGCGGTGATGGATCTGCTGGCTTCGACGGCCGTGCATCCCGACAGGGCGGTCCTCGTGGTCACGCACGACAGCCGCGTCTTCGACTTTGCCGACACGACCGCCTACATGAACGACGGCCGGATCGTCAATGTCGAAGAAACGAACAACGGAAAAAGGAGAGACCTTCATGAAGATGAAAATCATTCTCCCGGTTATTTCCCTGGGGATGTTCATATTCGCAGTCGCGTCGGTAGTTAACAGCAAGCCGTCCAACACGCTGATCCCGCCGCCGGAGCCGCCGGCGAGCTCCTCGTTCGCCCAAACAGTAGCGGCGGTAGGATTGGTGGAGGCGAGCACCGAAAACATCGCAATCAGCACGCCTGTGGCGGGCCTCGTGGCGGCGGTCTACGTTGCGGCCGGGAGCAAGGTGCAAACGGGCGAGCGGCTCTTTTCGCTCGACGACCGGGATCTCCAGGCGGAACTTGCCGTTGGAAAAAAGTCCCTGGCACTTGCAAGGGAAAGGCTTGCGCGAATGGCCGCCCTTCCGCGGCCCGAAGACATTCCCCCCGCCGAGGCGCGGGTCCGGGAAGCCGAGTCGGCTTTGAACGATGCCAAGGTCAACCTGTCGCTCATGGAAAACGTGACCGATAAACGGGCGATTCGCGAGGAGGAATTGAGCCGGAGACGGTTCGCCGTGCAGGCGGCGAATGCGCGCCTCGAGGAAGCGCAGGCCCAACTGTCCCTCTTGAAGGCCGGCGCGTGGCGGCATGACCTCGAAGTCGCGCGAACCGAAGTCGCCATGGCCGAAGCGCAGGTAAGCCGGACAAAAACCGATATAGAGCGGCTCACCGTTCGTTCGCCGGTGAGCGGCGTCATCCTGCAGTCGAATGTCCGCGCAGGCGAGTACGCCCAGACCGGTCCATTGGGCACGCCGTTGATGCTGGCGGGCAGCGTCGGTTCGCTGCACGTGCGCGTGGACGTGGACGAAAACGACGCCTGGCGCGTGAAGGAAGGGGCATCCGCGGAAGCTTCCGTCCGCGGCAACGCGCGGCTTAAGGGTCCGCTCGCGTTTGTCCGCTTCGAGCCGTACGTGATCCCGAAGCGGTCGCTCAGCGGAAGCGGAGCCGAGAGGGTGGATACGCGCGTGCTTCAAGTGATCTATCGTCTCGAGCCCGATGCCCTCCCGGTCTACGTGGGCCAGCAGGTGGACGTTTTCATCAAGGGAGAGCTGCAATGACGACCTTACGGCTCTCTTCGGCAATCGCACTGCTCCCGGTTCTGGCCGGGTGCGCGCTCGGCCCCCAATATCGCGAGCCGAATCTCGCCGTGCCCGAAAAGTGGAGCGAAATGCGCAATGGGCAAAATCCTGCCGATTCGCGGGATATATCCCGGTGGTGGGCCGCCTTCGACGATCCCGTCCTCGATTCGCTCGTGGACCGGGCAATCAAAAAAAACCTGGACCTGCGCGTCGCAGAAGGGCGTATCCGGGAGGCGCGAGCCGCGCGCGGCATCATTGCAGCGGACCGCCTGCCCTCGATCGACGCTTCGGCGTCCTACACGCGCAGCGAACGCAGCGAAAGCGTTCCGCCGTTTCGGCCGGGCTCTCCCGGCGGCGCCGCAGGCAGCCCGTTCGGAAACAGGGTGCAGAATCTCTTCGAAGCGGGATTCGACGCCGGATGGGAGATCGACCTCTTCGGCGCAGTACGCCGTGACGTTGAAGCCGCAAGCGCCGAATTGGACGCCGTCATCGAGAACCGGCGCGCCGTCGTCGTGACGCTTCTTGCGGAAGTGGCGCGCAACTACGTCGAGCTTCGGGGGGACCAGCTCCGGATGGCGATTCTTGAAAACAACCTGGAAGCGCAGCGGGATGCCTTATCGCTTACGAGGGTGCGCTTTTCGGCCGGGCTGGCGAACGACCTGGATGTCGCCAGGGCCGAGGCGCTATTGTCCACAACGCAGGCGCAGGTTCCTGTCCTTGAAACTTCGTCCAGGCAGGCGATCCATCGGATCGGCGTGCTGCTGGGAGAATATCCGGGGGCCCTTATGCCGGAACTGGCGAAGGAGGCCCCGATCCCGCTCCACCCGCCGGGTGTACCGGCCGGCCTTCCCTCCGACCTCCTGCGCAGGCGCCCCGATATCCGACGCGCCGAGCGGGAACTGGCTGCGGCGACCGCGCGCATCGGCGTGGCGACGGCTGACCTTTTTCCCCGATTTTTGCTGACCGGGGCCTTCGGGGGGAGAAGCGACGTCATCGGTGACCTGGCGACCGGGCCGGGACGGTCCTGGGGGTTCGGGCCGAGCGTTCGCTGGCCCGTTTTCGCCGGCGGAAGAATCCGCGCGAACGTCCGGGCGCAGAACGCCCGGCAGGAGCAGGCGCTGGCCCTCTACGAGAAGGCGGTTCTTACATCCATGGAGGAGGTGGAGAATTCATTGGTCGCCTATTCGCAGGAACAGGAGCGGCGCATCCTGCTGGCTGCCTCCGTGGAGTCCAACCGCAGGGCGGCGGACCTGGCGGCAAGCCGCTATTCCGCGGGGCTGGACGATTTCCTTTCCGTCCTGGACGCCCTGCGCTCGCTCTACGCATCCCAGGATCGACTGGCGCAAAGCGAAAAAACAGTCGAGGTGAACGTTATCGGGCTTTACAAGGCCCTTGGAGGAGGGTGGGAATGAAAACCCGGTGAACCGTCGTCAATTGCGCTTCGATCGGGAGGCTTCTTTTTCAAACCCGGGAAGTATCGTCTTGAAAAATGCGTTTTCGATCAGCTTGCCCACGATCTGCCAGTTGCTGATCCTGGGATTATCAACCGGGCCCGATATGTCTGCCCTGGCCGCAACCTCATGCCGATGCCGGCTTTCGAGAAGCCTGGCGACTCCGCCGATCAGCATTTCGTACATTTGGCGAAAGCCCTTCTTCTCCCGGTCGGTGCGTTTGTCGTAGACCTTGATGTCTTTGAAGAACGGCTTGATATAGCCGGCAATCGCATCGTTGCGGATCTGCAATTCCGAATAGAAGGCAAACAGCCCTTCCGTCACGTCGAACTTCCCGTAGGCGCGGAACAGGTCGTTCATGTCCGCCATCCGGGTATTCTCGATCTTGACGCGGAGATCGAGGTCCGGACCCTCCTTCTCCGGGCGAAATTGGGCGTTAACCACGGTGGGGCCGCTTCCCATGAATTTCCCCTGCAGCTCCATTTCAGCGGGGCCTT
>JBLNEW010000002.1:0-21030 GCA_050263095.1 Deltaproteobacteria bacterium | reverse complement strand
CCCGTGGCCCGCTCCAGCAGGGCCACGAGCTCGGCCAGGGAGATGGTGGCCGATCCGCCCAGGTTGTAGACGCGGTATCCGCGGGGCGCGGAGAGCGCCCCCAGCACGCCGCCCACTATGTCGTCGATGAAAGTATAGTCCCTGCGGGTCGTCCCGTCGCCGAATACCTCGATTTCCCTGCCCTCCAGCATGCGCCGCGTGAACTTGTGGATCGCCATCTCGGGACGCTGGCCCGGGCCGTAGACGGTGAAGAAACGGAGGGAAACGATGTTCATGGCGTAGAGGTGGGCCCACGTGTGGCACAGCAGTTCGCCGGCCTTCTTGGTCGCCGCGTACGGGCTTACCGGGCGGTCCACGAAATCGTCTTCGGAGAAGGGGACTTTTGTGTTCCCCCCGTACACGGAGGACGAGGATGCGAAAAGTACGCGGGGGACGGACCGGTCCTTCGCCCAGGAAAGGACCCGCACGGTTCCCATGACGTTGACGTCGGCGTAGCCGGCGGGATCCGCGACCGAAGGGCGGACGCCGGCCTTGGCGGCGAGGTGGATGACCGCGTCCGGGGGCTCCCCCGCTCCCCAGCGCGAAAGCGCGCCCTGGTCGCGGATGTCCCCCTCCAGGAAATCGAACCCGGGGTAGCTTTTAAGCGCCGCCAGGTTCCGTTCCTTGATCGCCCTGTCGTAGAAGGGATCGAAGTTGTCCAGCCCGAACACCCTGTCGCCGCGCTTGAGAAGCGCCAGGGCAACGTGGGACCCGATGAAACCGGCGGCGCCTGTTATGAAAATTACGGATGCCGACAACCGTGCCTCCTTCTATATGTGGAGGGTTATCGGGGTACGAACAATACTACCATTATTTCCCGATGAGAGCGCAATACCACTGGTTCGCCGACGAGCACTTCAAATGACTTTTGATTTGTCCGAATGTGCGGATGGAGAAGCCGGGGGCCGGGAGGAGGGGTGTATACCCGGACCCAGCGGCTCCCCGAGGGCATTGGCGGCGGAGAGGCCATTCGTACGACCGCTGCGGACTGGCCGGGGAATATTGTGCCAAGATGGGAAGGAAAAGCCCTCCTGGCGTTGCGGGAGTCTGAGGGTGAAAGCGATAATTAGAAAGGGCGGGTTTCCCCCGCCCTTTTGCTTGATCGGAAATAACGATGTCGCTTGCTTAATTGGCCGGGCCGCAACAAGCTACACTACGAACTTCGTTGCAAGGCTTTGTATTAAATCCGGCTCTTGCGCCAGTATGTTCAGCTTCCAGCCCATAGAAATCACTTGCGGAAGTTGACCAAAATTCACAACTCAGTCGGCCATCATGCATCGACCCTACCATTCCAGTAGTTTTATCAACAAATATCCATGCCCCCCCTACATTAGCAAATTGCGAATAGGTGAATTCGCCTGGCGCATAATCCATGCCCCTCTCGAAAGTTATAGCCAGGTAATCGGGTTGTACCCAGGCTTGAGAATTTTCCGGCAATTGGGCGCCAACCATTTCACTTGAAGAACATGTTCGACTTCCGGTATAGCTTGAGGCGCATAACCAATTCATTGCAAATAGACCATATGCCCCATCACATCCTGAACTCGAAAAACCTTTAAATACAATGGATGCTCCACCCGCTCCGGCCGGTCCAGTATCCCCCTTTGGCCCAGTCGCGCCTTGCGGACCTGTGGCACCCGTATCACCCATTGGGCCGGCAGGTCCCTGAGGCCCGGTATCTCCTTTCGGACCTTGGATGCCCGTTAGCCCCTGGGGACCGGCAGGCCCCTGCGACCCGGCTGGACCTTGCGGGCCTACGGCTCCAGTTGGCCCCTGCGGCCCAACCAATCCCTGAGGTCCGGTTGGACCAGTATCACCGTTGGCACCCTGCGCTCCCGCAGCACCTGTATCTCCCTTGGGACCGGTTGATCCTTGTGCTCCTGGCGGACCTTGTATCCCCAAGCCGGGAACGCCTTGCGGACCTTGGGGACCTATCAGACCGGCTGTTCCTTGAATACCCTGGTCACCCTTGTCACCTTTAGTAAGAATCGGAAGCAGCGTAACGCTAAGATCGTTATTCCCGGAGACAACATCCACGGTTCTTGTCTGCGACGCCCATCCGCTGTCGGGAATTTGAACCGTGACGTTGTACGTTCCTTCGGGCAGCGTAATGCTCATCGGCGTCAGCTTCCCGGTATTATTGCTCCCGATCCATACCTGTGCGCCATCCGGGAAGGATGTTATCTTCAGTGAAGCGGCGAAGGCAACTACTGGGACGAACACCATCAAGCAGGAAATCGCTACGACCCAACTTGTCCTTTTCATTCCGTTCTCCTTTCGTCAAAAGGTTGTATTGACGTATGTTCAACAAGTTGCTCCATCCGCGGGGTCTGGCCGCGGGGGATGCCCATGATCAGCCGCAGTTCCTCGAAGTCCGTGAAGCCCATCTTCAGCTTTTCTCCGACCTGCTCCACCGTGCCCACGACCATCCCGCGGTCCCCGGGGTCGCGGCGGTATATACGGACGATGTAGTCTTCCCGGTTCATCCGCCTCACCGTGGTCGATCATCAGTGCGTTGGCAGTTCCTCTCCGGTGGGAAGCATCGTAGATTGAGCGAGGGGACCGATAGGGGACAGAAACGGGGAAACAAACGCGTGCTTAAAGTTTTGGCTCTGCGGTAAGGCGGCTACCCGGGGAAACACCTACTTCTCCGCCTGCTGAGAGAGGGGGCATACCCCGCGGCCCCCGTTTTTTTCACAATGCGAACGTCTGAAGTTCCAGAACAACCCGGTAAGACAGAAAGGGCGGGTTGCCCCGCCCTCTCCTCACGCTGTGTATGGTGGGGTAGGGCTATTAGCCCCGCCCTCGGTTCTTACTGTTGGACGCAATATAAGCGTGCAGCCAGATTGCATCCCCAGCCTTGGTTATAGGATGAGTGGGTAAGCAATGCGCCTGGTCATTGGCAAGTGCTGGGAAAGAAGACCCAGTTTCGGTCTACTATCCCGGCACAGTAGAGCAATCCGTTATTGTAGACGGGACCGTCTTCAAGTTGGGTGTTACTCACCCTTGTATTTGATCCTGATAAATTGGAGAGAGAGGCTGTTGCCCCTCTGAGCACCGAATTTTTTACGGTCATCCAATGTCCGTTGCCTGAATTCTCCATCCCAATGTTATATCCGGTCCCATAATATGCGCTTGCCGTTACGTAGGTCATATCCACGTATGATCCTGAGTTTTCTATTCCAATGGCATACGTTCCGGATTTGGCCGTTGCAGTGACATTTACCATTTTCTGTGTACCATTGTTGGATGAATTTCCTACTCCAATATTGACAAACCCACCTTCTGCTGTTGCAGTTACATTTGCCATGTGGGCTTGAGAGTTATAACTATCAACTCCATAACAAGTACTGGAAGAATTTCCCTGACTGTCACCAAGCGCATCGACATAGTTCATAAAGGCGGTGCTATCTCTAATATAAACACCCACGTTTATTGTTCCTCTGATTGCGGTGGCAGTTACGTTTTTCATTGTCGAGGTAGAATTGAAGTTAAATAAATATATAGCGTAGTTTTCATTCATGCCTTCTGCAGTGGCGGTGACATTGCTCATGAGGGGATAATTGCCGGAGTAATAACCATTAATAATGGAAATGCCGTAATTGGCCGATGCGTACCGAGCAGAAGCTTTTACGTCCATCATGACCGGAACGGAAGAATGAGTACTTAATACACCATAACACAGTGTGCTTGGCCCAACCCACCCCTCGCAGGTGGCAGTCACATGCGACATGATTGGCGAGGAAAGGTAATTAAACACTCCAATCGCATAATATCCTGCCGCTGATATGGCCGTTACATGGGAGAGTTTTATATCGGCCTGCACATTGGATATTGCAACTGATTCCCCTGAGCCCGCTCCGGTATTCTTTACAGTAATAAACCTGAGTTCCGTCTTGTCTGCACCATTTACCACACCTTCAGGGCATTCAGGACAGTCCGACCTATAAGAGCCATTAATATCGCCTTGAATCGAAGTAACATTTTCCCCAGACCCTTCGATATCGATATACGACTGCATAATCAATTTTGAATAGCCGATATCATAGATGCCAGGCATGACCTTCAAAAGGCAGGGACTGGTCTCCGACGGGGTTCCGCACCACGTTGCAGCATCTTGCATGGCAGTAACCGGATCGCCGTAGTCCCCGCCGCTCGATGCAACAACCGCAACATGGCCATATGAATGCGCAGGACCAACGGGGCCTTGCAGTCCCTGGGGCCCAGCAGGGCCCGTCGGTCCTGCCGGTCCAGCCGCCCCCGTGTCACCTATCAATCCTTGTTGTCCAGCAGGGCCGGCGGGTCCTTGAGGGCCGGTTGCTCCAGCGGGCCCAGCGGGGCCGACAGGACCTTGCGGTCCCTGCACCCCTTGTGTGCCATCCGCACCCGCAGCGCCAACAGGTCCGATCAGTCCTTGCGGGCCAACAGGACCCATAAGGCCTGTCGGGCCGGCAGGTCCAACGGGCCCCATGGGCCCGGCAGGTCCGGTCGATCCGGTAAGGCCGGTCGGTCCAGTGGCACCCGTGTCACCTTTCAATCCTTGCGGCCCGGCAGGTCCAATGGGTCCCATGGGGCCATCTGGTCCAGGCGATCCGGCCAGGCCGGTCGGTCCTTGAGGGCCGGTTGCTCCAGCGGGCCCAGCAGGTCCGACAGGACCTTGCGGTCCCTGCACTCCTTGTGCGCCATCCGCACCCGCAGCGCCAGCAGGTCCGATAGGTCCTTGCGGGCCGACAGGACCCATAGGGCCTGTCGACCCCGCAGGTCCAGTGGCACCGATGTCGCCTTTGAGTCCTTGCGGGCCGGCAGGACCGACAGACCCTTGAGGTCCGGTTGCTCCAACAGGTCCGGGCGGACCGGGTGCGCCCTCCATTCCGGCTGGACCCTGTGGTCCTGTTGCCCCGGCGGGTCCCACAGGCCCCGCGGGTCCCTGTGCTCCCGCAGCCCCGGTTGGCCCGGTCGCCCCAGCGAGGCCGGCGGGCCCCATCGGTCCCGCGGGTCCCGCAGGTCCGGCCGGACCTTGGGGACCGGGGGTCAGCTGGATCCGGTTGATCGCGTCCTGCAGGGCTTTGTCCGCCGCTATCCTGGCCGCCTGCTCTGCCGGAAGGCCTCCCTCAAGATTCCTGATCTTGCTGTCGTGGTCGCTGATCTTCAACTCGTGGCCGCCGAGCTTCCCTTCGTGGTCGTCGGTTTTCGCCTTGGTGATCGAAACATCCGTCGCCAACCCCTGGATCACCGCATCGTCAGCCCCCCAGGCCGGCAGGATTATAACCAGCATGGATATCGCCAACAGCCATCCCACTTTTTCAAGCCTCTTCATCTGAGCCCCCTTTCTTTATGAGCATGGAAATCCCTCCGCGGGATCTGGCGCACGGGGTACCAATAATCAGCCACAGTTCCTCTCCGGTGAGCAGCATCGTAGATTGCGCGAGGGGACCGATAGGGGACAGACTCGGAGAAAATAAACGGGGTGTTGAAAAAACTCTCTCTACCGTGAGGCGGCGGACGCGGAACTTAGGCCCGCGATATCTTTAATTTCTAACGGGATCGGAGGCGGCCGGGGAGCAGATCAGGATCGCTTTCAGGTCGGGCGAGGGGTTCACGCCGAGCACGGCGGAGAGCGTCTTGCAGCAACGTTGATATACCGCGTGGGCTTCCGCGGCGCGTCCCATCCGCATATTGCAGGAGATCATGCCTCGGTACATCTCTTCGGATAGTGGGTCTACATCCTGCCCCTTCTGGTAGCAGGAGATCGCCCTGTCCCACTCCCCCGCCTGCTCCCAGTGGCGACCCGCCCGCACGACCGCCCGCAGGAACTTGCTCCGCAGGCGCTCCTGGTACGTGACGATGCTTGAGCATAAGGTCTCACCGGAAAGGAACGTGCCTTTGTACATGTCGACCGCCTTTTCCGCTAACCGTGTGATCTCGTTGCCGTCGGGGACCGGCGCTCCCGGTTTCGGAGCGGCGCCCGCGCGACCCAGGATACGCTCGAGCGCCCACGCGTCCACCCAGCAATGCCGGTTATTCAGCGTGAGGCGACCGTCGCGCAGAAGGAGGGATCGGTCGTCTCCAAGCTGTTTGCGAAGCCGTTTCAAGGTAGTCGCCATTGACTGGTGCGCAAGATCTCCGTCGGCATCGGGCCAGAGGATTTCGCTTAACTGCTCTTCAGGGACTTCCCTCCCCCCCAGGGCGATCAGCGCCTTTAGCAGCAGCAACGGTTTCTGCCGGGTCTTTCGGGCGAACGGGAGGGTCTTCCCGTCGACTACGAGCTCGAACCGGCCAAGGGTGTACACCTTCACCGGCCAGGGCCACTCCTCCAGGCCCAGGTCATCCGGGCCCGGGAGGAGCCTGTTTTTCCGGATCATCTCCCGCACGAATGGAACCTCGATCCCTTCACGCAGGGCCCTGGCCGCAATCTGCGCCTGAAATCCCGGGTGCCAGAAATGCGTCCCAAGATACGAGAATTCCCTCGCGATCGCCAATCCTTCCCGCAGCTTGGCGACTCCCCCCGACGCATCCCCGTCCTCGGTCAGGAAGACCGATTCCATGATTTTCGTCAGGAAAGTAAATCTGTCGCAGCGGTGCATGCTCTCGATCCGGCGCGCATCCGCGAGAAGGGCGCGGGCCTCCTCGTGCCTCCCCAGGGCGCGCATAACGAGGGCCCCCTCGATCCGGTTCACGTGGATGATGAAGGCAAATCCGACCTTCCTCACCAAGTCGGTGTTTATTTTCCAATGATGTTCGGCCCGCGCCGTATCGCCCCGCTCGAGCGCCTCCCAGGAGGCGATGTAGTGGTAGAAGCCCGCATCGTGCGGCATCGCCTTCGGAAGGAGGGAGGCCATCCGGCGGAAGCTGTTATTCGCCGCATGCATATCTCCCTTGTGCATCGCCGCGAGCGTACCCTGTCCCAGCAGGAACATGTCGAGAACATGGAGACCGGACGATTCGGAATGCTTGAGCCCCTTTGCGACGACCTCAAGGCACCGGTCGTATTCGCCCATGAAGAGCAAATTGATGGCGCAATACAGGAGCGCTTCGATCCGGACGATCGGCGGAACGCCATTCGATCCCAGGAGGGGTTCGATCGAAGCGAACATCGAATACACCTTGGTGGATTCGACTCCCCTGCACATCCAGTAATTCAGAATGGAGCCGAGCAGCTTGGCCTTCAGCGGAATTTCAGAGATTTTATCCGCGACGGCCAGGGCGCGGGCAACCCATTCGTCGCAGTCGATGGTCGCCGGCAGCCTCAGTCCGAGCGCCTGGATCATGCTGCAGAGGGCCTGCGCTTCGATTTCCGGGGATGGAAAACCGCCGAACTCCCGAAGGAGATCGTCCAGGGAGGCAATGGACGAGTCGAGGGCCTCGTACCCCGCTTTTGCGAACCACACCGCCGGGCAGATGCCGGCCCAGGACAGGAACGCTCCGGTGGCATCCCTCTCACGACGGAACCGTGCCAGCGCCTTTTCGAAGAGGCGTCGTGCGTTTGCCGGTTCGAACGGAACGATCGCCACCCCGAGCCAGTAGGAAAGCCACGGAACCTCTTCGAGGATGCTTTGAGGAAAGGCGCGGAGCAACTCCTCCAGGGTCTTGAACCTCCCCTGCGCAATAAGCGAAGGGGCCCGGGAAATAACGATGGGAACTAGGCCGCCCCAGTCCCCGGATTCCCGCATCGGTTCGACGGCGTCTTCCCAATCACCGGATTCCGCGAGAATCGCGCCGGCCGTGCGCCGCAGCCGATTTCCTTCTTCGCCGGCAAGTTCCTCCTTCGCCCGGGCGAGGAGAAATTCCCGGAAAAGCTGGTGGTACCTGTACACCGTTCCACCATCAGGGAGGACTTCCGTGAAACAGTTGTGGCGGTGCAGGTATGAGAGGAATCGTCCCCCCTTTTCCTGCCCCGTCATCTTCTCCGCCATTTCTGCAGTCATCCGCGGCAGGAAGGCGCTCCTCATCAGGAAATCCCGTATTTCCGGATCCACCATCCTGAAGGTCTCGCCGGCGAAATAGTCGAAGATCGCTTGAGGAGTGCCCAGGGCGCGAGGGCGGATCGATACCCTTCCCCGGCTGTGTTCCCTCATCAGGATCACGATACCCGCAGCCCATCCGCCGGTTTTTTCATGCAGATTGCGCAGCGTTTCGCGGCTCAGGGACGCGTACCCGCTTTGGTCCACCATCCCCCGGGTCTCGACGCGGGTAAAACGGAGGTCCTCCGAATCGAACTCCCCCATCTCCCTGTTGGCCAGGAACCGGGAAAAAACGACGGGAGGAGGGCCGCGGCTGATCAGGATCGCCCGGTTTCCTACAGGAAGGAACGATAATCCCTCTTGCACCACTGCGTGAAAGGGCGAATCGACAGCCACCCCGTGACAGTCGTCGAACACGATAACGCCGCGAGATTTCAGCCTCGAGAACAACGATTCGAAAAAACGCCTCGTGAACGCCGGCAGATCGGGAAGATATTCCGGCGTGAGGAGGGGAAGCGCCTTCCGGATCCTCGGGGCGGCCTTTCTGGCGGCAAGTCCGAGGTAATAGAAACAGGTGGCGACATCTCCGTCTCTCGGGTCCACCTGGTACCAGACGCAAGGGAGTTTCCTTGCGGCGACGTAACTGCTGACCAGGGTCGTCTTGCCGGAACCGGGGGGGCCTGAAATCCAGAGGATCGGACGTTTCAGCTCGCGATCCAGTTCGCGGAATAGCCGTTTGCGGGGGAAACATCCGGTCGGAGACGGGCGGGTGATCTTTGCGATGGAAGGAGCGGAACGCATTTAGTCCCCCGGAACGGAGGATCCGACATGCGTCGAATTATATCAACTTGCCCAGAAAATGATACAGTGTTTTACAAACCTCTACCAACGCCGACTGAGCATCACGTGAGCGACTATGACCTCTTGCTCTTCCTCGGCGCCGGGGCCGATCGGAAGCTGCGGATTGTTGTACCTCACGCGGTTCCTGAAATTATATTCGGCCGCCGCGTTCACCTGCCACCTCTTGCTGAACGAATATCCCCCGCCGAAGGTCCCGGTGTGCTCGCCGATCGGGTCGAGCAAGGGGCTGAGAGTGTCGGCGGGGATCGGATTCTTCCCGTAGTTGTACCCCGCACGCAGGATCGCCTTCTCCGTCAGGTCGTACGCCGCGCCGACCGCGAATACGTACTGGTCCCTCCAGTTGAGCTTGGAGGTGAGCGCAAGCGACGGGGGGGCGGCCGGATTGTCCGGATCGCTCGCGCGAAGCGTCGATGTTTTCAGCGCCTTGGACCAGTCGATCCAGGTGACTTCCGCCGAGAGGAGGAGCGGCTTCGTGACGCGCACCGCAACGCCCACCCCGAAATCCTGCGGAAGGGACATCCCTTCGATTCGGGCATCCGAGTAGGTCACTTTCCCGAGGCCCGCGGACGACATGTTGACGATCACCTTGCCGTTGCGCAGCGGTAAATCCATCTTGCCGGTGTACGCCGCTCCGATCGTCAGCCGATCGCTTACTTTATACAGCGCTCCCAGCTTCACCCCGTACCCGAAGCCGTACATGTCCTTTATCTCCGTTCCGAAGAACGTTCGAGCGGGATCGAGCGGATCGAAGACGGACGTTTCCGGAAACACTTTCTGCCGGATGTCTGTGTAGACCACCTGAAGGCTTACGCCCAGGGAAAGGGTGTCGTTGACCTTGTATGCGACGGTCGGCGTAACTTTTCCGATCCGGAACTGCGAGGAGAGCTCGTCGCGCGTGCCGAATGGTGTTGCGAGATTCTTGAAGACATTCCCAGATCCTCCCTGGGCGAAGAACCCGATCCCCATCGTGACGGGTCCGTTGCCGAGTTGTCGGGTGTACCCTCCGCTGCCGAGAACGATGAGCCGGTTCGACACCTCGGCGTCATTTCCGAATTGATCCCTGTGGACGACGGAGAGAGGGTAGGCGAAAGCGTTATACAGGTCCAGTGCGCTCCCTGGAATCTGGGAGATCCCCGCGGGGTTGGTGTTCATCGCCGTCGTATCCCGCGCCACCGCCAGGTCCGCACCGCCCATGCCGATCGACTCCGTGCCGAAGCCGGTCATGTTCAGGCCGTTGCCGGAAAAGGCGCAAACCGGAAGAAGGCAGAGAAAAACCAGGAGGAGCGTAGCGACACGTGGCGCGGTTCGCGTACGGCATCTCCGTCTTATGTCCGAATCCATCATTCCGGCCTTGTGACCAGGAATCGGTCAGAGAACGATGTCACACCCCAATACTCACCTTCCGGACGTATGACGAATCTATATTGTTGGCAGGAACCGGTCAATCGCCGATGAAGCGACTGGGGCATTCGCCACGCAACGTTCTGCGATCCGGCGCGCTTGACAGGGCGTCTGGTTCGCCTGACAATACCCGGTACGGCGGCATAGCCAAGTGGTAAGGCAGAGGACTGCAAATCCTTTATTCCCCGGTTCAAATCCGGGTGCCGCCTCCATTTTTCTCTTTTCCCCCACCCCCCGTTTTCGTGCGGTCCGGTTTTTGTGCTATGTTTTCTCAAGTGCGCCCGGGTGGCGGAACTGGCAGACGCACGGGACTTAAAATCCCGAGGCTTTAACGAGCCGTGAGAGTTCAATTCTCTCCCCGGGCACCAGCCTTCGCTCCTCAACGCAGCATGAAACCGGTGGTTTGGAGCTTAGGCTGGCTGCGCCACCTGGGCGAAGGCCGGCACTCCGACGGAAAAGGAGGCTTCCAATGTCCCGCACGATCCGGTTGATCGGTCTGGTATCCATCCTCGCGTTCTCCCTGTTATTCATTGGGGCCGCAAAGGACGCGCCGAAGGCGGCCGCGCCCGCAAGGGCGAAGGCGCCGGCGATCAACG
The DNA here is from genome assembly GCA_050263095.1 of Deltaproteobacteria bacterium. GTDB lineage: Bacteria > Desulfobacterota > Deferrimicrobia > Deferrimicrobiales > Deferrimicrobiaceae > FEB-35. Next base: position 10,172 of record JBLNEW010000002.1, on the reverse strand, counting down.
CAAGGATCGGCGTGATCTCGATTCTCACGGGCCAGGGGTCCGGCTACGGGGAAGCGATCACCAACGGCCTGAAGCTGGCCGTGAACGAGGTCAACGCGAAGGGCGAGGTGAAGATCGAGCTCGTGATCGAGGACTCCTCCGGTAAGCAGGAGCAGGCGCTGGCAGCGGGCCAGAAGCTCATAAACTCCTCCCGGGTCGCCGCCATCATAGGGCCTACGCTTTCCACCGAGATGAAGGTCGTGGGGCCGGAGGCGAACGCCAGCGGTGTGCCGATCATGGGGACGTCCACCACCGCCGCCGGCATCACGAAGATAGGGAAGTACGTCTTCCGCAATTCGCTGCCGGAATCCCAGGCCATACCGGCGTCCGTCTCGAAAGCTGCGAATAAATACAAAATAAGGAAAGTGGCGATTCTCTACGGCAACGACGACGTCTTCACGAAGTCCGGCTTCGACACGATGAAGAAGGTCGCCGAGGACCTTAAGCTCCAAATCGTCGCGATCGAGACGTTCCAGAAAGGGCAGTCGGATTACAAGGCCCAGCTTACCAAGATCAAGGGGCTTTCCCCGGACGCCGTTTTCTGCTCCGCCCTCTACGAAGAGGGAGCGGTCATCCTTTCACAGGCGAGGAAAATGGGAATCAAGGTTCCCTTCGTCGGCGGGAACGGGTTCAACTCCCCCAAGGTGATCGAGATAGCGAAAGGGGCCGCGGAAGGGCTCGTGGTGGCCACCCCGTGGTTCGCCGACAGGAACGACCCGAAGGTGAAAGCGTTCGTCTCGCGGTACGACAAGGCATACGGCAAGAAACCGGACCAGTTCGCCGCCCAGGCGTACGATGCGCTCTACATCATGGCGGAAGCGTTAAAAAAAGCGGGAGCGGCGGACCGGGACAAGCTGAGGGACGCCTTGGCGGGGATCCGGAACTTCGACGGGGTCCTGGGCAGGTTCTCCTTCGACGCGGACAGGGACGTCGTCATGGAGCCAAACGTCCTTATTATAAAGGGCGGAAAGTTCCAGGTGTTCAGGTAGAACCCGTCGGTTTCGGGGAGCGAGGTTGTTCGCCGAACAGCTGATCAACGGCATTACCCTGGGCAGCATATACGCCGTGGTGGCGCTCGGTTACACCCTCGTTTTCGGCGTGCTCGACATCATCAACATGGCCCACGGGGAGATTTTCATGTTCGGGGCGTTCGTCGGGATGCTGATCGCGACGAAGGCCCATGCCCCGCTTTGGGCGGCTTTCCTCGGCGCAGTCGCTGCAACGGGGATCATGGGCTACCTGCTGGAGCGTTTCGCGCTGCGGCCGCTCCGCGGGCGGCAGGGCGGGTCGGCGCTCGCTCCCCTCATCAGCACCATAGGCGTATCGATACTCCTGGAAAACTCGGCCCATAAAATTTTCGGCGCCGGGAACCAGCTGTTCGAGACTCCATTCGCCGAGATCAGGTTCGAGGTCGGGCCGGTCACCGTCTACCTCGTCCAGGCCTTGATCCTCGCGATCGCCGTCATCTTGATGGCGGGCCTGTCGCTATGGCTCTACAAGACGAAGGCCGGCAAGGGGCTGCGCGCCACGGCGGAGAACCTCGATACCGCGGGGCTTCTCGGAGTGGACACGACGAAGATCATAACGGCGACGGTCGTCATCGCCTCCTCGATGGGAGGCGTGGCGGGAGTCCTGGTCGGAATGGCGTTCAACTACATCAACAACCAGATGGGTCTTTCCATGGGGCTCAAAGGCCTTGCGATCATCATCTTCGGGGGGATGGGAAGCGTAGCGGGAGCGGTCGCCGGCGGGGCGATCCTGGGCCTGTCCGAAACCTTCGTCGTCGCATACGGGAGTTCCGGGTACCGGGACGCCATCGCGTTCATCGCGATCATCGTCGTTCTGCTTGTCAGGCCGCAAGGGCTCTTCGGTCAGGCGCATCCGGAAACGCAGCGGTAGCCCTCCATGCCACTGGACTGGCTCAATCCTTACCATCTGCAGGTGGCGTCCTTCATGCTCGTCAACGTGCTGCTCGCGGTGAGCATCTACGTGACGCTTTCCACGGGCCAGCTCTCCCTGGGGAACGCCGGGTTCATGAGCATAGGCGCGTATGCGTCCGCGATCCTCACGACCGCCCACGGGATGCCCATCCCCGCAGGCGTGCTCCTGGGCTCGGTCCTGGCGGGGGCCTTCGGCGTCCTAGTGGGAATCCCCGCCCTTCGGCTCAAGGGGGTTTACCTCGCCATAGCGACGCTCGGGTTCGGCGAGGTCGTGCGGGCCGTCTTCATCAACTGGGAAACGCTTACCGGCGGCGCGGTGGGAATAGCTGAGATCCCCCAGATGGGCAGGGAGATCCTGGCGGCCTTGAGGGAGTCGGGATTCTCTCCCGAGACCGTCGGGCTGATGAGCAACCAGTTCATAAGCCTTTCCGTGTTCCTGATCCTGCTGGCTGCCGCGCTGCTGTCGACCCTTTTTTTCATCAGGCTTTCCACCTCCAGGGCCGGCAGGGCCTACGCCGCGATCCGCATGGACGAGGCGGCGGCAGAGGCGGCGGGAATAGACGCGACCTACTACAAGGTGCTCGCATTCAGCCAGGGGGCCCTCCTCTCCGGGTTCGCCGGGGCCCTGTTCGCCCACTCCACCTCGTACATCAGCCCCGCGGATTTCACCTACCACCGCGCCGTGGAGATTCTCGTGTTCGCGGTCTTCGGCGGCAGCGAGCATCTCCTTGGCCCCGTGTTCGGGGCGATGTTCCTGACGGCGGTTCCTGAAGCGCTCCGGTTCGTCAGCGAATACCGGTACATCGTCTACGGGATCATCCTGGTCCTCATGATGATATTCCGCCCGCAGGGGGTGATCGATCAGGCATTGATCGATCGGGTTGTGCGCGGCGGATCGCCCGGGGACTCGTAAATGGCGCTCCTGCGGATCGAAAACGTCGGGAAAAACTTCGGGGGCCTCGCGGCCGTGGACGGCGTGTCCTTTTCGGTCGGCGAAGGGGAAATCCTGGGTCTGATCGGCCCCAACGGCGCCGGCAAGACCACCCTGTTCAATCTCATCACGTCCACGTTCGCGCCGACCGGCGGCCGCCTCCTCTTCCGCGGCGAAAGCATCGCGGGACTTGCTCCCCACTCCATCGTCCGCAAGGGGATCTGCCGGACTTTCCAGAACATCCGCCTGTTCCCCCGAATGACGGCGCTCGAGAACATAATGGTCGGAAGGCATCCCAGGAGCGGGGCCGGAATCTGGGAGGGCGTCCTTCGAACCAGGCGCCAGAGGGACGAGGAGGCGGAAATCCGGGAGAAATCCGGCGAACTGCTGGCGCTCATGGGCCTTTCGGGCTGCGGCGATCTTACGGCGGGAAAGCTTCCCTACGGGCACCAGAGGCGCCTGGAGATCGCAAGGGCCATGGCGGCCGAGCCGAAGCTCCTGCTGCTGGACGAGCCGGCGGCGGGCATGAACGAGAGCGAGACCCGCGAAATACAGAGCCTCATACTCGCGATCCGCGGAATGGGAGTAACGGTCCTCCTGATCGAGCACGACATGCCCCTCGTCATGAAGGTGTGCGACCGGCTTGTCGTGCTGAATTTCGGGAGGAAGATAGCGGAAGGCGTTCCCGCGGAGATACGCGCGAACCCCGAGGTCGTCGAGGCCTATCTCGGAAGGGAGGAGGAGGGGGAGGACGGGGATGCTTGAGGTCCGGGGGCTTTCGACCTCCTACGGGAGCATAAAGGCGTTGAAGGGAGTCGACCTCGACGTCGAGGAGGGCACGATAGCCTGCATCCTCGGTGCGAACGGGGCGGGCAAGACGACGCTCATGAAGACGGTTTCCGGCCTGCTTGCGCCGGCGGGGGGAACGATATCGTTTCGGGGGGAGGACATCGCGGGGCTTTCGCCTGATAGAATCGTAAGGAGGGGGATCGCGCTCGTGCCGGAAGGAAGGGCGATCCTGGCGCGGATGACGGTGCTCGAGAACCTGGAGATGGGGGCATACCACAGGAAGGACGGCGGGATAAGGAAGGACCTGGACGCCGTGATGCATCGGTTCCCCGTCCTCGGCAATCGTAAGGAGCAGCGCGGGGGGTCCCTTTCGGGCGGCGAGCAGCAGATGCTGGCGATAGCCCGCGCGCTCATGTCCAGGCCGCGCCTCCTGCTCATGGACGAGCCCTCGCTGGGACTGGCCCCGCTGGTCGTCGCGGACATCTTCCGGATAGTCCGCGAGATAAACGCGGAAGGGACCACCGTGCTCCTTGTCGAACAGAACGCAAGGCAGGCGCTCAAAGTCTCAAGCATGGCATACGTGCTGGAAACCGGGAAGATCGTGCACGCGGGGCCTGCGGCGCAACTGCGCAACGACCCGAAGATCATGGAGTCGTACCTCGGAGGAAGGCAGGCGTGAGATACTGAAAGCGGAACATCCAGGAGATTCGGAGGATTTCCCATGCCGATGAACAAGGCGCAATCCTTACCCCTTGCCCCGGTCGATTACATACCGAGAATACGCGACAACTACGCCCGGCTCGGATACACGCCGTACAAGTGGATCGTAAACGAGGATCCCCCACCGTGGGCGCCGCTCGGCAAGCCGCTTTCGAAATGCCGCCTGGGGCTCGCCGCCTCGGGGGGCATCTACATGGCCGGCCAGGTCGCCTTCCATTACAAGGACGACACGTCCCTTCGCGAGATCCCCGCCGACGCGGATTCGTCGGCCCTGCGGGCAACCCATTTCGCGTACGATCTTTCCGTCGCGCGGACGGACCCTAACGTGGTATTTCCCATAGACACCCTGGGGCGGCTGGTCCGTGAAGGAATTGTCGGGTCCCTTGCAAGCCGTCTCCAGACGTTCATGGGAGGGATATACTCGACGCGCCGCGTCATGACGGAGCTGGCTCCCCAGATCCTGAAGCGGCTCCGGGAAGAGGAGGTCGACGCTGCCCTCCTCGTCCCCGTCTGACCGGTCTGCCACCAGTCCGTGGGACTGGTCGCAAGGCACCTGGAGGCGGCGGGGATCCCGACGCTCTGCATGACGAGCGCCCTCGATATCACTAACTCGGTCCGGCCGCCCCGCGCGGCGTTCCTCGACTATCCCCTGGGCCACACGACGGGCAAGCCGGGCGAGCCCGAGCTGCAGCGGCGGATCATGCTCGAGGCCCTCGATGCGTTTACCTCCCTGTCGTCGCCTGGAACGGTCAAGGCACTCCCCTTCCGCTGGTCGGATGACGAAAGCTGGAAGGACAGGGTCTTCGCCGAAGGCGACGACCGCCTGCCTCGCAACGATACGCCGCAGTACCAGTCGGAGGAGGACAGGAAACTGGCGGAACGGGCCGGCGCACCGCCGTGCCCGGTTTGCATCACCCGGAAATGACCGGATGAAAAAAACCCCGGTGCGCGGACCATGCGCCCGGGGTTGCGAGGTCGATGGAGCGGGCGACGGGATTTGAACCCGCGACTTCAACCTTGGCAAGGTTGCACTCTACCACTGAGTTACGCCCGCGTTCGGAAACCCGATTCTATGGGAATCTGCCGCTCCTTGTCAAGAAAACGGGCGGCCGCCCCTACTTCTTGAAGATCTCCCCCACGAAGCGGAAGAAGTAGTCCAGGCCCGACCATGCCGTAAGCACTATCCCCCCCACCAGGAACGCCATACCGAACAGGTGGGCGTCCAGCCCGAACACGGGGTAGTGCAGGATGAGCGCGGCCACGCCGATGTTCAGGAGCAGCGTCTTCGCCTTGCCCAGGGACGAGGCGGCTATCACCAGCCCTTCGGTCGAGGCGACCCCGCGCAATGCCGTCACGCCTATTTCACGCGCGACCACTATCGCGACCATCCATGCCGGCACCCGCTCGGGAGGTATCAGCATGATCATCGCGGCGCACACGAGCAGCTTGTCCGCCAGCGGGTCGAGAAGCTTTCCCAGGGCAGTGACCATCTGGTACTTCCTCGCGAGGTAGCCGTCGAAGAGGTCCGTGACGGTGGCCGCCACGAACAGGGAGAACGTAACGACCGACCGCACGAACGGAATCTCTTTCCCCTCCGGGGTGTAAAGGAGGAACACCACGACCGGGATCGTCAGAATACGAAGAAGGGTGAGGATTGTGGGCGGGTTCAGCCGGGAAGGCCGGTTCATTCCTGGGATGCGTACTGCCGGTAGTAAGACAGCACCCGCTTGACGTACACCTGCGTCTCCTGGTAGGGGGGGATGCCACCGTATTTCCGGACGGCGGCAGGCCCGGCATTGTAGGCGGCGACCGCGTGCACCACGTTGCCCCCGAAGGAGCCCAGCAGCTCCTTGATGTATTTGACGCCACCCTCGATGTTTTCGATCGGATCGAACGGATCGTTGACCTTCATCCGCTTCGATGTGAACGGCATGAGCTGCATCATCCCCTGGGCACCCTTCCGGGAGACCGCGTTCCGGTTGCCGTTCGATTCCGCCCGGATGATCGCCTTGACGAGAGCCGGAGACAGGTTGTGCGCCCGCGAGTACCGGTCGGCGTATTCCATCATCCAGCCCGGCGAGGACGATTCCCGGGGCGCGCTCAACTTTGCCCCCTCCCGAAGGTATAGCTCGAAGCGGTCGTCGTGTTGTATGTTGGTGAAGTGCACGACGCCCTCGCCGTCCACGAATCGGTAAATGTCCGCCCAAAGCGCAGTTGGACAAGCGGCCATGGATATGATTAAAAATATGCGTAAATAAATCATAATTCACCATTTTAAGTAATCGGCCCTCCCCTGTCAACCCGGGGAGGCGGCCTTAGGGGGAGGATCGGAATGGAACGCGTCTCCAATTTTCTGGTCATTGGAAGCGGAATAGCGGGCTTGAGTTTCGCGCTTCGCGCATCCAGGACCGGAACCGTCACGGTCGTCACGAAGAAGGAAGCCTCGGAATCGAGCACCAACTACGCCCAGGGCGGGATCGCCACGGTGTGGAGCGGCGAAGACACCTTCGAATCCCACATCGAGGACACCCACCGGGCGGGGGCGGGCCTGTGCCACCCCGAAGTGGTGGACCTCGTCGTACGCGACGCCCCGGCCCGGATCAAGGAGCTCATAGGCTGGGGGGTGCGGTTCACCCGGCGCACCGGCAGGCAGGAGTTCGACCTGGGGCGCGAGGGAGGCCACTCCCGCCGCCGGATCTTCCACGCGAAGGACCTGACCGGCCGCGAAGTCGAGCGTGCCCTGCTCGCCCAGGCGCGGAAGAACCGCCGCATAAAGCTGTACGAGCAGCATGCGGCGATCAACCTGATCACGCGGCAAAGGCTCGAGGCGTTCGACCCGCACGGGGCCGACGAGGTTCTCGGCGCATACGTTCTCGACCAGGAAACCGGCGCGATCGACACGTTCATCGCCGACGCCACGATCGTTTCGACGGGGGGCGCGGGAAAGGTCTACCTGTACACCAGCAACCCCGACATCGCAACCGGAGACGGAATAGCCATGGCGTACCGCGCCGGGGCCTCCATCGCGAACATGGAGTTCGTCCAGTTCCACCCTACCTGCCTCTACCACCCGCACGCCAAGTCCTTCCTCATATCCGAGGCGGTCCGCGGGGAGGGGGCCGTTTTGCTCAACCGCGCGGGGAAGCGGTTCATGCAGGCGGTGCACCCCATGGCCGAGCTCGCGCCGAGGGACATAGTCGCGCGTGCGATCGACGCGGAGCTGAAGCGCACCGGTGAAGACTGCGTCTACCTGGATATCCGCCGCAAGGGGGCGGCGTTCATCCGCAGGCGGTTCCCCAACATCCACGAGACCTGCCTGTCTTTCGGAATCGACATGACCAAGGAGGCGATCCCGGTCGTCCCCGCCGCGCACTACCTGTGCGGGGGCGTCAGGACCGACCTGCACGGCGAAACGGACATCCGCCGCCTCTTCGCGATCGGCGAGTGCGCCTGCACGGGCCTTCACGGAGCCAACCGCCTGGCGTCCAACTCGCTGCTGGAGGCGCTTGTCTATTCGGACCGGGCGGTCAGGAGGGCCGGGGAGCTATACTTCGGCAAGCCCCGCCCCCGGCTCGACGTCCCGAAGTGGGACCCCGGGAAGGCCCAGCATTCAGACGAGGCCGTGGTCGTGTCGCAGAACTGGGACGAGATCCGGCGGTTGATGTGGAACTACGTCGGCATAGTCCGCTCGAACAAGCGGCTGCTGCGGGCGCTGGACCGGATCGAGCTGCTCAAGCGGGAGATCCAGGAGTACTACTGGAACTTCAAGGTCACGGGGGACCTGCTGGAGCTGCGGAACATCTGCACGGTCGCCGAGCTTATCGTGCGTTGCGCCATGCAGCGCAAGGAGAGCCGCGGGCTGCACACGACGATCGATTACCCGTACGTCGACGACGACCACGGCCGGAAGGACACCCTCATCCGCCGCGAACGGTTCTAGCGCGCCCTGCACGGAAGGCGCGAGACGCCGATGGCAGGTCCGGCGCAGCGGGTCGCCGAGGCGGAACCGTCCGGTTCGGCAACTCCATTCTTGGAACAAACCGGCTTGGCGGACCGCACAGGGTGAACGAAGAGCGGGGAAGTAACGCCCGGCACGTGATGATTGAAGATGCAGGGGAGCCGAAGGCGAGAGCGAGCACGGAGCTGCCGGAGGCGCAGCGCCTTCCGTGCAGGGCGCTCGTAAGGCGCGCCAAGCCGATGGCAGGTCCGGCGCAGCGGGTCGCCGTTTAATCCCAGGCGAGGACGGCGCGGCCCTGGACGCCGGAAAGGACCAGCTTGAGCTTCGGAGCGCCGGGTTTCGGCGGCGGCGCGTCCTGCGCCTCCAGCGGGAAAGCCACCTCGTAGGCGCGATACCACGTCCCCGAGTACGGGAAGAACCGCGAGATCTCCTCGGTCCGCAGCCCCGTCTTGCGGATATAGACGGGCTGGAAATCCTTCTCGTCGGCGCGGACAAGCCTCAAGCTCCACAGCGTTTCCGGCTTTTCGAGATCGTTCCCCCGCTCGTCGGGCGTGAAAAGGGCGACGAAGAACCGCACGTACTTCCCGGATTCGTCCTTCCACTGGGATATGACCTTCTCCTTCCGCTCGGTGTCGAGGTAGTAGATGTTCGCGTACTCTTCGGAGAATGAACGGACCCACGCCGGCGAAAGCCACGTCGCGGAAAGGATGAACCGCGTGTCGAGCCCGTCGTGCACCTCCTTGGTCCGGGTGTACGATTCCGTGGTGCCTGCGTACGTCGGAGACCCCATCACCTTCTCGTACAAGGTCGCCACGCGAGTGCCGCAGGCCGGCAGGGTCAGGAGGAACGCGAGGGAGGCGACAGCTACGGCGCCGCGCGACGGGCGAAGGCGAGGGTCACGCATTTTCCACGTCCTCCTTCAGGAACATCGCCTCGAGGCGATATCCCCTTCCGGCGATCGTTTCGGCCCCCCCCTCGTTCCGGTCGACGATGGCGAGCACGCGCGATACCGAAAGCCCGGCGTCTTCCGCCCTCTCGATCGCCTTGAGCGTGGAGGCCCCGGTGGTCACTACGTCCTCGATTATGGCCACTTTCATTCCGTCTTTAAGGTTCTTCATCCCCTCAACCCACTGGGCGGTGCCGTGCTTCTTGGGCTCCTTCCGGATGATGAAGGCGGGGATCGGCCTGCCGCGCAATGCGCTGGTCAGCGACACGGCCGTAACGATGGGGTCCGCCCCCAGCGTGATCCCTCCGACCGCCTCCGGCCACTCCCCTTTCCCGAGCATTTCGAAAAAAAGGCGGCCGCACAGGACCGCTCCCTCGGCGGTGAGCGTGGACTGCTTGCAGTCGATGTAGAAATCGGACTCCCGCCCGGATGACAGGATCACCTTGCGCTTCTCGTAGCTCTTCTCTTTGAGGATCGCAAGGAACCTCTTGCGGTCGCTGTCGCCTGCGGCCTGCTGGTGGGACATGGCGTCTCGTCCTCCGCCTATGATGTAGGGTCTATCCTAGATCCTTACGGAGCCGCGGAAAAGCGGAAGCTGCTCCTCGCTGTCCTGGATCTCGAGCGGCACCGGGTAATTGCCGGAGAAACACGAATCGCAGTATCCCTTTTCCGTCCTGGGCACGACCTTGTGAAGCGCGTCGATGGTCAGGTAGCCCAGGGAATCGGAGGTCAGGTAGGTGTTTATCTCGTCGAGGGTGTGCGTGGCCGCTATGAGGTCCCGCCGCAGCGGCGTGTCGATCCCGTAAAAGCACGGGAAGGCGGTGGGAGGCGAACTAATGCGGACGTGGA
>JBLNEW010000001.1:0-17119 GCA_050263095.1 Deltaproteobacteria bacterium | reverse complement strand
TTCCGCCGGGGGGGTCGGTTTCCTCTTGCCGAGCGAGCGGGAAGCCTGCTCCAGGCAGTGATCCACCAGCAGGGGCAGATCGTCCATGCGCTCCCTGAGAGGCGGGACATGAACGTGGTGTATTCGTATCCTGTAATAGAGGTCCTCCCGGAATATGCCGGAGGAGACGCGCCCCGCAAGGTCGCAATTGGTTGCGCAGACAATGCGCGCGCTGGTCTTCCTGGGATTATCCGCCCCCAGGGGATTGTATTCCTTCTCTTCCAGCAGGCGCAGGAGCTTTATCTGGGACCGCCTTTCCAGGTCTCCGATCTCATCGAGGAAAAGCGTACCGTCGGCCGCCCGCGCGACCAGCCCCTCCCGGTCCTGGCATGCCCCGGTGTAGGCGCCCTTCCGGTGGCCGAACAGCGTGTCGGAGAATATCGTATCGTCCAGTCCTGCTATGTTGACGGGCACGAACGCCCCCGGGCAGCCGCTCAAATCGTGCAGCGCGCGAGCAACGAGCTCCTTGCCGGTGCCCGTCTCTCCGGTGATCAGTACGGGTTGGCCGGTCCTGGCCGCGGTTTCCGCATAGCGCAAGACGACTTTCATCGAGGGGTGTGTCGTCACGATCCCGCGGAATGCTCTCGTATCATCGCGGTTCGACGGCGGGAGAGTGGTGCGCAACTCCAGCGCCCCCCGTATGCACGAGATGAAGCGGTCGCTTTCCACCGGCTTGACGAGATAATCGAACGCGCCCTGCTTCATGCAATCCACGACCGCATCGGCTTCGACAAGGCCGGTAAGGACGATGATCGGAAGTTCGGGGTGTGCTTGCTTCAGCCGGGGAAGGAGGTCGAATCCGGAGAGATGCGGCATGATCAGGTCGAGCACGATTACCGATGCGCCTGCATCCGACAGGAACGACATGATCTCCCTGCTGTCCGAGATTGCCCGGACAGGGCCGATTCCGGCGACTCGCATGGTCAACTGGGCGGCGCGAAGGAAACCCGGATCGTCATCAACGATGACGACCGCGAAGACCGCCCCCTTTCCATTCGCAGGGGGCATCCTGACCTCCGCGCCTCGATTATTAATGCCGAATGCGCCCTAGCTATGATGTTTCGCTGACAGGAATGTTTCTCGTTGGGGCGTTCTGCACTCCGAAGCAGCACCGCCACCATAAGGCGATTGCGCATCCCGTGCGGTCGAAATTCCGCCGGAAGGCTTCGTCTTTTGCTTTGCCATTCACTGTGGTATCTTTCGCCTATGACCCATGGTCACTTCATCCTCCACGACAAGGAATACGAAGGCTTCCTGTCCGTCCTTAAAAGGCTCCTTTCGGATTCCTACTCGAAGATTGTTTTCCTTGTGGACAAGAACGGATCCCTCCTGGCTTGCGCCGGGGAGACCGGGGACTTCGATACGACCTCGCTCGCGTCGCTCGCCGCGGGGAACATAGCCGCTACCGGGGGGCTTGCCTCCCTCATAGGGGAGAAGGAATTTTCGATCCTTTTCCACGAGGGGGAGCGGGACAACATGCACATCTCCGTCGTGGCCAACCGGCTCATCCTGGTCGTCATATTCGACCGCCGTTCGTCCGTGGGGCTTGTCCGGCTGCGCGTGCGCAGGGCCGCCGCGGACCTGGAAAGGATACTCAGGGAGGTCGACGCAAAAGCGGGCAAGGAGGAGGAGAGGGGCATCGAGGAGCTCACCGAGGCCGACATCGAGAGCCTGTTCAAATAATGTCATTCATCAACTATTCCTCCCGCGAGATAAATTGCAAAATCGTTTACTACGGGCCGGGACTCTGCGGGAAGACTACGAACCTCCAGTACATCTACAGGCGCATGAATCCGGAGTCGCGGGGGAAGATGATTTCCCTGGCCACGGAGACCGAGCGGACCCTGTTCTTCGACTTCCTCCCCCTTTCGCTCGGCGAGATCCGGGGCTTCAAGACGCGGTTCCATCTGTACACGGTTCCCGGCCAGGTGTTCTACGACGCAAGCCGCAGGCTGATCCTGCGCGGTGTCGACGGCGTTGTATTCTGCGCGGATTCGCAGCTTACCCGAATGGACTCGAACGTGGAGTCGATGGAAAACCTCCGGATCAATCTGCGCGAGCAGGGATACGACTCGGACCGGATCCCGCTTGTTCTTCAGTACAACAAGCGGGACCTGAACCCGGTCGCCTCGGTGGCCGAGCTTCACTCACTTCTCAATAACCGGAACGTCCCCGAGTTCGAGGCGGTGGCGCCGACGGGAGTGGGTGTATTCGAGACGCTTAAGAGCGTCATCAAACTCATCCTCATCGATCTCAAGAAGGGCGGAAGGTAAGGTTCCCTTCCGATCTTCCCCGGGGTTCCCACGTGGCCGCTTCCGAGCTCATCGTATCCATCGCCTCGCCTCGCGAACTCGAAGGGACCGACCTGGGCCCCTACGATGCGGTGTGCCTCGGGAATCCCTACTGCCGGCGCGTCCGGGGAAACTACGCCGAGGAGACGGCCCTGCTCCCGGAGGCCGTGTCGGGGCTGCGCGGCTTGGGGAAAAAAGTGTATCTGACTTCGCCCGCCGCTCCGAGGGGGCGCGATCTGCCTCAGGTCGATCGGCTCATCGACGCAGCCGCCGCAGCGGGCGTCCAGGCTCTCGAGGTCCATAACATGGGGGTCCTGCGAATTCTACGGGAGAAGGGCAATCCTCTACCCGCCCACATGGGAGCGTATGCGAACGTCTACACCCACCTCGCCGCCCGGGTAATGCGCGATTACGGGGCCGTCCGGGTCCGCCCGAACGCCGAGGTCGGCCTGCAGGAAATGGAGATTCTCGCCCGGGAGGCCGGGGTCGAGGTCGAGGTCCTCGCGCACGGCAAGATACCGCTCGGCGTGACGGAGAAATGCTCGCTCCTGCCGGGGCCCGAGGACGCGGATCCCAACTGCCCGTCTGCCTGCGAGGAAGAGCATTGGCTGGCCGCCCGGCGGCCTGCGGGCAGGAACGGCGAATCCCCCAGGGGGGGGTGGGTTCTGAAGACGGTAGGAAAAGGGATATTGAGCGGACGGGACATGTGCATGCTGGAGCACCTGCCAAGGCTGCTGTCGGCCGGGTTCTCCTTTTTCAAGATAGAGGGGCTTTACGAGAGTGCTGCCTACCGGTCGGAGGTCGGCAGGGTGTACAGGGAGGCCCTGGATCTTGCATCCTCCGGAAATACTTATCGAATTCCACCGGAATGGGTTGAAATGCTGCGGAGGCATTCACGCGAGGGATTTTGCAACGGATACTACTTCGGCAAGTCGGGGAAAATATACGTCGGCACCGTTTTACAGGAAGGCAAACCCAAGGTATAATTGCCCTTCCCATATTTTCGGCGCAGGGGAGGATTGGTTGGATGGCTGAGCTTCTGGCATCCGGCGGGACGCCCGAGATGGTCCGGGCTGTCCTGGACAACGGGGCGGACGCGGTGTACGTGGGGGCAAAGGGCTGGAGCCGCCGGCGCGCGCAGTACGAGATGGACGACGACCAGATAATCGCGTCGGCATCCTACGCACTGTCCGGCGGGAAAGTTCTGCGGGTGGCGTTCAACACGTTGCCGGCATCCAGCGAAATCCCCCTTTTGCTGGCCAAGGCGGAAAAATTCCATGCGGCCGGGATTCGCGATTTCATCCTCACCGACGTCGGGGCGATGGCCGCCCTGCGTGACCGGTTCCCCGGAGTTCAGATCCATGCAAGCGTCGGGTGCACCATCGTCAACGCGCAGGATGCGCGGTTCTACAAGGAGGCCGGCGCCACCCAGATAGTCGCCGAATGCCGGATGGACAGGCAGGAAATGCGCAGGATCAAGGAAGAGGCGGGGGTCGGCCTCGAGGTGCTCGTCCACGCCACCACCTGCTACACCCTGCTTGGACGCTGCACGATGAGCAGCTACACGCGCCAGGAGTGGAAGATCGACTCGGAGGGGAAGAACCACTTCCTCGGCAGTCCCAACCGCGGCGGCCTGTGCTACCGGGTCTGCATGGCCGAATGGGACCAGATCGGGCAGGATGGTGAGGCGGAAGCGCTCGGCGTGGTCCTGCCGAACGAGGCGTATTTTCTGGTCGACGACATACCGTCCCTCATCGATCTTGGGGTGGACACGATAAAAATACAGGGGCGCGAGTACTCGGTCCCGCTTGTCGGAGAGATGGTCCGTTTCTACCGGGAGCTGATAGACGCTTACGTGGGGGCCCGCGCTTCGTTCCGCCTGGAGCCGTGGAAGGAGCGGATGGCCCGAATCGTCTCCGCCCGCGATGCGGAAAGACGGGAGAAAACCGCGGGACTCATCTCGGAATCCCGGATGGCGCTGTAGGCCGACTCCCTGTTTTTTTTTAATGGCTCATGTCGCCTTCGCGGAAATATTCCGCAAGGGCACGCTCCACGACCAGTTCGGGGGTAACCCGCTTGTCCCTGCAGAACTCCCGCAGGGATTCCACCATTTCCGCGGGCAGCGAGACGGTGATCTGCTCGCGGCCGCCGTTTCCGTGCTTCCTCTGTCTTGCCCCGCTCATGGCCTCTCCTTTTTCGTATCCATTCCGGTTCCCGGTGTTTCCCCCTCGGCGACGGACGTCCCTTTCCCGCCGCCAGGATGGTAGAACCTCCGGAACACCGCGCGCAGCTTCTCCTCGTCGGTCAGGTCGCTTGCCTTTGCCTGCCGGATCAGTTCCCCGTTGAGGAATATGCAGTACCTGTCGAGCACGCGGCGGGCCGCTCCAAGGTCGTGCTCGGCCAGCAGGATCGTGGCATTTCCCTTGAGCGTTCCCTCGATGACCGCGAGGATCCGGTCCCGCACCTCAAGCGAGAGCCCAAGGAACGGCTCGTCGAACAGGAGGAGCGACGGATTCCCCATCAGCGCGCGACCGATTACCAGCATCTGGCGCTCTCCACCCGATAAGATGCCGGCAAGCTCGCGCTCTTTCTCGCGAAGGACGGGAAAAAGATCGTAAACCTTCTCCCTGGAGAACTCTCGCTGGGCCGCGGTCCGGAGATATCCTCCCACGTCAAGGTTTTCCCGTATCGTCATCCGCAACGCCACGCGCGCCCTGTCGGATACGTAGTGCACGCCCCGTGCGACACGCTCGTGCGCCGGGAGATGGGTGATATCCTCCCCGTGGTATGTAATCCTGCCCTCCGAAACTGGGACAAGCCCCGCGATCGTCTTGAGAAAAGTGGTTTTTCCGGAGCCGTTCGCCCCGAAAACGGCGACTATCTCCCCCTTGCGGACCGTGAGCGTGACGGAGTTGAGCGCCCGAACCTGGCCGAACCGGACCGACAGTTGTCTGACCTTCAGGTCCATGCCGCCGCTCTTTCGTAATTGTCAGCCATCTTGCATCCCGCTTTCATGCGCGTGCGCATGATTCGCCGCAGGCACGTACTTCGCCAGGTCCCCCGGCTTTCCCTCCCAAAATACCCGCCCGTCCTCTATCGCCACCACCCGGTCGCAAAGCTCCTCGAGGATCAACGGGTTGTGGGATATGAGCAGGAAAGAGATATCCTCGTCGTGGTGCAGAGACCGCATGAGGGCGACCAGCTCCCCCTCGTCCTTCGCCGAGAGCGCCGAAAAAACTTCGTCCAGCAGGATGAGCCGGGGCCGGCAAGAGATCGCCCGCGCGAATTCCAGGCGCCGCAGGCAGCCTTGCGACAGCTTCGCGGCGGGCCAGAACCTCTGCGCGAAGAGCCCGGTACGGACGAGGAGGGACTCCAGCTCGTCTTCCAGCCCCTCCCTCCCTTCCCCTCCTGCCCGGCGTACCGCCCGACCGCATACCAGGGCGACGCGGACCGACTCGAGGACCGTCAGGGATGGATAAGGGTCGGGTATCTGGAACGTCCGTGAGATCCCGACCCGGAACCGCGCGTCCATCGAGAGACGCGTGACGTCCTTTCCCTCGAACAATACCCTTCCCCGGTCAGGCGGGACCAGCCCGGAGATTATGTTCGCAAGCGTCGTCTTTCCGGAGCCGTTCGGGCCGAACAGGCCGACCACCTCCCCGCGGCCTACCGCCAGAGTGACTCCGCGCAGGACCCGGTTTGTGCCGAAAGATTTCGTGATTCCTTCCGCCAGGAGCAGATCGCTCAACGGCTTTCCCCCTTTCCCTGCGCCGCCATCCTGCGGTTGCGCGCCCGCTCTCGCAGCGTCCCCGCCAATCCGCGGGGGAAAAATCGAAGCGTCACCAGAAGCACCAGCGCGTAAAGGAGCACCCTGCCGGCCGGAGGGATTCCCGTTCCCTGCAGGAGGGAGTGCAGCGCAAGGGCGGAAAGTACGGGCCCCACGATCGTCCCTCTCCCGCCGACCGCGGCGAAGGTTGCAGCCTGAAACGAAAGCTCGAGCGAGAAATCGTCGGCCGTGGCTCGGCCCACGCAGGCGGCGAAGCCGACGCCGGCGGCCCCGGCCAGTGCGGCCGCGATCGTGAACGCTCGGCGCTTGTGCCTGGGGATGTCTACGCCGGAAGCGCTCGCGGACAGCTCGCTTCCGGAAAGCGCGGTCCAGAAAAGCCCCTCCTGGGATCGCGCGATCAAAAGCATGAGCCAGGTGGACAATACGAGGAATCCGAGCGCTGCGTAGTAGGCAGCCCATGGGGACGGCGGCGGTCCGCCGAGGAGCACGGGAATCCCTCCCTCTCCACCCCAGGAGTAGGCCCCCCTGGGGCTGAAGAACGTCTGGCCGAGGAAAAATTCATGAGCGGCCTCTCCCAGCGCCAGGGTGAGCAGGGCGACGAATGGTCCTTTCAACGGAGCGGCGAGAGCGCCCACGGCCGCGCCGGCCGCCGCGGCGAGAAGAACTGCGGCAACGGCCGCCAGCGGGAACGGCCATCCCGCCAGGCTAGTCAGAAGCGCGCAGGCGTACGTGGCGGCGCCGAAGAAGAGGGCGTGGCCGAGCGAGATCTGTCCCGCCATCCCCCCCACGATGTCCCACGACCCGGCGAATACCGCCACGAAAAATCCCAGCGTCAAAACGTTCAGAAGGAACGCGTCGAGCCCCGCCAGTGGAAGCAGGAGAAGGACTCCGGCCCCCGCGGCCAGCACCCCCGTCATTTTCGCGTACGGGGAGGCCCCCTTTGCCTTCCTTGCAGTTGCGCGCCCCCCGCTCAATAGTCGCGCCCCGGAGCCGCCACGGCCAGCCCCGAGTGACGCATGACGAGGAGCAGGCAGATGACGGCCAGCAAAAGGATGTACGACCAGCTCGGGGCAAGGAGGTAGGCGCTCAAGTTCGAGACGAGACCAAGCCCGACCGCCAGGAAGAAGATGTTCCACACGTTCTCCATGCCGGAGGCTATGACCACGATCAGCGACAGGATGAGGGGGACTCGTCCCATGGTCGGGGCGATCGCCGCGGCAGGGGCGAGGAGAGCGCCGGCTACCGCCGCCACCGCGGATGCGGCGCCGAATGTTAGGTAGCGGATCTTCTCGACGTCCATGCCGACGGATCCGGCGATCTCCTCGTCCTCGGCGATGAGCTTCAGAGGGAGCCCCCACGGCCCCGAAAGGAGAAGGGAGAGCCCGCCCGTAAGCCCAAGGGAGAGAAGGAAAGAGATCACCCCCCACCGGCGGAACGTTACGCCGTTGACGGTCGCCCACGGCGTTCCCAGGTCTATCGAAAGCGGGTGGGGCCCCCACAACATCTGCGCTATCTGCTCGAAGAGTATGGCGAATCCCAGGGACCCGACGGCGACCGAGAACGGGTGCGAGCGAACCGGATTGATGAAGCTCTTCCCAAGGAACACTCCGAAAGCGAACGCGATGACGGCGGCAAGGAGAACGGCGGCGGCGAAGTTCTCCACCCCCCTCGCTTCGAGGAGATACGCCACGTAGGCTCCAAGCGTGAAGAACGCGCCGTGGGAGAGGTTGACCACCTTGACGACGCCCAGGATCAGCGCCAGTCCCGCCGCCATCAGGGCGTATGAAGCGCCGGTGAAAATGCCGTCGACTATGATCTGGGCGAGGGGAGTCATGCCGCTTTCCGCCGGATCAGCGCAGGGGAAAGACGATCCTTGCGCCTTCCTTCTCCCACTGTATGACGGTTCCGTGGAGGTGGCCCGGGGCGGTTCCCCAGTCCGCCTGGTGCGACGCGTCGAACCTGTAGGTCCCCGCCACTCCCGGGAATCCCCCCTTCTCCATGGCGGAGAGGACGGCGTCCGTCTCGAGCCTGCCCGACGCCCGGATCGCGGAGAGGAGCACGGTCACCGCGTCATACGGCAGCGTATCGCTGTAGCCTACGGGTGCATAACCGTAGCGTTTTTCGAATGCCTCGAAATAGGCGGTGGCCGCTTCCGACGACCCCTTCCACGCAGCCGCCTGGACGTACAGCGGGTAGGAGAGCGGGAGCGTTTCCGCCACTCGAGCATCCCCCAGCGCCCCGCCTACCGAAAGTATCGGGATCCCGCTGCCCCCCTCCCTGAACCGCTTGACGAACACGACCGAATTTTTCCCCGGGTCGCCGAGGACCAGGATGTCCGGCGCGGCGGCCGCCGCCGATACGGCGACCGGCTCGAACGCCGGGTTGCGGGAGCTGTAGAAGGCCTCGTAAACGGGTGCGATCCCTTTCGAGGCAAGGGTCTTTTTGAGCGCATCGGCCAGCTCCCGGTTCCAGCGTATGGACGCCCCCACGAATGCATAGGTCCGGACACGCCGCTGTACCAGGAACTCCGACATCATCGCGGCCCATTGCGGGATCGAGTAGCTGACCCGGAATACGTACCGGTGGCGGGGATAGTCTTTCTTGACTCCGTCGGTGATCTCGGCGGTGGCGGCCACGGGCACGACGAGGAGCTTGCGCGCTGTCACGGCCGCTTCGATCGCGCCGACGGTCTCCTCGGACAGGTAGGCGCCGACGATGGCGAAGACCCTCTCCCGCGAGATCAGGCGCAGCGCCTCGGATTTGGAAACGTCGACGCGCCCCTGCGTATCGGCAACAACCAGCTCCACGCGCCGTCCCAGGACGCCCCCGCCGGCGTTGGCACGTTCCACGGCGAGGGTGGCGGCCTGAAGGAACGAGGAGCCGCCCGAGGCGAACGGCCCGGACAGCGGCGCGAGGATCCCGACCCGGATCGCCTGTTGCGAGGAGGTGCCGGCCGCGAGACCGGGCTGGGAGCCGCAAAGCGCGGCCAATCCGGAAAAAAGTGCGATAAGCCGGATGAACAGGGAACCGTTCATGGGGGAAAGATATCATAAAACGGGCATCGGGATGGCGCGCCCGCTTGCCTCGCGCAACCGCATCGGCATAGTGCGCGATCACCTCGTGCGCGAAGTGAAAAAGCTCTCTCCCTCCCAGGCCATGCTGTCCACGCGCATTTCCGCCAGGATGTCGAAGCCGCCGTCGAATTCGAAGACGACTACGTAACGGTCATCCGCATCGAGGAACCTTATCCAGTACCTGTCTTCCCCCAATTCCCCGCCGTCGAGTGTCCATATCTCGGGCACGTCCATCATCCAGCGGGCCAGGATCTCCTTGAAGCGGTACTCAACCCCGCGTACGGCCAGCGTCCGCGCTTCCTCCCGGATCTCTCCGTACCTTTCCACCATCCGCGTTCTTCCCGGAACCGGCTTCATCCCTTCCACCGTGCCGCGCCGACAAGGAAAACAAGTCCCGGCTGCCCCGTCGTTTTCGATGATTCGCGGTCAGGGCCGGGTTCGCGCCCGGTGCGGCCTGTTGACCGTCAGTCCGCTGCTTCGGAGCGCTTCCGTGGATTAAGGGACCATTTCAGAAGAGGAGGAGTGCAGAGGGTTGTAAGCAGGACCATGATGATGACCGCCGAATAGGTCGTGGCGTCGATGATCCGCTCCCCGCCGAGAACGAGCGCCGCCCCGATGCTCGCGAAGATCAGCCCCACCTCTCCGCGGGGGATCATGCCGAACCCGACGGCCCACCTGTTGACTCCCTTCTCAAGGACTCCCAGCGAGCAGACCTGCTTTCCGACGATCGCGGCGGCCGTCAGCGCGAATGCGAGCCAAAGCGTGTCCACGGAGGAGAACACCCGAAGGTCCACCTTGGCACCCATCTGGACGAAGAAAACGGGCGCCAGGAATTCCGACAATGGCCTTACGGTATCCTCCAGCTGGTGGATGTTCCGCTCCCCGAATGACTGGAAGTGGACCGGCTCCAGGATCAGTCCGGCGGCGAACGCCCCGACGATGGGAGCCAGCCCGGCCTCTCCCGCCAGGAAGGCAAGGAGGAAACAGAAGGCCAGCGAGACGCCGACAAGTACCCCGGGCCCGCGCAGCTTTGCCGCCGCGGAAAAGATCTTCGGCGTCAGGAGGGCCCCAAGCAGGAGCGAGCCGGCCAGGAAACCCCCTGCTTTCAGGGCGATTACCGCCTGCGGCCATAGCCCCAAAGGCTTCCCCCCTTCCGCCGCCAGTATGATCCCGGAGACGGAGGCAAGTATTATGAGGCCGAGGACGTCGTCGATCACCGCGGCCCCAAGGATGATCCGCGCCTCCTTCCCCTGCGATTTTCCGATGTCCTGCAGCACGCGCGCGGTTATCCCGACGCTCGTCGCGCACAGTGTCGCGCCCAGAAAGGCGTGGGCGTAGGGGGAGGCATCGGGAAGCAGCCATGCGCCGACCAGCCATCCAAGCCCGAAAGGAGCCGCTACACCCAGGACCGCCACGAGAAGGGAGGAGAGCCCCACGCCCAGGATGTCCCGAACGGTAGACTCAAGCCCGACCTCGAAGAGGAGAACCACCACCCCGATACGCGCCAGGATGTCGACATAGGGATCCGAGGCGATCCCATCGAATCCCTGGAGGCCCAGCAGGCCGAGATTCCCGAGCAGGATCCCGGCGCAAATCTCCCCAAGCACGGCAGGCTGGCCCAGCAGGACCCCGATGTGTCCCATCAACTTGGCGGACAGAAGGATCAGGACCAGATAAAGAAGGAGAGGCACCGAAGGATCTTCGCCCGCGGCGAACGCCGCGGCGGGCAGCACCATCAGGATGGCAAAAAGCACTTGGGAGCGCCGCTTCACTTTTTCATCCGCCTCACGTTTGAAAAGGCGTGGGATTGCGGCAGGGTTCTCCCGCCGCATCTCCAATAATACAAGCATTCGACGCGGCTGCACCACTTCGTCCAGCGACTTGATGTCGGTGCCGAGGACCTGGGGGATTTGCGCGTTGTATCTGAAGGGCTTAAGCTGTTGGTGGGGATACTGGAAGCCAAGAGGATCCCCCCGCGTCTCCTTTTTTCCCCGGAGGCGAACCTTCCCGGGAGCGGCGACGGTCCCAAGAAGGGGGCCCGGAAACCGTAGCCCGGCGCCGGATACCCCGTCGAAGGGGCGATCCCGGAAGTCAGGACGCAGTGCATGGCACCTGACGACAGGAAGGGAGGCGGCCATGCGTTTGTACTTGCGATTCATCATCCCCTTGCTCCTGGCCTTGGCCGCCATCGCATATGCGGTCGTGCCGCTGGTCGACCGGCTGACGTTGCGGTGGTTCGTGCGCGACCTGGACATGAGATCGAGCCTGATCGCAACCGCCATAAATGATTCGATCCAGGACACGTTGAGCAGCGGCTCGGAGGCCCGGACGCTCAATCTGTTCAACAAGATCAGTCAGGATGAGCGTATCTATGCGCTCGGGTTCTGCGGGGCTTCGGGCGGCGCGCCGATCGCGACCGCGACTTTTCCCGACGAGATCGGCTGCAAGGACCTTGACAGGTTCGCGGATTCTTCGCGTCATCTCCTTCAGATCGAAAAGGGGCCGCTGCACGTTTCCGTCGTCGGGGTGGAGGCGGAGGGCGTACGGCTGGGCAGCCTCGTGCTGGTGCACGACATGAGCTTCGTGCTTCGCCGCAGCGAGGAAACGAAGCGGTACGTGTTCTACCTGTTCATCGGCCTGGGCGCGATCGTATCGCTCATCACGGTGGTGATCGCGCAGCTGAGCTTGCGCGGCTGGGTCAAGGGGGTCCGCGCCCTGCTGCGGGGCGAGGGGCTGTTGCGCCTGCCCGCGGCGGAAGCCCCATCCACGGCGCCCGAGCTGCGACCCATCGAAGGGGACCTGCGCACGCTCATTCGGGACATGGAGTCCGAGTACCGTGCACGCGACGAGAGCCAGGTCACCTGGTCGCCCGAGGCGTTGCGCGCCATCCTGCGCAACGACCTGCGCGGGGAGGACATCCTGGTCGTCTCCAACCGCGAGCCGTATCTGCACATGCGCCGCGGCGGCCGCGTCGAGGTGTCCCGGCCGGCGAGCGGGCTGGTCACCGCCCTTGAGCCGATCGTGCGCGCCTGTTCGGGGACGTGGATCGCCCACGGAAGCGGAACCGCCGACCGCGAAGCGGTGGACGAACACGACCGGGTCGCCGTTCCCCCCGGGAAGCCCGCCTACAGCCTCCGCCGCGTCTGGCTTACGGAAGAGGAGGAGGCGGGCTACTACTACGGCTTCGCCAACGAGGGGTTGTGGCCCCTGTGCCACATCGCCCACGTCCGCCCGACATTCCGGGCCGACGACCGGAAGCAGTACATCGAGGCGAACAGCAAATTCGCCCGCGCCGTCGCCGAGGAGGCCAAGACCCCGGATCCCATCGTCCTGGTGCAGGACTACCACTTCGCCCTGCTGCCTCGCATGATCCGGGAGACGCTGCCCGACGCCACCATCATCACATTCTGGCACATTCCCTGGCCTAATCCGGAAGCGTTCGCGATCTGCCCATGGCGCGAGGAACTGCTCACCGGCCTCCTGGGGAGCAGCATCCTGGGCTTCCACACCCGGTTCCACTGCAACAACTTCCTCGATACCGTGGACAGGACGCTGGAGGCGCGCGTCGACCGGGAGACGCTCGAGGTGACTTACGGCGGCAAGACGACGGCCGTCAAGCGCTATCCGATTTCTATCGAATGGCCGCCCGGCGAGGCCCTGACCCGCACGCCGGTCCCCGAGTGCCGCGCCGAGGTGCGACGCCGAAACGACCTGCCGCCGGAACATTTCGTGGGCATCGGCGTGGACCGCCTCGACTACACCAAGGGGATAGTCGAGCGGTTTCTCGCGGTCGAACGCCTGCTGGAGATGGAGCCGCGCTGGATCGGCAGGTTCAGCTTCATCCAGATCGCGGCGCCCAGCCGCTCCAAGATCGGGGAATACCAGGAGTTCGAGGCGCGCGTCCGCGCGCTGGCCGACAAGATCAACGGCCGCTTCGCCTTCGGAGGTCCGCCTCCCATCCTGCTGAAGGTGGAGCACCACGAGCCGCCGGACGTCTACGAGCATTACCGCGCGGCGGACGTGTGCTACGTGAGCAGCCTCCACGACGGCATGAACCTGGTAGCCAAGGAGTTCCTGGCGTCGCGCGACGACGATCGGGGCGTGCTGGTCTTGAGCCAGTTCACGGGCGCCTCCCGGGAGCTGCCCGAGGCGCTGATAGTGAATCCTTACAACATCGACCAGTGCGCCGCCGCGCTGCACCTGGCGCTCACCATGCCGATTGCGGAGCAGCGCGACCGCATGCGGATCATGCGCGGCCTGATCCGCGAATTCAACGTCTATAGATGGGCGGGGCGCATGCTTCTGGACGCCGCCGGAATGCGCAAGCGCGGCAAGCTGCGCGAGACTATCCATTGAGCCGCGCCGGGGGATCTGCGCGGCTGTGGGTCTTCGACTTCGACGGGACCCTCTCCCCCCTGGTTCCGGACCGGAACGCCGCGCAGTTGCACCCGGCATCCCGCGCACTGCTCAAAGCGCTCGCGGGGGATCCCGGAAGCCGGGTGGCCGTCCTGTCGAGCCGCTCCATCGAAGACCTTGCCGGGCGGATCCCGGTCCGAAACCTTTTTCTGGGCGGGGGCAGCGGCCTGGAATGGCGCTTCCCGGCGGGCCACCGGATCGGGCCGGGGGAAGCGGCGGAAGCGAGGAGGGACAAGGCGCGCGGGGCGGTTCTTCCCCTGCTGTCGAAGATATCATCGGTGCCGGGCGTGGAGATCGAAGACAAGCGGTGGTCCCTGGCGGTGCATTTCCGCCGGGTCCCGCCCGAGGGGCTGGGCGCGGTGCACTCCCTTGTGCTGGAGCTGGAGCGCCTTTCGGTAATCCGGGTTTTTTCGGGCCCTGCGGCGGCGGAGGTGCAGCTTCTCCCTTCCGCGGACAAGTCCTTCGGCGTCCGCAAACTTTGCGGATTCCTCCGATTCTCCCCATCCGGGGGACGCATCTTCTATGCAGGCGACGACGAAAACGACGCCGCGGCGATGCGGTGGGTGATCGCTATGAAGGGAAAGGCGGTCGCAGTGGGAAACGGGATACGCATGACGGGCGTCCGCCACGTGGACGGACCGGCAAGCCTTGCGCACGCCGTGCGGGCGATGGCCTGCCTTGGCCGGCGGGCGGTGCCGGCGTCGGAAGGGAGGTCGGAAGGCTAGATGGCCCCATTCGAGGTGAAGGACTGCGCACTGCTCATCCGGATGAGCGGGGTCGCCCCCGCGATGAACCTGCGGGAGCTTCGGGACCGGATCGCGGCCTGCGGCGTGGACGTCCTGTACCACCACTTCTGCGAAACCACGCTGCGCCCTACGTTCGACGATCCCGACTACCGGAACGACTTCGCGGTCTGGTCGAAGCTCTACCTGGGCGACCGCGTGCTCGCGGAGCGGCTCGGCGTCCTGGACCCGTACGCGGAAGGCGGCATGGAGGAACTGCGGGCGGCCACGCTGGACATCATCGACGACCGGCTCGGGGAGCTCTCCATGGTCCCCTGGGTCCGGCACGGCGATGAGTTCCTCTTCAAGCAGGCCACGACCGTCGTCTTCGATACCGGCGAGCGCATCGAGCATCCCCGGGAGCTGGCCTCCGCAATCCGGAGGATGACCAACGGCAGCATTTACTTCCACTTCCTTGAGGCGCTGCGCCGCCCCCCGTTGGGCAAGGACGATTTTTCCGCCTGGCTCCTGGAGAAGGGGGAGGACTACGCGCCGTACCTTCGCTCGCTGGGATCGATAGACGTCCAATTCCACAGCCTTGCCCACCTGCGCAAGGAGCTCGTGGAATCGCTTGTGCAGACGGGAGGAGAGCCATGAACCCGCTGCTCGCCGCCTACGAGGCGGTCGCCGGCTCCTCCGCCGTGACCCAGCTGCGGCGGCTGGGTGAGAAGCTTTCCGGCCTTCGCGTAGTCCACGTGAACTCCACCAGGGAAGGCGGCGGCGTCGCCGAAATCCTCGAGTGGATGGTCCCCCTCATGCGGGACGTGGGGGTGGACGCTTCCTGGGAGGTGATCCACGGCGCCCCCCGGTTCTTCGAGATCACCAAGGACATCCACAACGGCCTCCAGGGCAAGCCCGTCGACCTGGCGAAAAAGGACTGGAGGATATACCAGGACGAAAACGAAAAGAACGCGGAGCGGCTTCGGCCCATGCTGGAGGAGGCGGACATCGTCATCATCCACGATCCCCAGCCGGCGCATCTGCTGAAGCTCTGCCCTGGCCGCAAGGGCAAGTGGATCTGGCGCGCCCATATCGACATCAGCCGTCCGTTCCGCCCGGTCTGGAAGGTCCTGCGCACGATCGTAGACCGGTACGACGCGAGCATCTTCTCGATGGCGGAATTCGCCCAGCACCTGCCGCACCCGCAGTTCCTGGTCCCCCCGAGCATCGACCCGCTGAGCGAGAAAAACCGGGAGCTTGCCCCCGGGGAGATCGAGAGCGCGCGCTCGGAATTCGGGATCGACCCGGAACGGCCGCTGCTCGTCCAGGTCTCGCGGTTCGACCGTTTCAAGGACCCGATCGGGGTGATCCAGGCGTGCCGGCTGGTCCGCAAGGTGATCCCCGTGCAGCTGGTCCTGGCCGGAGGCGGGGCGACCGACGACCCGGAAGGGAAGGCGGTCCTGGATGACGTGATGGAGGCGGCGGAGGGGGCCCCCGACATCCACGTCCTGCTCCTGCCATCGGGAGCGCACAAGACGATCAACGCCCTCCAGCGGATGGCCGACATAGTCCTGCAGAAATCCACCCGCGAAGGGTTCGGCCTCACGGTCACCGAGGGGATGTGGAAGGGGAAGCCCGTGATCGGCGGCGACGTGGGGGGGATCCGCCTCCAGGTGGTCAACCACCACACCGGGTTCCTCGTGAACACTCCCGAGGGGGCCGCCCACCGCATCCGCTATCTGCTGCATCACAGCGAACGGGCCAAGGAAATGGGCAATATCGGGCGGGAGTTCGTCCGGGAGAACTTCCTGCTCACACGGCATCTGCGCGACTACCTGACCCTGATGCTTGCCGTCCGCAGCAGTCGGGAAGAACGGATACTATACGTTTAACGCGACTCGATGAGCGCAGGCAATGAGCGGCGTCAGTCGAGGAAATCCTCGAGTTCCGCCACCGTGAATCCCGCGTCGCGCAGGGCCGCCTTGACGGCCGGCGCATCGATCGTGACGACGCGCAGGAACGCCGCGAACCGGTCGCGGTGAGGCGCAAGAACAAGGCTTCGGACATCGATCCCCCGATCGTCGATCAGGCCGACAAGCTTCCGCACGGATGCGGAATCCCGGGGTAGGAGGACCTCGATCCTGGCGCCGATCCCCTCTATGTCCAGCGTCTCCACGAGGGCCGCCAGGATGTCCGCCTTGGTTATGACCCCTACGACGCGGTTCCCTTCGACGACCGGAAGGGCACCGAGCCGTTTCTTCTGAAGCACCAGGAGGGCATCCTCGACCGTGTCCCAAGGTGTGACCGTTATGACCTCCCGGGTCATGATTTCCCCCACCGATCTTCCGCTGACTCCGGCGGCTTTCCCGGAGGAATCCCGCAATGCGGCGTTCCGTATATCCGAGTCGGATATTATCCCGACAAGCTTGCCTTCCCGGACGACCGGAAGCCGGTGGATCCGGTTTTCCGCCAGGAGATCGGCCGCCCTCTCGAGCGTATCCTCCGGCGCGGCCGCGATCACTTTTTTCGTCATCCTTTTCCCGACGAACATCGTCAGCTCCTTCCCTGGAGGGCGCGAAGGTGGGCGATGGCGGAGGATGCGAAGGCCGGACGATGGTATCCTCCCTCGAGCACCGAGACCACCTTCCCCCCGCAATGCCGGTCGGCCGCTTCGCAGATCCCCCTGGTCATGTGCGCGTATGAGCGTTCGGTAAGTTCGATGTCGGCTATCGGGTCGTCCCCGTGGCCGTCGAAGCCCGCGGAGACGAGAATCAGGCCCGGCCTGAACCG